>JBHJHI010000013.1:0-66972 GCA_050330995.1 Paracoccaceae bacterium
CCCCCGCTGTCCGGCGCCCGCCCCCCCGCCGGGGGCTCCTTGTTTCCCTGGCGCCTCCCGGGGGGGTGCCCCCCCCGCCGGCGGCGTCGCCGCGGTCGCGGGCACGCTCGCGCGCGGGAGCGAGGAGCCCGCCCGCCCGCCCGCGGCGCCCCCCGCGCCATCGCCGCCGCCGCCGCGCCCGCACGAGGAGGATCTGGCCCCCGGTCTCGGGCGGGCGCTGCTCGAACGGCTGCCGCTCGGCATCCTGCTCGTCGGCACGCGATCGGGGGTGCCCTTCGCCACCCCGGCCGCGCGGCGGCTGTTCGGCCGCCCCGACGGCGTCGAGCTGACGGTGGCGGAGCTGCGCGCGCCGCGCCTCGCCGACGCGATCGAGGAGGCGCGCGCGAGCCGCGTCGCCGTCGAGGTGGAGTTCTCGCTGCAGCGCGCCTCGGCGACGCATCTCTGCGCGCAGGTGGTGCCGCTCACCGAGGAGGCGCGCTTCGGCCTCGGCGCCGACGCCGAGCGCCCCGACCTGCTCGTCGCCGTCGAGGACCGCACGCGCGCGCGTCGCTCGGAGGAGCTGCACCGCGACTTCGTCGCCAACGCCAGCCACGAGCTGAAGACCCCGCTCGCCGCGCTCTCGGGACTGATCGAGACGCTGCTCGGCCACGGGCGCGACGACCCGGAGGCGCTCGCGCGCTTCCTGCCGATGATGGCGACCCAGACCGAGCGGATGCGCCGCCTGGTCGAGGATCTGCTGTCGCTCAACCGCATCGAGCTGAACGAGCGGCGCCGTCCGCAGGAGCCGGTCGACATCCTCTCCGTGCTGCGCGAGGCGGTCGAGGCGCTGCGCCCGATGGCCGAGGCCGAGGGCGCGCGGCTGGTGGTGCCGGCCATCGAGACGACCGAGCGCGTCCTGGTGCCGGCCGCGCGCGAGGAGATCGCGCAGGTGTTCGCCAACCTGATCGAGAACGCGATCAAGTACGGCGGGCGCGGCAACGAGGTGCGCGTCGAGCGCCTCGACGGGGTGGCCGGGCGCGCGGGCATGATCGGGTTCGGCGTCGAGGACGACGGCCCCGGCATCGCGCGCGAGCACCTGCCGCGGCTGACCGAGCGGTTCTATCGCGTCTCGGTGCCGCGCTCGCGCGAGCGCGGGGGCACCGGGCTCGGCCTCGCGATCGTCAAGCACGTGCTCAACCGCCACCGCGCGAGCCTCGAGATCGAGAGCCGCGTCGGCCACGGCAGCCGCTTCACCGTCTGGTTGCCGCTGATGGCCGAGGCGGGAAGCGCGGCCGGGGCCAAGGCGGCGAGATCGGGGCGGCGCCAGCCTGCGACCTGATACGCATCGAAGACCGCCGACGCCTGTGCCCCCCATGACACGAGGTGTTCGAACGACTGTCATAAAACTGAGAGACTAGGGGATTATGCGGGGGCCCAGCGCGCGTACGGCGCGCGTCTCGTCCGCGGCGGCGAGCAGTCGCCGCGACCACCCCGAGAGATTGGAGAGACAACCGTGAGCAAGCTGAGCATCGGCGTCGCCGCTGCCGCCCTCCTCGCCGCCTCCGCCGGCGGCGCGATGGCGCAGGGGCGCGACACCATCCGCATCGTCGGCTCCTCGACCGTGTTCCCGTTCGCTACCGCCGTCGCCGAGAACTTCGGCGAGCAGTCGCAGTTTCCGGCGCCGGTGGTCGAATCGACCGGCTCGGGCGGCGGGCTCAAGCTGTTCTGCGCGGGCGTGGGCGTCGAGCACCCCGACATCACCAACGCCTCGCGCCGGATGAAGCCCTCCGAGTTCGAGACCTGCCAGCAGAACGGCGTCACCGACATCACCGAGGTGGTGGTCGGCTACGACGGCATCGTGGTGGCCAACGACCGCTCCGGCCCCGACTTCTCGCTGACCCAGGCGCAGCTCTACATGGCGCTCGACGCCAGCCAGGATCAGCCCTCGAACTGGACCGACGTGGACCCCTCGCTGCCCGACATCGAGATCGAGGTGCTCGGCCCGCCGCCCTCCTCGGGCACGCGCGACGCCTTCGAGGAGCTGGCGCTCGAGGTCGGCTGCGAGGAGGTCGGCGGCAACTGCGACGAGATCGAGGTCCGCTCCGACGGCGCCTACGTCGAGTCCGGCGAGAACGACAACCTGATCGTCTCGAAGCTGCAGGAGAACACCAACGCGCTCGGCGTGTTCGGCTACTCCTTCCTCGAGGAGAACTCGTCGCAGCTCAAGGGCGCCAACGTCAACGGCACCGAGCCGACCTTCGAGAACATCCTGACCGGCGAGTACCCGCTGTCGCGCTCGATGGACTTCTACGTGAAGAACCAGCACGTGGGCGTGGTGCCGGGCATCATGGAGTACGTGGCCGAGTTCGTGTCGCAGGACGCCTCGGCGCGCGGCGGCTACCTCGTCGAGCGTGGCCTGATCCCGCTCCAGGAGGAGACGCACCAGGAGAACGCCGAACAGGCGATGGACCAGCAGAAGCTGACCAAGGACGAGCTGGAGGGCTGAGCGCCCGCCGCCTCGACCGGGCCCGGACGCCGCGGCGCCCGGGCCGTCTTCGTTCCGACCCGATATCCGACCGCCCGACCGGAGCCCCCGAGCGATGCTGCCCTTGACGCTCCTGGCCATCGTGCTGACCGCGCTCGTCGCCTTCGCGCTCGGCCGCTCTCGTGCGCAGGCGATCGCCGGCGGACGGGCCGCATTGCTGCACTCGCGCCCGTCCTATCACGGGCTCTACCTGCTACTCTGGGTGCTGATCGCGGGCCTCGGCGTGTTCGTCGTCGCCAACATCGCGCTCTCGAGCCTGTTCGACGGGCTGATCGCGGGCGAGATCGCCGACCGCGCGCCCGACCTCTCCGAGATCCAGCGAAGCCTCGTCTTCGCCGACGCGATCAAGATCGCCGAGGGCGGGCTGCCCTCCACCGACGGCGAGCTGCGCCGCGCGATCGCGGCCGACTACGAGAGCTACGAGTTCTGGCGCGTGACGCTCGTCTGCCTCGGCGGGCTCGGCGCGGCCGGCTTCGCCCTCTGGCACACCTACGGCCAGCTCTCGCGGGGCTTTCGCGCGCGCAACCGCACGGAGCGGGTGCTGCGCACGATCCTCTGGATCGCCGCCACCATCGCGATCCTGACCACCGTCGGCATCGTGCTGTCGCTGATCGGCGAGACGCTGGTGTTCTTCGACCGCATCGGCTGGCAGGTCGACGCCTTCCTGTTCGGCACCACCTGGTCGCCGCTCTCGGGCGTCTCGGCCGGCGCGCTCGAGCCCTCCAAGGTCGGCGCGGTGCCGCTGTTCACCGGCACGATCATGATCACCATCATCGCCATGCTGGTGGCAGTGCCGATCGGGCTGTTCGCCGCGATCTACCTCGCCGACTTCGCCTCCAAGAGCACCCGCGCCTGGGCGAAGCCGCTGCTCGAGATCCTCGCGGGCGTGCCGACGGTGGTCTACGGCTACTTCGCCGCCATCACCGTGGCGCCGGCGCTGCGCGACTTCGGCAGCCTGGTCGGCCTCTCGATCGCCTCCGAGAGCGCGCTCGCCGCGGGCGCGGTGATGGGGATCATGATCATCCCCTTCATCTCCTCGCTGTCGGACGACGTGATCAACGCGGTGCCGCAGTCCCTGCGCGACGGCTCCTACGGCCTCGGCGCCACCAAGGCCGAGACCATCCGCCGCGTGGTGCTGCCCGCCGCCCTGCCCGGCATCGTCTCGGCGGTGCTGCTCGGCACCTCGCGCGCCATCGGCGAGACCATGATCGTGGTGATGGCCGCCGGCCTGGGCGCGAACATGACGCTCAATCCCCTCGACGCGGTGACCACGGTGACGGTGCAGATCGTGATGCTCATCACCGGCGACACCGAGGCGGACGTGGCCGCCGCGCCCGCCTTCACCCTCGGCTTCACGCTGTTCTGCGTGACGCTCGCGCTCAACGTGGTCGCGCTGCGGGTCGTCCGGCGCTACCGCGAGATGTACGACTGAGGACGGACTTCATGGCGGACATCTCGATCGACTTCACCGACCTCTCGGCCAAGCACACCTCCGACGCCTCGCGCGCGCGGCTGCGCCGGCGCTACTGGGCGGAGGTGCGGCTCAAGGCCTACGGCATCGCCGCGATCGCCCTCGCCGGCGCCGCGCTTCTGGTGCTGCTCTCGACCATCGTCACCAAGACGCTCAGCGTGACGACCGAGCACTACCTGACGCTGAACGCGCCGGTGGAGATCGAGGGGGAGGACCGCGAGCGGCTGACCAGCGGCAACCCGAACCTTCGCGCCAACCTGCGCGACGTGGTGCGCACGGGGCTGATCAACGCTGTCGGCGGCGAGGTCGGCATCGCCGCGGAGCGCGAGCTGACCGGCCTCGTCTCCAACAACGCGGGCCTCGAACTCGGCGACCGCGTCAAGGCCAACAACAACCTGATCGGCCAGAGCGTCACCTTCCAGGCGCTGCTCGACGACCAGACCCAGCTCTACCTCGCCGGCGAGTTCGGCCTGCCCGAGGAGCTGGAGAGCCCCGGCACGCTGACCATGGAGCCCGGCGAGACCCCGGGCGACGACGTGAGCGCGACCTTCCCCGAGGAGGCCTTCCCCGCCTTCTACGAGGCCATGCGCGAGCGGCGCGGCGAGGAGGCCGAACGCGCCCGCGCCGAGGAGGCGCGCCAGCAGAACGCGATCGACGTGACCGAGGCGCAGCTCGCGGAGGGCGTCGACAACGAGAAACGCCGCGAGTACCTCGAAGGCCGGCTCGACGGCTACGTGTCGGCGCGCGACCGCGCCCGCGCCGAGGCCGAGCGGTTGGAGGGGATCGCCGCGGGCGAGGGCCCGGCCGCCTTCGAGATCTCGGACGAGGACCCCTCGCTCCTGATCAACGCCGGCGGCGGCTGGATTAGGGCGACCGCGATCGAGCCCGGACGGATCGAGGGCGAGGTGCTCCAGCGCCCCGGCGGCGAGGACTTCCCCGCGCCGCGCTGGCAGGGCTACATCATGGAGCGCCCCGAAGTGCAGCGCCCGATGTCCGACCAGCAGGTGATCTGGGTCGAGAACATGAAGCAGCGCGGCCAGCTTGAGGAGCGCTTCAACTGGCGGCTCCTGGAGACCTCCGACAGCGCCTCGGCCGAGCTGGCGGGTATCTGGGGCGCGGTGCTCGGCTCGTTCTGGACGATGATGGTGACCTTCCTGCTCGCCTTCCCGATCGGGGTGATGGCCTCGATCTATCTGGAGGAGTTCGCGCCGAAGAACCGGCTGACCGACCTGATCGAGGTCAACATCAACAACCTCGCGGCCGTCCCCTCGATCGTGTTCGGCCTGCTCGGGCTCGCGATCTTCGTGGCCGGCGTGAACATCCCCGGCACCGACATCGAGATCGGCGGCTTCCTGCCGCGCTCCTCGCCACTCGCGGGCGGCGCGGTGCGGGCGCTGATGACGCTGCCGACCATCATCATCGCTGGGCGCGCCTCGATCCGCTCGGTGCCCCCCTCGATCCGCGACGCGGCGCTCGGCATCGGGGCCTCGAAGCTGCAGACCGCGACCCACCACGTGCTGCCGCTCGCGATGCCCGGCATCCTCACCGGCTCGATCATCGGCATGGCGCAGGCGCTCGGCGAGACCGCGCCGCTGCTCCTGGTCGGCATGAACAGCTTCATCCAGGCGCCGCCGGAGGACCCGCTGGCGGCGGCGAACGTGCTGCCCACCTTGATCTACCAGTGGAACAGCAACTCCGAGCGGCTGTTCGACGACAAGACGGCGGCGGCGATCTCGGTGCTGCTCGTGTTCCTGATCGCGATGAACGCGCTCGCCGTCCTTCTGCGCAAACGCTTCGAGAGGCGCTGGTGATGACCGACGACACGATTACCGCCGAGCAACAGCACGGCGAGAACCAGTCCGGGCTGAAGGACATCCAGCCCTCGCGCTCGCCCGAGCACGTGGCGGCCAAGGGCACCAAGATCGCGACCCGCGACGTCCACGTCTTCTACGGCGACAACGAGGCGATCAAGGGCGTGTCCATGGACATCGAGGACAAGGCGGTCACCGCCTTCATCGGTCCCTCGGGCTGCGGCAAGTCGACGTTCCTGCGCTGCCTCAACCGCATGAACGACACCATCGACATCTGCCGCGTCACCGGCACGATCGAGCTCGACGGCACCGACATCCACGACGACGAGGTCGACCCGGTGCAGCTTCGCGCCCGCGTCGGCATGGTGTTCCAGAAGCCGAACCCGTTCCCGAAATCGATCTACGACAACGTCGCCTACGGGCCGAAGATCCACGGGCTCGGCGGCTCGAAGGCCGAACTCGACGCCATCGTCGAGGAGAGCCTGAAGCGCGCCGCGCTCTGGGGCGAGGTCAAGGACCGGCTCGACACGCCCGGCACCGGGCTCTCGGGCGGCCAGCAGCAGCGGCTCTGCATCGCGCGCGCCATCGCCACCGCACCGGAGGTGCTGCTCATGGACGAGCCCTGCTCGGCCCTCGACCCGATCGCGACCGCCCAGGTGGAGGAGCTGATCGACGAGCTGAAGCAGAACTATTCCGTGGTGATCGTCACCCACTCGATGCAGCAGGCCGCCCGCGTCAGCCAGAAGACCGCGTTCTTCCACCTCGGCCATATGCTGGAGTACGACGAGACCGGTAAGATCTTCACGGCGCCGAGCCACGAGAAGACGCAGCAGTACATCACCGGCCGGTTCGGCTGAGGCGAGGGTCAGGGACCGGGGCGCGGCGACGCGCGGCCGGCACGGGTCGCATGACCGAGGCGCAGAGCCGTCACATCGTGACCGCCTTCGACCAGGACCTGAAGGCGATCGACGCCTCGATCGCCGAGATGGGGGGCATCGCCGAGGAGCAGCTCGGCAATGCGCTGGAGGCGGTGCGCCACCGCGACATCGCGCTCGCGCGCGAGGTGGTCGCGGCCGACCTGCGCCTCGACCGCCTGGAGATGCGCCTCGAGGAGGCCGCGATCCAGACGCTCGCGCTGCGCCAGCCGGTGGCCGACGACCTGCGCGCGGTGGTGGCCGCGCTCAAAGTCTCCTCGACGCTCGAGCGTATCGGCGATCTCGCCAAGAACATCGCCAAGCGCGCGCAGTACCTGAGCGAGGGCGAGCCGATGCGCATCGCCCATTCGATCCTGCGCATGGGCAAGCAGGCGCAGGCGCAGTTCACCGAAGGGCTCGACGCCTACACCGCGCGCGACGCCGACCTGGCCGTCTCGGTCTGGCGCCGCGACGTCGAGGTCGACGAGATGTACAACTCGCTGTTCCGCGAGCTGATCACCTACATGATGGAAGATCCGCGGGTGATCGGCACCTGCTCGCAGCTTCTGTTCATCGCCAAGAACCTGGAGAGGATCGGCGACCACGCGACGTTCATCGCCGAGATGACGTATTTCGTGGTGAAGGGCCGGCCGCTCGACGACCCCCGGCCGAAGGGCGATCCCTTCGGCGACCTGCCGGAGCTTTGAGCCCGATGACGACCACGAGCGCCCCCGTCCCCGGCCGCAGCCCCGCCCCCGAGCGCGACGCCCGCCCGATGGCCGCCCGCGTCCTCGTCGTCGAGGACGAGGAGGCGCTCTCGGCGCTGCTCGAGTACAATCTCGCCAAGGAAGGCTTCGCCGTGCGCGTCAGCCAGGACGGCGACGACGCGCTGCTCGCGATCGAGGAGGAGAAGCCCGACCTGGTGCTGCTCGACTGGATGCTGCCCGGCCTCAGCGGGATCGAGGTCTGCCGGCGCATCCGCGCGCAGTCCGAGACGCGCGATCTGCCGGTGATCATGCTGACCGCGCGCGGCGAGGAGGACGACCGCGTGCGCGGGCTCGACACCGGCGCGGACGACTACCTGACCAAGCCCTTCTCGGTGCCCGAGCTGACCGCGCGCGTGCGTGCGCTCCTGCGTCGCTCGCGCCCGACGCTCGCGGCCAACGTCGCCACCTTCGGCGACCTGCTCCTCGACCGCGAGACCCGTCGCGTGCGCCGCGGCGAGCGCGAGGGCCATCTCGGCCCGACCGAGTTCCGCCTGCTCGACTGCCTGATGCAGCGCCCCGGCCGCGTGTTCTCGCGCGAGCAGCTCCTGGACCTGGTCTGGGGGCGCGACGTCTACGTCGAGGCGCGCACCGTCGACGTCCACGTCGGCCGGCTGAGGAAGGCGCTGAACCAGGGAGCCGAGCGCGACCCGATCAGGACGGTGCGCGCGGCGGGCTATGCGCTCGACGAGACGTACAGCCAGTAGCCGGGCGACCGGCTTCGCGCCCTGTCGCGCCGTCGAGGCGCCCTCCGCGCGGATCGTTCACCCCGGAGGCCCTGGCCGGGTCGGGCCGGTCGGATCGGACGGGGCTTCGGGGTGTCGAGAACGCGCGGTCTCGCGGCCCCCGCGCGCTTCGCCCGGACCGGAAAACGCCCTGGCGAGCGCACGGCCCCGATCCCTCGGGTCTTGTCCGCCCGAGCCCTCCGCCCTTCGTCACCGCGCCGGCTCGACACCGTCGCCCGGCGATGCGGCGACGGTGTCCGAGCCGGCGGCCGCGTGCAGCGACGGTGCCCAGCGATGCAGGACGCGGACGACGTGCTCGGCCGCGGCTCGCGCGGCCGCGTCGGGCTCGGCCGCGACGATCGCCTCGACGAGCGCGCGGTGCTCCGCGCCGACGCCCGCCTCCTCGCGGAACGAGCGCGGCAGCTCGACGCCGCCGAGCGTGAAGCGATGCATGTGCAGCGCCGCGCGGCCGAGCACCGGGCAGAGTAGCGTCAGTCCCGCGTGGCGACACAGCGCGACGTGGAACGCGCGATCGAGATCGCTGCAGCGGCTCAGATCGCCGCGCGCGTGCGCCGCGTCCATCGCGTCGAGCAGCGCGTCGATCTCGCGCCGCGCCGGGGCGGCGAGGCCCCCGGTGGCGAGCCGCCGCGCCACGCGCCGCTCGATCGAGAGGCGGATGCGCACCATCTCGGCCGCCTCCTCCAGCGTCGTCTCGGTCACGACCGTGCCGCGGTAGCCGCGCCGCTCGACCAGCCCCTCGTCGGCGAGACGCATCAGCGCCTCGCGCACCGTGCCCTGGCTGCAGCCGAGGTCGGCGGCGAGCGCCTGCTCGGTCAGGTGCTCGCCCGGCCGGCGCAGGCCGAACAGGATCTCGTGGCGCAGGAGGTCTCGCGCGCGATCGGCCTTCGGCGCGTTGCCCGGCCCGCCCCCCAGCCCGCTCGCGCCACGGCGATCGCTCGCGACGTCGAAGTCCGTCGTTGACAACCCGACCCTCCCCCTTTCTCAATATCGATATCGATAGTTCCGGCCCCTCGTGCGGGATGCAAGCCCGCGCCGCGAACGGAGGCGACGTGACGCTGCTCACCGTCGAGGCCCTGGCCATCGATCTGGCGCGCGAGGGCGCCCGTCACCGTCTCGTGCACGACGCGAGCCTCGCCGTCGCGCCCGGCGAGACGCTCGCCGTCGTCGGCGAGAGCGGCTCGGGCAAGTCGCTGACGGCGCTCGCGGTCATGGGGCTGTTGCCGGACGAGCTGTCGATCGCCGCGGGCCGCGTCGTGTTCGACGGAGAGGATCTCGCGACGCTGCCGGAGGCGCGGCTGCGCGCGCTCCGCGGCGGCGCCATGGCGATGATCTTCCAGGAGCCGATGACCTCGCTCAACCCGGTGCTCTCGATCGGGCGCCAGCTCACCGAGGGCATGCGCCTGAAGCTCGGCCTCGACCGTCGCGCGGCGCGGGCGCGCGCGATCGAGCTTCTGGCCGAGGTCGGCGTCGCCGATCCCGAGCGGCGCCTCTCGGCCTATCCCCACCAGTTCTCGGGCGGCATGCGCCAGCGGGTGATGATCGCCATGGCGCTCGCCTGCCGCCCGCGCCTGATCCTCGCCGACGAGCCGACCACCGCGCTCGACGTCACCATCCAGGCGCAGATCCTGGCGCTGATGGCGCGGCTCTGCCGCGAGCACGGCGTCGGCCTCGTGCTCATCACCCACAACCTCGGCGTCGTCGCGCGCTACGCCGACCGCGTCGCGGTGATGTACGCGGGCGGCGTGGTCGAGACCGCGCCCGCGCGCGCGCTCTACGCCGCCCCCGCGCACCCCTACACCGCCGGGCTCCTCGCCTGCGTGCCCCGCCTCGACAGCGAGCGCGGCACGGCGCTGAACCCGATCGAGGGCGCGCCGCCCGACCCGATGCGCCCGGTGCCTGGGTGCCGCTACCACCCGCGCTGCCCGCGCGCGGGCGAGCGCTGCCGCCGCGAGGCGCCGCCGATGGTCGTGGCGGGCGGGCGCGCCCACGCCTGCTGGCATCCCCTCGTGTCGGAGGCGGCGGCGTGAGCGCACCGCTCCTCGAAGTCGAGGATCTCCACGTCCGCTTCCCGATCCGCGAAGGGCTCTTGAAGCGCACCGTCGGCGAGGTCGCCGCCGTCGCCGGGGTCTCGCTTTCGATCGAGCGCGGGCAGGCCTACGGGCTCGTGGGCGAATCGGGCTGCGGCAAGACCACGCTCGCGCGCGCGGTGCTGCAACTCGTCGAGCCGAGCGAGGGCACGATCCGCTTCGACGGCGAGGCGGTCGTGGGCGAGGCGCGCACCGCCGCCTTCCGCCGGCGGGTGCAGGCGATCTTCCAGGACCCGTTCTCCTCGCTGAACCCGCGCATGAGCGCGGGCGCGATCGTGGCCGAGCCGCTCCGGGTCCACCGCATCGTGCCGCGCGGGCAGGCGAAGGCGCGCGCGGCCGAACTCCTGGACCTCTGCGGCCTGTCCAAGCGCTTCGCGGACGCCTACCCCCACGAGATGTCGGGCGGGCAGCGCCAGCGCGTCGGCATCGCCCGCGCGCTCGCGATGGAGCCCGAGCTGATCGTCTGCGACGAGGCGGTCTCGGCGCTCGACGTCTCGGTGCAGGCGCAGATCGTCAACCTGCTCGAACGGCTGCGGCGCGATCTCGGCCTCACCTACCTGTTCATCGGCCACGACCTCTCGGTGGTGCGCCACCTCTGCGACCGCGTCGCGGTCATGTACCTCGGCCGCGTGGTCGAGGAGGCGGCGTCGGAGGAGCTGTTCGCCCGCCCCCTCCATCCCTACACCCGCGCGCTGATCGACGCCGTGCCCAACCCCGACCCCGCGTTCGAGCACGGCCGCGAGGTGGCGCCGCTCAAGGGCGAGGTGCCCTCGCCGGCCGCGCCGCCGCCGGGCTGCGTCTTCCATCCCCGCTGCCCGATCGCGGTCGCGCGCTGCGCGCAGGACGAGCCCGTGCTGGAGCGCCTCGCGCCCGGCCACCGCGCCGCGTGCTGGCTGGCCGAGGCCCCAGGGAAGATCCCGGACACCACGAGACCGACGCAGGAGGCGGCGACATGACCGACGAGACCACCCTGAAGGCGATGCGCGAGGCCTGGGACGACGCTCACGACTTCGACCCGCGCGACCCGCTCGTCGGGCTCTCGCGCGAGGCGCTGTCGGGGCCGCGGCTGTCGCGGCGCGCGACGCTGCGCCTGATGGCCGCCGCCGGCACGCTGACGGCCGCCCACCTCGCGCCCGGCCCCGTGGGCCGCGCGATCGCGCAAGGCGCGCAGGGCGGCACGCTGCGCTGCGGCTGGGCCGGGGTCAGCGAGATCGTGACCCTCGACCCCGCGCAGATGGGGCAGGTGCTGCAGTTCCAGATCACCTCGAACGTGCTCTCGGGGCTCACCCACATCAACGCCGCCCTGATCGCCGAGGCCGACATCGCCGAGGGCTGGGAGGTCTCCGAGGACGGCACGACCTACACCTTCAAGCTGCGCGAGGGGCTGAGCTTCCACAACGGCGATCCGTTCGACGCCGACGACGTGCTGTTCACCTACGAGCGCTCGTCCGATCCGACGAAGTCGATCCATGCGGGCACCCTCGCCAACGTCGCGAGCCTCGAAAAGCTGAACCAGTACGAGGTGCGCTTCACGCTGAAGCAGCCGCAGGCGAGCTTTCTCACCAAGACGCTGGAGCGCGCCTCCGGCCGCGCCATGACCATCGTCTCGCGCGGCGCGCTCGAGGAGATGGGCGCCGACGGCTACGGCCTGACCCCGGTCGGCACCGGCCCGTTCCGGGTGGTCGAGCACAAGCTCGGCCAGGGCGTCGTGCTGGAGCGCTTCGACGACTTCTACGACCCCGAGCGGCCGAAGCTCGACCGCGTCGAGATCCGCCCGATCGACGGCGCCGAGCCGCTCGCGGCGGCGATCGAGGCGGGCGACATCCAGTTCATCGGCGGCAACCCGATCGCGGCGCAGCTGATCGACCGCTTCAAGAACAACCCCGACCTCGTGGTCGACATCGCCGACGCCCCCGGCTTCCAGTCGGTCTGGCTGAACCCGCACCGCGAGCCGATGAAGGTCGAAAGCTTCGACAAGCCGCTCGCCGAGCTGAAGAAAGAGCCGGGCTTCATGGTGCGCCTCGCCATCGCCAAGGCGCTCGATCGCGACCTCTACGCGCAGCAGGCGCGCTTCGGCTACGCCAATCCCGCCTACGGCTCGGTCAACCCGGCGATGCGCTACTACTACGACGAGGGCATCGCCGAGACCTCCGAGCAGGCCCACGACCCCGAGGGCGCGAAGCAGCTCCTCGCCGACGCCGGTTATCCGGGCGGCGAGGGCTTCCCCGAGCTGATGCTGACCGTGCGCCCCTCCGAGAAGCGCGACGGGCTGGTGATCGCCAACATCCTGAAGCAGACCCTCGGCATCCCGGTCACGGTGCAGACCCAGGAGTTCTCGGTGATGATCGAGAACTTCCTGGCGATGGACTTCGACATGCGCCTCGGCGGCTCGGGCGGCGACTACGACCCCGACGACGCCATCGTCGACTGGATGATGACGTCCTCGAAGTTCAACGGCCGCACGCGCGACAAGGAGGAGTTCCCGTTCGGCTACTTCTCCGACCCGGAGGCCGACCGGCTGATCGAGGAGCAGTCGGTCACGCCCAAGCGCGAGGCGCGCCGAGAGCTGGTGCGCGAGGCCAACAAGATCACCTCCGACAAGGTGGCGAGCGCGTTCCTCTACCATCCCGTGGACGTACTGGTGCACCACAAGTCGGTCAGCTTCCCGGTGCAGAGCCGCATCCCGGGGCTGACCGACCTCGACCGCGTGACGCTGTCGTCGTGAGCGCCTTCCTCGTCCGCCGGCTGATCGGCGCCGTCCTCGTGATGTGGGCGGTCGCCACGCTGGTGTTCTTCATGCTGCGCCTCGTGCCGGGCGACCCGATCGCGGCGATGCTGGCGGACGCGGGCGGGCCCGAGGCCGAGGCGGCGCTGCGCGCGCGCCTCGGCCTCGACCAGCCGCTGGTCGTCCAGTATTTCTACTGGTTCGCCAATGCCTTCCAGGGCGACCTCGGCCGCTCGATCTACGGCAACAACCAGCCGGTGGCGACCATCATCGCCGAGGCGCTGCCGCGCACGCTCTCGCTCGCCGCCCTCGCCTTCGTGATCGCGATCGCGATCGCGGTGCCGGCGGGCATCCTGTCGGCGACGCGGCGCAACACGGCGGTCGACGGCGCGGTCTCGGCCTTCGCCTTCCTCGGCCTCTCGATGCCCGACTTCTGGCTCGCGATCCTGCTGATCATCGTGTTCGCGGCCAACCTGCAATGGCTGCCCGCGATCGGCTACGTGCCGCTCTCGGAGGGCTTCTGGCCCTGGCTCAAGCACCTGATCCTGCCCGCGATCGCCGTCGGCACCGCGTTCTCGGCGATCATCGCGCGGATGATCCGCTCGTCGCTGCTCGAAGTGCTGAAGGCCGACTACATGCGCACCGCCCGCGCCAAGGGCCTCGGCGCACGCGCGCTCATGTGGGGCCACGCGCTGCCGAACGCGATGATCCCGGTCGTCACCGTGATCGGCATCGCGCTGGCGCTGCTGATCTCGGGCGCGGTCGTGGTCGAGAACGTATTCGCGATCAAGGGTCTCGGGCGCGTGCTGATCGAGGGCATCCTGAACCGCGACTACCCGGTGGTGCAGGGCGCGGTGCTGGTGATCTCGGCCTTCTTCGTGCTCTCCAACCTCGTGGTCGACCTCGCCTACGGCGCGCTCGACCCGCGCATCCGCTACACCTGATGGCCGACGCGACGCTCCACGCCGCCCCCGCCGAGGACGCGCCCCCCGAGCGCCGCTCGCGCGCCTGGGCGACGCTCCGGCGCGACCGCAAGGCGCAGGCGGGTCTGATCGTGCTCGCCCTCTTCGTGCTCGGCGCCCTCTTCGCGCCCTGGATCGCGCCGAACGATCCCAACGAGATGACGCTCGACATGATGGCGGGGCTCTCCTGGGCGCACCCGCTCGGCACCGACGACCTCGGGCGCGATCTGCTGAGCCGCATCCTCTACGGCACCCGCGTCTCGCTGTTCATCGGCGTGGTCACGGTCGCGATCGCGCTGGTGATCGGCGTCGCGCTCGGGCTGGCGGCGGGCTACTTCGGCGGCTGGGTCGATCTGGTGATCATGCGCTACATCGACCTGCAGTGGGCGTTCCCGAACTTCATCATTGCGGTCTACCTCGTCGCCGTGTTCGGCACCGGCCTCGTCAACGTGATCGTGGCCATCTCGCTCGCCTTCATCGACGACTTCGCCCGCGTGGCGCGCTCCATGGCGCTGTCGTTGCGCGAGGAGCAGTTCGTCGACGCCGCGCGCTCGATGGGCTTCTCCCATGCGCGCATCCTCTGGCGCCACATCCTGCCCTCGGCCATGGCGCCGATCATCGTGCAGGCGACGGTCTCGGTCTCCTACGCCATCCTCGGCGAGGCGACGCTGTCGTTCCTCGGCCTCGGCGTCGAGGCGACGACGCCGACCTGGGGGCTGATCCTCGCCGACGGACGCGGCTTCATCAGCCGCGCGTGGTGGCTCGGCGTGTTCCCGGGGCTCGCGATCATGCTGGTGGTGCTGTCGATCAACTTCATCGGCGACTGGCTGCGCGACGTGCTCGACGTGCGGGAGAGCGTCTGATGCGGTTCCCGTCCGTTCCCCCCTACACCTCGCGCCGCTCGGCGGTGATGGCCGACAACGTGGTGGCGACCTCGCAGCCGCTCGCGGCGCAGGCGGGGCTGTCCATGCTCGCCAAGGGCGGCAACGCCGTGGATGCCGCGATCGCGGCAGCGACGACGCTGACGGTGGTCGAGCCGACCGGCAACGGGCTCGGCTCGGACGCCTTCGCCATCGTCTGGGATGGCGCGCGATTGCACGGCCTCAACGCCTCCGGCCGCTCGCCGGCGGGCTGGACGCCCGAGCGCTTCGCCGGCCGCGACGCCATGCCCGAGCGCGGCTGGGAGAGCGTCACCGTGCCAGGCGCGGTCGGCGCCTGGGCCGCGCTCTCCGAGCGCTTCGGCCGGCTCCCCTTCGCCGACCTCCTCGCCCCCGCCATCGGCTACGCCGGGCGCGGCTTCACCGTCTCGCCGGTGATCGCGACGCTCTGGGCGCGCGCGGCCGACCTGCTCGCCGACCAGCCGGGCTTCGCCGAGCACTTCCTGCCCGAGGGCCGCGCGCCGCGCGCGGGCGAGCGCTTCGCCTCGCCGGCGATGGCCGCGACGCTCGAAGCCATCGCCGGGAGCCGCGGCGAGGCGTTCTACCGCGGCCCCCTCGCCGACGCCATCGCCGCCGAGGCGGCGCGCCACGGCGCGGCGCTCTCGATGGACGATCTCGGCGCGGAGGCGCCCGACTGGTGCGGCACGATCTCGGCCGGCTTCGACGGCGTCAGGCTGCACGAGATCCCGCCGAACGGTCAGGGCATCGCCGCCTGTCTGGCCCTCGGGATGCTCGCGCACACCGGCGTGCGCGATCTAGGCCCCGACGACCCGCGCGCGCTGCACCTGATGATCGAGGCGACCAAGCTCGCCCTCGCCGACGCCGAGGCGCACGTCGCCGACCCCGAGGCCATGGCCGTCGGCACGGACGCCCTGCTCGACGACGTCTATCTGGCCGAGCGCGCCCGCCTGATCGACCCCGGCCACGCCGGCGACCCGGGCGCGGGCGCGCCGCGGCGCGGCGGTACGGTCTACCTCGCCGCCGCCGACGCCTCGGGCATGATGGTCTCGTTCATCCAGTCGAACTACATGGGCTTCGGCTCGGGCGTGGTGGTGCCGGGCACCGGCATCAGCCTGCAGAACCGCGGCGCGGGCTTCACGCTCGCCGAGGGCCATCCCAACCGCGTGGCGCCGCGCAAGCGGCCGTTCCACACCATCATCCCGGGCTTTCTCATGCGGGGCGAGACGCCGCTGATGGCCTTCGGCGTCATGGGCGGGCCGATGCAGGCGCAGGGGCATCTGCAAATGGCGCTGCGCACCGCGCTCTGGGGCCAGGACGTGCAGACGGCCGCGGACGCGCCGCGCTGGCGCGCGACCGGCGGGCGCGGCGTCGCCTGCGAGGCGTCGATGCCGGCCGAGACGCGCGAGGCGCTCGCCGCCATGGGCCACCGTATTGTCACCGAGCCGCCCGACGCCGCCTTCGGCTTCGGCGGCGCGCAGCTCGTCCACCGCCTCGACGGTGGCGGCTACGCGGCTGGCTCCGATCCGCGGAAGGACGGGCAAGCGGTCGGGTTCTGATCCGGCACGAGAAGGCGTCCGAGCGGCTACCCGGCGACTGTCACTTCCTCAACATCGGCGCGGTGACGCGGACGGTCGTGGCGGCGTCGAACCTGATGTCGTCTCCGGTGAAGACGGACATTGGGGAAATGCCCTGGGTGCCGGCGGACGGCGACATCGCGGTCTCGCGCGCGGCGCTGGAAGGGCCGGACGTCTGGATCGAGGAGGGGCTGCGCAACGCCTTCTTCCTGAGCGCGCGCGCCGGCGAGGCGCTCGGCGACGTCGATCTCGCCGGCGCCTTCATGCTGGTGCGCTGCACACTCGCCTGATCGTATCGGGGCCACGTCGCCGCCAGGTGCGACCCGGCGATCCGTTCGCCGGACACCGGTCTCAGATCACCGCCCGCTCCCGCAGCGGCTCGCCCCGCGCGATCCGGCCCCAGCCGAGGGGCGAGAGATCGAGCGTGCGGTACTCGCCATGGATCAGCCGCTCGGCCGTGCCGCGCCCGACCGCGGGCGCGTGCTGCAGGCCGTGACCGGAGAAGCCGCACTGGAAATGGAAGTTCGCCACGCGGTCGTGCGGGCCGAGGACGGCGTTCTGGTCGAGCGTGTTCATGTCGTAGTGGCCGGCCCACTCGGCCACCACCTTGACCGCGTCGAACTGGGGCACGCGCGCGGCGAGCACCGGCCAGACCCGGGCGAGCCAGAGATCGGGGTCCATCGCGAAGTCGTCCGCGTCCACCGCGCCGTCGTCCGGCCCTCTGGAGCCGACGAGGTAGGCGTCGCCGCTCTCGTGGCGGAAGTGGATGCCCGAGGGGTCGATGACGAGCGGCATCGGCCCCTCGACCGGGCGCGCGGCCGAGACGATCCAGGAGTAGCGCTTGCGCGGCTCCACGGGCAACGCGATGCCGGCCATGCGCGCGAGCGCGGCCGAGCGCGTGCCGGCGGCGCAGACCAGCGCGCCGCAGCCGACGCGCGCGCCGCGGGCGAGGCGGAGGCCCTCGACCCGCCCGGCGCCGAGATCGAGCCCGGTGACCTCGGCGGCGACGAAGGCGACGCCCCGCGCGCGGGCCGAGCGGCGGAAGCCGTCGAACACCGCCGTGCCGTCGAAGTAGCCCTCGTCGACCGGGTTGTGGCTGGCGAGCACGATGTCGTCGAGCATGAGGTAGGGGCAGGCGCGTTCGATCTCCCCGGGCGCCATCAGCCGCGTGGCCGCGCCCTCTGCCGTCTGCGTCCGGGCGTTCTCGCGCAGCGCCTCGGCCTTCGCTTCGGTATCGGCGAGGTAGAGATAGCCGAAAGACCGGATCGCGAGCGCCGGCGCGTCCCTGCCCATCCGGTCGCGGAAGTCGCGGAGAAAGGCAGCACCGAAGCGCGAGCAGCGGATATTGAGCGGATCGGAGAACTGCTGGCGGATGCAGCTGTTGGTGAGCGTGGTGGCGGCCCGCGCATAGGACGGGTCGCGCTCGATCACCAGAACGGAGCCATCGAAGCCCAGTTCCGTCAGCCACCAAGCAGTGGCCGCGCCGTGAATGGCGCCGCCGACGATCACGACGTCGTAGGACGCCCGCGCCGGCGCGGTCGGGTATCCGGCCACCGTCAGGGCCTCGCTCCGCACGGCGCGGCGAGCGTGTCCCCGGTCTCCGCGTCGTCGGGACCATGCCTGCCCGGTCGCGCCGCTCGTGCCATGCAGGTGTCTCCCTCCCGTCGTCGCGACGTTAGCGTCGCCGCACGACCGGCTCCAATCACTTGTTCCCTCGAAGGGCGGGAGGGGTCGTCCCGCGCGAGACGGGCGTCCGAGACCGTGGATCGGGCCACATCCGGGCCGGGATGGATGGGCGGAGGGGTCGCGGCTCGCCGCCCCCGTCGCTCAGGCGCGCTCCTTTGCGTCGAGCCAGTCCCGGATGATGGCGCGGTGGCGCGCGCGGCCGTAGCTCGGGAAATGGCCGCCGTGGACCACGCTCACCGGCAGGTCGAGCAGGCGGACCATAGAGCGGCGGTAGTCGGCGGCGTTCGCGTGGTAGGTGTCCTCGATCAGCGGGCCGTCGTAGACGATGTCGCCCGAGAACAGGACGCCCGTCGCCGCCTCCCAGAGCGCGATGCCGCCCGGCGAATGGCCCGGCGTGTGGATCACCTCGAAGCGGCGGTCGCCGAGGTCGATCACGTCGCCGTCCTCGACCAGCCGCGCGGCGGTGCACCCCTTCACCGTGTAGTCGGCCGAGGTGTAGGGCGCGGGTGGCAGGCGCTCGAAGATCGCGTCGGTGACATAAGGATCGGCGAGCGTCGCCGCGCGGGTCGGATCGGCGAGGATGTCGGCCTCGGCGGCGTGGACGACGCGGTCCTCGAACTCGTGGTGGCAGCCGATGTGGTCGAAGTGGGTGTGGCTCGCGACCGCCGTCAACGCGCGCTCGGTCACGAGCGGGACCCAGGCGCGCAAGGACACCACCCCCATGCCGCTGTCCACCAGCATGTCGCGCTCGCTGCCCCGGACGTGCCAGCAATTGCAGCGGAAGAAAGGCTCGACGAAGGGCTCGTCGATCAGCGTGATCGCGTCGTCGACGCGGCGCACGCGCCACCAGTCCCGCGCGCGGGCGCGCGCGCTCGTCGGGGCGGTCATGGCGTCTCCTCGGCGGGGAAGGCCGAGAGCGCGTCGGCCTCGGCGAACAGCGCGATGGTCTCGCCCTCGGCAGGCACGGCGGCGGGGGGGAGGTGGACGTCGAGCGCGAGGCCCGAGGGCTCGGCGCGGCACCGCGCGCGGACGTGAGAACCGAGAAAGCCGGCCTCGACCACGCGCGCGCGCCCGAGCGCGACCGCGCCCGAGCGCCCGAGCGCCTGCGGGCGCACGCAGACCGTCACCCGGTGCGCGCCGTCGGGCGGCGCGACCGGCAAGCGCCCGAGCGGGGTGTCGACGCCCTCGCCCGCCGCCTCGCCGGGGATGCGGTTGGTCTCGCCGAGGAAGCCGGCGGCGAACAGGCTCGCCGGGCGGCGCCAGAGCCGTTCGGGCGGGCCGTGGTCCTCGATGCGCCCCGCGTTCATCACCACGATGCGATCGGCGATGGCCATGGCCTCCTCCTGGTCGTGGGTGACGTGGACGAAGGTGGTGCCCAAGGTGCGCTGGATCGCCTTCAGCTCGTCCTGCATCGCGCGGCGGAGCTTCAGGTCGAGCGCGCCGAGCGGCTCGTCGAGGAGCAGCGCCGCCGGCTCGGCGGCGAGCGCGCGGGCGAGCGCCACGCGCTGCTTCTGCCCGCCCGAGAGCGTGGACGGCCGGACGTGGGCGAGATGGTCGAGGCCGACCAGCGCCAGCCGCTCGTGCGCGCGCTCGCGCCGCTCGCGGCGGCCGACCCCGGCCATACGCGGGCCGAAGGCGACGTTGTCGCGCAGGCTCATGTGCGGAAACAGCGCGAAGTCCTGGAACACGGTCGCGGTCGGGCGGCGCGCGGGCGGCAGGTGCGTCACGTCGCGCCCGTCGAGGCGCACCCTGCCCCGCGTCGGCGCGACGAAGCCGCCGAGGATCGACAGAAGCGTGGTCTTGCCGCAGCCCGAGGGGCCGAGCAGCACCACGTAGGCCCCGGCGGGCACGTCGAGGTCGATGCCGGCGAGCGCCGGGGTGGCGTCGTAGGCGTGGGCCACGCCCTCGACCGCGATCGCCGCCGTCATCGCCGCGGCCTCAGCACGGCCAGCTCCACCGCCACGACGGCGGCGACAGAGACCAGGAAGACCACCGAGCCGACGGCGTTCAGCCGCGGCGAGAGGCCCGAGCGCAAGAGGTTCCAGATCTCGACCGGCAGCGTGACGTCGAAGCGGGTGAGCAGGAAGGCGATCACGAACTCGTCCCACGACAGCGTCATCGACAGCAGGAAGGCGGCGGCGAGCGAGGGCGCGACGGCCGGGGCGACGACGAGCCCGAGCGCGGCGAGACCGCCCGCGCCGAGATCGCGCGCGGCGCGGTCGAGGCGGATCTCCTCGGCCCCGATCGAGGCCGCGAGGATCGCGAAGGCGAGCGGCAGCGTGATGACCACGTGCCCGACGGCGGCGGTCCACAGCGAGAGGCCGACGCCGGCCTCGCCGAACAGGGCGAGCAGCCCGAGGCCGACGATCAGGTAGCTCACCGTCAGCGGCGCGATCATGAGGAGGCGCAGCCCCCCCGCCCCCGGCGGCGCGTGGCGCGCGAGGCCCCAGGCGGCGAGGAAGCCGAGCAGCGTCGCGGCCGCGGCCGAGCCGGCGGCGACGAGCCCGGAATTGACGAGCGCGTCCACGAGGTCGTCGTCGCCGAGGACGTCCGCGTACCAGCGCAGCGACGGCCCGTCGAAGGGCGGCACCGGCAGCCGGCTCTCCTGGAGCGAGAACAGCACCAGCACCGCCACCGGCGCGTAGACGAAGGCGAAGGCGCCCGCGAGGTAGGCCCAGGGCAGGGCTCGGGAGAGCGCGCGGACGGCCGAGCGCGCGGCGGGACGGGCGGCGTCGGACGCGCGGCTCACAGCCGGTCGAGCCTCAGCCAGCGCGCGGAGGCGAGATAGGCGAGCGTGACCACGGCCATCAGCGCGATCGAGAGCGCCGAGGCGAGCGGGAAGTCGGCGCGCCGGCCGAGCTGGACCATGATGACCTGCGGCACCGTCAGCTCGTTGTTGCCGCCGAGGATCTGCGGCGTGACGTAGTCGCCGATGCAGAGCACGAAGGTGAGGAAGGCGCCGGTCATCACGCCCGGCAGGGTGAGCGGCAGCACGACGTGGACGAACGCGCGCCAGGGCGGGGCGCCGAGATCGGCGGCGGCGCGGGCGTAGTTGGCCGGCAGCCGCGCGAGGCTCGCGTAGATCGTCAGCGTCATCAGCATGGTGAAGAAGTGGACGAAGCCCGTCACCGTCGCGAAGCGGGTCGAGGCCATGGTGACCGGCTCGGCCACCAGCCCGAGCCAGAGGAGCGCGTCGTTGACCACGCCCTCGCGCGCGAACAGGAGCAGCCACGCGTAGGAGCGCACCACGTAGGAGGTCCAGAACGGCAGGATCGCGAGCGCGAGCGCGAGGCGCTGCCAGCGCGGGGCCACGCGGAAGGCGATGATCCAGGCGAGCGGATAGGCGAGCAGCGTCGAGATCACCGTGACCGAGAGCGCGATCTCCAGCGACACGACGAAGGCGGTGCGGAGATACCCTTCCGCGAGGATCTTCGCGTAGTTCGCGGTGTCGAGGCCCCAGACCACCTCGCGCCCCTCCAGCGTGGCGAAGCTGAGCGCGGCCATCAGCGCGAAGGGGGCGAGGAAGAACGCGAGCGTCCAGAGCGCGGCCGGGGCGACGAGGCCCCAGCCGGCCATGCCCGCGCGCGACGGGTTCACCGCTGCTGCATCTCCAGCCAGAGGTCCTGCATCGCGGCGTCCAGCTCGGCGCCGGGGGCGGGGTAGAGCTGCGTGCGCGCGAGGTAGTCGGCCTGCTCGTCCCAGCGCAGCGTGGCCTTCTGCGCATCCGTCAGGTGCTCGCCCGCCTTCTCGTTGGCGGGCATCCCCCAGAAGCACGACGAGGTGGCGAGCTTGGCCTGCGCCTCCGGCGAGAGGATGTACTTGACGAACTCGAGCGCGAGGTCCGGGCGGGTCGACCCTTCGAGGATGCCGATCGACTGCGCCCAGCGCACCGCGCCCTGCTCGGGGATCGTCCAGGTGAGCGAGGGCGCGTCCTCGCCGAGCGTCGCCGTCAGCCATTCGCCGCCGCCGATCACCACGTCGGCCTCTCCGGTGGCCAGCGCGGTCTGGCTCGCGACCACGCCGCCGACGGCGGTGGCGTTCGCCTCCATCGCGAACAGCGTCTCGCGGATCGCGTCGAGGTCGCCCTCGCCGATCGCGGCGGTGTCGATGCCGCTCATCAGCGCGGCGAGGCCGATCACCGGCAGGTAGTAGTCGTAGATCGCGACGCGGCCGGCGTATTTCTCCGACAGGAGGACCTCCATGTCCTGCATGTCGGCCTCGTCGACCTTGTCGACGTCGTAGCTGACGGTGTTGTAGCCGAACTTCTCGGTCGCCGCGTAGAGGGTGCCGTCGCGCGAATTGTTCTCGCGCATGACCACCTCGTCGAACTGGTCGCCGAGCGGCAGCTCGTCCTCCGGCAGGGGCGCGAGCAGCCCCGCGTCCACGGCGCGAAAGACGTCGATGGCATCGATCACCAGCACGTCCCAGTCGCCCGGCCGCGAGCGTTCGAGCAGCGCGAGCGCCGCGCCCGTACCCTCGTACTCGCGCAGGTTGACCTCGACGCCGTAGCGCTCCTCGAAGGGCTCGATCAGCGCGGGGTCGGCGTGGTCGCACCAGACGAGGGCGTTCAGCTCCTGGGCGCCGGCGAAGGCCGGCAGGAAGGCGATCGCGGGGGCGAGCACGAGGCCGAGGAAGGCGGCTCGGGTCATCGGGGGGCTTCCTGCGCGGCTGGCGGGGCCCCGACGTTCGGCCGGCGTCCCCGCGCGCGTCAACGCCGTTCTCGCCGCCACGCCGCGCCCGTCCCGCAGGGCGGAGGAACGCGGGCGCCGGCGGCACGGGCTTTCGGGGCGCGCTCGCGTCCGGTCCCGGGGCGCGACGGACTTGCGAGGGGAGCGGCCCGGCACCGTCACGGCGCGACGTCGGGCAGGTCCCAGAACAGCCCCGTCATCACCCGCAGCGCGTCGCGGCAGAGCGGCTTCAGCACGTGCTCGTCCGGCGCGTGCTGCGAGCAGCCGCGGTAGGAGTGCGGCACCCAGACGGTCGGCAGCCCGAGGATGTCGGTGAAGCTGTCGTTCGGCAGCGACCCCGCGAGGTTCGGCAGGACGTGCGGCGCCCGCCCGGCGGTGCGCTCGATCGAGCCGGCGACGGCGCGCACCCAGGGATGGTCCGGCTCGAGCCGCGTCGCCTTGAAGAAGCCGCGCTCGTGCGGGCGGATCGCGACCTTGTCGAAGCCCTCGGCGTCGAGGTGGCGCCTGAGCGCGGGCAGGATGTCGTCCGGGTCGGTGCCGACGACGTAGCGAAGCTGACAGGCCGCGCGCGCCTCGCCAGCGATCGCGTTGACCGGGGCCTCGGGCACGCCGCTCGTCATCGCCAGCACCGCGAAGCTGTTCCAGCCGAACACGCGCTCGGCCGGGGTCAGGCTCTCCTCGCCCCAGTCGGTATCCACGCTCGGCCCCTCGCCGCCCTCGACCGGCAGGGATGCCAGCGCCTCGCGGATCGCGGGCGTCAGGCTGTCGGGGCGCCACTCGGGCACGCGGATCTGGCCGCGCCGGTCCACGATGGCTGCGAGCGCGTGCGCGAGGATCGTCGCCGGGTCGGCGAGCAGCCCGCCCCAGTTGCCGGAGTGGTGCGCGCCGTCGCGCAGCCGCACGACGAGATCGAAGCTGACGCCGCCGCGCGAGCCGAGGAAGATCGTCGGCACCTCGGGTTGTAGGCGCGGGCCGTCCGAGGCGATCAGCACGTCGGCCGAAAGGCGCTCGCGCTCGGCGCGGAAGAAATCCGGCAGGCCGACCGAGCCCGTCTCCTCGGCCATCTCGATCACCGCCTTGACGTTGACGCCGAGCCGGCCGCGTGTCGCGAGCACCGCCTCGATAGCCATCAGGTTGATGAGGTGCTGGCCCTTGTTGTCGGCCGTGCCGCGGCCGTAGAGGCGCTCGTCCTCCTCGACCAGCCGGAAGGGGTGGAGCCCCTCGCGCCAGCGCTCGGTCTGGGCGCGTATGACGTCGCCGTGGCCGTAGGTCAGGACCGTGGGGAGGCGCGGGTCCTCGACGCGCTCGGCCACGAGGATCGGGGCGCCGCCCGGCGCGGGGTTGTCGAGGACCTCACAGGCGAAGCCGAGGGCGTCGAGGCGCGGGGTCATGGCCCCGTCGAGGTAGCGGCGGAGTTCCACCCCGGTGTCGGGCCTCTGGCTCTCGGTCTCGTAGGCGACGAGAGCGGCGAGCGCGCCCTGGAAGCGGCCGTTGTCGAAGGCGGCCTCGGCGCGGGCGATCGCGCCCTCGCGGCTGGCCGAGGTCGTACCGGGCGGGGTCATGGCGCGTCCTCGGCGACGGCGTCGCCCCAGGGCGACATGATCTCGGTGGCGCCGTGGTTGACGCCGTCCTCGCGCATGACGCCGGCGGGACAGGCGAAGGCGAACGGGAAGGCGGTGCGCCGCGCCGCGACCACCGGGCCGCGTTCGGCGAGCGCGTCGTGCACCGCCCTCGGCAGCGCGTCGTCGGCGATGACGGTGTCGACGGTCGAGACGTCGAGGCGCGGCTGGTGGAAGGCGGCGTCGAGGCCCATGGCGTGGTCGGTCAGGAAGGCGGCGAGCTGGGTCACGGCCGAGACGATCTTGCGCCCGCCCGAGGCGCCGATGGCGAAGCGGCCACCGGAGGCGGTCTCGCCGAGCGCAGGGCAGACGTTCATCAGGCAGCGTTTGCCGGGCGCGAGCGAGTTCGGCCGCCCGGGGACCGGGTCGAACCACAGGATGCCGTTGTTCAGCAGTAGCCCCGTCGACGGCGAGACCGTGCGCGCGCCGAAGATCGACAGGAGCGTCTGCGTCAGCGCGACCATGTTGCCGTGGCGGTCCACGATCGAGAAGTGCGTGGTGCAGCCCGGCGCCGCCGGCGTCTCGCGGTCGCCCATGGTGGCGAGGCGATGGGTGTAGGCGCCGGCGAGCGCGTCGGCCAGGGCCACGTAGTCCTCGGGGCCGGGCGGCCCCTCGGGCGCGGGACGCGCCGCGAGGGCGGCCATGGCGTCGCCGAAGGTCGGGCCGGCGGTGAGACCGGGCACGACGTGGAAGCGCGCGCCGCGATGGTCGACGGCGAGCGGGTCGAGCCAGCGCGCCTCGTAGGCGCGCAGGTCCTCGGCCGAGAGCGAGCCGCCCTTCTCGGCGACGTCGCGCGCCAGCGCCTCGCCCACCTCGCCGTCGTAGAGCTCGCGCGGCCCCTCCTCGGCGATGCGCGCGATGGTGTCGGCCATGCGCTCGAAGCGAAGGCGCTTGGTCTCCAGGCTGGTCCAGCCGGCGATGATCGGCCATTGCCCGTCGTCGAGGAACATCGCCGCCGCGTCCGGTTCGGCGGCGAGCGCGCGCGTCGCCGAGGCGATCACCAGCGCCGCGTACCAGTCGACCACGATCCCCTCGCGCGCGAGGCGGGTGGCGGGCGCCACCAGATCGCGCCAGGGCATGGTGCCGAAGCGCGCGTGCATCCGCCCGACGCCGTCGACGAGGCCGGGCACCGCGACGGCCGTGGCGCCCTGGGTGTTGCGGTCGTCCACGACCGCCTCCCAGGGGAACAGATCGCCCGCCTTGCCGGTGCCCGCGAGCGGGTAGTCGGCCGGGTCGAGGGCGGCGGGCGCGCGCATGCCGTAGTCGAGCGCATGGGCGCGGCCCTCGTCCGCGCGCCAGAGGAGCATCGCGCCGCCGCCCGCGGGGCCGGACATCCAGGGCTCCAGCACGCCGATGGCGAAGGAGACGGCGACGGCGGCGTCGACCGCGTCGCCGCCCTCGGCGAGCACCATCGCGCCGACCTGGGCGGCGCAGCGGTGCTGCGCGGCGACCACGCCACCGCGGCTCGCCACGGCGGGCTTGGTGATCCGCTGCGAGCGCGAGAGGTTCGCCGACATCACGCGGCCTCCGCCGTATCGAGGGGGCGACGCTCGTCACCGCTCAGGCGATCGTCGTGCAGGTGACACTCGACGCGCGCCCCGTCCCGCTCGACCGGGCGCGGCGCGGTGTGCGCGCAGCCGGCCATGGCCCTGGCGCAGCGCGGGTGGAAGGCGCAGCCGGGCGGCGGGGCCACCGGGTTCGGGAAGCTCGCGCCGAGCTGGGTGTCGGGCACGCCGAGGCGCGGGTCGGGCGTCAGCACCGAGCCGAGCAGCGCCTCGGTGTAGGGATGGCGCGCGCGCGCGAACAGATCGTCGGTCGGCGCCTCCTCGACGATGCGGCCGAGGTACATGACCGCCACGCGCGTCGCGAGGTGCTCGACCACCGCGAGGTCGTGGCTGATGAACAGATACGTCAGCCCGAACTCGCGGCGCAGGTCCGTCAGCAGGTTCAGGATCTGGCTCTGCACGCTAACGTCGAGCGCCGAGGTCGGCTCGTCGCAGACCACGATCTCGGGGCGCATCACCAGCGCGCGGGCGATGGCGACGCGCTGGCGCTGCCCGCCCGACATCTGGTTGGGATACGAGTGCATGACCCGCGCGGGCAGACCCACGACGTCGAGGATCTCGCGCACCGCCTTCTCGCGGCTCGCGCGGTCTCCGACGCCGTGCACGCGCAGCGGCAGCGAGACGATGTCGGCGATGCTCTTGCGCGGGTTCAGCGAGGAATAGGGGTCCTGGAAGATCGGCTGCACCCGCCGCGCGAGGCGGCGGCGGTCCTGGGCCGAGACGCGCTCGCCGTCGACCAGCACCTCGCCGCTCGTCGGCATCTCCAGCCCGAGCAGGATCTTGGCCAGGGTGGACTTGCCGCAGCCGGACTCGCCGACGAGGCCCAGCACCTCGCCGCGCCCGAGCGCGAGGGTGACGTCGTCGACGGCGCGGAGGTGCTTTACCTCGCCGAACAGGCCCTGGCAGAGGCGGTAGGTCTTGGAGACGCCGTTCAGCGCCAGCACCGGCGCCTCGACCTCGGCGGAGGGGCCGATCATGCCGAGGCCCTCCGTCGCCCGTCGGGATGCACGCAGCGGAAGGCGTGACCCCCATCGGTGTCTCCACCGACGTCGCGCGTCGGGATCTCGCCCGAGCAGGCGGCGATCGCCTCCTCGCAGCGGGTGCGGAACGGGCAGCCCGCGACCTCGCCCACGAGCGAGGGCACGATGCCGGGGATGGTGCCGAGACGCGCGCCGCGCTCGGTCTTGCCCGGCACCGGGATGCAGCGGATCAGCCCGCGGGTGTAGGGGTGCATCGGCGCCTCGAACAGCGCGGCGGTCGGGCCGGTCTCGACCAGCTCGCCCGCGTACATCACCGCCACCTTGTCGGCCACGCGCGCGACGATGCCGAGGTCGTGGGTGATCAGGATCATCCCCATGCCCATCTCGCGGCCGAGCTCGACCAGGAGGCGCAGGATCTGCGCCTGGATGGTGACGTCGAGCGCGGTGGTCGGCTCGTCGGCGATCAGGAGATCCGGCCCGCACATCAGCGCCATGGCGATCATCACCCGCTGGCGCAAGCCCCCCGAGAGCTGGTGGGGGTACTGGCCGAGCCGGCTTTCGGCGGCGGTGATGCCGACCTTCTCCAGAAGCTCGACGGCGCGGGTGCGGGCCTGCCGGTCCGAGACGTCGCGGTGGAGCCGCAGCGCCTCGGTCAACTGATCGCCGATGGTGAAGGCGGGGTTCAAGGAACTCATCGGCTCCTGGAAGATCATCGCCATGCGGTCGCCGCGCAGCCGCCGCACGGCGCCGCGCGAGGCCTTGAGGAGGTCGGTGCCGTCGAAGTCGAGCCGATCCGCGCGCCGCTCGATGCCCTTGGCCAAGAGCCCCATGACCGCGAGCGCGGTCAGCGACTTGCCGGAGCCGGACTCGCCCACGATCGAGAGCGTCTCGCCGCGGGCCACGTCGACGTCGATGCCGCGCACGGCGTGCAGCGTGCCCGAGGGCGTCGGGATATCGAGCGTCAGCCCGCGCACCGAGAGCAGCGCCATCAGCGGTTCCCCGTCATCGGTTCTCCGGCGCCGTGACGTCGCGCAGGCCGTCGCCCATCAGGTTGATCGCGAGCACCAGCGCGAACAGCACCACGCCCGGGATCAGCACGAGCCAGGGCTCGAACAGCATCATCTGCTTGCCCTCGGACACCATCAGCCCCCACGAGGGGATGGGCGGCTGCACGCCGAGGCCGAGGAAGGAGAGCGCGGCTTCCAGGAGGATCGCGTGCGCCATCTCCAGCGTGACCACCACGATCAGGTTGTTGGCGATGTTGGGCATGATCTCGGAGACGAGGATGCGCGGCGTCGAGCAGCCGATCGCGCGCGCGGCCGCCACGTAGTCGCGCCGCGCCACCTGCAGCGTCGAGGCGCGCATGACCACGGCGAAGCGGTCCCAGAGCAGCAGGCCGAGCACAATGATGACCACCTGCAGCGAGCCGCCGAAGATCGCCACGGCCGCGAGCGCGATCAGCACCACCGGCATCGCGAGGCGCACGTTGATAAGGAAGGTGACCACCATGTCGACGCGCCCGCCGAAGTAGCCCGCCGCCACCCCCATCGCCGTGCCGATGATCCCGGAGATGATCGCCGCCACCACCCCGATCAGCAGCGAGACCCGCGCGCCGTAGATCAGCCGCGAGAGGTAGTCGCGCCCGAGGTGGTCGGTGCCGAGCGGGTGCTCCCAGGTGCCGCCCAGGAACACCGGCGGCTCCAGGCGATCGAGCAGGCTCTGCGCGTAGGGGTCGTGCGGCGCGAGCAGGGGCGCGAGGAGCGCGACCGCGACCAGCACGGCGAGCACGGCGCTCCCGATCAGCAGCCCCTGGTGGCCGAACACCCGCCGGCGGAGCTGCTGGCCGGGCGTCGGCCCCCGGATCTCCTCCACGAGCGGGTCGCGCCGGGCCGCGCCGGGTGCCGGGCCGCGCGCGGGCGCGCCGGTGCCTTCCGTGGCGACGCTCACGACGCCCTCATGCGCGGGTCGAGCCAGGCGTTGGCGACGTCGGCGAGGAAGGTGAAGACGATGTAGAACATCGAGAACACCAGGATCAGCGCCTGCACCGTCGGCAGGTCGTTCCTCGCGATGCTCTCCCAGGCGAGGTAGCCCGCGCCGTGCAGCGCGAAGATCGATTCGACCACGATCGAGCCGCCGAGCATGAAGCCCATCTGCACCGCCGCGAGGCTGACGACCGGGATGATGGCGTTGCGAAGCGCGTGGCGGAACAGCACCCGCGCCTCGCTCGCGCCCTTGGCGCGGGCGGTGCGGACGTAGTCCGAGGACAGGACCTCCAGCATGCCCGCGCGCGTCAGCCGCATGATCGCGGGCATGGCGTAGTAGCCGAGCACGATGGTGGGCATGACGAAGTGCGCGGGGCTGGAGGCGCCCGAGACCGGCAGCACGCCGAGCTGGATCGCGAACACCACGATCAGGATCAGCCCGAACCAGAAGCTCGGCATCGCCTGCCCCGCGACCGAGACGAACAGCGCGACGCGGTCGACGAGGCTGTTCGGCCGGATCGCCGCCGCGACGCCGAGCGGCACGGCCGTCAGCAGCGCGAAGGTGATGGCGCAGACGCCGAGCGTCATGGTCACTTCGAGCCGCTCGGCGATGAGCGAGCCCACCGGCAGCTTGAAGTAGTAGCTCTCGCCGAAGTCGCCGACGAGGGCGCCGCCGAGCCACTCGACGTACTGCACGAGGATGGGGCGGTCGAAGCCGTAGAGGCGGCGGATCGCCTCGATGTCCTCGGCGTTGGCGGTCTCGCCGGCGATGGCCGCGGCCGGATCGCCCGAGAGGAACAGGAGCCCGAAGCTGATCGCCGAGACGGTGAGCGCGACCAGCACCGCGAGGCCGAGGCGTCTCAGGACGAAGGCGAGCACGGCGTCCTCCCGTGGTGGGGACGGCGCGAGCCGTCCCGCCTGCGGCGCGCGTCGAGACGAGCGTCCGGCGCGCGCGGCCCGGTCGGGTCGGGCCGCGCGCCGAGCCTCAGTTCCACGTCATCTCGTGGAAGCGCAGCACCTCGTCGGGCGTGGGCTCGTAGCTCACCTCGTTCGTGAACACGTAGTTGGTGTTGTAGGTGAACATCGGCGCCCAGTAGGCCTGTTCGGCGATGATGCGGAGCGCCTCGCCGTAAGCCTCCTTGCGCACTTCCGGATCGGTCGAGGTATCGCCCTTCTCCAGAAGATCGGTGACCTCCTGGTCGCGCGCGTCGTCGAGCGCGCCCATCTTGAAGAACTGCGAGGTGATCGCCGAGACGTCGTTGATCGAGTACGAGCCCCAGGTCTGGAACGAGACCGGCACGCCCGAGGACATGCGCAGCTCGCGCAGCGCCGAGTACTGGAGCATGTTGAACTCGGTCTCGATGCCGACCGCGTTCAGGAAGCTCGCGATCGCCTCGGCGTATTCGCGGTCGCGGTAGGCGTAGTACTCGGTGGCGAAGCCGTCGGGGTAGCCGGCTTCCGCCAGAAGCTGCCTCGCCTTCTCCGGGTCGTACGCGTACTCGGGCACGTCCTCGGTGCAGCCGAACTGCGAGGGGAAGCAGGCGACGCCGACGACCTGGCTCTGGCCGCGCAAGAGCGCGTCCACGAGGCCCTGGCGGTCGATCGCGTGGTTCACCGCCTGGCGCACCTTCAGCTTGGTGAAGGGATTGTCCTCGCCGGTGCGGCCGGCGGCGTCCATCGTGAGGTAGCCGATCCGCATCGTGCTCTCGTTCGAGACGGTGAAGCGGTCCATCTCGGCCAGCCGCTCGGCTTGGTCGGCGGGCACCTGCCAGATCAGGTCGAGCGAGCCGGACAGAAGCTCGGCGAGCTGAGTGTTCACGTCCGGGATGGTGCGGATGTCGATCGTGGCGATCTCCGGCCGGCCCTTCGGGCCGTCGTGGTAGCCCTCGTAGGCCTCCAGCACGAAGCGGCGTCCCGGCTCCACGGTCGTGACGCGGTAGGGGCCGGTGCCGACAGGCTCCAGCCCCATCCGCTGCGGCCCGGCCTCGGCGTAGTATTCGTTCGGATACATCGAGACAGGGCCCGAGAGATACTCGATCGCCGCCGGGAACGGGCGCTTCAGATGGATGCGCGCCTCGTACTGGCTCAGCTTCTCGGCCGACTCGAGCCAGTTGACGTTGCGCTGCGTCTTCACGCCGTTGGCTTCCTCGGCGACGAAATTGACGGTGTAGACGACGTCGTCGGCATCGAACGGCTCGCCGTTGTGGAAGGTGACGCCCTCGCGCAAGGTCACGTCGAGCGTGGTGTCGTCCACCCAGTTCCAGTCGGTCGCGAGATTGCCGATGTACTCGCCCGAGGCCGGGTCGCGGTACATCAGCCCGTCCCAGACCGCGCGTTGCAGCACCACGCCCTCGCGCGCGGAATTGAAGTAGCTGTCGACGTTCTCCAGCTCCTTGGTGAAGGCGACGTTCAGCGTGTCCGAGGCCTTGCCGGCCAGGGCCGGCCCCGCGAACAGCGTGCAGGCGGCGAGCGCGATACCGCCGACGGTGACATGGTTCATGATCGCGTTCCCTGTGGTCTGCCAGGCCCTTGTGCAGGCCTTGTCGGTCTCGTTCGATCGCGGGCAACGGGCTCGGCGCGCCTGCGCTCCGTTTAGTCACGCAGCGCGCCACCGCCGCGTCAACAGCTTTCTGGACGCGACGATCGGCGGCCGGCGTTCCGCCGCTCCGCGCTCGACAAGCCCGGGCGCCGCGGGTTCGATGGCCGGGGCGAGGACAACGACCGCGCGAGAGTCGACCGCCTCGCCCGACCGGGACGACACGGACCAAGGGAGGATCCGCCATGCTCGACACGACGGCCGCGACCCGCGCCGACACGGTGCTGAAGGAACTCGGTGCGGCGCTCGAAGCGCGCGACATCGAGCGCGCGGCGGCGCTGTTCCAGGACGACTGCTACTGGCGCGACCTCGTCAGCTTCACCTGGAACATCAAGACGGTGGAGGGAAAGGACGAGGTCCGCGCCATGCTCGGCGCGCAGCTCGACGCGACCGACCCCTCGGCCTGGGCGCTCGACGAGGCCGAGGAGGTCGCCGAGGAGGGCGGGGTGATCACCGCCTGGTTCCGCTTCGAGACCGGCGTCGGGCGCGGCTACGGGCTGATGCGGCTGAAGGACGGCCGGATCTGGACGCTGCTGACCACGCTCGCCGAGCTCAAGGGCTTCGAGGAGCCGCTCGGGCACGAGCGCCCGCTCGGCGCCAAGCACGGCGCGGCCAAGGACCAGACCTCGTGGAAGGAGGACCGCGAGCGCGAGGAGAAGGCCCTCGGCTACGAGACGCAGCCTTACGTCGTCGTCATCGGCGGCGGCCAGGGCGGCATCGCGCTGGGCGCGCGGCTGAGGAGCCTCGGCGTGCCGACCATCAACGTCGAGAAGAACGACCGCCCGGGCGATAGCTGGCGCAACCGCTACAAGTCGCTCTGCCTGCACGACCCGGTCTGGTACGACCACCTGCCCTACCTGCCGTTCCCGCCGAACTGGCCGGTGTTCTCGCCGAAGGACAAGCTCGGCGACTGGCTGGAGATGTACACCAAGATCATGGAGCTGAACTACTGGTCGAAGACGACAGCAAAATCAGCGGCGTATGACGAAGAGAAGAAGGAATGGACCGTCGTCGTCGACCGCGACGGCGAGGAAGTGACGCTCCGCCCGAAGCACCTCGTGCTCGCCACCGGCATGTCGGGCAAGCCGAACGTGCCGGACTTCCCCGGCATGGACCGCTTCAAGGGCGACCAGCACCATTCCTCGAAGCATCCCGGCCCGGACCCCTACAAGGGCAAGAAGGCCGTGGTGATCGGCTCGAACAACTCCGCGCACGACATCTGCGCCGCGCTCTGGGAGAACGACGTCGACGTCACTATGGTCCAGCGCTCCTCGACGCACATCGTGCGCTCGGACAGCCTGATGGAGATCGGCCTCGGCGCGCTCTACTCCGAGCAGGCGGTCGCGAGCGGCATGACCCATCACAAGGCGGATCTGGTCTTCGCCTCGATCCCCTACCGGATCATGCACGAGTTCCAGATCCCGCTCTACGAGCAGATGGCCGAGCGCGACGCCGAGTTCTACGAGGGGCTGGAGAAGGCCGGCTTCTGGCACGACTGGGGCGCCGACGGCTCGGGGCTGTTCATGAAGTACCTGCGCCGCGGCTCGGGCTACTACATCGACGTGGGCGCCTCGCAGCTGATCATCGACGGCGAGGTGAAGCTGAAGCGCGGTCAGGTCGAGGCGATCACCGAGGACGGCGTCAAGCTCGACACCGGCGAGGAGCTGCCCGCCGACGTGATCGTCTACGCCACCGGCTACGGCTCGATGAACGGCTGGGCCGCGGACCTCATCGGCCGGGACGTCGCCGACCGCGTCGGCAAGGTCTGGGGCCTCGGCTCCGACACGCCCAAGGACCCCGGCCCCTGGGAGGGCGAGCAGCGCAACATGTGGAAGCCGACCCAGGTCGAGGCGCTCTGGTTCCACGGCGGCAACCTGCACCAGTCGCGCCACTACTCGCAGTTCCTCGCGCTGCAACTGAAGGCACGCATGGAGGACATCGCGACGCCGGTCTACGCGCTGCAGGAGACGCACCACCTCGGGCGATGACCCCAGGGCGCCGGGCGGCTCTCCGCCCGGCGCTTCGCAGAGCCTTCCCGCGCCCGGGCGCTCCTCCGGCCCTCGGAGCCGAACGGCGGACGCGTGCCTCGATCCCATCGCAGCCCGGGTGGGACGAACGCCCTAGCCGGCGGCGAACGGCTCCACGGGGGCGATCGGCGGGTGGGCCGCCTCGATCGCGGCGCCCGCGTCGAGCAGCAGATCCTCGCGAAAGCGCGGCGCCACGAGCTGCACGCCCATCGGCCGGCCCGGCCGCCCGGTCGCCACCGTCAGCGCCGGAAGCCCGAGCGCGGGGATCGCCATCTGCGGGCGCTGCGCCGCGACGCAGCGCGCGAGGGCGTCGGGGCTCTCTACGTCGAGGTGGTCGGGAAAGGGCGGCTCGGCCGAGACCGGACAGAGCACGAGCGGGCGCTCGGCGAGGAACACCTGCCAGCGCGCGACGAGCCCCATCCGCCGCGCGAGGGCGTCCTCGACGCTCGGGCCGTCCGCGACGAGCGCGCGAAGCCCCGGCACGACCACGCTCGCGTCCGGGTCGGCGGCGGCGTCGAGGCGCGGCAGGCCGGTCGCGGCGAGGTCGGCCATCCAGAGCGCGAGGTTGATCTCGGCCGCCTCCGCCCAGCCGCCGGGAGCGGCCTCCTCCACGCGCCAGCCCGCGGCCTCGAGCGCGGCCGCCGCGGCGTCGAGCGCGTCCAGCACGCCGGGCGCGACCGCGACGCCGCCGAGACCGCGGCAGAGCGCGACGCGGCGCGGCAGCGCCGGGCCGGCGAGCGGCGCCGGCGCCCACCACGCCTCCTCCGGAGCGCCCGGCGCCATGGCCGCGAGCGCGAGGCGCAGATCGTCGACGCGCCGCGCGAGCGGCCCGTGCGTCGCCATGATCTGCCCGCCGATCGGGCGCGGCGGCGCGCCGGGATTGGTGGTCGGCACCCGCCCGAGGGTCGGGCGCAGGCCGTGCACGCCGCAGGCGTAGGCCGGATAGCGCACAGAGCCCGCGATGTCGGTGCCGTGCGCGATCGCGCCGATCCCGGCCGCGACCGCCGAGGCCGCCCCGCCCGAGGAACCGCCGGGCGTGAGGCCGCAGTCGTGCGGGTTGAGGGTGGCGCCGTGCAGCGCGTTGCGCGTGAACCAGCGCACCGAGAACGCCGGCGTGTTGGTGCGCCCGACGATCACCGCCCCCGCGCGGCGCAGGTTCGCCACGACCGGATGGTCGGCCTCGGCGATCTTGTCCGCGTCGAGGCGCAGGCCGTTCGTGCTCGCGCGGCCGCGCTGGTCGGTCATGACCTTGACCGTGACCGGCACGCCGGCGAGCGGGCCGGGCGCGATGCCTGCGGCGATCGCGCGAGCGACCGCATCCGCTTCGGCGAGGGTCTCCTCGGCGAAGAGATCGACGACGGCGTTCAGCGCCGGGTTCACCGCCTCGATCCGCGCGAGCGCCGCCTCGGCGGCCGAGCGGGCGCTGACGACGCGGCCGGCGACGAGCGCGGCGAGGGCCCGGGCGGGCAGGCTCCAGAGCGGCTCCATCGTATCGTCCCCCGGCACTTCGGCGCGAAAGGCTCGGCCAGCGAAGCCCCGTGGTCAAGCGCGTCGGCTTCGGCCGGGACGGCTCGAACCATCGCGTTCGCCGGTGGCCGACGCCCGCGAACGCATCGCGGCGTGGCGGAAGCCCACGATGCCGACCGGCCTCCGCACGGCCTTCGGCGGATTGACGCCGCGGGCCTGCGCACGGGATGCTGAACCGGCGCGAGGGCCGGCATGGCGATCCGATCCGGGGACGGGTCCGCCGACGTTCGATCCGGGTCCACGGTCAGGCCGCATACGGGGGATACGCCGGGTTCGTCGGGCCGCCGGCGGCGTCGAGGGAGGGGCCGGGGTCCATGAGCAAGGTCGGCCTCGATGCGACCGATATCCGCATCCTCGCCGCGCTCCAGAAGCACGGCCCTCTGAGCAAGACGGAGCTCTCCGAGATCGTGAACCTGTCGCCGACGCCGTGCTGGACCCGGCTGAACAGGCTCAAGGCCGCGGGCTTCATCCGCGGCCACGTCGCCGACATCGCCCTCGACCGGATCGGCGACTTCACGAAGGTCGTCGTGACCGTCTCGCTGGCGCATCATCGCAAGTCCGACTTCGACCGGTTCGAGGCCCGCGTCCGCAAGTCGAGCGAGATCGTCGAATGCGTCGCGACCGGCGGCGGCATGGATTACGTCCTGAAGATCGTCACCGCGAACATGGCCGCCTTTCAGGGTCTGATGACTTCGCTACTGGAGGCCGATCTCGGGATCGAGCGCTACATGACCTACATCGTCACCCGCGAGATCAAGTCGACGCCCCCCGATCTCGCCGTGCTGACGGCGAAGACCGGCGGTTGACGGCGGCGGACCGAACGGTCTTCGCGCCGCCCGACAACGGTCCGCCCGGTCTCCCGGGAGCGGCTTTTCGGACCGCGGCCGACCCGCGACCGATGCTATGCGCTCGCGTGTCCCGGACGATCCGGGGCTCGCCGCACGTCGGCGCAGAAGGGTGGACGACATGACGCAGTCAGACGACTTCGGGTTCGGCACGCAGATCCGCAAGTCTCTCTATTTCGACGCGACCGTGCGGTGGGGCGCCAAAGCGTTCTCGGTCTACAATCACATGTACATCCCGCGCGACTTCGGCGATCCGGTGCAGAACTTCTGGAACCTGGTGAACGACGCGATCCTGTGCGACGTGGCCGTCGAGCGTCAGGTCGAGATCACCGGACCCGACGCGGCCCGCTTCACCCAGATGCTGATCCCGCGCGACCTGTCGAAGATGGCGGTCGGGCAGTGCAAGTACGTGCTGATCACCAACGCCGAGGGCGGCATCCTGAACGACCCGATCCTGCTGCGTCTCGGCGAGGACCGCTTCTGGATCTCGGTCGGCGACAGCGACATCCTGCTCTGGGCGCAGGGGGTGGCGGTGCATTCGGGGATGGACGTCACCATCCGCGAGCCGGACGTCTCGCCGCTGCAGCTGCAGGGCCCGAAGTCGGGCGAGATCATGCGCGCGCTGTTCGGCGAGGGCATCATGGACCTGCGCTACTACCGGCTGCGCGAGGTCGATCTGGACGGTATCCCGCTGATCGTCTCGCGCACCGGCTGGTCGAGCGAGCTCGGCTACGAGCTTTACCTGCGCGACGGGTCGCGCGGCGACGAGCTTTGGGAGAAGATCATGGCCGCGGGCGCGCCCTTCGGGTTGAGACCCGGCCACACCTCCACGATCCGGCGCATCGAGGGGGGCATGCTGTCCTACCACGCCGACGCGGACATCCACACCAACCCCTTCGAACTCGGGTTCGACCGGCTCGTGAACCTCGACATGGCGGCCGACTTCATCGGCAAGGCGGCGCTCCGGCGCATCAAGGAAGAGGGCGTCGGCCGCCGGCAGGTAGGCCTCGTCATCGACGGCGCGCCGCTCGCGGGGCCCAACACGCGCTTCTGGCCGATCCGCCGGGACGGGACGGTGATCGGCAAGGTCACCTCCGCCGTCCACTCGCCCCGGCTCGGGCGGAACATCGCGCTCGCGATGGTCTCGGCAGAGCATGCCCGCCTCGGCGAGACGGTCGAGGTGGGCACGGGGTCCGGCGAGGCCCGCGCCACGATCGTGGAGTATCCCTTCTACGACCCGAAGAAGAAACTCGCCGCCGCCTGAGCAGGACCGGCCCGAACGGGGAGCGCGACGATGTCCGACCTTTCGATCGACCTCGAGTGGCAGCGCGGCGCGCCGCCGTTGCGGGCGGGTGCGTACTCGAACGCGCATGTCGTGCGCTACGGCGACGGGCGCGCGCTGCGGGTGGACGCCGCCCCGGACTGGGGCGGCGATCCGGCCAACACCAATCCCGAGCAGGCGCTCGCGGCCTCGCTGTCGAGCTGCCACATGATGACCTTCCTGGCCCTCGCGGCCAAGGCCGGGTGGCCGGTGGCGCGCTATCGCGACCGCGCCGTGGCCCACCTCGGCAAGAACGCCAAAGGCCGGATGGCGGTGGCGCGCATCGACCTGCACCCCGTGGTGGACTTCGACGCGGGCTTCGCGATCGACGCGGCCGAACTGGACAAGATGCAGCATCGCGCGCACCGTTACTGCTTCATCGCCAACACGCTCGCCGACGGCGTCGAGATCAGCATCCGGCAGGCCCCATGATGGATCACCCCGTGCAAGAGCGCGACCTCCTGCTCCGCGAGCTGGACGACGACGGCATCCTGCGCCTGACGCTGAACGACGGGGCGCGGCGCAACGCGCTGTCAGAGGCGATGCTGGAGACGCTCGGCGCCGCCTTCGCCGAGGCCGGCGCCGATCCGTCGGTGCGCGTGATCGTCCTCGCCGCGAACGGGCCGGCCTTCTGCGCGGGCCACGACCTGAAGGAGATGACCGCCGGGCGTGCCGCGCCGGACGGCGGCAAGGGCTACTTCGCGACGATCATGGCGCTCTGCTCGGGCGTGATGCAGGCGGTGGTCAACTGCCCGAAACCCGTCATCGCCGAGGTCGAGGGCGTCGCGACCGCCGCCGGGTGCCAGCTCGTCGCGAGCTGCGACCTCGCCGTCGCCGCCGACACGGCCCGGTTCAGTACGCCGGGCGTGCATATCGGGCTGTTCTGCTCGACGCCGATGGTGGCGCTCTCGCGCAACGTCGCGGCCAAGCACGCGATGGAGATGCTGCTGACCGGCGACATGATCCCCGCGCGCCGCGCCGCCGAGATCGGGCTGGTCAACCGCGCCGTCGCTTCGGACGAGCTGCGGGCGACCACGGACGAGATGGCGCGAAAGATCGCCGCCAAATCCTCCCTGACGCTCGCCACGGGCAAGCGCGCCTTCCACGCGCAGCGCGAGATGCCGCTCGCCGACGCCTATGCCTACGCCTCGGAGGTGATGGTCGGGAACATGCTCGCCCTCGACGCCGAGGAAGGCATCGGCGCGTTCATCGAGAAGCGCGCGCCCCGGTGGCGGGACCGGTGAGGCGATGGCGCAGAACCCCTACGATACCGGTCTCGATCGCACGCCGGCGAACCACCAGCCGCTGACGCCGCTGACCTTCCTGGAGCGGGCGGCGAGCGTCTTCCCCGAGCACACCGCGATCGTCCACGGCGCGCTCAGGCTGAGCTACGCCGCGTTCTACGCGCGCTCGCGCCGGCTGGCCTCGGCCCTCGCCGGGCTCGGGATCGGGCGCGGCGACACCGTGTCGGTGCTGCTCGCGAACACGCCGGCCATGCTGGAATGCCATTACGGCGTGCCGATGAGCGGCGCGGTGCTGCACGCGATCAACACGCGCCTGGATGCCGCGACCGTGGCGTTCCAGCTCGACCACGCCATGGCCAAGGTGCTGATCGTGGACCGCGAGTTCGCGCCTCTGGCGCGGGCGGCGCTCGCGCGGTCGGGCGCTGCCCCCGTGCTGATCGCCTACGACGACCCGGAATTCGACGGCCCGCGCGAGCCGGTCGAGGCGACCGACTACGAGGCGTTCCTCTCGGCGGGCGATCCGGCCTTCGACTGGGCGATGCCCGACGACGAGTGGGACGCGATCACGATCAACTACACCTCCGGCACCACCGGCGACCCGAAGGGCGTCGTCTACCATCACCGCGGCGCCTATCTGCTCGCGCAGGGCAACGCGCTGACGACCTCGATGCGCCGGCACGCGGTCTATCTCTGGACCCTGCCGATGTTCCACTGCAACGGCTGGTGCTTCCCCTGGACCCTGTCGGCGATCGTCGGCACCCACGTCTGCCTGCGCCAGGTCCGGGCCGGGCCGATCTGGAACGCGCTGACCGGCGAGGGCGTGACCCATCTCTGCGGCGCGCCGGTGGTGATGTCGACGCTGATCTCGGCCCCGGACGCGGTGAAGCGCGATCTCGACCGCACCGTGCAGTTCTTCACCGCCGCCGCGCCCCCGCCCGAGAAGCTGCTCGCGGACATGCAGGCGGCGGGCTTCGAGGTGACCCACCTCTACGGGCTGACCGAGACCTACGGCCCCGCCGTCGTCAACGACTGGCACGACGGCTGGTCCGCGCTGCCCCCGGCCGAGCAGGCCGCGCTGAAGGCCCGCCAGGGCGTGCGCTACCTACCGCTCGAAGGGCTCGCCGTGCTCGACCCCGAGACGATGGCGCCCGTGCCCCGCGACGGGCGGACCATGGGCGAGGTCATGTTCCGCGGCAACGTCGTGATGAAGGGGTACTTCCGAAACCCGGAGGCGACGCGCAAGGCGCTCGCCGGCGGCTGGTTCCACTCGGGCGATCTCGCCGTCGTCCATCCCGACGGCTACCTCCAGCTCAAGGACCGCTCGAAGGACATCATCATCTCGGGCGGCGAGAACATCTCCTCGATCGAGGTCGAGGAGGCGCTGTACAGCCACCCGGCCGTCGACGTCGCCGCCGTGGTCGCCATGCCCCACGAGAAGTGGGGCGAGACGCCCTGCGCCTTCGTCGAACTCGCCGAGGGCCGACGGGCGGAGGCGGACGAGCTTCGCGCCTGGTGCCGCGAGCGTCTCGCCGCCTACAAGGTGCCCGGCCGGTTCGTCTTCTCCGCCATCCCGAGGACGTCGACGGGCAAGAACCAGAAGTTCGCCCTGCGCGAGGAGGCGCGGAAGGTCGCGACGGCCGCGCGCGAGGCCCCCGCGAGCGCCGGCGGGCCGCCGGGCGGGGACTGACCGCCGCGCCGGGGAGGGTTCGGACGGATCGGGAAGCCCGGTTTCGAGAAGTCGGCCACGAAGCCCCGCAGAGGGCGACCCAAGGGAGGAAGACGCCATGAACCTGAGACCCGATCCGACCTTCTATCCCTCGCCGAAGATCGCCATGCAGGCGCCGGCGGAGACCTGCGCCTTCACCGTGATGCTCAGCCCAGACGGCTCGCGGTCGGACGGCATCGCGGTCGTGGATCTCGACCCCGGGTCCGGGACCTACGGCCAGATCGTCCATCAGGTGATCGTGCCCAACAAGGGCGACGAGTTCCACCACTTCGGCTGGAACGCCTGCTCGGCGTCGCTGTCGCCGCTCACGGGCCACGCCTTCCTGGAGCGGCGCTACCTGATCGTCCCCGGCATCCGGTCGAGCCGGATCTACGTGATCGACGTGAAGGAGCCGCGCGAGGCCAAGATCCACAAGATCGTCGAGCCCGAGGAGGTGTTCCGCAAGACCGGCTACTCGCGCCCGCACACCATCCACTGCGGCCCCGAGGGCATCTACGTCTCGACCCTCGGCGGCGGCGGCGCGGACGGCACCGACGGCCCGCCGGGCATCTTCGTCATGGACTGCCAGACCTTCGACGTGATCGGCCGCTACGAGATGGACCGCGGCCGGCAGGACAAACACTACGATTTCTGGTGGAACCTGCCGCAGGACTACATGGTCAGCTCCGAATGGGGCCTGCCGCCGCAGTTCGAGAACGGCCTCGTGGCCGAGGATCTGCTCTCCAACAAGTACGGCCACTCGCTGCACTTCTGGGACCTGCGCGCGCGCAAGAACGTGCAGACCGTCGATCTCGGCGCGAACCACCAGATGGCGCTGGAGGTCCGCCCCGCCCACGATCCGACGCGGTCCTACGGCTTCTGCGGCGTGGTGGTGGACACGACCAACCTGCAGGGCGCGATCTTCACTTGGTGGCGCGGCGACGACGGCCGCTGGCAGGCGAGGAAGACCATCACGATCGACCCGCGCCCGGAGAAGGCCGAGAACCTGCCGCCCCTGCTGGCGGGCTTCGAGGCCGTGCCGCCCCTGGTCACCGACATCGACCTCAGCCTCGACGACAAGTACCTCTACGTCGCCTGCTGGGGCCTCGGCGAGATGCACCAGTACGACGTGTCCGACCCGATGAACCCGGTGCTCGCCGGCAAGGTGGAGATCGGCGGCATCGCGCGCGGGACCAAGCACCCCAATGGCAAGCCTTTCGCCTACGGCCCGCAGATGGTCGAGGTCAGCCGCGACGGCAAGCGGGTCTACTGGACCAACTCGCTCTATTCGACCTGGGACGGCCAGTTCTATCCGGGTGACGAAGGCGGCCAGATGGTGATGGCGCGGGTCGGCGACGAGGGCGGCCTGACGCTGGACCCCGACTTCTACGTCGACTTCCCCGAGGGCTACCGCGCCCACCAGATCCGCCTGGAGGGGGGCGACTGCTCGACCGACAGCTTCTGCTACCCGTCGGCGTAGATGACCGAAGAGGCGATCCCGGCGGCGGCCCTCTGGGGGGCCGTCGTCCTGTCCGGCCTCTACCACGGGCTCAATCCCGGCATGGGATGGCCGCTGGCGGTCTCCGCCGCGCTGATGGAGCGGCGACGCTCGGCCCTGCCCCGGGCGCTCGGCCTGCTCGCAGTCGGGCACCTCCTGTCGATGGCGGCGATCCTGCTGCCCTTCTCGCTGATGGTCGCGCTCGTCGCCTGGGACGCGCAGATCCGCGCCGGGGCCGGGCTGCTCGTCATCGCCGCGGGCCTCTACCTCCTCTGGAACCGGCGCCATCCGCGTTTCCTGGCGCGGGTCCATCCCGCCCGGCTGACGCTGTGGTCGTTCCTGGCGGCGTTGGCGCACGGGGCCGGCCTGATGCTGGTGCCGATCTATCTCGGCCTGTGCGCCGTGGCGCCCGACGACGCCGGCCATGAGGCGGCGGCGACGCTGATGGGCGGCGACGTCGGGCGCGCCGTCGCGGTGGCCACCCTGCATACGCTCGCCATGACGCTCGCGGGGGGCGCCGTCGCGGTGGCCGTCTATTCCTGGCTCGGGCTGAAGTTCATCTCGAAGGCGTGGTTCGATCTCGATACCGTCTGGGGTGCGAGCCTGCTGATTTCCGGAATGTTCGGCCTGTATACGTCAACTCCCAGCAGTTAGCGCATTCGAAAGCGCTCGTGTCTCCCGACGCATAAGACGCAAACGATCATGCAGCGGTAGGCGAACTCCCGATTTCATTCGGGAAAACGGTCCGCCTCGACCGAGGTACTGTCCGTCCGGGGCATGAGGCGCGGTGAACGGGGCGAGGACTGGTCCGAGCTGCCGGCGGCGAGAAGAAGCCCGGCTGTCACCGCGTTCCCGTCCCGTCCGCCCATCGCGGGCAAGCCTGTCGAGACGCCGGGGATCGTGCCGCGCGCCTGTACGGACGGCGGACGAAGCGCGTGACCTCGGCGGCAGGCGTGCCGTTCCGGGGCAACTGTTCTGCCGAAAGCTGGAGAGTGCGTCGCCCCGCCGCCGCCCTCCGCTCGACCAAGGGCCGCCAACGAAGCGGCAGCTTCGCTCCAGACGCCGAAGGTCCCCGCCTCCGATGGTGTGCCGAAGACGAAGTCCTCGCCATCCTCGTGCGGCCGTGTTTTCTCCGCGAGCCGATCCGGCGTCGGGGTCCTCCACGCGCGATCGTCACCGACGGGCGCGCCAGCGATGCGAAGGCGTCGGCGATCCCGCGCCGCCCGGCGCGTCGCTGCCTCCCCCCCTCAAGCCGGCCGTCGCGCCGGTCCGGGTGCCTTCGCCCTCTGGAGCGCCTACGCGCCGTCGCTCGGCCGCGTGATCCGGGCGTGTGGCCGAGACCTCCGGCCTGGGCCGCGGGGAGGCGACGGTGCGTCGGCACCGCCGGGGCGCGCACGCCGCGAGCGCGGGCTCGATATCGGCTCGGCGCGATCGGAATCCTTGTGCGCCGGGCCATCGGCGGTACTCTACGGTTGTGTGAGTCTGTTGCGTGGGTGAGATGATGCGTTCCACCGGGTTGGTGAGCAGGGCGAGGCGGGCTCCGCCCGCATCCGTGACGCGCCGTCTGTCGGCGAAGTCCGACCATGACGAGGCGGGGATCGTGGCCGGGAACGCGGCGAAGCGAGACCTCGACCCGGACGGGGGCGCTCCCCCCGCCACAGCCGAGAATAGTGCCTCCTCCCCTCTGGAGCGCTCCTACGGCCCGGACCCGTTGAGCGATCACGGTCGCATCCCCGGACCCCGTTCGCGGCACGCGGAGGCGCTCGGGCCTGGAACCACGCCGTTCGAGGGCGCCGACGAGCGCGACCCGTTTCCGACCGTCCGCCCTTTCCCGGTGTCGGAGCGGTCCGCTCGCGTGGCGGAGGATGGCCGGGGGACGATCCCCACCGCATCGCGGCGGCCCTTGCCGAGCGTAAGAGAGGAGCGCGGATGCCTCCTACGCCGCGGCGCGGTTCTGGCGCTCGCGGCGATGCTCGCCGGTGTGACGCCGTCCGCGTCGGGCGCCGCCGCGCCTTCCTCCGCCGGAGAGGAAGCGGCGGACCGGGAAGCGATGCCCGCACCGGCCCGAAGCCGCGCGCCGGACGGCGCAGCCGCCGGGGACGGCTCGGGCGAGACGCCCGAGCCCCCCGATGCGCGGCTCGAACGGCTCACGCGGCGCATCGAGGCGACGACGGTGCGGCTCGAGGAGGCGCAGCGAGCGTCGGAGGAGACGTTGGGCGTCCTCCGGGCGAGCCGCGCCGTCTTCGCCGAGGCGAAGCTCGAGGAAATCAAGCTGCGGGGCGAGCTGGGTCGGGCCGCGAGCCTGGGCGAGGCCTCGCCGCGACTGCGCGAGCGCACCGAGGCGGCCAGGGCGCGCACCCGCGAGGCGCGGGCGGCCCTGGCCGCCCCCGAGCGGCGGATCGACGCGCTGCGCGACGAGGTCGAGGCGCTGTCCTCGTCCCTGCTCGCCCTGCTGCGCGAGCGGACGGCGTTGCTCTCCGGCAAGCCCGGCGGCGCCCTGTCGAGCCTCGCGATCGTGACGAGCGGTCCGCGCGGCGCGGACGTGGCGACCGAGGCGTCGCGGGCCGGGCCGGACGGCACGGGGCGGCCGCGGGCGGCGGGCCGCGCGATGCCCGCGAGGGACGCGACCGTGGACGACGGCGCGGCGGAGGCGAGGCCGCACGGAAGGGAAGGACCGGCCGCGGGTGGCGTGGACCGCGAGGACGCGGACGGGTCGGCCCTCCCCGCCCTGATGGCCGAGCGCGAGGCGCTGCGCCGCGAGGTGTCGGCGCTGGCCGAGCGGCGGCGCTGGCTCGCCGAGCGGCTCGATAGGGACCGCAAGGCGGTGGCGAGGCTGCAGGCGCGCCGCGGCGAGTTGGCCGAGGCCGCGAGGCAGGCGACCGAGACCGTCACCACCGCGAAGGCGGACAACGCCGTCCTGCGGGAACGCCAGGGAGCGCTGCGCCGCGCGCTCGACGCCGAGCGGGCCATGGCCGCCGCCGAGCGCGCCGACCACGAGGCGGCGCGCGGGGCGCGTCGCGAGACGCTCGCGGCGATGGAACGGCGCCGCGAGCGTCTCGCGCGCGAGCTCGACGAGCGCGAGGCGGCGCTGGCCGAGACGGAGACGCGCCTTCGCCGACTGAGCGAGGACGAGGCTCGCCGGGAGGCCGAAGCGCGGGCGCTCGACGAGCGGCTCGCCGGGCTGCGCGAGCGGATCGCCGACAAGGAGAGGCGGCACGAGGCCGCCGAGGAGGCGCTGCGGCGGATCGAGGCGCGGACACCGCGGATGCGCGAACGCGCGGAGCGTCTGGCCGCCGACAACGAAGCCCTGAGCCGCGAAGCCGGCGATCTCGCCGAACGTCGCGACGCGCTCGGTCGCGAGATCGAGGCCCGCTCGGAGGCGCTCGCCTCGCTCCGTGCCGAGGAGGCGAGCCTGTCGGCGGCGAATGCCGCCGCCGAGGCGGGTCTCGGCGAGCGGCGCAGGGTGCTCGCCGCCAGGGCGGGGGAAGGCGAAGCGACCGTCGCCGCGCTGGTGGAGCGCCGCGACCGGCTCGACCTCGAGATCCGGGAGCGGGAGGCGGCGCTGCGAGCGCTCGGCGGCCGGGCGCGCGAGACGGCCGAGCGCCTGACGGCAGAGAGGAAGCGTCTCGAAGCGCTCGCGGACCGGCGCGCCCGCGAGGAGGCGGCGGCGCGCGAGCGGGCGCGGCTGCTCGCCGAGACGAGGAGAGCGTACGAGGCGGCGAGGACGGACCTCGCCGCGGCCCTCGCCGAGCGCGACCGGCTCGCGGAGCTCGTCGCCGGGGAACGGCGCGCGGCGACCGTCCCGGAGCCCTCGCCGGAGTATCGCCCCGTCGCGCCGTGGAGCGCGGCGGCCGTCCGGCGCGCCGAGGGCGAGAGCGCCGCCCCGGGCGAGCCCCTGTCGGCCTCCGATCCGCGCGACGCGGAAGCGTCCGCCATCGCGGCGGCGCCCGTCGAGACCGGGGGATCGCGGCGCCACGGGATCGCCGCCCCCGATCGCGGCGACGCGCGCGACGCCCCGTCGGCGGCGGCGCGTCCTGCGGACGGCGGAATGTCCCGACGCGAGCGGTCCGAGGTCCTGGAGGCGCTCGCGGGAGCGCCGACGATCGACCGGGCCGGCGAGGCCGAGCGCGAGCGTCTGGTCGAGACGCTCACGGCGGGCGCCTGCGTGACCGACGCGCTCGAAAGCGCCTTCGGCCGGGTCAACCGCCAGCTCGCCCTCCGGCTGCGCCGCGCGCTGCCGGACTGCTGAGCGGGGACGCGATGAGACAGGACGACGGAAGAATGCGCGGAGGCGGTGTCGTGCGTGGAAGAACGGGTTGGCTGGTCGTCGCCGCCATGCTGGGCGGGCTCGCCGCCGGCGCGGCGGCGGCGCAGGACATCAAGAAGACCATCGTGACCGGCGGGCCGAGCGGCACCTACATCCAGATCGGCCGCGACATCAGCGAGGCCGTGGCGAGCTGCGGCCTGACGCTCGACGTGCGCGAGAGCGCCGGCTCGCTCGAGAACTTCCTCGCCGTGCGTCAGCGGCCGCATACGCAGTTCGGCATCGTCCAGAGCGACGTGCTCGAGTACTTCAAGACGTTCGAGGGCGACGACCCCGCGATCCGGCGCGCGCTCTACGGCGTGCAGATCGCCTTCCCGCTCTACGACGAGGAGGTGCACGTGCTGGCACGCCGCGGGATCGAGACGCTGTCGGACCTCGCGGGCCGGCGGGTGGCGATCGGCGAGACCGACAGCGGCACCTTCCTGACGGCCTCGCTGATCCTCGAGTTCGCGGGCGTCGCGCCGGAGACCGTCGAGACGATCGGCCCCGACGCGTCCCTCGACGCGCTCCTCGCCGGCGACATCGACGCGTTCTTCTACGTCGCCGGCGCGCCGGCGCGTCTCTTCGAGGACGAGCGCATCGACCCCGAGCGCTTCGCGCTCCTGTCGATGGCCGACGACACGCTGCGCGCGGTCTACACGCCCGCGACCGTTCCGGCCGGGACCTACGGCTGGATGACCGAGGACGTGTCCGTCGTCGCGGTCAAGGCGGTGCTGATGACCTTCGACTACGACCCCGGGAGGAACGCCTACCACCGCGAGAGCTGCCGCGCGGTCTCGGAGGTCAGCCACGTCGTCGTGGACCAGTTCGAGCGTCTCAAGGCGGAGGGCCACCCGAAGTGGCGCGAGGTCGACCTGACCGACATTCCGCCCGGCTGGCGGATCGGCGAGTGCGTCAACCGCGGCCTCGACCCGGACTTCCAATCCGCCTGCGCGCCGGCCGCCCCCGCCGTCGAGACAGAGCCGAGGGTCAACGCGGTCTACCGGGAGCGCATCTGCGCGGTGGTCGGCTGCTGAGGCGAGGGCCGCCGCGGCGCCGGCCGCCTCGGTGCGTGGACGTCGATCGGGCGCGATCGGGAAGCGCCGGGAGGCCCGCCGCCAGAGGGCGGGCTGTCGCCATGCTCGCGATAGGCGGGTCCGGCCTCACGCGTGGTCGCCGTCGGCTCGAACCGTCTTGATGTCCGCCGCCGCGGCCCAGGCGTGGATGTCCTCGCGCCTCAGCGCGGCGGCCATCATGTCGGGGAACAGATCGGGCGTGCAGGCGAAGACCGGCGCGCCGAGGGCGGCGACCTCGGCGGCGAGGCCCGGATCGTAGCCCGGCCGGCCGGTGTCGCTGAGGGCGAGCAGCACGATCACGTTGACGCCCGAGCCGATCAGCCGGCCGAGGCGCGCGACCAGCGAGCGCCGGTCGCCGCCCTCGTAGAGATCGGTGATCAGGATCAGGTGCGCCTTGGCCGGGCGTTCGATCTGGTCCGCACAGTAGGCGACCGCACGGTCGATGTCGGTGCCGCCGCCGAGCTGCACGCCGAACAGCACCTCGACCGGGTCGGCGAGGTCCTCGTTCAGGTCGAGGATCGCGGTGTCGAAGCAGACGAGCTTGGTACGCACCACCGGCAGCGAGGCCATCACCACCGGCAGCGAGGCCATCACCGCCGCGAAGATCGAGGCGTAGACCACCGAAGGCGCCATCGAGCCCGACTGGTCGACGCAGAGTACCACCTCGTCGAGGTCGACCACCCGCTTCTGGCGGCGCATGAAGCCGATCAGCCGCTCGGGCACGACGGTCCGGTACTCGGGCTGGTAGTTGCGCAGGTTGGCGCGGATCGTGCGCGGCCAGTCGATGTCGGCGAAGCGCGGGCGGAAGGTGCGCTTCGAGCGGTCGACCGCACCGCGCAGCGCCTCGGCCGTGCGCCGCTCCAGCCGCTCCATCAGCTCGGCGACAACCTTGGCCACCACCTGGCGCGCGGTGGCCTTGGTCTTCTCGGGCATCACCCGTCTGAGCGCGATCAGGTCGGCGACGAGATGGACGTCCGCCTCCATCGCCGCCAGGAACTCGGGCTCCATCAGCATCTCCCTGAGCCCGAGCCGGGTGTAGGCGTCGCGCTGGACCACCTGCACCACCGGCGCGGGGAAGAACTCGCGGATGTCGCCGAGCCAGCGCGCCACCTGCGGCGCCGAGCGGCCGAGCCCGGCGCGGCGCTTGCCGCCGCTGCCGCCCGCGCCCTGGTCGTAGAGCGCCGAGAGCGCGGCCGAGAGCCGGCGGTCGGTCGGGCCGAGCGCGTCGTCCTCGCCGCCCAGGGCGAGGCGCCAGCGCCGTGCGCGGGTCTCGTCAGCCATCGACGCTCTCCCCCCGCAGCAGTCGCATCACCAGCGCCTCGTGGGCGGGCCAGCGCGTCGCCGCCTCCGGCGCGGGCGCGAGACCCGCGAGGCCGGGCCCGCGGCGCCCGAGCGCCGCGTCGACGAGCCGGCGCCGCTCGGCCGCGTCGAGGTCCGAAAACACCCGGCGAAACAGCGGCAGGTGCTCGACGAAGGCCGCCTCGTCGAGCGAGACCAGCCAGCCGTCCACCGCCCGGCGCAGCCCCTCGTCGTGCACGAGGCGCTGGCCCGCGCCTTCGAGGAAGCCCGCGAAGAAGCCGGCCGCGTCCTTGACCGGCGTGCCGGGCGAGAGCATCCGCGCGAGCAGCGCCGCCGCCGCTTCCGGGGCGAGGCGATCGGCCTCGTAGAGAAGCCTCGCCGCGAGCCCGGCGATCGCCCGCCCGGCGCGGTCGTCGCCGAGCAGGCGTTCGAGCGCGCGGGCCCAGGCGGCGGAGGCCTCCGGGTCGTCCACGAGGCCGAGCGCGCCCGCCGCCGCCAGCATCCGCCGGCGCAGTCCTTCGGTCGCCTCCTCGTCCAGATCGCGCGCGGCGTAGGGCAGCGCCAGCGCCGCCTGCACCGCGAGGCGCGAGAACAGATCGGCGAGCCGCCCGGTGTCGCTCGCGCGCGCCTCGCCGTAGCGCAGCACCTCGGCGAGCGGGGGCAGCGCCGCGAGCGTCTGCACCGCGTTGTCGGTGCGCGCGGCCAGCGCGTCGATCAGACGGGTCCCCTCGCGCGCCGCCCCGTCGAGCCGGGCCGTCATCGCCCTGAGGATCAGGTCGGCGAGGGTGCCGAGATCGGCGGCCTCGCGCATGCGCGCGAGAGTGCGTCCGGCGGCGGCCGTCTCGATGGTGGCGCCGTGGACCGTGTTCTCGACAAGGGCGACCGCGAACTCGGGCTTCCACGCCAGCACCCAGCGCTCGCGGAAGGTGCCGCGGCTGCTCCCCGCGTCCGAGAGCGTGCCCCAGGGCACGTCGAGGGCTTCGAGGCGATGCAGGAGCGTCGAGCGCGCGAGGCCGCTCTCCGAGCGCAGGTCGAGCGACAGCTCGCGCTCCAGCGCCTCGGGCTTCAGCTTGACGCGCTTCTGCGCGCGCTTGAGGTCCTCCAGGAGCGGGGCGAGGGGGACGTCGTCGGGGATCTCGCCCACTTCCGCGCCGATCAGCAGCTCGGTCGCGATCGTGCGCCAGAGCGCATCGTGGCCGTCGCAGAGGCAGGCGACGGCGGCCTCGCGCAGTTCCTCGAAGCCGGGACCGGGCTTGCCGCGCAGCGCCGCGAGCGAGAGGGCGAGGCGTTCCGTCTCGATCAGCGAGGCGGTCGAGACGACGTGGCCGCCCTCGCGCAGCGCGCGGGCGATGCGCGCGACCCAGGTCGTGGCGATCGCCTCGCGCGGGGTCTCCCAGAGATGGCGGCACCAGCCGGGCGCGGCGACGCCGGCGCCGTAGCCGGACGCGAAGGCGAGCCGCGGCGCGGTCCAGGGCGTCCAGGTCGCCGAGACCTTGCGCTTGGGTGCGCCCCTGACACGGGCGCGGTCGTCCTTGAGCGCATGCTTCTCGGCGAGCGCGGGCACGTGCCAGGCACCGCAGACCACGGCCACGGGACCGTCCGCGCGCTTGGCGGCGGCGGCGATCTCCAGACGCATGTGCGCCTCGCGCGCGGCCTCGAAGGCGTCGGGGACGGGGGCGGCCTCGCGCAGCGCCGCCATGGCCTCGGCGACCGCCTCGAAGATCGGCCCCGGCTCGGGGTTCTCCTCGATGACGTGAGCCCACCACGACTCGCCGTCCTCGTAGCCGGCGATGCGGGCGAGGACGCCGATGGGGTCGCGCCGGATCGCCTCAGCGAGATCCGCGTCGTCGCCCGTTTCGGGCGCACCCCGGTCGCCCGGCTCCGGCTCGGTGGCTGCGTCGCCCGCGTCGGGCGCAGGGTCGTCGCCCGTGTCGGGCGCAGGGTCGTCACCCGCGTCGGGCGCGAAGTCGTCCCCTGTCCCGGGCGTCGGGTCGTTCTCGTCCGTCTCCTCGACGAGAGCCGCGGCCTCCGCCATGCGCCACGACGCCGGCAGGTCGATGAAGCGCGCCGCGGCGCCGTGGCGCTCGGCCCAGCACACGGCCTGATACTCCGGCGAGAAGGCGGCCATCGGCCAGAACACCGCCCGGTCGGGGTCGTCGGCCGGATAGGCGAGCAGCGCCACGGGCGGGACCATCCCCGGCTTGGCCGCGAGCGCGAGCAGCGGCGTCAGATCGGCCGGCCCCTCGATCAGCACCTCGACGGGCTTCAGCGCGTCGAGCGCCTCCACCAGCCGGCGCGCCGAGCCCGGCCCGTGATGGCGGATGCCGAGATACCGGACCGCGGCCGCCATCTCAGACCATGTCCGTCAGCGCGCGGTAGTAGTCGGAATACCCGCGGCGGTGCTTCAGCACCGTCTCCAGGTACTCCTCCAGCACGGCCTTGTCCTGCACCGGGTCCTTGACGATGGCGCCGACAACGTCGGCGGCGAGGTTGTCGGCCGAGAGATGCCCGTCGTTGAAGAAAGCGGCGTGGGAGAGCCCGCCGACCATCACCGCGATCGCCTCGGCGGTCGACAGCGTGCCCGAGGGGGTCTTCAGCGTCACCTTGCCGTCGAGCGTCTCGCCGCCCCGCAGCTCGCGGAAGATCGAGAGCACGCGCGTCACCTCCTCGGCCACGTTCCTGGGCGCGGGCAGCTCCAGCGAGACCGCCTGCTCGGCGACGCGCTTCGAGACGATCCTGATCTCCTCGTCCATGTCGCCCGGCAGCGGCAGGACCACGACGTTGAAGCGGCGCTTGAGCGCGGCCGACAGCTCGTTCACGCCCTTGTCGCGGTCGTTGGCGGTCGCGATCACGTTGAAGCCGCGGGCGGCGTAGAGCGCCGTGTTCAGCTCCGGGATCGGCAGCATCTTCTCGGAGAGCACGGTGATGAGCGTGTCCTGCACGTCCGATCCCATACGGGTCAGCTCCTCGAGCCGGCAGAGCTTGCCCCCCTCCATCGCGCGATAGAGCGGCGTCGGCACCAGCGCGTCGCGCGAGGGGCCGTGCGCGAGGAGCTGGGCGTAGTTCCAGCCGTAGCGCACCTGGTTCTCGTCGGTGCCGGCGGTGCACTGGATCACCATGGTGCTGTCCCCCGAGACGGCGGCGGCCAGGTGCTCGGACACCCAGGACTTCGCCGTGCCCGGCACGCCGAGCAGAAGGAGGGCTCGGTCGGTCGCGAGGGTCGCCACCGCCGTCTCGATCAGCCGGCGCCGGCCGACGTACTTGGCCGAGATCTCGGTGCCGTCGGCCGCGCGTCCGCCCATGAGGTAGGTCATCGCCGCCTTCGGCGAGAGCGCCCAGCCGGCAGGCTTCTGCGCGGTGTCGCCCGCGGCGAGGGCGGCGAGTTCGGCGGCGTACCTCTGCTCGGCGGGCCGGCGCAGCGTGTCGGTCATCAGGCGGTCTCCGTGAGGGCGGCGTTGAGGTGCAGCATGGCGAGCGCGGGGTCGGCCGCGTCGAGACCGCCGGCCACGAGGCGATCGACCAGGGCCGCGGCGGCGGCGGGCGAGGCGAGGAGGCCGGGCGCGAACAGGCCGCGGGCCAGCGCGTGGTCCGCCCGCGCCGTGCCCGTCCCCGCCGAGCCCGGGGGGTGGCGCTCCAGAAGCGCGCGAACCCCGGGGCTCCGCGAGAGCGTCGCCAGAGACATCGTGCCGAGGCGGTGGCGCGCGCAGAGGAGCACGAGGCGCAGATCGCGCTCCGCGGCGTCGAGCACCGCCCCGGCGAGCGCGTCGCGGCGCTCGGTCGGCAGTCGCCCGATCAGGCCGCCGGCCGCGACCGCGTAGGACGACTTGTAGTGATCGTCGCCGGTGCCGAGCAGGCGCAGGGCGAGGGCGGCGGCCTCGTCGTCGGTGCCGGTGCGCTCGACCGCGCCAGCGACGCCGTGGGCCACGCGGACGTCGCCGAGGTCGCTCGTCTCGACGAGGCGCGCCCGCCCGACGCCGAGGGCGCGGGCGAAGGCGGCGAGCGAGACCTGCTCGAACAGCTCGAGGCGCCGGCGGCGCTGCGCCTCGGTCTTGGTCTTGACCGGCACGATCCGCCCGCGCCCGAAGCCGAGCACGGTGCCGGCGCGCGCGAAGAAGCCGGCCAGCTCCGCCGCGACGGCGTCCGTGTCCGCGTCGTCGAGGTCGAGGCGGGCCAGCAGCGCGCCCGCGAGCGCGCGCACCCGGCCCGAGCGGTCGCCCGCGAGGCCGCGCAGAACCTCGGCGTCGGCCGTCGAGAGCCCGGTCCTCAGAAGCTCGACGAGCCGCACCCGCTCCTCCGCGGCCACGTCCGACGCCTTCTCGGCGAGCAGCGCGCACGCCGCCGCCGGATCGCTCCGGCGCAGCGCCGCGAAGGCCGCACGGCGCTCAGCCGGAAAGAACGCGTCCCAGGTCCCGGCGTCGAGCGTCTCGGCCGCGCCGCTCTCGGCCCCGCGCGTCGCGCCCGCGCGCCAGTCGAGCCAGGGCGCGTAGACCTCGGGCACCCCCTCGCCCTTCGCCATCCAGTCCATCGGATGCACGACGAAGCCGCGCGCGGCGATCAGCGTCAGGATCAGGCCGGCGTCCTCGGTGTCGGGCTTCAGGCTCGCCATCAGCCGGCGGAAACGCCCGCGCAAGTGCCGGGGCAGCGTGGGCAGCGCGAGCCGCGGCAGCGCCGCGGGCGTCGAGAGCGCGTCCTCGGGCACGGGACGAAAGCCGACGCTCAGCGCCTGCCCGGCGAGCGCGAGGAGGGCGAGGTCGGGCTCGGCGTCGCGCTCGGCTAGGGCGCGCCAGCCCTCGGGGGCCGCGTCGAGTGCGCTGCCGCCCACGCTCCAGCGCCCCGAGAAGGTGGCGAGGGCGTTCGCGATCTCATCCATCGAGGGCGAGCCTCCCCCAGTCGGAACGCGCGGCGAGCAGCGGCAGCCGCCCCGGCGGCTCCCAGAGCCCCGCCGCCGCCGTCAGCGTCATGCCGCGCGCGGGCTCGGGCGGCGGGCTCGCGAGCGGCAGGGCGTGCGCGCCGCAGGCCGAGCGCCACCACCAGCGGCCCGCGCCCTCGCCGAAGCCGCCGGGACCGAGCAGCACCGGCGCGAGCGTGGTCCAGGGCGCGGCGTCCTGCGCGGCCAGGAACCCGGCCAGCGGATCGCCTCCGGCCGCCGGCCAGTCGAGGGGCGCCCCGGCGGCCCCGCCGCGCTCGATCACGACCGCGCGCAGGGGCGCGCGCGCGGGGTAGAAGGCGAGGCTCGCCTCGAAACGCTCGCCGCTCGCGAAGGCGCTCGCGCGCCTGCCGGCGCTGGCGGGGAAGAAGTCGAGCAGGAGCGCGAAGCGCGGCCCCCCGTCCGCGAGGTTCAGGAGCCACGTCTCCTGGCTCACGAGGCCGTCGCGCCGCGTCGCGATACGCTCGCCGACCACCTCCCAGGTGCCCCGCGCGCGGGGCGCGCGCGCGTCGCCCAGGAGGCTCTCGCGCGTCTCGGCGGTCGCGACCGCACGGCGGCGCTCGGGATCGGCGGGGTCGGCGCGGAAGGCGCGAGCGAGCAGCACGATCTTGCCGAGTTCGACCACGAGCGCGTCCGCCCTCGCCTCCGGCGCCAGCGCCATGACGCGGGCGGGCAGCTCGTCGAGCCGGCCCGCGAGCGCCTGCGCCTTGCCGTCGACGAGGCGCGCGGCGATGGCGCGGCAGCGCGCGGCGAGAGCGCCGGAGAGGCCGGCGAGCCCGGTCCTGAGCTGGTCGGCGATCCAGCGCTCGACGTCCTCCGTCGCCGCGAGCAGCGCGGCCTCGGTCTCGCGCGCGCGCTTCTCGGCGGCCGCCCGACGGCGCGCCTCGGCTCCGGGATCGGGTGGCGCCCCGGCGGTCCCGGCGCGCGCGGCCGCGAGGCTCTCGGCTCCGCGTCCGGGAGCGGACGGGGCGGCCTCGCCCGAGGGCTTGCGGCGCCGGCCGCGCCATTCCTCGACCCAGTCGGGAACGGCCGCCTCGACGAAGGAGGCCGGGTCCTCGGCGTGCATCCACATGAGCGCGAGGACATGCTTGCACGGGAACTTCCGCGAGGGGCAGGTGCACTTGTAGCCCCTGTCGGCGGTGTCGAACACGGCGCGGTAGGGGTTGGCGCCCGACCCCTGGCATTCGCCCCAGACGAGGCCGGGATCGGGGGCCACGGCGCGGACGGGCCACTTCGCCGGCTTCATCTGCGCATGCGCCGCCTTGAGCGACGAGCGATCCGGGGCGAGGGCGGCGATGGCGTCGAGGGCAGCGCTCATGAGCGGCTCGCTCCGGCACGAACGGACCGGCTCGATAGAACGCGAACGGCGCGACGACAATATGACGCCAGCGCCTCGGGAGAGCCGGACCGTCCCCCCTCGCCCCGAAGGCGGGAAGCGTGACGTGCACGCCCGGAGGAGCGGGTCGGGGGCCGCGATCCCTCTCCGCGAAGGCGCGGGCGACGCGGGAGGCGACGGCCGGGACGATCCCGCGGCGTCGCGAGACGGCGATGGAGCGGGGCGCCTCGCGGATGTAAGCCGTCCGTCCGACGCCCGCGCGACGCGGGCGGTCCGCCGCGCCGGGCGGACGCGGCCGAGGCGCCGGAAGCGGCTTTCCGGGCCTCCCGGAGACGGTTTCGAGGACGCCTCCGCCGCCGCGACGGCGGCGATGGAAGGACCCCGGATCATGGAGCGCGTCGATCTCGCCATCCTTCTCGTCGACATCTCGGGCAGCACGGCGCTCTACCGCCGCAGGGGCGACGTCGAGGCGCGGCGCCGCGTCCTCGCCGAGCTGGACCGGCTGAGCGCCCGCCTCTCGGCCGCGGGCGGCTCGGTCGTGGCCCGCAAGGGCGACGACGTGCTCGGCGTCGCCGCGACCCCGGCGCAGGCGCTCGCGGCCGCGCAGGCCATGCTGGAGGAAGGACCCGACCCGGAACTCGACATCCACGGCGGGCTGCACTTCGGCCCGGTCCTGCGAACCGCGGCCGACATCCACGGCGACGCCGTCAACCTGACCGCGCGGCTCGCGGCGCGCGCGAAGCCCGGCGAGTTCTGCGTCAGCGCCGACTTCGCCGGGCGGCTCGACGCGGAGCGGGCCGCCGCGCTGCGTCCGCTCGGCCGTCTCGCGTTCAAGGGCATCGTCGCGCCCCTCGCCGCCTTCTCCCTGACGGACGAGAGCAGCGGCGCGCGCACGGTGCGTCTCGACCCGCACGATCCCTCGCCGGCCGCCGCGCGGGAGGTGACGGCGCTGGTCCTGCGCCACCGCGGCGGGTCGGTCCGCATGCGCGAGAAGCTGACCCTCGGACGCTCGGCCGACTGCGATCTCGTCCTCGACCGGCCCTGGGTCTCGCGCGTGCACGCGCGGCTGCGGATGGGCCTCGGGCAGGTGCTGCTGCAGGATCTCAGCAGCGTCGGGACATGGCTCGCGGGCACGGGCGGGCGCGAGCTGGTCCTGCGGCGCGAGACGGTGCCGCTGCCCGAGAGCGGCGCGATCTCCCTCGGCCTCGCCACGAGGGACCCGAGGGCCGAGACCATCGAGTTCGAGGTCGTCCGCTCGTGACGTCCCGGCGCGGCCCCGCAGGCGCGTCGAACCGTTGCCCTGCGACGGCAAAACAAGTAAAATACAAGTATTCGTTAACGTCTGCGTAAATCCGCTCTCTCGACCGCGTGCGTTCATGTCTCGTGGAGGTTGCGATGGATGGAAACGATCTTCCGCGCCGGCTCTCGCGGCGCGTGCGCGTCGGCCTTCTGCTCCTCGGCCTCGGTCCCGCCCCGGCGCTCGCCGGGGACGCGCCGAAGCAGAACGCCTGTCCGGTGGACGGCTGCGAGGTGCGCATCGTCGACGTCCGCCGGGCGGGCGACGAGCTGGAGCTGACCTACGAGGCGAACTTCCTCCCCGACGTCGCCCGCAACCACATCCACGCCTGGTGGGGCGATCTCTACACCGTCGAGCAGGCGAGCCGCGACGCGGAGACCCGCCACGGCGTGACCAAGGGCAAATGGCACCGCCACGACGACTATCCGACCTACGTCACCACCGAAGCCGCCTCGACCACGCTCCGGCAAGGCTCGACGACGATCTGCGTGAGCCCGGCCGATCGCGGCCACAACATCCTCGACGTCTCGATCCGTCACTGCGTCGACGTCGCCCGGTTCTTCTGAGCGCGTCGGCCGTCTCATGGACACGCCGGCCTTCGTCGGACGCTTCGAGGTCCGCGACGAAGTCTCCTCGGGCTCCTTCGCACGGGTGATGACGGCCTGGGACCCCGTCCTCGAGGCGCTGGTGGCGCTCAAGGTGCTGCGCGTCGAGCTCGCCGACGACGCCGGCGTGGTCGAGCTCTTCCTGCAGGAGGCGCGGCTGCTGCGGCGCGTGCGCTCGCGCTTCGTGGTCGCCGTGCACGACGTCGGCCGCCTCGCGGACGGGCGGCCCTACCTGGTGATGGACTACGCCGATCGCGGCACGCTGCTCGCCCGCATCGGGCCGAGGCGGGTCTGCCGCCCCGAGGCGCGCGTCGGGCTCGAGACCCTCGTGGACGCCCTCGCCGACGGGCTCTCCGCGATCCACGACACGAGCGTGGTGCATCGCGACGTGAAGCCCGCCAATATCCTGTTCCAGAGCCTCGCGCGCCTCTCCGGCCTCGGCGGCCCCGGGGGCGACGTCCTCGTCGCGCCGGACGAGCGCATCCTGCTCGGCGACCTCGGCATCGCCAAGGACCTCGGGCCTCGCGCCGCCGCCACCGCCTCGATGATCGCCGGCACGCCCATCTACCAGGCGCCCGAGCAGGCCGACCCGGAGGCGGAGGTCACGCCGATGAGCGACGTCTACGCCGCGACGGCGACGCTCTGGCACGTCCTGACCGGCCAGCGCCCGCCCTCCGCGGGCGAGGTTGAGGACCGCCTCGCTACGCTCCCCGAGGAATGGCGCCGGGCGCTCGCGACGGGCATGGCCCGCCGGGCCGGGGCGCGCTTCCCGGACATGGGCGCCTGGCGCGACGCGATGCTCGACGCCCTCGCCTCGGCCTCGCCGCGCACAGCCGCCCTCGGCGCGACCGAGGCCGCGCCCGCCCCGCCGCGCTGTCCCTACAAGGGGCTCGCCGCCTATCAGTCGCAGGACGCCGCCTTCTTCCACGGGCGCGAGGGGCTAATCGAGGAGGCGCTCGGCCGGCTCAGGCTCGACCGCGTGCTCTTCCTCGGCGGCGGCTCGGGCAGCGGCAAGTCCTCGCTCATGCGCGCGGGGCTCCTGCCCGCGCTGCGTGCGGGCGCGCTGCCGGGCAGTGCCGGCTGGGGCGCCGCGCTGTTCACGCCCGGACGCGACCCGCTCGCGGCGCTCTACGTCCAGCTCGTCGGGGGGAGCGGCCCGGGCGGCGCGGTCGCCTCCCTCGACCAGCTCGTGGCCTACCCCGGCCTCGCGCGTCACCTCGGCGTCGCGGCGGGCCCCTCGGCGATCTGCATCGACCAGTTCGAGGAGATCTTCACCCTCGCGGCGCCGGACCGGCGGCGACGCTTCGTCGAGGCGCTCTCGGCGATGACCGACCCGGCCGACAGCGAGGTCAGGCTCGTGCTCGCGCTGCGCGCCGACTTCTACGCCGCCTGCGCCGAGTTCCCCTGGCTCGCCGACCGCATCTCGCACAACCAGATCCTCGTCGGCCCCATGACGCCGGCCGAGCTGCGCCGCGCCGTAGTCGAGCCCGCCCGCCTCGCCGGGCTGCGCGTCGAGCGCGCCCTCGTGGACGCCGTCGTGGACGAGGCGGGCGCGCGGGCGGGCTCGCTGCCCCTCGTCGCCCACGCCCTCTACGAGACCTGGACGCGGCGCGAGGACGACACGCTGACGCTCGACGCCCTGCAGGCGGCGGGCGGGGTCGCCGGCGCCATCGCGCAGACGGCGGACGCGCTCTTCGACCGGCGCTTCGCCGAGGCCGAGCAGGCGGCGACGAGGCGGCTGTTCCTGCGCCTGACCTCGCCGGGCGAGGGCGTGCCGGACACGCGCCGGCGCCTCGCGCTCGACGATCTCGGCCAGGACGCGGAGCCCGCGGTGATGCGCCGCGTCGCCGAGGCGCTCGTGGAGGCCCGGCTCCTGACGGTGGACGAACGCAGCGTGCAGATCGCCCACGAGGCGCTCCTGCAGACCTGGCCGCGGCTCCGGGGCTGGATCGAGGAGAGCCGCGACGAGCTTCGGATGCGCCAGCGCATCGCCCGCGACGCGGCCGAGTGGGACGCGGAAGGCCGCGGCCCCGATCCGCTCTACCGCGGCAGCCGGCTTCTGGCCGCGCTCGAGTGGATCGAGCGCAACCCGGACGAACTCGGCCCCGCGGAGCGCGCCTTCGTCGAGGCCTCGGCGGCCGCGCGCGATCTCGCGGAGGCGCGCGCGGCCGAGCGCCGGCGCCGGATCGGCCGGCTTCGCATGATCGTCGTCGCCGGCCTCGCGCTCCTGGCCACGGGCGCGAGCGTCGCCTCGCTCCTCGCCTACCGCGCGACCGACATCGCCGAGCGCAACCGCCTGCGCGCCGAGGCGGCGAGCCGGGAGGCAGCCGAGCGCGTCGCGAGCGCGCTCGGCGCGGTGGCGAGCGGCCTCGCCGAGCGCGACCCGCTGCTCGCCCTCGCGCTCGGGGCGGAGGCGGTCGCGCGCGCGGACGACCCCGCCTCGACCGTCGAGGCGCGCGGCGCGCTCGTCGCCGCGCGGCGCGTGCTCGAAGCGGGGGGCGTCGTCCCCTTCGGCAGCCCGGTGGTCGTCGGCGACGCGCTCGCGATGGCGCTCTCGCGCGACGGCCGTCTCATGGCGCTCGGCAACCGCTCGGGCACGCGCGACCTCTTCGACGTGGCCGGGCGGCGCTGGATCGCCCGCTCTCTGGCCGCGCACGCCCGCGGCGTGCGCGACCTCGCCTTCGCGCCCGACGGGCAGCGGATCGCCTCGGCGGGGGCGGACGGCACGGTCGGGCTCCTGGTGCTCGACGGGGGCGAGCCGCGGGCGAGCCGCACCGTCGGGCGCATCGACGACGTGGCCTTCGGCATCGGCTTCGACCCGGCCGGCGAGCGGATCGCGGTCGCGCTCGGCGACGGCACCGTGCGCTTCCACGACGCGGCGAGCGGCGCGCTCCTCGGGCCGCCGCTCGCCGAGACGGCACTCGCCTTCAAGGCCGTCGCCTTCGCGCCGAATGGGCGGGGCCTGCTCGCCACCAACAACGACGGGCGGCTCTACGGCTGGCGCCTCCCCTCGGGCGACGCCGCCTTCGCGCCGATGGAGGGGCTCTCCAGCAACGATCCGGTGGACCTCGCCGTCGCCCCCGGCGGCCGCCTCGCGGCGGTCGCGGGCGCGAACGGGCGCACGAGCCTCGTGGACCTCGACGGCGGCCCGGCCGTCCGCGAGGTCTTCGACGCGGCGGACCGCGTCGGCGCCCTCGCCTTCCTCGACGACGATCGCCTGCTCGGCGGCGGCGCGGACGGCGCCCTGAGGGTGTGGGACCTCCGGCACGAGGCCGGCGAGGCGGTAGCGGGCGAGGGGCACGCCGGCCCGGCGATCGAGGTGCAGGTCGCGGGCCCGCTCGCGGCGAGCCTCGGGCGCGACCAGGAGGTGCGCTTCTGGCGCCTCGTCGAGCCCGTCCCCTCCGCCGAGGCGTTTCCGGTCCACGGCGGGCGTCCGCGCGGGATCGCCGTCTCGCCCGACGGGACCCGCCTCGCGGCCGGCGACGCCTCGGGCCGGCTGTGGCTCTGGACGCTCGACGGGGACGGCCGGCGCACCTCGCTTGGCGAGCACGCGGGCGGCGTCTGGGCGGCGGCCTTCTCGCCCGACGGGACCCGCCTCGCCACGGGGGACCGCAACGGTACGGTCGGCCTCTGGGACGTCCCGGGCGAACGCGGCCTCGGCTCGATCGACCTGCCGGACGGCGCGATCTGGTCGCTCGCCTGGCTTCCCGGCGACGCGGGGATCGTCGCGGCCGCCTCCGGCGGCCTCGCGCTGATCGACCCCGGGCGCCTGACGAGCGAACGCGTCCTGGAGGCCGCGGGCGGGGACGTCACGCGCCTCTCGCTCGCGCCCGACGGCCGCACGGTCGCGGTCGCGGCGATGGACGGCACCGTCCGCCTCTGGGACGCCGACGCCCGCGCGGTCGCGTCGACGCTCGACCTCGGCGACGAGGTGGTCTGGAGCGTCGCCTTCTCGCGCGACGGCGCGCGCCTCGCCACCGCCTCCAGCGACGAGGCCGTCGCTCTCTGGGACGTCGCGACCGGAGGACGCCTCGCGCTTCTCGGGGGACACGAGGGCGGCGCCACGGACGTGGCCTTCCTCGGCGACGGGGCGACCCTCGTCGCGCTGGACCGGCGTGGCGGCCTGCACTGGTGGGACACCCTCACGGGCCGACGTCTCGCGGAGGCGCGGGCGGCGCACGAGGGCGCGGGCTGGCGGCTCGCGCCACACCCCGACGGCCGGCGCTTCGCCACGGCCGGCGACGGCGGCGCGGCGAGGCTATGGAGCGCGCTGCACCTGCCGACCGCCTGCGCCCTCGCCGGCGCGGTCTTCGACGACGGCCACCGCCGGCGCTACCTCGGCCGTGACGAGCGGGTGGTGGGCTGCGCGGCGCCGGCCGTGGCGGACGGGCCGGCGCGGTAGGCGGGAAGGCACGGCCCGGCACGTCGTGCCGCGCCTCTTGGACCCGGCCCCGATCGCGGACCGGCGATCCCGTGACGACCATGCGGCCAGGGCGGGCGCCCCGCCCGTGCGGGCTCGGTCGACGGCATGACCTTCTGGAACGACCGCTTCCACCTCGCGACCGGCGAGATGGCCGCCAACCCCTACCTGATGCCGTCGCTGCGCCGGCTGCTGATCGACCATGCCCGGATCGGCCAGACCTTCTGGCGCGCCCGCACGGCCGAGGAGGCGGCCGGGATCGCGGCCGCCGCCGACCACCACGACGTCTTCGTCGCCGCCTTCGAGGCGCACGACGAGGAGGCCGCCGTGCGGCTCACCCGCGAGCACTGGGCGCTCTCGCGCCGGCACATCGAGCGCTACGTCCACCCCGACCCCCTGCCGGAGGACGCGAGCGCCGGCTAGGGCGTCGCGATCCGGCCGGGGAAGCGCCGGCCTCTCAGATCGTGAACCGCTCGTCGAAGGGATAGCGCGTCAGGTTCTCGACGCCGGTCTCGGTGATCAGCACCTGGTCCTCGAGCTTGATCGAGAAATCGCCGCCCTGCCGCGCGACCAGCGCCTCGACGCAGAGGCACATGCCGGGCTCGAGCACGGCCTCGAAGGCGCCCTCGCGGTAGTCCTGCGGATAGGCGATGTGGGGCCACTCGTCGCAGAGGCCGACGCCGTGCATGCGGCAGCCGTAGCGCCCGTCGACGAGGTCGGGCGCGAGCCGGTGGCCGCCGAACACCAGCTCGCGAAACGACACGCCGGGCTTCAGCAGCGCCGTGTTGGTCTCGACGTGCTCGCGCGCGACCGCGAACAACTCGCGCATCTCCGCCGTCGGCCGTCCGCTCCCGACCCACCAGGTGCGCGAGATGTCGCTGCACATCCCGTAGGGGCCGACGAGGTCGGTGTCGAAGGCCAGGATCTCGCCGTCGCCGATCACGCGCGGGCCGCACTCCTGGAACCAGGGGTTGGTGCGCGGGCCGGAGGCGAGCAGGCGCGTCTCGATCCACTCGCCGCCGCGGCGGATGTTCTCGGCGTGCAGCACCGACCAGACCTCGTCCTCCGAGAGGCCGGGGCGGCAGGCGCGCTCCATCGCCGCGACCGAGGCCTCGCAGGCGTGCATGGCGCAGCGCATGGCGCGGATCTCGTCCGCGCCCTTGATCGCGCGGGCGCGCTCGGTCAGCGCCTCGCCCTCCATGACCGCGAAGCCGAGCCCTTCGAGCGCGCGGTGGCCGTGCACCAGGATCTTGTCGACGCCGAGGCGGCGCTCGCCCCCGGCATGCGCGCGCATCACCTCGTCGACCTGGCGTGCGAACGCGGCCGCGGCCGCGGCCGAGCGATCGCCGGTCGCGAAGTAGAAGAAGCTCGCGCTCTCGCGCACCTCGGCGACCAGCGGGTTGAAGTCGCTGAGGAAGGCCGCGCCCCTCTTGTACTCCCAGAGCACCGTGTGCCCGTCGGCGCAGACCAGCACGGCCCGGAACGGGTTGTGCATGTTCCAGATCTGCATGTTGGTGCTGTCGGTCGCGTAGCGGATGTTGAGCGGGTCGAACATGAGCACGCCGCCCCAGCCGCGCGCGGCGAGGCCGTCCACGAGGCGGGCGTGGCGAAAGCGGCGCAGGGCGCCGAGATCGGGCGTCTCCAGACCGGCCGCCGCCCACTCCTCGAAGGCGAGCGCGGTCGGCCCGATCTCGGCGCGGTCCGCGCCCTCGCGGCGGGACGGGCGGTGGGGGTCGATGCGCCGCGTCTCCCGGGCGAAGGGACGGGGCGGGGCGGTCTCGACCATGGCGCGTCCTCGCTGACGGCGCGGCCCGTCGCGGCGGGCGGCGCGGGTGAGAGGCCGAGGGCGACGGCTCGGACCACCCTCGCCCGCTTCTCGCGCCAGCCTGCGCCCTGCGGGCGCGGCGGAACGCGAGAAAGCCGCCCCTCCGTGTCGCAACCGCGACGCGCGGGTCGGGGACAAGCGGGCGTGTCCCGATCGCGGCCTCGCGCGTGAGCCGATCCGCACCACCCCGGCGGGCTTCGCCTGCCGTGCGCGCGACCCGGACAAGGACGTCGCCCTCGGCGGACCCGCTTCGATCCTCGTGCCGACGACGGGCGCGCCGACGGCCGGAAGCGCCCCGGCGGGCACGATCCCGGTCGTCCGCACTCCCGGACGATGGCCGCGTCCGTCCGCGTCGCCGCGAAGGCGCCGGGCGAGACCACGGCGATCGACACCCGCCGGCTCCAGCAGGATGGCGAGCGAACGACGCGCGAGCCCCGGCGCATCGAGGGCGGCGTGGCGCGCGTGCCCGAGCGCGCCGGCCTCGGTCTCGTGCTCGCCGAGGAGCGGTTGGAGGCGGCGCATGCCTTCTCCCGCGAGGACGGCCACGGCACGCGCGACGACGCGGCCGCCATGCAGCGCCCCCCGGCCGGCGCTCCGACCCCGAGCACCCTGCCTCGTGCGATTAGGAGAGACGATGCGTCCCGACCGTTTGCGCGCGGTCCGGGCCCGGAGCGGGGCGCCGGTAGCCGACATCCCCGCCGATCGACTTGACTGCGTCCGACCGGCCCGCCCATCCTGAGATCGAAGCCGCAAGACAGAACCCGCCGAGAGCGCCATGCCATCGTTCGAGCTGTTCCTCGCCTTCCTCGCGGCGACAGCGGTCTTCGCCTACATGCCCGGCCCGTCGATGCTCTACACGGCCGCCCAGACCCTTGCGCGCGGCCGACGGGGCGGTCTCATGGCGGCCCTCGGCCTCCATCTCGGCGGCTACGCCCATGTCATCGCGGCCGCCCTCGGCATCTCGGCGCTGTTCCACGCCGCGCCGAGCCTCTATCTCGCGCTCAAGATCGCCGGTGCGGCCTACCTCGTCTGGCTGGGGCTCGATCTCCTGCGCCGGCGCGCGCAGCCGCAGGCGGCCCTGCCCGCGGTCGAAGCCGGGACCGGACGGCGCGCCTTCCTGCAGAGCGTCGTCGTCGAAGTGCTCAATCCGAAGACGGCGATCTTCTACATCGCCTTCCTGCCGCAGTTCACGGACCCCGCGGCCGCCTGGTCGATCACGGCGCAGCTCATGGTCCTCGGCGTGATCGTGAACGTGATGTTCTCCTCGGCCGATCTGTTCTGCGTCGCGCTCGCGGGTGCGGTCGTCGAGCGCTTCCGACGCTCCGGCCGGGCGCAGCGGGTCGCCCGCATGGTCGGCGGCATGACGCTGATCGGCCTCGGCACCAACCTCGCGCTGCAGCGCACCTCGTAGCGCCCGCCTCGGGTCGACCCGAGGCGTCCACGGCGCTGGCACGGATACCTCGACGATAGCCAAAGCCGACGCTCCCGGCCGGGCCGGGCGCGCGTGGAGCCGACCCGAGACGGCACCGCCGGCGCCGGCCTCGTTCCGACCGGAGCGCGACGTTCGCGGGCGCCCGAGGCGTCGCGGCGCCCCCCGCGAGCCGAGGCGTCGATCGGATGGCGGTCCCATCGCGTCCGGCCGGCGAACCGGCCACGCACGACCGGCTCGAAGCCTCGCCGACGAGCGTCCCGTTTCGGGAACCCCGCGTGCCGCGCGCGATTGACGCGAAGTCGCGTGGACGCGGCCCGGCCCGCCTTCGGCAGCAATCAGGACAGCGGAGTATCCTCATGGACGATCTCGCCCGCCAACTCACCGCCGATGGCGCGTTCCTCGCCGTCCTCGGACGCGAGCCGACGCCGACGGAGCGCGCCCGTGCCGAACGCGCGCTCGACGACGGCCAACCGATCGAAACGGTGGTCTCCGCACTCCTCGCCACCGACGAGTTCGCCGAGAGCTTCGCCGCTGGTGGCGACGACGACTACGTGCGCTCGCTCTACTTCAACCTGTTCGACCGCAATCCGGAACGCCCCAGCTCGGACCTCTACGAGGGCCTGCTCGACGGCGGGCTCGCGCCCGAGGCGCTGCCGCAGCTCATCCTCGATTTCGCCCGCGACAGCGAGATCGAGGCCTATCAGGCGAAGCTCTCCATCGTCGACTACTACACCGATCAGGCCGCCGCGGGCGACTACGTCCCCGACCAGCCGCTCACCTTCCAGGACCTCACGTCCAACGCCGATCTGGAGAGCCGCCTCCTGGCGCTCGACGAGGAGTTCGACACGCTGAGCCTCGACGTCGTCGGCGCCTCGCTCGGCGGCGTGCCGCTCTACACCGCGACCGTCGGCACGGGAGAGCAGAGCCTCCTCATCGTCACCCAGCAGCACGGCGACGAGGTGACCGGCACCGAGGGCGCGTTCACCTTCCTCGACTGGCTCGCCTCCGACGATCCCTCCGCGGTCGCCACTCGCGCGGAGGTGACGGTCACCACCCTCGTGCGCGCCAATCCCGACGGCTTCGAGCGCCTGGAGCGCGGCCTCGGCGGCGAGCCGGTGCTCGACCCGCGCCGCAACGACGCGAACATCGACCTCAACCGCTCCTACGACCCCGACGACCTCGTCGGCCTGCCCGACGCGCCGGAGGCGGCGGCGATCGTCGATCTCCTGGAGGACGTCGATCCCGACCTGGTGCTCGACTACCATAACCAGTTCCTCTACCTCGACGAGGAGAACGGGCTCGACACCATGTCGGTGCTCTGGCCGACCGCCGAGGGCGCGGCGCCCGGCGTGGTCGACGACGCCAAGCGCGCGGCGCTCGCGATCCAGGACTCGCTCACCGACTACGAGCTCACCTACTTCACGCTGTTTCCCGGCAGTCAGACCCGCTCGTTCCTGCGCAACGGCCCCGCGCTGCCCGACGGCCCGGGCGGCGGCGACACGCCTGTGCTGCTCGTCGAGCAGCGCTATCTGGAGGAGGCCTCCGAGCGGATCCTGGACGTCGACATCGACCATTCGGCGCTGATCAGCGCGCTCTCGCTCGAGGCCTACATCTCGATGCGCGGCGTCGCGCAGAGCCTCACGAGCGGTGCCTTCGACGAACTCGACCCGGAGGATGCCGACGCGATCCCGCCGCGCTCGACGCCCATCGACTACGACGAGCTCTACCTCGACGACGACTCGGGCCCGCCGCCGCCGCAGCTCTCCCTGGTCCTCGGCGAGACGACCCTCTCCGAGGCGGGAGGCGAGACGTCGCTCACGATCTCGCGGAACGGCGACCTCTCCGAGGCGCTCGACGTGATCGTGGCCACCGACGACGCCGACGAGGCCGTCGTCGCGGTCTCCTCGATCACCATCCCGGCCGGCGAGGCCTCGGTCGAGACGACGGTCACGGCGGTGGACGACACCGACGACGACGGCGACGAGGAGGTGCTGATCACCGCGCGCGCCCGCCGTGCCGACGACGGCCGCGCCGCGCTGACGGTCGAGGACGACGACACCCTCGTCGAGGGCACCGACGACAGCGACACGCTGGTCGGCACGCCCGGCCCCGACCGGATCGTCTCGGGGGCGGGCCGCTTCGACGTCGCGACCGGCGGCGACGGCGACGACGCCTTCGTCTTCGGCGCCGAGACGATGAACGGCGAACGCGAATTCGACATCATCGCCGACTACGAGGACGGCGACACGATCGTGCTGGAGGACGGCGCTGCCGTGGCCCGCACGCGCGACACGTTCTTCGGCGCGCTGGTCGTGTTCGAGGGCGACCGGGACCGACTCGTCGTCTTCGACACGGACGCGGACGACCTGACGATCGTCGGAGAGGACGCCATGGTCTGATCGACCGGGGGAGACGCGCTGCCGTCACCTCGCCCGTCGGCCGGACGTCGCGTCCCGACGGCGGCGCTCGCCCCTGACGACGTCGCCTCGTGGCGCGAGCCGAACGCCCTTCCCGCCGTTCGCCAAGACGCTCGCGACCGGCAGGGATGGGCCGATTTCGTTGATAAAGGCGGCGTTGCGCGGGTTCTGAGACGCTGATTCACTTGCTGTTGGCAGGCGGGAGGGCTCGGCGATGATGGGACCGCGGCAGGTGGCGCAGGGCGCGCTGTTCTACGCGTTCTCGCTCGAGGATC
>JBHJHI010000014.1:0-8148 GCA_050330995.1 Paracoccaceae bacterium
GTCACGTCGAGCGGCTGTCCGGCGGCGAACGCCACCGCGGCGCGTGTGCGCATGGAAGAACCTCCCCTGTCTCCTGGGTCACGCGGTCGCAGACGCCGCGCCTGCGCCAAAGCATAACAGCCAACAACACAATGCCAACGATAGGGGGGAGGGGGCTCGGATGAGGGTAAGGCGGCTCAGATCAGCTCGTCGTCGCTGACGACGGCGCAATACCAGCGCTCGACCCGCCACTTGCGGTGCATCGAGGCCCAGCGCGCCACGCGCGGGGGGGAGGAATACAGGCACTGCGCCGCGTCGCCGCCGTCCATGGTCAGCCGGAGCCGGTGCTCGCGGCAGTCGTCGGGGGCGGCCATCAGGCAGGCCACGATGATCAGCTCCATGACGTCGCTCCCTTGTCCGATGCGCTCTTGCCGAAGGCGCGCGTCCGGTCGAGGTTAGCGCGCAAAACCGACAAGACGATCCGAGGGAGACCCAGGGATGAGACGCCTCTTCAGGGCGACGCTGCTCGCTGCCGCCTTCACCGCGGGCGCGGCCGTCGCCGGCGCCGCCCCCGACCGTCCGCTCGACTGGCTGTTCTCGACGCCGCACCTCGAGGGGCTCGGCGCGGGAGTGACGTTGCACTACGCTCATTCGCGCGAGGCCGCGCCCGCGACGCGGCTCGGGTCCGACTTCACCCACCGCGTCGAGCTGTCGACCGGCGAGGCCGGGCAGGACGGCGCGGTGCCGGTGTTCGTGACCATGGACGCCGACGGGCGCGCGCGCCGGCTCGATACCTTTCGCGGCGTGCCCGGCAATCCGATGCTGATGGTGTTCCTAGAGGCCGTGGTCGACGCGGTCTCGCGCGCCACCGGCGGCAGCCCGTTCTATCTCAGGAACCGCATGCGCGAGGCGCTGCGCGACGATCTCGCCTCGCAGCCGATGATCCTGCAGGTCGGCTCGGCGCGCCTGCCCGCGCGCGCGCTCAGCGTGCGCCCGTTCGAGGGCGACAAGAACGCGGCGGCGCTCGGCCCCTTCGAGGCCATGTCCCTGCGCTTCGTCGTCGCCGAGGAGGCGCCGGGGATGCTCGTGGCCATGACCGCCGCGACCGAGGCGACGCTCGGCGAGGGCGACGAGGCGCGCCCGGTCTACATCGAGGAGATCCGACTTGACCCGACGCGCTGACATCGCGGCGATCGCCCTGGCGCTCCTTCTGTCCGCCCCGGCGGGGGCTCAGACAGGGACGCCGGTGGGGGCGGTCAACGACTATCCGACCGAGGCGCGCGCCGACTACGTGCTCGGCTGCATGGCCGCCAACGGACAGAGCCGTCCGGTGCTCGAGAAGTGCAGCTGCGCCGTCGATCACATCGCCTCGATCCTGCCCTACGAGGACTACGTCGCGGCCGAGACCATGCTGCGCACGCTGCAGGTGGGCGGCGAGCGGGTCGCGGCGATGCGCGGCTCGGCGCGCCACCAGGCGATGGTCGCCGATCTGCGCCGCGCTCAGGCGGAGGCCGACATCGTCTGCTTCTGACGCTGGTCGCGGGCGGACCGGTCGTCGCTTTCCCGGCGACGGGGAAGGGCGCGGCGGCCCGTCGTCCCGCGCTAACCCTCGCTCGCGGCCGTTCGCGCGGACCGGAGACGAGGCCCCGTCGTCCCTCGCACGGCGATCGCGCGCCGCCGCTCGCCTTGGAGACGGCCGAGCGCGCCCGGGCTGCGGTACCGGTTCCCCTTTCGAGTGCCCGGCCGGCGCTACGTATCCGTCGCCTCCCCGGCGCGTCGCTCATCGGGGGCGGAAGCGTTCCGGTAGGACCGTAGGCTCCCGAGAACGTACCCTTCGAAGGATTGCTGCCGATTTTCGGAGAGGTCGTCGTGACAGGTCATGAAACAGCGCAGGTGCCGAGGCTTCTCTCTTCGCGCCTCGCACGGGTCGGCGTCGTGCTTCTCGCTTGCTTGCCTGCAACCTCCCTGCCGACGATCGGCGTCGAGGCGCAAGAGGCCCCGCAAGGACCGTTCATGGTGTCGGTCGAGGTGGACAGCTCTTCTGCACTCTCGATCTTCGTGAACGGCATTCGTGTACGATCATTCAGTAGTACGCGATACGTAAAGAGCGACACCCTCGTGCCCTTCGTGAACAAGGGCATGAACACCGTCACCGTCTCTCTCGAGGCGGGCGAGCTCAAGCAGTTTTCCATCTATCTGAGCGACAATGACGAAGTGCCGTGCGCCAAGTCCCTGCCCATGTGCCGGTCGGTCACGTGCCGCTTTCGGGCGCAGCCGAGTTACGATCTGACCGCCGTCGAAGCCGGCTCGGTTCGGCTCGACGAGCCGCTCGAGGGTGACGAGGTGCAGGCGATCCTCGAGCCGAAGGGGCTCTGGTGGTACATCGGACAACTGACACTCTATCGCATAGGTGGCCTGTATCGCGAGAGTATCGGGCCATCGTCTCTCGGCACACTCAGCGGATCTTCTATATTTTACTACAGCTACAAGGCACCAATTCACGGCGACTATCCTGAGATGCCGAAGGCGCTCCCTGCTGGGATCGAGTTTCGCGTCTACTTCCAACTGACCGATCCCGAAAATGACCGGAGGGAGCTGAAAGAGCTTTCTAGCGGCCGTTACGGCCTCATCACCTTCTTCATGGAAGGCCGCAATCACCCTATTGCTTTTCTGAGTCGGCGCCAGTTGTTGAGTGCCGTTTCAGCGTAGTAGTTTCCAATATGGAGTGGGAACAAAGATAGAACTCATAATCAAATTGTGCAATTTCATTCCTATAATACGCGCGCCACTTCAAATTAGGAATTATTATTTATCACAAATAGATAATAACATCCATGCATATGGAAAATCAATCAGGCATATACTACGAGATCAGAGTATTTTTTTCGGTATTGCTATCGGTTTGCAGCCGGAGTGGCTGTTGAATTCGCTGGCCCAACCCTTGGCGTTGCGCCGGTTGATTACGCCAGCGCCACGACGCTAGATTGACCGAAACAACGGTCCGTTCGCGGCGCATCCGGCTCTCGTCGCCCGAAGGCGCCGCGTGATCCCGCGGCCCACGTCGGCCTCGCGGTGGTCGCGACGAGGCCCGATCGAAAGGGAGGAGAGACATGCTCGTCAGGACGGGACTGGCCGCGATCGCGGTGCTCTGCCTCGCCGGCACCGCCATCGCCGGCGGCGCGTCGGCGCGGCCGAGCGAGACCTGGGAGTTCATCAGGGAGGCGACCTTCCCCGACGCGACCATCGCCGACGCCGAGGGGATGATCGAGATCGACGCCCCCGTGCGCGCGCAGGACGCGGCGATCGTCCCGGTGTCGCTGCGCGTGCGCCCGACGGAGGGGCGGCGCGTCGAGCGGCTGACCCTGATCGTCGAGGAGAACCCCGCGCCGATCGCCGCCGAGTTCGCCTTCGGCGAGCGCATGGGCCGCGACGTCGCGCTGTCGACGCGGCTCAGGGTGAACGCCTATTCGAACGTGCGCGTCGTCGCCGAACTCGACGACGGCGCGCTGATCGAGGCGGCGCGCTTCGTCAAGGCCTCCGGCGGCTGCGCGGCGCCCGCGACCAAGGACCCCGACGCCGCCGCGGCGCGGCTCGGGCGCATGAAGCTGCGCCGCTTCGCCGACGCCGGCCCCGCCGCCGGCATGGATGAGGCGCAGGTCATGGTGCGCCATCCGAACAACTCGGGCTTCCAGGTCGATCAGGTCTCGCTGCTGACGATCCCCGCCTTCTTCGTCGACCGCATGGAGGTCTCGCTCGACGGCGAGCGGCTGTTCGCGATGACGGGGGGCATCTCGCTCTCGGAAGATCCTTCGTTCCGCTTCGCCTACCCGGCGGTGGACGACGGCACCTTCGAGGTCGTCGCCGGCGACAACGAGGGCGGTGTCTACCGCGACAGCTTCCCGGTCGGGCAGGGGAGCTGAGGCGAACGGACCGCGGCGGGGCGGGACCGCCCCCCGTTTCGCGACGACGCTATCCGTTCTCGCGGTCGAGCGCCGCGAAGCGGGCCTCGACGAGGTCGGCCGCCTCGCGCTGCGCCTCGCCCAGCCGCGCGGTCAGCGCCTCGAAGTCCGGGGCGTCGGCCGCGCGGGCGAAGGCGCGGCGCAGGCCGGTGCCGAAGCGCGTAGGCACCGTCGCCTGATCGAGCGCGGCGCGCTCGACCTGCTGGAGGCGCTGCTGCAGGCGCAGCGCGGCGGTCAGCCGCTCGGCCGACGCGGCGTCGAGCCAACCCGCCTCGGCAAGCGCCGGCAGCGCCGCGCGGGCCGGCTGCCCGAGCCCCGCCCCGCTCAGGAGCGCCCCGGTCTGGGCCAGGAACTCGATCTCCATGACCCCGCCCGCGGCGTGCTTGAGCGCCCAGGGATCGCGCCGCTCGGCCGCGTGCGTCTCGATCAGCCGCGCGCGCATCGCCATCGCGGCCTCCGCCGGCGCCCTCGCGCCGCGGCGCGCGTCGAGCGCGGCGCGCGCCGTCGCCGCGGCGTCGGCCGCGAGGCCCGTGCCGTCCGGCCCGGCGCAGGCGACGATACGGGCGCGCGAGAGCGCCAGGTGCTCCCAGACCTCGGCCGCTGCCTCGTGGTAGCCGCGGAAGGCGTCGAGCGAGACCGCGACCGGGCCGGAGCGGCCCGAAGGGCGCAGCCGCATGTCGACCTCGTAGAGCCGCCCCTCGGTCGTCGGCGCGGTCAGCGCCGCCACCACCGCCTTGACGAGGCGGGGATAGTAGGCGGTGGGGGCGAGCGGCTTCGGCCCCTCGGAGGCGTCGGCGCCCGCCGCGTCGTAGATCACGATCAGGTCCAGATCCGACCCGGCGGTCATCTCGCGGGTGCCGAGCTTGCCGAGCGCCAGCACCGCGAGGCCCCGTCCCGGCGGCATGCCGTGGCGGGCGGCGAAATCCGCCACCGTGCGCGGTAGGAGCGTGACGAGGCAGGCCTCCGCGATGGCCGAGAAGCCGTGCCCGGCCTCGGCGTCGTCGGCGAGCGCGCGCAGCACCTGCACGCCCGCGCGGAAGGTCTGCTCGCGCGCCCAGGCACGCGCCGCGTCGAGGGCGCGCTCGTAGTCGGCCTCGCGCGCGAGCACGGCGTCGAGCGCGGCCGTCTGCGCCACCGCGTCCGGCAGGGTCTCGAAGAAGTCGCGCACGATCAGCGCGTCGAGCGCCTGCGGGTTGCGCCCGAGGTGGTGGGCGAGGCGCGGCGAGGCGGCGACGATCTCGACCACCAGATCGAGGAGCCGCGGGTTGGCCGCGAACAGCGAGAACACCTGCACGCCGGCCGGCAGGCCGCCGAGGAAGCGCTCGACCTGCACGAGCGCGTCGTCGGGGCTCGCGGCCGAGGCGATGCCGTCGAACAGCCGCGGCTCGATCTCGGCGTAAAGCCGGCGCGCCCGCGCGCTGCGCGTCGCCGCGATCGCGCCCGAGCGCCAGCCCTCGATCGCGCGCGCCGCGGCCTCAGGGCGCTCGAAGCCGAGACCGGCCATCGTCCCGGCGTCCGTGCGTGGCGCGGTGCGGCGCGCGCCGCTCGTCCCGGCGGGGGCGAAGAAGCCGGCGACCGTCGCGTGGACGCGGGCGAGGCGCTCCGCCGTCTCGCGCTCGAAGGCGGCGGTGTCGCTGCGGCCCGCGAGGCGGGCGAGGCGCTCGCGCGCGCTCTCGCCCTCCGGCATGGCATGGGTCTGGGCGTCCTCGATCATCTGCAGGCGGTGTTCGAGCGTGCGGTGCGCGGCGTAGTCCTCGGCCAGCGCGCGCGCGGTCGCGGTGCCGACGTGACCGGCGGCGGCGAGCGCGTCGAGGGCGGCGACCGTGCCGCGGGCGCGAAGCCGCGGGTCGCGCCCGCCGAGCACGAGCTGTCGGGTCTGGGCGAAGAACTCGATCTCGCGGATGCCGCCCGGTGCGCGCTTGATGTCGGTGCCGGGCAGCGACGCCGCGTCCGGCGGGCCGCTCTCACCGGCCCCGGCGCGGATCTTCTCCAGGAGCCCCTGCACCTCCTCGATGGCGTAGAAGTCGAGGCTGCGCCGCCAGACGAAGGGGGCGAGGACGTCGAGGAACTGGCGTCCCGCGACCAGATCGCCCGCCACCTCGGCCGACTTGACGTGCGCGGCGCGCTCCCAGGTGCGCCCGTGGCCCTCGTAGTAGCGCTCGGCCGGCTCCATCGCGAGGCAGACCGGGGTGGTCGAGGGGTTGGGCCTGAGGCGCAGGTCGACGCGGAAGACGTATCCCTCGGCGGTGCGCTCCGAGAGCAGCTTCACCATCTCGCGCGTGACGCGGAGGTAGGCCGCGCGCACCTCGGCGTAGTCGGCGGGCTCGAAGCGGTCCTGGTCGAACAGGCAGATCAGGTCGATGTCGGAGGAGTAGTTCAGCTCCTCCGCGCCGAGCTTGCCCATGCCGATCACGGCGAAGCCCGAGCGCGGCAGATCGGTCTCGGCGAGCCCCGGCAGCGTGCCCCGCGCGATCTCGGCGCGGATCGAGGGGGCGAGCGCGAGGTCGATCGCCGCGCGCGCGAGGCGCGAGAGCGCGGCGGTGACGGTGGCGAGGTCCCAGACGCCGCCGAGGTCGGCGAGCGCGATCAGCAGCGCCGCGCGGGCGCGCATCCGGCGCAGGCCACGCGCGAGGTCGCGCCGCTCGGCCGCGCCGGCCTCGGCGATCAGCGCCTCCAGCGCGGTCTCGGGCGGCGCCGTCGCGGCGTCGCGCAGCCACGCCGCCTCGCGCTCGATCAGCCGGGCGAGGAAGGGGCTGGAGCCGGCGGTGCCCTCGATCAGGTCGCGTGCCGGGCCGGTGAAGGGATCGCCGAGGCCGTCGGCGACCGCACGGCCGCGCTCGGCGTCGAAGGCGAGGGGCGCCGCCGTCAGGCGCTCGATCAGCGGGCGGGGGGCGTCGTCGGGCGCGTCGTCGGGCACGGGCGCGCTCAGCGGCCCTCGAAGCGGGGCGGGCGCTTCTCCAGGAAGGCGCTCACCCCTTCGGCGAAGTCGCGCGAGCGGCCTGCCTCGCCCTGGAGCCGCGCCTCGAGCGCGAGCTGGGCGTCGAGATCGTTGGCGGCCGCGGCCCGCAGCGCCTCCTTGGTCAGCCGGTAGGCGAGCGTCGGGCCGTCGGCGAGGCGGCGGGCGAGGGCGGCGACGTGGCCGGCCAGCGCGTCGTCCGGCACCACTTCCCAGATCATACCCCATTCGGCGGCGCGCGTGGCGTCGAGCGGCTCGGCGAGCAGCGACAGCCCTACGGCGCGCGCCTGGCCGACGAGGCGGGGCAGGCGATGGGTGCCGCCCGCGTCCGGGATCAGCCCGATGCGGGCGAAGGCCTGGGTGAAGCTCGCCGACTGCGCGGCGACGACGATGTCGGCGGCGAGCGCGAGGTTGGCGCCCGCGCCCGCGGCCGCGCCGTTGACTGCGGCGACGGTCGGCACCGGGCACTCGGCGATCAGGCGCAGGAGCGGCTCGTACTCCTCGGAGAGCGTCCGTTCGAGGTCGACGTCGCCGCCCGCGCGGTCGCCGAGGTCCTGGCCCGCGCAGAAGGCACGGCCCGTGCCGGTCATCACGACGCATCGCGTGGTCTCGGGCAGGCGCGAGAGCGCGTCGATCAGCATCCGGCGCGTGGGCGCGTTCAGCGCGTTCATCTTGGCCGGGCGGTTGAGGCGCAGCGTGGTGATCGCGTCGTCGTGGGAGACGACGACGGGCGGCTCTCCGGCGTCCATGGATCGGGCGGCGTCGCTCACGGGGCGCTCTCCTCGGGTCGGTGAGGTTCGTCTCACGCTAGGCCGGCGCGCGCGGCGAGGCCAGAGGCGGCCGACCGGCGCGGCGGCGGGTCAGGGATCGGCCCGGAACGTGCGGGCCGGGCTCAGCCGGGCGGCGGTGGCGGCGGCGCGGCGGCGAACAGCGAGGCGAGCGCGGCGACCTCGCCGGCGCGAACCCAGCCCTTCATGCCGGCGGTCCAGACCGGCGTCTCGCGTGTGAGCCGGCCCTCCGCGCGCATGCGCTCGAGATCGGCGCGGGTGTAGGGGCCGAAGCTTTGCCCGCCCTCGGCGAGGTGCCAGGCGGGGTCCGGCGGCGGGGGAGGGGGCGGCGCGGCGCCCGTGGCGGTAGGGGGGCAACGCGCCTACCCCCCCGTACCCGCCATCCCCGCCAGTAGCAAAGGCAATGCCCGGCCCCAGCCCGCGGCGCGCCCCCCCCCCCAAGCGCCCCCCCCGCCCCGGGTAAAAG
>JBHJHI010000015.1:0-55328 GCA_050330995.1 Paracoccaceae bacterium
CCACCGTCTCGCCGGGCCCGCCCGAGCAGCCGACCGAGCGCAGCACGGCGCGGCTCCCCTCCGGCACGGCGCCGACGAGGCGCGAGCCGTCGAGGCGGGCCCCACGCGGCGCGGCCTCCTCCCCGGGAGTGGGCGCCTCCCCGGCCGTCCGGGCGGCGGGCAGGCCGTCGAGGCGCCCGGCGAGCCGGGCGAGCGCGGCGCGCGCGCCCTGCGCCTGCCGGAGCGCGGTCAGCAGCGTCTCGGTCGGGCCGAGCGCGCGGCCGGCGAGGATCGCCGCGGCCAGCATCGCCGCCGGCGCGAGCAGGCCCTCGATCGCCAGCACCGTCCCCGTGGCGAGCGCCGCGCCGTGCGCGTCCATGCGCGCGAAGCGGGCGGCCGCGCCGACCGAGGCGGACAGCTCGCCCACCGAGAGACGCACGCCGGCGATCCCGCCGCCCTCGGCGGCGAGGCGCGCGGCGAGGCCCGGGCCGAGCCCGAGCGCGCGCACCTCGCCGCGGTCGAGGTCGAGCCCGGTCGAGAGCCGTGCCACCTCGCGCTGTCCGGCCTCGACGCGCCGCTCGCGCCGCGTCTCGACGAGGCGCGCGAGCGCGACCGTGAGCACGATCGCGGCCACGCCCGCGGTCGCCACCAGCCCGAGCGCGGGATGGAGCAGATAGAGCACGACGACGAACAGCAGCGTGAACGGCGCGTCCATCAGCGTCGAGGCGGCGTTGCCAGCGAGGAAGCGGCGCACGAGATCGACGTCGCCGAGCGCGGCCGTCAGCCCGCCGCGCCCGCGCGCGCGCGCCTGTCGCCTCGCCGCCGGCGCGAGCAGCCTCTCGACGCGCGCCCCGGCGCGGGCGAGCAGCCGCCCGCGCGCGGCGTCCGCCGCCGCCATGGCCACGAGGGCGAGCACGAGCGCGATCGAGAGCGAGACCAGCGTCTCGATGCTGCCCGAGTTCAGCACCCGGCCGTAGAGCTGCATCATGTAGAGCGGCGAGGCGAGGAACAGCACGTTCATCGCCGCGCTCGCGGCGAAGGCGGCGCCGAGGTGGCCGCGGATCGCGGCGCCCGCCTCGGCGGCCGGATCGGAGCGCGTCGCCCGGCTTCCGGGCTCGACAGAAGACATGCGCGGGATCCCTGAGAGCGAATGGCGGTGGGGCGAACGGGAAGAGGGCGGCGCGCGGGCGCCGCCCTCCGGGTCGGATCGGCCTCAGACGGCCATCGCGTCGTGCTCGTCGTCGGTCGACACCAGATCTGCCGTCTCGACCGAGGCCAGCGAGGCGATCTCCTCGACCGCCGTCGACACGGCGTCGGTGCCGACCTCGATGTCGGCCTCCGTCGCGGCGCGCGCCCCGACCGACGCCGGCATCTCGACCGACGAGAGCCGGCCGAGGCTGTCGACGGTGACGAACGCCTGCGTCCCCTCCGCCACCTCGTCGGCGAGGCCGGCGAGCGTGTAGAAGTTGTCGCCGTTGCCGAGCGCGAACTCGTCGTCGGCGCTCGCCTCGACCCCGTCGCCGATGGCGACCGCGTTGACGCCGGAGGCGACGGACTGATTGCCGATCGCGATCGAGAAGTCGCCCGAGGCGGTCGCTTCCTCGCCGACGGCGAGGCTGCGCACGCCCGAGGCCTCGGCGATATGGCCGAACGCCTGGGCCCGCTCGGCCGAAGCCTCGGACTGCCAGCCGATGGCCGTGGTACCGGCGCCCGTGGCGACGCTCTCGCCGCCGAGGGCGGTGGTCGAGTTGCCCATCGCCGACGCGCTGTCGCCGAGGGAGAGCGCGTCGATGCCGCTCGCCTCGGCCACGTTGCCGATCGCCGTCGAGAAATCGCTCTGCGTGCTCGCGCCCTCGCCGACGGCGAGGCTGCGCTCGCCGTTCGCCGAGGCGAGGTGACCGAAGGCGTGGGCGCGCTCGCCGATGGCCGAGGACTGCCAGCCGAAGGCGGTCGCGGCCAGACCGTCGGCCACGCTCTCGCCGCCGACGGCGGTGGTCGAGTTGCCCGTCGACGCCGCGCTGTCGCCGATGGAGAGCGCGTCGATGCCGCTCGCCGCCGCGAGGTTGCCGATCGCGGTCGCGAAGCCGCTCTGCGCGCTCGCGCCCTCGCCGACGGCGAGGCTGCGCTCGCCGTTCGCCGAGGCGACGTGGCCGAAGGCGTGGGCGCGCTCGCCGGTGGCCGAGGACTGCCAGCCGAAGGCGGTCGCGGCCAGACCGTCGGCCACGCTCTCGCCGCCGACGGCGGTGGTCGAGCTGCCCGTCGACACCGCGTTGTCGCCGATGGCCAGCGCGTCGATGCCGTCGGCCGCGGCCTGGTTGCCGATCGCCGTCGAGAGATCGCTCCGCGCGTTGGCCGCCTCGCCGACCGCGAGGCTCCTCACGCCCTCCGCCTTGGCGAGGTGGCCGAAGGCCTGGGCGCGCTCGGCCGTGGCCTCGGCGCGCCAGCCGACGGCCGTGGCGCCCGGACCGTCGGCGACGCTCTCGCCGCCGAGCGCCGAGGTCGAGGGGCCGTGCGCCCGGGCGTCGACGCCGAGCGCGAGGGCGTCCTTGCCGCGCGCCTCGCTGTCCTCGCCGACGGCGGTCGCGCCGCGGCCCTGCGCCTTGCTGTCCTCGCCGATCGCGGTCGCGCCACGGCCTTGCGCATGGGCGTCCTCGCCGACGGCGGTCGTCGCGAAGCCCTGCGCGCGGCTCTCGCCGCCGACCGCCACCGACGAGGCGCCGCGCGCGGTGGCCTCGTCGCCGACCGCGAGCGCGTCGTTGCCGCGGGCCTGGCTCTTGTCGCCGACCGCGACCGCGTCCGGCCCCGAGACCTGCGCCCCTCTGCCGAGGGCGCCGACGCTATCCGAATTCCGTCCTGACATCGCAGAGATTCCTCGTGGACTGGAGCGACGATCCCGACACCGTCGCTCGTTTCCGGGGTTCGTTAACGGGCGTTAACGGGTTTCAACCGATGCGCGCGTTTCTCGCATCCGGCGCATCGGCAGGCAGGCGGCGGCGGGCCGCCGTCGGCGCGGGTAGCGGCCGACGGCCGGCGCGCCGCCGCGGTGCTCAGACGAACTCGCCGTCGCCGGTGCCCGGGACCGTCTCTCGCGGCTCGTCGAAGTCGTCGATCAGGAAGTTGCCGGCGTCGAAGTCGTCGAGCTGCGCCCGGGCGTCGCCGCCGTCCAGCTCGGCGATCCGCAGCAGGTCGACGCCGAACAGGCTGTCGTCGCCGATGTCGCCGGTGTAGTTGACGTTGACGTTCCCGGTCTCGCTGTCGCGGAACACGAACACCGCCTCGCCCGCGCCCGGGCCGCCGACGAGCTCGGCGAGCTGCTCGCGCGCCTCCTGCGAGCCGAAGCGGGTCGAGGCGTCGTTGTCGTCGTCGGTGTTGGTCAGCACGACCACGTCGACGCTGCCGAGGCGCTGCCCCTGCTCCAGCGCCTCGTTGGCGTCGATCTTGGCGAAGAAGAAGCCCTCGCCCGGCTCGTTGCGCTCGCCGTCCGGGATGCCGCGGCCGCCGCCGGCGAGGCCGTAGGCGTCGCGATCGAAGGCGAGGACGTCCGCGCCGGCGTCGAAGTCGGTGACGGTGTCGGTGGTGCCTGGCGCGTCGGCGTCGATCGAGGGGTTGGTCGACTGCAGCTCGACGCCGAAGACGACGGTATCCGCGCCCGCGCCGGTCGTGATGGTGTCGCGGCCCTCGCCGCCGACGAGGAGGTCGTCGCCCGCGCCGCCGTCGATCGCGTCGTCGCCGTCGTCGCCGTAGATGCGATCATTGCCGCCGTTGCCGTTCAGCCGGTCGTCGCCGGTCGAGCCGTAGATGTCGTCGCGGTTCTCGCCGCCGTTCTCGCCGACGCCCGGATTGTCGCCGAACTCGAAGCGGTCGTCCGGCTCGCGCCGATCGGGCGTGGTCACGCTGCCCTGGTTGTCCTCGTTCTCGCGGCGGCCGAGCAGTCCGCCACCGAGCAGCCCGCCGCCGAGCAGACCACCACCGAACGCGTTGCCAAGATCGTCGAACATCAGAACCTCCAGTCAGTCATCGTAGCGCCGGCGCGGTCGCCGGTCGCGATGGATTGGAGCAGACCTGCGGCGATCATCGTCGCTTCGTCTGCCGCTTGCGAGACTGAGTGCCGATGGCGCCGCGGGCGGTTCGGAGCGCAGCGCGTTTTTTACAAAAGTGTCATAATCTAGATTGTCGGGCACGGAATGAAGTCCGCCCGGCGCGTGTCGCCGCGACGAACGAAGAAGCCCCGCGCGGGAGACGCGCGGGGCTCGGGAGGGAAAGGCGGTCGCTCGGCGCGCGGCCGGTTCCGGGCGAGGGCCTCAGGGGCAGAGCGACGAGCCGGAGATCGCGCCGAGCGTCACGCAGGCGTCGAGCCGCTCGCCCGCCAGCGCCGCGCGGATCGCCTCGGCCGTGGCGCTCGGCTCGGCCGACCAGGCGAGGGCGGCCACCCCGCTCGCGTGCGCGGCCGCCACCGACGAACCGCTGAACACGTCGTAGCCGCCCCTCGGCTCGGCACTCACCACCTCGACGCCGGGCGCGCGCAGGGCGGCGCCGGGCACGGCGGCGCCGCCGGTCCCGTCGCTCACCGCCACGACGCTGGGCAGGCCGGAGGGAAAGCCGGTCTCGCCGCGGGCGGCCACCACCACCGCGCCCGCCTCCTGCGCCTTGGCCACAAGGGCCGCGAGCAGCGGGTCGGGCGGGCCGCCGAGGCTGAGGTTGACGATGTTGACCCCCGCCCCGATCGCATGGTCGAGCGCGAGGGCGAGCGAGAAGGTGTTGCACTCCCCGCCTCCCTCGGCCTCCCAGCAGGCCCTGAGCGCGAGCAGCGAGGCGTCGGGGGCCACGCCCACCATGCCGCGGCCGTTGCGCCCGTCGGCGGCGATCAGCGTGGCGAGCGCCGTGCCGTGGCGCTCGGGCGCGAGGCGTTCCGCGCCGTCCTCGACGAAATCGCGCCAGTCGACCCGCTGGTCGCGGAGATCGGGGTGGTCGAGGGCGACGCCCGTGTCGACGAGCGCCACGCGCACGCCCCGCCCGGTGACGACGCCGTGGGCCACGTCGACACGCATGACACGCAGCGCGGCCTGCACCGGCACGAGCGGATCGGTCGAGAGCGGGTCGATCGCCGCCCTCGCCACGCCGATCTGCTTCGTGGCGAAGCGCTGGATCGGATAGGCGAGCAGCACCGTCTCCTCGGCCTCCACCGCCTCGCTCACCGCCTGCGCGTCGTCGCCCTCGGCCACGCGCAGCACGAAGCAGGTCTCGTCGAGCGCGTCGATGGGCTGGGCGGCCATCAGCGTCGCGCCGTGGCGCGCGGCCAGCGCCTCGCCGATGCGGCGCACGGCCTCCGGCGGAGCCTGGCGGATCAGCACGATGACGTGGCGGCGGTCGGCGTAGGTCTCGGCCGGGCCGAGGAACTTGGACCCCTCGACCACGGCGGGGCTGGCAGGCGTCGCGGACGGCGCCGGCCCGTCGGCGTCGGCGCAGCCCGAGCAGGCGAATACCGAAGCGAGGAGAAGCGGAAGGGCGAGGCGGCGCATCCTCAGTCCGCCGCCACGACGAGGAACATCGGGTCGGCCCTCAGCGCCGCGAGCGCCGTCTCGCGCCGCTCCTCGGGCACCGTCGCGCGCACGAGCCCGCTCGGCGAGGGCTCGGCCACCCGCGTCGCCCCCGCCGCCTCCAGGGCGGCGCGCACCCGCTCGGGGGCGGCCTGCGGCGAGGCGATCACGCGCAACTCGACGCCGCCCTCCGCGACGTGCCCGGCCCCGCCGCTCGTCAGGGTCTCGTAGGCCGGCCGGTCGGTGCCGCCCGCGCTCCCGCGGGGGGCGGTTCCCTCGCCCGGCAGGACGACGACCGCGAGGACGGCGGCGGCAGCCAGCGCGCCCCCGAGCTTGGCGGCGGGCGAGAACGGCCCCGGCACCCGGTCCACGAGGCCGAGCAGACGGGCCAGCGCGCCGCCCGTCGCCGGCGCCCCGGCGGCCGCGACGCCGCGCGCGCGCAACTCGGCCTCCATCCGCGCCCACGCCGCCGCGACGTCCGGGGCGGGCGTCTCGGTGCGCGCGATCCGCATGCCGACGCCCTGCTGCTCGGCGATCTCGGCCGCGCAGGAAGGGCACGCGCCCGCGTGCGCGCGCAGGCGATGCGCTTCGTCGGCCCCCAGCGTGCCGTTGACGAGCCAGGGGATCGCCTCCCACGCCTCGCGATGGGTCATCGTGGCCGTCATGCCAGCACCTCCTTCAACCTGCGCCGGGCCTCGTGCATTCGCGATTTCACCGTTCCGGGCGGACAGCCGCTCACCTCCGCCACCTCCGCGACGCTGTAGCCGTAGTAGTACGTGAGCTGCATCATCGTGCGCAGTTCGGTCGGCAACGCGGCCAGGGCGCCCGCCACTTCGCGGTGGTAGACCGCCGTCTCGCCCGGCAGCGCCGTCTCGTCGGCGAGGTCGTAGGCCTCGTCGACGGCCACCCGGCCACGCTCCACGCCCTTGCGGCGCAGCGCCTTGTGCGCGGTGCGGTAGGCGATGCCGAAGATCCACGTCGAGACCTTCGAGCCGCCCCGGAACCGCTCCGCGCCGGTCCAGATCGCCATCATCGTGTCGTTGGCCACCTCGTCGGCCGTCTCCGGCGTGCCCGTGATGCGTGCCGCGAAGCCGTGCACGGCCGGGTAGTAGCGCTCGAACAGCGTCCGGAACGCCGCCGCGTCGCCTCCGGCGACACCGTCGAGCAGCGCCGCATCGCCGATCCCCTCGCTGGTCGCGCTGAGCATGGTCCACGTCGATCGCCTCTGCATCGCCTCCGTCTCTCGTCCGAGAACTGTGTACCGGAAGAACGGCGGACGGTTCGGCGAGAGACCGGAAAAATCGCGTGCCTTCGGCTCCGCCACCGGGCCGGGAGGCCGGGGGAAGGCGCATTCGGAGGCGATCGGGCCGACCGGCGGGACGGTGTCGCCCCCGGCGCCGACGGGCTCGCCGGTCCCCCGCCGAACGCCGGGCGCCCCTCAGCCCGCGGCGGCGACGAGGGTCCGGTCGCCGCCGGGCGGGCCGACGAGGCCGAGGCCCACGGGGCCGCCCTCGACCGTGCCCGCCGGCACCGAGAGCTGGGGCAGGCCGGCGAGGCCGGCCGGGCAGAGCATCCCGAGCGCCCGGGCACGGAAGGCGTCGAGCGCGGCCTCGTCGGCCTCGCGCAGCGGCGCCGGCGACGGCGCCGTCGGCAGCACGAGGAGCGCCCCCCGGCGAGAAGCGCGCGAAGGCGCGTCGCGACGGCCCCGCGCAGCCGCCGCGCGCTCTCCCAGGCCTCGGCGTCGATCCCGGCGGCCATGCGGAAGCGATCGGCCACGCCCGGTCCGAAGGCGGGCCGTACTGCCTCGACCCAGGCACCGTGCGTGGCCCAGACCTCGGCCGCCTGCGCGACGCGGAACGCCTCGAACCAGGCGTCGAGCCCCTCGGGCGCGAGCAGGACGGGCACGGCCGCGCCGTGCGCCGCTTCCAGCCGCGCGAGCGCGGGCGCCACCGCGTCCACGGTCGCGGCCTCCGCCGTGGCCAGACATCGACCGGTAGGAGCAGCCGGAAGGGTCCCGGCGCGGGCGGCGCGAGGCCGAACGCCTCGGCGACGCGGTCCATGAGGCCGAGATCGCGCGCGAACCAGCCGACCGTGTCGAAGGAGGGCGCGAGCGGCATGGTCCGGTCGAGCGCGATCGCGCCGTGCGTCGTGCGCAGGCCGAAGACGCCGCAGAACGAGGCCGGCAGCCGCACCGAGCCGCCCGTGTCCGAGCCGAGGCCGATGTCGACGAGACCGGCCGCCACGGCGGCGACGGAGCCCGAGGACGAGCCCCCCGGCAACCGGTCGGGCGCGGCCGGGTTCGCGGGCGTGCCGTAGTGGGCGTTCGCGCCCATGAGCGAGTAGGCGAGCTCGTCGGTGTGCGTCTTGCCGACGAGCCGCGCGCCCGCGTCGAGCAGGATCGCGACCGCCGGCGCGTGCGCCTCCGCCGCCGCGTGGGTCGCCGCCCAGTCCGGGTTGCCGCAGCCGGTGAGACGGCCCGCGACGTCGTAGATGTCTTTCGCGGCGAAGCTCAGGCCCGCGAGCGGGCCGCCGGGCGCGCCCTCGATCTCGAAGCGCGAGACGAAGGCGCCCGCGTCCTCCGGCACGCGCGTCATGTCGGCACCGGCGCGTGCAGCTCCGGGAGCGGGCGCGTGAAGCTCGGCCGGCCTCGCTTGAAGCCGAGCATCGGCTGGGCGAGCTCGGCGACCGCGAGCGCCGGCTCGGTCGCGTCGAGGACCACCACGTCGGCCGGTCGGCCCGGCGAGAGGCCGTAGTCGGCGAGGTTCATCAGCCGCGCCGAGCGTTTCGAGACCATGTCGAGGCAGGTCTCCATCCCCTCGCGCGAGCCGATCTGGGCGATGTTGGCGTAGAGGTTGGCCATGCGGATCAGCGAGCAGTCGCCGAAGGGGGTGAAGGGGTTCAGCACGTTGTTGGTGGACAGCGAGCAGGTCACGCCCGCGTCGGCCATCAGGTGCACCGGCGTCACGCCGCGGGGCACGCTCCAGTCGGCCTCGTGCTCGCGGTGCATCAGGAACAGGTCGGTCGCCGGCAGCACCGTCACCGCGACGCCCGCGTCGGCGAGACGCCGGCCGAGGGCGGCGAAGTCGGGCCGCGCCATCTGCGCGAAGCGCGTGACGTGGCCGACCGCGACGCGCCCGCCCCAGCCGTGCTCGTCCGTGCGCCGGCAGACGTGGTCGATGGTCATCTCGCTCGTGTCGGGGCCGAAGTCGAGGTGGAGGTCCACGTCGACGTCGAACTCGCGCGCGAGCGCGAAGACGCGGTCGATCTGACCGTGCGGGTCGGTGTCGACGTAAGGCGCGCCGCCGATGGCGCCCGCGCCGTCGCGTAGCGCCTCGACCAGCAGCTCGTCGGTGCCGGGATTGTCGGTCAGCCCCTCCTGGGGGAAGATGCAGATCTCGACGTCGATCGCCCAGGCGAAGTCGCGGGCGGCGGCCTTGACGCCCTCGTAGCCGCGCAGGCCGACGGTGGGATCGGCCTCGACGTGGGTGCGCATCCGGGTGGTGCCCTCGAGCACGCACTTCCTCAGCGTGCGCGCGGCGCGCGCGGCGACGTCCTCCACGGTGAAGTCGGCCTTGAGGCCCGCGACCTCGCCGATCGCCTCCTTCAGCCCGCCCCTCAGCGCGCAGCGCTCCAGGATGCAGGACTTGTCGAGGTGGATGTGGCTCTCGCAGAAGCCCGCGAGCACGAGGCGCCCGTCGAGGCGGTGGCTGCGCTCGCCCGGCGCGAGGTTCGGGCGCATCTCCACGATGCGGCCGTCGTGGATGCCGATGTCGAGCGTCTCGTCCGACGGCGCGCCGTCCACAGGGCGCACGTCGTGCAGGGTCAGGTCCAAGGCTCGCTCCTTCTTCGCTCGGGTCACTCGGCCGCGCCGAGGCGGGCCCGCTCGGCGTCGGTCCCGAGCGCCGCCGCCTCGCCGTCCTTCGTCACCGTGCCGCTCCCTGGCGGGCAGGCGCGATCGCGACGCCGGGGGCGAGGCTCGCCACCTGATCCGCGAGCGGGATCGTCACGTCCCCGTCGCGCACGCTCGGCCAGGGGAAGCCCTGCCGGCCTCCGGGGACGAGGGCGAAGCCGGCCGGCGGCGATGCGGCGCGAGAGACCGGAGAGCGTCGTCTTGTCCTCCCGTCCGAGCCCCGCGGCGTGTCGACGAAGGGTCGAGCAAGCGCCGTGCCACCCGGCGGACCGGTCCGACGCCCCCCGCCGTCGCGGGCGACCGGAAGCGCCGCTCACGATGCCGTCGCGACGGCGAGCCGACGCAGACCCTCTGCCGGCGGCGTCCCGGGCCGGGCCGCGCCGGCTTCAGCCCTCCATCAGCGAGACGTGCGCGGCCACGATGCGCCAGCCCTCCGGCAGCCGCGCCCAGGCGTGGCTCTGGCGCCCCGTGCGCGGGCTTCCCTCTCGGACGAACTCGGTGCTGGCCGTGGCGAAGTCGCGCCCGAAGGTGGTGATCACGGTGCGCGTGAGCCGGCGCTCCAGTCCTCCGGACGGCCGGGCCTTGCGGAAGGCCAGGATCTCCTCGTGCCCGTAGAGGCACTCGGTGGCGCCGTAGCGGACGACCTCGTCGCTCGTCCAGAACAGGCGGTCGAGCGTCGCCACGTCGTTGCCGGTCAGCGCGGCCTCGTAGGCCTCGAACGCGGCCGTCACCTCGGCGAGCACGTCGGGCAGGTTGATCTCCATGGGGCCGTCTCCTCCGATGCGGGCCTGCAGGGTGTCGGGTTCGCCCGGTAGTCGATGCGCCGGGAGCGGGTAAGCCCGCGAGCGCGCCCGACCCCGGCCGACGGGGCCGCGGCGGCGCGTCGTCCGGCGCGCGCTCCGGGCGGGGCGTCATCGGTCCCCGGCGAGCGCGCGACCGGGGCGCGGGGCGTCCGCCTCGCTCGGTTCGCGCTCGGGAATGCCGCTTCGCGCCGCCCGGTCTGTCCAAGAATTGGGCGTCGACGCGCGGCCGTCGCGGTTTCGACGTCTTCCGCGGCTGGCACGTGGATTGCTTCGCCGTCAGTCGAAGCCCCGACCGGCCGGAGCGCCGTCTCCGGTGCCGATCGCACGCGGAGGAGGACCGCCCCGATGCCGAACGCCCCGATCACCCGACGACAGGCCCTACGGGGCGGCGCCAACGTCGTCACCGCCGCCGCCTTCGCCACCGGCGGCGGCTGGCGCGCGCTGGCCGCCGCGGAGGGCACGGTCGGCTTCATCTACGTCGGCCCGAGCGACGACTACGGCTGGAACCAGGCCCATGCCGTCGCCGCCGCCGAGATCGCCTCGGCCGGCGGCATCACGCTCGTCGAGCAGGAGCGCGTGCCCGAGACCGAGGAGGTGCTCCGCGTCATGGAGAGCATGATCCAGCTCGACGGCGCGCGCGTGCTGTTCCCGACCTCCTTCGGCTACTGGCCCTTCATCCAGCAGCTCGCGCCGAAGTACCCCGACGTGCTGTTCGTCCACGCGGGCGGGCTCTGGAAGGAGGGCGACGCGCCGAACTCCATCGGCTATCGCGGCTACATGGAGGAGCCGCACTATCTGGCCGGCATCGCCGCCGGGCGGCTCACGCGGAGCGGCCGGCTCGGCTTCATCGGCGCGAAGCCCCTCTACTTCGTGTTCAACAACTGCAACGGCTTCACCCTCGGCGCGCGCAGCGTGCGCCCCGACGCCACCTGCCGCGTCGTCATCACCGGCGAGTGGAACAACCCCACCAAGGAGGCCGACGCCGTCAACGCCATGGTCGACCAGGGCGTGGACGTGATCGTGGCCGACGTGGACAGCCCCAAGGTCGCGATCGAGACCGCCGAGCGGCGCGGGATCATGTCGGTCGGCTACCACACAGACCAGTCCGACCTCGCGCCGGAGGGTTTCCTCACGGGGGCCGAGTGGAACTGGGCGCGCGGCGGCGCCTTCGTGGACGCCTGGCTGACGGACGGCGAGTACCCCAACCTCCTGCGCGGCGGCTTCGCCAGGGACATGGTCAAGATCAGCCCCTTCGGCAGGGTGGTGCCCGAGGACGTCCGCGACGAGGTTCTCGCCGCGCGCGAGGGCTTCCGCACCGGCGCGCTCACGCTCTACGAGGGGCCGCTGAAGGACAATAACGGCAACGTCATCCTCGCCGAGGGCGAGGCGGCCGCCAACGACGACAACGACTTCAAGCTCTCGGTCGACTGGCTGGTCGAGGGCGCGATCGGCGAGACCGGCCGCGAATGACGGAGGCCGGGGCCGAGGGGGCGCGATCGGCCGACCCCGCCGGCCGGATCGCCGCGGCGGCGGGCGCGCTCGTCGCGCGCGGCGGCTCGGGTACGGAGGCGTTCCTGCTCTCGGCCCTCGCGCTCGTGGCGGCCTTCCTGCTCTTCGGCCTCTTCGTCGCGCTCCTCGGCCACGACCCGGTGGCGGTCTACCGCGTGCTCTGGCTCGGCGCCTTCGGCACGCGCTTCTCGATCGAGAACACGCTGACGCTCGCCGCGCCGATCGTGCTCACCGCGCTCTGCACGCTGATCCCGGCGCGCATCGGGCTTCTGGTGATCGGGGCCGAGGGCGCGCTCGCCATGGGCGGGCTCGGGGCGGTGCTCGCGGGGCTCGCGCTCTCGGGCGCCCTCGGGGGGCTGCCGTGGTGGCTCGCCGTCGCGCTCCTCTGCGCGGCCGGGGCGCTCGCGGGCGGGCTCTGGATCGGCGCGGCCGGGGCGCTCCGGCACTGGCGGGGCGTGAACGAGACGATCTCGACGCTCCTGATGAACTACATCGCCGCCGCCGTGCTGATGCACCTCGTCAGCGGCCCGATCCGCGACTTCTCGGTCTCGATCAAGGCGCAGAGCCACGCCGTGCCCGAGGCGTTGCGCATGGGCGATCTGCCGGGCTGGTCGGTCCACTGGGGTCTCGTCGTGGGCATGGTCGCGGTCTTCGCGCTGCACGTCCTGCTGCGTCACACGACGACGGGCTTCTCCATGGCCGTGCTCGGCGGCAACCCGCGCGCGGCGCGGATGGCGGGGTTGCCGATCGGACGGCTGACGCTGCTCGCCTGCGGCCTCGGGGGCGCGGCGGCGGGGCTCGCGGGGGCGATCGAGGTCGTCGCCGTCCACGGCGCCGCGAGCGAGAGCCTGCTCGTGGGCTTCGGCTACACCGGCATCCTCGTCGCCTTCCTCGCGCGCCAGAACCCGCTCGCGGTGCTGGTGGTGGCGCTGGTGATCGGCGGCATCGCGGCCTCGGGCGGGCTGCTGCAGCGCCGCTTCGGGATGCCGGACGCGGCCACCGACCTGCTCCAGGGGACGATCTTCCTCTGCGTGCTGGCCTCGAACGCGCTCTCCGGGCGGCTCGTGCCGGGGGCGCGATGAGGGGCGCGCGGTGATGGAGGACGATCTCGGCTGGTGGGGCGTCGTGATCGCCGTCCTCGGCGGCGCGGTGCGCGTCTCGACGCCCTACCTCTTCGTCGCCCTCGGCGAGACGCTGACCGAGCGCGCGGGGCGGGTGAACCTCGGGCTCGAGGGCATCCTCGTGCTCGGCGCCATGACGGGCTTCGCCACGAGCTACCTCACGGGCTCGCCCTGGCTCGGTGTGCTGGCCGCGGGCTGCGCGGGCGCGGGCCTCGGCGGGCTGCACGCGGTGATCTGCAACCTGCCGAGGGTCAACGACATCGCCGTCGGCATCGCGCTCTTCGTCTTCGGCACCGGGCTCGCCTTCTATCTCGGCAAGGACTTCGTGCAGCCCCGCGCGGAGATGCTGCCGGGGCTGCCGCTCGGGGCGTGGTCGGACGTGCCCGCGATCCGCTCGGCGCTGGAGATCGGCCCGCTGTTCCTCCTCGGCGTCGCCCTCGCCTTCGGCCTGCGCGCCGCGCTTTACCGCACGCGCTGGGGGCTCCTGCTGCGCATGGCCGGCGAGAACGCCGAGGCGGGCCGCGCTCTCGGCCTCTCGGTCGGGCGCATCCGCCTCGCGGCGACCGCCGCCGGCGGGTTCCTCTCCGGCGTCGGCGGCGCGTTCCTGTCGCTCTACTACCCCGGCAACTGGAACGAGGGGCTGTCGAGCGGGCAGGGCCTCATGGCCGTGGCGCTGGTGATCTTCGCGCGCTGGGACCCGGTGCGCTGCTTCCTCGCCTCGCTGGTGTTCGGCGGCGCGACCGCGCTCGGGCCGGCGCTCCAGACGGTCGGGGTCTCGTCGGGCTACTACCTGTTCAACGCCGCGCCTTACGTCGTCACCCTCGCGCTCCTGATCTGGGCGTCGAGCCCGCGCGAGGCGCTGAGCGGCGCGCCGAGGGAGCTGTCGATCTCGCGATGACCGAACCGTCGTCCCCGCCCCCCGATGTCGAGATCGTCGGCCTGTCCAAGAGCTTCGGCGCCGTCCGCGCCCTCGCGGACGTCTCCGAGCGCTTCCGCCCCGGCTGCTTCCACGCTCTCCTCGGCGAGAACGGGGCGGGCAAGTCGACGCTCGTCAAATGCCTCATGGGCTTTCACCGCGCCGACGCGGGCAGCGTCGTCGTCGACGGCCGCGAGCGCCGGATCGAGGGGCCCCAGGACGCGCGGGCGCTCGGGCTCGGCATGGTCTACCAGCACTTCACGCTGGTCGAGCCGATGACGGTGGCCGAGAACCTCGTGCTCGCGCGCCCCGAGATCCCGGCCTGGATCGACTGGGCCGCCGAGCGGGCGGGCATCGAGCGGTTCATGGCCGACGCCCCGTTTCGGCTCGACCCGGAGGCGCCGGTGTCCGCTCTCGCCGCCGGCGAGAAGCAGAAGCTGGAAATACTCAAGCAGCTCTGGCTCGGGCGGCGCTTTCTCGTGCTCGACGAGCCGACGAGCGTGCTGACGCCGGCCGAGGCCGACGAGGTGCTGGGCGAGATGCGCCGCCTCGCCGACGCGGGGGAACTCTCGGTGGTGCTCATCACCCACAAGTTCCGTGAGGTCATGGCCTACGCCCGCGAGGTCAGCGTGCTGCGCGGCGGACGCCACGCCGGCCGCGCGACGGTGGCCGCGACCGACGAGACCCGCCTCGCGGCGATGACGTTCGGCGAGGCGACCCCGCGCGCGCCGGTCGCGCGCCGCGCGATGGCGAAGGCCGCGCCCTATCTCGCCATAGACGGCCTCGCCGCCCGCGGCGATCGCGGCACGCGTGTGGTGGACGGCGTCTCGCTCGCCGTGGCGCCGGGCGAGATCGTTGGCGTCGCCGGGGTCTCGGGCAACGGGCAGAAGGAGCTGGTCGAGGTGCTCGCTGGCCAGCGCGAGGCCGAGGCCGGGCGCGTGAGGGTCGCAGGCGAGGCATGGCGCGGCACCCGCGCCGAGATCGCCGCGCGCGGGGTGTTCCTGCTCGCCGAGGAGCCGCTCGCCAACGCCGGCGTCCGGCGCATGAGCGTGATGGAGAACCTCGCGTTGCGCGCCTACGACCGACCCCCGATCGCGTGGGGGCCGTGGCTCTCGCGCCGCGCTATGCGCCGCGCGGCCGAGGCGCTGATCGCGCGCTATCGCATCCGTGCCCCGGGGCCGGAGGCGCGGCTGGAGACGCTCTCGGGCGGCAACGTCCAGCGCACCGTGCTCGCGCGCGAGCTGTCGGGCGCGGTGCGCCTGCTGGTCGCGCAGAACCCCTGCTTCGGCCTCGACGCCTCGGCCGCGGCCGAGATCCGCGCGCGGCTCGTCGAGGCGCGCAACGCCGGCGCCGCGATCCTGCTGATCTCGGAGGACCTCGACGAGATCCTCCAGCTCTCGGACCGGGTGCTGGTGATGGCGCGCGGGCGCGTCGTCCACGAGACGCCCGGCGAGACCGCCGACCGCTACGAGATCGGCCGTCACATGACCGACGAAGCCGGCCCGGAGCGCGCCGGGGAGGCCGCATGACCGACCCCGTCCTGATCGCGGGCGGCCTCGTGCTCGTCGGCGAGCCGCCCGAGGCCCGCCCGGCCGACATCCTCGCGGACGCGGGGCGCATCGTCGCCGTCGAGCCGGCGGGAACCATCGACCCGTCCTCGGCTCGGCCGCTCGACGCCTCCGACCGGCTGGTCGTGCCGGGGCTCGTGAACGGGCACACCCACGGCCACGGCGCGCTCGCCAAGGGGCAGGTCGCCGACCGCTCGCCGCTGGAAGTGTTCCTGACCGCCGCCGGTGGCTTCGGGGGCAGCCGCACGCTCGACGACAAGCGCCTGACCGCCGAGCTGACGGCCGTCGAGCTGGTCCGGCGCGGCTGCACCACCGCGCTCGACATGTTCGGCGAGGTCCCCGTGCCCTCGGTCGAGGGCATGAGCGCGGTGGCCGAGGCCTACGAAACCGTCGGCATGCGCGCCGTGATCGCGCCGATGATGGCCGACCGCACGCTGTTCCAGGCGATCCCCGGCCTCCTCGACAGCCTGCCCGAGCCGTACCGCGAGAAGGCGCGCGCCATGGCGACGGCGCCGACGGAAGACACGCTCGCGGGCCTGGAGGCCGTCCTGAAGGGCTGGTCCTTCGACCGCGAGCGCCTGCGCCCCGGCGTCGCGCCGACGATCCCGCTGCACTGCTCGGACGCCTTCATGCAAGGGTGCGCGCGGCTCGCCGAGGACCACGGCACGATCCTCCAGACCCATCTCGCCGAGACGAAGACGCAGAACCTCAAGGGCCGCGAGCGCTACGGTCACAGCCTGACCGCGCATCTCGAAGGGCTCGGCCTGCTCACCGAGCGCTTCTCCGCCGCGCACGGCATCTGGCTCGACGGCGAGGACATGGCGCGCCTCGGCGCGCACGGCTGCGGGGTCGTCCACAACCCGATGTCGAACCTGCGCCTCGGCTCGGGCGTGGCGCAGGCGCGGCGGCTGAAGGAGGCGGGCGTGCGGCTTGGCGTCGGCACGGACGCGAGCAACACCTCCGACGGGCAGAACATGGTCGAGGCGACGCGTCTGGCGGCCTATCTCTCGCGGCTCTGCGATCCGGACCCCGCGCGCTGGCTCGACGCCGCCGAGGCGTTCGAGGCGGCGACCGTCGGCTCCGCCTCGATCCTCGGCTTCGAGCGCGTCGGCCGCCTCGCGCCGGGGTGGGCGGCGGACATGGTGTTCCTCGACCTCGCCCATGTCACCTACACGCCGCTGCGTGCGCCGCTTCTCCAGATGGTTTTCGGCGAGAGCGGCGCCGCGATCCGCTCGGTGATGATCGCCGGGCGGATGGTGCTGGAGGAGGGCCGGATGCTGACCGTGGACGAGGCCCGCCTGCGCGCCCGCGCCGGGGAGGCGGCCGCGCGCCTCGAAGCGGCCAACGCCGAGGCGATCCGGGGCGCGGAGGCCATGGCCGATCTCGTCGGCTGCTTCTGCCTCGGCCAGGCGCGCCGCCCCTGCGGCCTCGCCCGCACCGTCTGGGAGGGCGGCGAGATCGACCCCGGCTAGCGCGTGGGCCGGGGCGCGTCGCGCGCGGGGCCGTCGAAGTAGGGCAGGCGCTCGACGCGCAGCCGCTCGCGCTGGCCGAGGATATGGCGGGCGATCTCCTCCAGCGGCGCGAACCAGACGTCCCCGGCCGCGAGCACGCCTTCGAGCCAGCGCTCGACCTGGCGCCAGCGCGCGAGGCGGCCGGTCAGGAACGGGTGCCAGACCGGCATCCAGAAGCCGCCCGTCTCTTTCGCCGCCTCGAACTCCTCGAAGAAGGCGCGCAAGCCTTCCGAGGGCGCGCGCACCGGCATCAGGTAGCCGATCTCGGCGTAGTGCGCGAAGGGCGGCCAGTCGTCGTTGCCCCAGTGCGGCGGTAGCTCGACGATCTCGCCGGCCGCGGTCGCCATCAGGTAGGGCAGGTCGTCGGCCATGAGCGAGCTGTCGTAGAGGAAGCCCTCGGCGACCAGCCGGTCGATCACCCCCTGCGTCGCGTTGTAGACCGGCGCGCGGTAGCCGCGCGGCGCCCGGCCGGTCATCCGGCGGTGGGTCTCCATGGCGCGCTCGAACAGCTCTCCCTCGCGCGCGTCGGAGTGGTCGCGCGGATCCTCGTGGCACCAGCTATGGTGGCCGATCTCGTGGCCGTCTTTAAGGATCGCCTCGACCGTCGCCGGGTAGCGCTCCATGCACCACGCGGGCATGAAGAAGCTCTGGGTCAGCCCGAGCCGGCGGTAGGTCTCCAGGATGCGCGGCACCGCGACGGTCGGGCCGTAGCGGCCCATGCTGATCGGGTAGAGCAGGTCGTGCCCGTCCTCGGGCCGCGCGGTGTGGATCAGGCTGTCGGCGTCGATGTCGAAGGTGATCGCAGCGGCGCAGCGCGCGCCGTTCGGCCAGTCGATCGCGGTCATGGCGGTTCCTCCCGGGTCAGTGCATGGCCGCGCCGCCGTCCGCGCTGAAGCACTGGCCGGTGACGAAGCGCGCGCGGGGCGAGGCGAGGAAGGCGACGACCTCGGCGATCTCCTCCGGCCGGCCGATGCGCCCGAGCGGGTTCGCGAGTTCCAGCGCCCGCTCCCCCTCGTCCATCGCCCCGAAGCCGAGGAGGGCGGTGTCCACCGGCCCCGGCGCGACGGCGTTGACGAGGATGCCGGGCGCCAGCTCGCGCGCCCAGGACCGCGTGGCCGAGAGCATCGCGCCCTTGGTCGCGGCGTAGGCCGAGGCGCCGGCGCGGCCGAGGTAGGCGAGTTCCGAGACGACGTTGACGATGCGCCCCGCGCCCTCCGGCGCGCGCGGCATCAGCGGCAGGCAGGCGGCCGCGACCGCGAAGGGGCCGCGCAGGTTGACCGCCACGAGCCGGTCGAGCGCGTCGAGATCGCCGGGCGCCAGCCCGCCCGGCAGATGCAGCCCCGCGTTGTTGACGAGCACGTCCACCCGGTCGAGGCCGTCGAGCGCGGCCGCGACCGAGGCCGGGTCGGCGACGTCCGTCTCCCGAACGCTCTCGCCCGGCCTCAGGTCGAGGCCGACCACGTCGCAGCCGTCCGCCGCGAGCGCCTCGGCGACGGCGCGTCCGATCCCGGCAGCGGCGCCGGTGACGACGGCGAGGCGGCTCACGCGTCCTCTTCCGCGGTCGAGCGCACGAGGCCGAGCAGCTCGGCGCGCAGCTCGAAGAAGGCGCGGCTGTCGCGCAGGCCGAGATCGCGGTGCGCGCCGAGCCGGGCGGTGACGTCGATCTCGGCCACGACGCGGGCCGGGCGCTGGGAGAACACGATCACCCGGTCGGCGAGATAGGCCGCCTCCTCGACGTCGTGGGTGACGAAGACGATCGTCTTGGCGTCCTCCTCCTGAAGGCGGTGAAGCTCGACCTGCAACCGCTCTCGCCGCTGCGCGTCGAGCGCGCCGAAGGGCTCGTCCATGAGCAGGATCTCCGAGCCGGCGGCGAGCGTGCGCGCGATCGCCACGCGCTGGCGCATGCCCCCCGAGATCGCGCCCGGATGGGCGTCCGCGAACTCGCTCAGCCCGACGATGGCGAGGAAGTGGTCGCGCCGCTCGGCCTTCTCCGCCGCGCTGAGGTCGCGGCGGTAGCGCATGCCGTAGGCGACGTTCTCGGCGACCGTGAGCCAGGGAAAGGACGAGTAGCTCTGGAACACCATGCCGCGGCGCCGGTCGGGGCGGCCGAGCGTCTCGCCGCCGAGCGCGATGCGCCCCGAGGTCGGGGTCTCCAGGCCCCCGGCCATGCGCATGAGCGTGGTCTTGCCGCAGCCCGAGGGGCCGAGGAAGGCCACCAGCTCGCCCTGCCGGACCACGAGGTCGAAGGGCGCGACCACCTCGACCGCCGCCGCGCCCGCGCCGAAGGTCTTGGTCACGCGCTCGAAGCTCAGGGCGGTCATGTCGATCCGGTGTTCAGGTAGGCGAACCAGCGCCGGTGCGCGCGGCGCAGGATCTGATCGGTCAGGAGCCCGATCAGCCCGATGGCGACGACGCCGGCCATGACCTCGGGCGTCTTGAAGTAGCGCCGCGCCTGCCAGATCACGAAGCCGAGCCCGCTGTCGGCGGCAACGATCTCGGCGATGATGAGGTAGGTCCAGCACCAGCCGAGCGTGATGCGCATGTTGTCCACGAGCGTCGGCAGCATCGCCGGCAGCGAGACGTCGAGGAGCGCGCGCCAGCGCGGCGCGCCGACGGTGGCGGCGATCTCGTGGTACTCGCCCGGCACGCGGCGCACGTCGTCGGCCACCAGGAGCACGAGCTGGAAGAAGGTGCCGAGCCACAAGAGGAAGATCTTGGTCTCCTCGCCGACGCCGAACCAGATGATCGACAAGGGCACGAGCGCCGGGACCGGCAGGTAGCGCACGAAGTCCACCACCGGCTCCAGCGCCGCGCCGACGACGCGGGACGAGCCCATCAGGATGCCGATCGGCACCGCCATCGCCGCCGCGATCAGGAAGGCCGTCCAGACGCGCAGCGTCGAGACCCCGGCGTGCCAGAGGAGATCGTGGTTCCATGCCATGTCGCCGAGGGTCGCCACGACGAGGCTCGGCGCGGGCAGGAAGCGCGGCGAGGTCAGCCCCGAGCGCGCCACCGCCTCCCAGGCGGCGAGAAGAGCGAGGATCGTGACGGCGCCGATCAGCGCGCGGTCGCGCGGCCGCAGCGGCGGGCGCAGCGGCCCGGCTCAGCGCGCGTGGCCCTCGAACAGGTCGGCGATCACCGAGCTATCGATCTCGCTGGACGCGTCGAGGCGCGTCCCGGCCGCGCCGTATTCGAGGTTCAGCTCCATGATCCGGTCGAAGGCGTCGTAGAGCGTGCCCGGATCGCCCGGCGTGCCCATGAAGTCGAGCGCTTCCTCGTAGGAGGTGTATTTCATCGAGCTGTCGATGATCTCGGTCACCTCCTCCGGCGTCAGGCCGTAGTGCGGCGCGGCCAGCTCGGCGAACCGCTCCGGGTTCTCGCGGTGGAAGTCCACGGCGCGGTAGATGCCGCGCAGGAACTTGGCGAACATCTCGGGGTTCTCGGCCAGCGCCTCGTCGCGGGCGGTGATGATGTCGATGATGAGATCCGGCTCGTCCTTCGAGGAGACGAGGACGCGGGGCTCGCGGTCCTCCAGCGCCGGGATCGCCTGGCTCAGGAACGGCTCGTAGGTGCCGACCGCGCTGACGGACGGATCGGCGAGCACGGCGATGGTGTCGGCGGTCGCGATCTCGCGCAGGTCCACGTCGTCGAGGCTCAGGCCCGCCTTCTTCAGCTCCATCTGCAGGAGCAGCCGCGCGGGGATGTTGGGCTCGATGGCGACGACCGCGCCCTTCAGGTCCTCGACCGTCTCCACCTCGCCCGCGACCAGCACGCCGTCGCCGCCGAGCGAGAGGTCGATGGTGCCGATGATGGTCCCCGTCGTCTCGGCGTCGCGCGGCGCGCCCTGGTGCTCGCCCACGGTGCGCATGTCCGCGTCGATGTCGCCGCGCGCCATGGCGGCCATGACGTTGGCGCGGTCGTCCTCGAAGCGGATGTCGACCTCCAGATCCTCCTCCTCGTAGTAGCCGTGATCGCCCGCGACCAGCGCGGGGGCGAAGCCGACCCAGGTGGGCGCGAGCACGCTGAGGCGGTCCTGCGCGGCGGCCGGCGCCGCGACGCCGGCGGCGAGGGCGAGCGCCAGGGCGGGGAGACGGTTCGGCATCCTCGGTCTTCCTGCGATCGATGGACGAAAGCGGCGCGTCCGGACGGAGCGCACGCTTCCCAGCGTGCAACGTCGCCCCGCCGCGTGCCACGAAAATCGGCGGCCGACGGTCCCTCGCCGCGATCCGCCCGCGCATCCCTCGGCCCGTGCCGCCGTCTGCCCAAGCCGAGGGCACCGGGTGCTTCTCCGTGGGGCGGTCGCGGCCGCCGGCGCGGGGGCGTCCCCCGGCGCGCGGTCCTTCCCGCGCACGGGGTATCGCCCGGGCGATACCCGCCCCGGGCTCACGGCTCCGGACAGGCCGTTCCCGGCGACCACGGGCCGCTCGCCGGGAACGGCGTCGCGGGCGCCGGCCCGATCGGCGCCGCCAGGACGAAGAGTGGCGATCCGCGGGTACTGCCCAGATCCGAGATCCGAGGCGCGGGAAGCCCCGCGCCCCCGACGGCGCGAGCGACGCGAACCTTCGTGCCGGGGTCCGAGCGTGGCTTCGGGGCGCTCGTCCCCTTTCCCCGGCTCGGGCGGCGGTCGTGCCGCGGGCCAGCGTCGTCGCGCCGCCCCGCGATGGGGGGCGGCGGAGCCGTCGCCCGATGTCCGCGGATGGCGGCCCCCTTCTCGGGGTCGAACGTCCTACCGGCGAGGCGTGCAGAGCAGGCGATACGCCGCGGGCGCGTAGACGAAGGCGAGCACGGTCAGGCCGAGGAGCCCTCCCGCGAAGACGGTGGCGAAGGGCGGCCAGAACAGCCCGCCGATCAGGATCAGCGGCACGAAGCCCGCGGCCGTGGTGATGGTGGTCGACCAGATGTGCCGCGCGGTCGGTCCCGACAGGATGTCGAGCATCGCCTCCACGTCGCCCGAGCGCGCGCGCTCGTCCTCGTCGAAGGCGGCGATCACGACGATCGTGTCGTTGAGCCCGACGCCGATCAGCCCCATGGCGCCGACCACGATCAGGAAGCCGAAGGGAAAGCCCGAGATCTTGAGCACCAGGAGCGCCACGCCGAGGGCCATGGCGCCCGCGCCGAACACGATCGCGGTGCGCCGGAAGCTGTCGAACACGAGCGCGATCAGCGCGACCGCGAGCACCAGGAGGATGCCGACCTGCGCGAGCAGCTTGCCGATCGCGTCCGAGCGCGCGTCGGCCTCACCGCCCCACTCGATGCGGTAGCCCGCCGGCATCGCGAAGCCGGCCTCGTCGAGCGCCGCGCGGAAGCGGTCGAGCACCTCCGAGGGCAGGGTGTCCGCCTCGACGAAGGCCGAGACCGACTGGATGCGCTCGCCGTCGAGGCGGGCGATGTCGACCCAGGCCGGCTCGGCGCGGATCTCGGCCACGGCGCCGAGCGGCAGGCCGGGCAGGCCGGGCAGGCCCGTGCCCGCCGCCTCCGATCCCGGCACCAGGGCGAAGGACGCGAGGTCGCTCGCGCTCGCCCGCGCGCCCGCGCCGAGGCGCACGGTCGCCGGCAGCCGCTCGGTGCCCTCGAGCAGGAACCCGCCCGCCGCGCCGTCGCGCGCCGCGTTGGTCTGGCGCGCGAGGCCGGCGAGGTCGTAGCCCGCGCGCCTGAGCGCGTCCTCGTCGGCCTCGACCACCAGCTTGACCGCGTCGCGGTGGACGGCCGCGCGCGCCCGGACCGCGCCCGGCACGTTGGCCAGGAGGCCGGCGGCCTCCTGGCCGAGGCGCGCGAGGGTGTCGAGGTCGGGCCCGACGATCCGTATCTCGATCGGCGCGGGCACCGGCGGGCCGAAGTCGTAGCGGATCGCGAGCACCGACGCCGCCGGGAAGCGCCGCGCCATCTCGGCCTGGACCAGCGGCAGGAGCCGCTTGGTCGCCGCCGCGTCCTCGGTGTCGACGATCACCTCGGCGTAGGCAGGGTTCGAGGCCTCGGTCGCGAGCACGTTGTAGTAGAGCTTGGGCGCCGCGGCGCCGACGCTGGTGATGGTGCCGGTGACGCCGTCGATCCCGCGAAGCGCCCGCCCGAGCGCCCGCGCGGCCTCGGTGGCGGCCTCGATCGAACTCGACTGCGCGAGCCGCATCTCGATGCGGAACTGGTCGCGGTCGGCCGGGGGGAAGAACACGGTCGCCACCGTCGGCATCGCGCCGACGCCGAGCACGGGCAGCGCGAGGGCGGCCGCGAGCCCGGCGACGGGGCGGCGCAGGAACAGCCCGAGGAACCGGCGGAAGGCGCGTCCGAGCCACGGGACGGAGACGCCGTTGGCGAAGAAGCCCCGTCCGGCCGCGCCCTCGCGGAACAGCCGCCGCGACAGCGCCGGCACGAACAGCATCGACACCGCGAAGGAGGAGAGCAGCGCCAGCACCACCGCGAGCGCCAGGGGGCCGACGAACTCGCCCGCGGGGCCCGGCAGCAGCACGATCGGCATGAAGGCGAGCACGGTGGTCAGCGTCGAGGCGGCGAGCGGCCAGAACAGCTTTCGCATGGCGTGGCGCACGGCCTCGGCATGGCGCTCGCCCTTGGCCAGCCCCTCGCGGATGTCGTTGGTGACGATGATCGCGTTGTCGACCATCAGCCCGAGCGCGACGATGAGGCCGACGAGCGACATCTGGTGCACCGCGATGCCCATCAGCGGGAACAGCCCGATCGTCAGCAGCGCCGTGAGCGGGATCGCGAGCCCGACCGCGAGCGCCGCGCGCGGGCCCATGGTGAGCACCAGCACGGCGACCACCACGACGAGGCCCTGGATCAGGCTCGTGACCACGCTCGCGAGCCGCTCCTCGGTGTAGCGCGCCTGCTCGAACACGACCTCGACGGCGATGCCCGCCACGTCGCGCCCCGCGAAGGCGTCGATCGCGGCGATCGCCTGCGGCACCCAGCGGTCGACCCGCTCGCCCTCGCGCATCCGCGTGCCGACGAGCACCGCGGGCTCGCCGTCGACGAGCGCGGTCTCGGGGGGCGGGTCGGCGGTCGCGCGGGCGATGGTCGCGACGTCGGCGAGGCGCAGCGTCGTGCCGTCCCCGGCCGCGAGCGGCACCTCCCTCAGCCGGTCGAGCCCGTCGAAGGCGCCCGCGACCTCGACCGTCAGGCTCGCCGTCGCGCTCGCGACGACGCCCGCGGAGGGGCGCGCGTCCGCCCCTTCGAGCGCCGCGGCGACGTCCCCGAGCGCGAGCCCCGCCGCGCGCAGCGCGTCCGCGTCGACCACGATCTCGACGCGCTCGGCGACGTCGCCGTGCACCTCGACGTAGTCCGTGCCCGGCACCGAGCGCAGCCGTTCGGCGAGAGCCTCGGCGTAGCGCTGGAGCACGATGCGGTCGGGCGGGCTCGACGCGGTCCAGCGAAGCGCGGCGAGCACGGTGTAGGCATAGGCGCTCTCGTCGTCGAGATCGGGCGTCCGCACGCCGTCCGGCAGCACCGGCTCGACGTCGCCCAGCTCGTCGCGCACCCGGCTCCAGACGCGATCGACGTCGACGATCTCGTCGCGGAGCGTGATCTGCACGATCGAGACGCCCGCGCGCGAGGTGGAGGCGACCTCGTCGACCTCGTCGAGGGTGCGCAGCGCCTCCTCGATCGGCTCGGTCACGAGCGCCTCGACCCGCGTCGCGTCCGCGCCCGGATAGAGCGTCGTCACCGTGGCGTTGCGCGCGCGGATGGTCGGGTCCTCGGCCCGCGGCAGCGTCTGGATCGCCCCGAGGCCCATGGCGGTGACGAGCGCGACGCCGAGCAGGAGGAGGCGCCAGTTGAACAGCCAGCGCATCGCCGCCTCACCGCGCCGGCGCGTCGTCGGCCAGCGCGACCAGCTCGCCCGGCGAGACGCGGTTCGTGCCCTCGGTCACGATCGGGTCGCCGGCCGAGAGGGCGCCGGCGACGTAGGCGCGTTCGCCGTCGGTGTGGATCACCCGCACCGGCGCACGGGCGATGCGGCGCGCGCCGTCCTCGCCCTCGCGCGCGACCTGCACCGCCCAGAGACCCTTCAGATCGGCGACGAGCGCGCCGAGCGGCACCCAGAAACCCGGCGCCTCGATCCGCTCGCGCGCGAGCAGCGTCACGGTCTCGCCCGCGATCGGGTCGAGATCGCGGCCGAGCGAGACCACCAGCGTCGCGGTGCGCGAGCGGGCGGCGATCTCGGGGACGATGCGCTCGACCCGCCTGCGCGTCTCGCGCCCGCGCCACAGGAGATCGACGCTTTCGCCCTCCTCGAAGCCGCGGGCGAGGCCGACCGGCACGCCGATGCGGGCCTCCAGGCTCTCGCTCGCCATCAGCCGCAGCACGGCGCGGCCCGGCGAGACCACGTCGCCGCGGGCGAAGGACTTCTCGAGCACCACGCCGTCGAACGGCGCCTCGAGCGTCGCGTCGCCGAGATCGAGCGTCACGCTCTCGAGCTGGGCGTCGAGATCGTCGACGGTCGCGCGCGCGACGGCGAGGTCGGAGCGCGCCTCGTCGAAGCGCTGACGCGTGCCCGAGCCCTGTTCGAGCAGCCGCTCGGCGCGCTCGAACTCGGCGCGTCGGAAGTCGAGCGTCGCGCGCGCCTCGTCGAGCCGGGCGGCGAGCTGGCGGCGCTGCGCTTCGAGGCGCTCGGTGTCGAGCCGGCCGAGCACCGCGCCCGCCTCGACGCGCTGGCCGAGCTTGGCGCCGGCCGCGACCACGCGGCCGTCGATCTCGAAGCCGAGCTCCACGACCGTCTCGGCCTCGACGAGCCCGGTGAAGCGGCGCACCGCCTCGAAGCCGTCCCGGGCCACGGCCGTTCGCGCCACTACCGGGGTCGGGCGCGTCTCGGCCCCGGCGGCCGGCGCGCTGCTCTCGGCGGCGTGGATCGAGACCAGCGCCGCCGCCGTCCCCCCCGCGATCGCGAGCGCGAGCGCCGCGTGGCCCGCGGCATGACGCCAGGACCGCGTCGCCGTCTTCCCTGTCGTCTCCGTCGCCATCGCTCTATGCCTTTCGGCGGGGCCCGCGCGGTCTATATACCAAACGCTCGCGTTCAGTTATGTATTACTGAACACGTCCGTCAAGGAAGTCCGGAAGGGGCCATGGAGGCGACGAAGAGCAGGGGCCGCCCGCGGGACGCCGAGAAGCGCGCGCGCATCCTCGCCGCGGCGCGTCGGCTGTTTCGCGAGCACGGCGTCGAGGGCGTGGCGATCGAGCGCATCGCCGCCGAGGCGGGCGTGTCGAAGGTCACGGTCTACAACCGCTTCGGCGACAAGGAGGCGCTGTTCGAGGCCTGCGTGAGCGAGGTGGCCGAGCAGATGGAGGACGGGCTCGCCGAGCTGTCGATGCCGGCCGCGCCCCTGGAGGCCGCGCTGGAGCGCTTCGGCACGATATTCCTGTCGCTGCTCCTGTCGGACGAGCTGCAGCGCTTCGAGCCGGCGATCGCCATGGAGGCGCGGCGCAACCCCGAGATCGCGAAGCGCTTCTACCGCGCGGGGCCCGGGCGGGTGCACGCGGCGCTGTCGAAGGCGCTCGCGGGCCGCGCCGCGCGCGGCGAGCTGCGCCTCGACGACCCCGACCTCGCCGCCGAGCAGCTCGTCGGCCTCTGGCAGGGCATGGTCCCCTCGCACCGCCGCCTCGGCATCGGCACCGCCCCCGACGAGACCGAGATCGCGCGCCGCGTCCGCGCCGGGATGGCGTTGTTCCTCGACGGCGCGCGGGGATGACGCCCGGTGCCTCGTTCCGCTGATGGGAATGGCCGCCGCCCCGCGGTCGCGGCGCGCGGATCGCCGCTCGGGCGCGATCGGTCCCCGGAGCCCGTCCGTGCCAGGGCCTTCCCGGTCCGACCGTGCCTCGACGGCCCGTCCGGGACGGGCACGCGGCCCGGCGGATCGGGCCCCTCCCGGGTCACGGGCATCGGCGACGCCCCGCCACGGGGCGTTCCCGTGCGAGCGGCGGGTCCGGGGAGGGGCGCCGGCCGGTCGATCCGGGCGCGGGCGGGCCGGCCGCGAGGGAGAGGCCGGTGGCGAGCCCCTCGCGGAACCCCCGGCGCCGCCGGGACGTGACCTCAGCCCCGGTCCGGGAGTTTGGAGATGACCCTTCTGGAACTCGTCGGCGGCCTCGTGCTCCTCCTCGCCGGGGGCGAAGCGCTCGTCAGGGGCGGCGTCGGCGTCGCCTCGCGTCTCGGGGTGTCGCCGCTCCTGATCGGGCTGACCCTGGTCGGCTTCGGCACCTCGATGCCCGAACTGGTCGCGAGCCTGCAGGCCGCCCTGATCGGAGCGCCCGGCATCGCCGTCGGCAACGTCGTCGGCTCCAACATCGCCAACATCCTGCTCATCCTCGGCGTCGCGGCGATGATCCGCCCCGTCGCGACGACGAAGGCGGCGTTCCGGCGCGACGGCGCGGTGCTGATCGGCGCGAGCCTCCTGATGGTGTCGGTCGCGCTCGTCGGCACGCTCGGCTTCCTCGCGGGGCTTCTCTTCCTCGCGATGCTCCTCGCCTACACGGTGTCCACCTACCTCGCCGAGCGGCACGGCGGCGCCTCGGCCGAGATGCACGCCGCCGAAGCCTCGGCCGTGGCGCCCGGCGGGGCCGGGCTGCTCTCCCATCTCGCGCTGACGGCCGCCGGCATCGCGGGCGTGGTCGGCGGCGCGAGCCTGCTCGTCGGCGCCGCGGTCGAGATCGCGCGGGTGGCCGGCGTCTCCGAGGCGGTCATCGGCCTGACGCTCGTCGCGGTCGGCACCTCGTTGCCCGAGCTCGCGACCTCGGTCGTGGCCGCGGTCCGCGGCCAGGGCGACGTCGCCTTCGGCAACGTCGTCGGCTCCAACATCTTCAACATCCTCGGCATCGCGGGCGTCACCGCCCTCGTCTCGCCGATCGAGGTGCCGGCGCGGATCGTCGCGTTCGACATCTGGGCGATGCTCGCGACGGCCATCCTACTGGTCGCCTTCGCCGTGACGGACTGGCGGGTGAGCCGGACCGAAGGGGCGATCTTCGTCGCGCTCTACGCCGCCTATCTCGCGGTACAGCCGCTGGCGGGCTGACCCGCGCCGCCCCCGGCCCCGATGACCGTTCCGCATCGACCCGGGCCCTTCGCGAGCGGCCGCGCAGGGCGCCGCACGGTCGCCCCGCGCCACGGGGCGACATCGCCCCGGTCATCTCGCGGGCTGGCCTGCGGACGACGCGGTCGCTTCGCCGAGAGCGCCTCGGCGCCCGCGTCGCCGTGTCCGGCGAGCCCTCACGCCACCGGGATCCAGACCTCCACGACCCCGCGGCCGGTCTCGGGATCGAAGCGGTGGTCGTATCGCTCGAAGTCCGGCGCCTTCGCCGGCTCCAGGCCGGCGTCGGGCAGGCTCTCGTTCCAGATCGTGTAGACCGTCTTCGCCAGGTCCGAGACGTGGCCGCGATGGGTGAAGACGGCGTAGCGGTTCGCGGACACGTCGACGACGTCCAGGCCCTCCGCCCTCCCGTCGGCCTCGACGCCGGCGAGGTAGCGAAACCGCCCCGCCGCGTCGGCGTCGCAGCAGACGCCGTAGGCCACGCCCGGGGCGGTGCCGGACACCGCCGCCTCGCGCGCGTCGAACGCCTGCCAGAGCGCGGGGATGGCGCTCGTGTCCTCGAACGTGCACCGCGCGCTCAGGCCGACGACCCGGAACGCGGCGCGATCCCGCAGCTCCGGCTTCGCCACGTCGACGATCATGTCCTTGTTCATTGTCAGGGGCTCCATGAGGGGCAGCGACGATGTGGAGCGCGCCTCGCGCACGCTGCTCGGCAGGACGCCGAGACAGCCCGCGAAGGCACGCGTGAACGCCTCGTGCGACGCGTAGCCCGCGTCGAGCGCGACCGTCAGGAGATCGGTGTCGCCCGTCGCGATGGTCTTCGCCGCCTCGGAGAGACGCCGCGCCCGCACGTAGGCGGCGACGGACAGGCCGGCGGTCTGGCGGAACACGCGGCCCATGTGACGCGGGTCGACCGCGCAGCGCTCGGCGAGAAGGGTCAGCGTCAGGGGCTCGTCGAGGTGCGCCTCGATCTGCCAGATCAGCCGCTCCAGCACGGGCATGGCGCTCTCCGCTCGTTTCGCTCACCTCGCGACCATGGAGGCCCGCGCGGCGGCGCGCTTGATCGGGCGCGGCGTTCGTGCGTCCGGCGCGTGCCTAGCCGTGCGCGGCCCGACGGCGCCGGACCCCCTTCGAGCCTCGACCACGGACCGCCCGCCCGTGGCCGGCGCCACGGGCGCGCCCGGCGACGCCGGTCCCGCTCAGATCGGCTCGTTCGCGCGGTAGGTCGCGAGCTGCGCGTCGAGCGCGCGGGCGAAGGCCGGGCGGGCGAGGCAACGCTCGCGATAGCGCGCGAGCGCGGGGAAGCGCTCGGCGAGCGGCCAGGCGTCGAGCTGGCGCAACACGCTCGCCGTCATCAGATCGGCCGCGGTGAAGCGCCCGCCCCAGATAGTCCCGCCCGCCGAGCCAGCCGGCGAGCGAGGCGAGCTTCCATCGTCGCCTCGGCCCCGGGCCGGCGCGCCTCGGCCCAAGGCTCGCCCGCGTGGAAGACGTCGAGCGGCACGCGGTTCTCGACGTGGGGCTCGACCGAGTCGAGCGCGGCGAACACGCCGGCGGTGACGCGCGCGCGGCCCGCCGGGTCGTCCGGCACGAGCGCGCCGGCGCGCGCGCCGACGTGCAGCACGATCGCGCCGGTCTCGAACAGCTCGACGCTCTCGTCGCGGTAGGCCGGCACCTGCCCGAACGGCTACCAGCGGCGGTAGGGGTCGTCGCGCGCCACCGGCGGGTCGACGAGCGCGACCTCGTAGGCCAGTCCCGCCTCCTCCAGCGCCCAGCGCACGCGGAGGTCCTCGACGTAGCCCCGGGCGAAGTCGGGCACCCGGCGGAAGGCGGAGATGGCGATGGTCACGACGCCGGCGCCTTCTCGCGGTCGAGCATCGTCTCGAAGCTCGCGAAGATCATGCGCTTGCCGTCGAAGGGCATCGGCGCCTGCATCCGCGCGTCGGCGAAGATCCGCTCCATGCCGCGGTCGCGCGCGGCGCGGTCGGGCCAGTACATGAGCGAGACCGCGACCGTCTCGTCCGAGCCGGCCTTAACCGCCATCGGAAAGGACGTCACCTCGCCGTCCGGCACGTCGTCGCCCCAGAGTTCGACGATCCGCTCGGCGCCGTGCTCGAGGAACACCCCGGCCGCCATCGTCGAATGCGCCTCGTACTCGGCGCGCCTGGCCGTCGGCACCGCCGCGACCGCCACCACCACGTAGGTCATGCCTCTGCCTCCTCGTGCTCGGCGTGGAACGCCGCCTCCAGCGCGGCGATGTCGATCTTGCCCATGGTCATCATCGCGCGGGTCGCGCGGCCGGCCGCGGCGGCGTCGGGCGCGCAGAGCAGGCGCGGCAGCGCCTCCGGCACCACCTGCCACGCGACGCCGAAGCGGTCGGTCAGCCAGCCGCAGCGCATGGCCCGCCCGCCGTCGAGGAGCGCGTCCCAGAGCCGGTCGGTCTCGGCCTGGTCCCCGGTCAGCACCGAGATCGAGGCGCCCGTGCCGTGCGCGACCGCCATCCCCATGTTGAGCGTCAGGAACGGCGCGCCGAGCAGCGCGAACTCCGCGGCGACGACGCCGCCGTCGGGGCGGCGCACCACCTGCTCGACGCGGCTGCCGGGCAGGAGCGCGACGTAGAACGCCGCCTGCTCCTCGGCCCGGACATCGCTCGCGAGGCAGGTGCGCAGCCTGTGGGCGTAGGCGAGGCGCGCCGGCTGCGGCGCTCTGCGACGATCAGACATGGCTCGCCCCCGGCGCGTCCGCGAAGGCGGCGGTCTCCATCCCCGTCGGCTCCCGGACGGGGCCGTCCGCGTCCTCGACCGAGCGGCCGTGGATGATGGCGTGCGCCTGCACGAGCCTCGGGCCGGTGCGCCCGCTTGCGGCGACGGCGCGCGCCAGCGTGTCGTCCACCGCCCCGCGGCTGTCGCGGGCGAGGCAATGGAGCACCGCCGTCGCCGCGCGCGGGTCGGCCACCGGGCGGAGGCTGAAGCCCGCGGAGTGTTCGGGCGGGAGCGGCATGACGTGGATCGCCCCGTCGAGGGACAGCCCGGCGGCGGCGTCGGAGCAGACGCGCGGATCGCGCGCGGCGCCGGGCGCCTCGCGGAAGGCGGTGGCCCGCGCGAGGTCCGCGACGGGCAGGTTGACGAAGGGGCTTCGAGACACGTCGGGTCCTCCCTGCGAGCGACGTTGACGAGGATGCGCCGCATGATTACGAAAAACAACTCCTAAGTTAGTAAAGATAACCTACCGATGGCCGAACGCCGCTACCACGACGCCTGCGCCGCCGCGCACGCCCTCGACCTCCTCGGCGAGCGCTGGGCGCTGCTCGTCGTGCGCGAGCTGATGACCGGCCCCAAGCGCTTCACCGACCTGCGCGCGGGCCTGCCGGGGATCAGCGCCAACGTGCTGACCCAGCGCCTCGCGGGACTGGAGGCGCACGGCATCGTCGCGCGCCGTCAGCTGCCCCCGCCCGCGGCCGTGCAGGTCTACGAGCTGACGCCGTGGGGCTACGAGGCCGAGCCGATCTTCCGCGCGCTCGGGCGCTGGGCCGCGCGCTCGCCGCATCACGACCCGACCGCGCCCTTCAGCGCCGCCTCCTTCATGCTGTCGCTGCGCACCATGGCCGATCCGGGCCGTGCCGGCGGGCGGCGGCTCTCGGTCGGCTTCGTGATCGGACACGAGCGTCTGCGCGCGACCCTCTCGACGGAGGGCTTCACCTGCGCGCCGGACGCGCTCGAGAGTGCCGACGTCGTCGCCACCGGCCCGGCCGAGGCGCTGGCCGCGCTGATCTACGCCGGCGTGGCCCCCGAGCGGCTGGAGGCCGAGGGCGCGATCGCCGTCACCGGCGAGCGCGGGGTCCTCGACGCCTTCGCCCGCTGCTTCCCGCTGCCCGACAAGGCGCCCGTGGCGACCTGAGCACGGAACGAGCGGACGGCGGGCGGCCCGGTGGCCCGACCCCGGTTCCGGTGCCTCGCCCGAACACGACCGACGCCGCCCGGGACTCGCGCGGTCCGGGCGCCGACCAGCGTCATCCGGGCGGGTCGGCGAAGGCGTGCTCGCCGCCGTCGCCCGCCGCGACGAAGACCGTCTCCGACAGGAGGGTGCCGCCGCGCCAGCGGTGCAGCGTCATCGCGCCGGGCTCCATGACCAGGCGCGGCTCGGCGTCGGCGGCGTGGTCGAGGGCCACGGCGTGCGCCGGGGCCGGCGCGATGTGGCAGGCGACGCCGCCCGTGTGCGCCGTGATCGCGCGGTGCACGTGGCCCGAGGCGACCAGCCGGACGTGGCCGTGGCGCGCGAGCGTCCCGATCAGCGCCTCGCCGTCGCGCAGGCGGTGCGCGTCCATGAAGGCGAGGCTGGTGTCGAAGGGCGGGTGATGCGTGAAGACGATCGCGGGTGTCGGCGCCGCCTCGGCGAGCCGGGCGTCGAGGCGGTCGAGCTGCGCGGACGACAGCGCGCCGTGCGCGGCGCCCGGGACCACGGTGTCGAGACCCGCCAGCACGAGATCGCCGACGCGCACGCACCAGTCGAGCGGGCCGCCGTCGCGGGGCAGGTAGTCGGCGTCGGGGAAGGCTTCCGCCAGCGCCTCGCGCCGGTCGTGGTTGCCGGGGATCACGTAGAGGGGCGGGAAGGGCCCGGTCACGAGCGCCCGGAACGCCGCGTATTCCTCCGCCGTGCCGTGGTCGGTCAGATCGCCCGTGACCACGACCGCGTCGATCGCGCCCACGCGCCCGGGCAGCGCGCGGATGCGCGCGACGGCGCATTCGAGGGCTGCGAGCGTGTCGACGCGGCCGTAGGCGCGCTCGCCCTTCGCCACGGCATGGGTGGCGGTGAGCTGCACGATGGTCGTCATGGGTCGGCCTCCGGCACGGCGGGTCTGGTGGCGATCAGCGCGTCCGGCCGGGCGGCGAGCCCGATCGGGCTGCCCGGCGCCGCGTCGAACTCGGGCGGCGCGTCCACGGCCACGGGGGCGTCCGCGATGCCGCCCACCATGACGCGGGTACGGTCGCCGAGGAAGACCGCGCGCAGCACGTGGCCCCGAAGCGCGGCCTCGGCCGGGCCGGCCGGCGAGAGCGCCTCGGGGCGCACGAAGAACGCGGCCTCCGGGGTGGCGTGCGCGGGCGCGGGCAGCCGCCCGCCCGCGAGGTGCAGCCAGCCGTCCGAGAGCCGGCCCGCGAGCGGGCTCGCGCCGCCGACGAAGCTCGCGACGAAGGCGTCCGCGGGCGCGGCGCGCAGCCGGCGCGGCGCGTCGACCTGCAGGACGCGGCCCGCGTTCATCACCGCCACCCGGTCGGCGACGGCCATGGCCTCGCCCTGGTCGTGGGTGACGAACACGGCCGTGATCGAGAGCGTGCGCAGGAGCCCGGCCAGCTCGTCGCGCAGGGCCTCGCGCAGGGAGGCGTCGAGCGCGGAGAGCGGCTCGTCGAGCAGGAGCGCGCGCGGGCGCATGGCCACCGCGCGCGCGAGCGCCACGCGCTGCGCCTGCCCGCCCGACAGCTCGTGCGGCCGGCGTTCGGCGAGCTCGCCGATGCGGCAGAGCGCCATCACCTCGTCCACCCGCGCGGCGATCTCGGCGCGGGGATGGCGGCGCACCTCCAGCGCGTAGCCGACGTTGCGCCGCACGGTCATGTTCGGAAACAGCGCATGGGACTGGAAGACCATGCCGACGCGGCGGCGCTCGATGGGCTCGGCCGTCACGTCCTCGCCGTCGAAGCGCACGACGCCGCCCGGGTCGGGGCGCTCCAGCCCGGCCACGAGGCGCAGAAGCGTGGTCTTGCCGCAGCCCGAGGGGCCGAGGAGGGCGAGCACCTCGCCCGTCCTGACGGAGAGCTCGGTCGGGCGCAGCGCCGTGACCCCGCCGGGAAAACGCCGCGCACAGCGCTCCAGCGCGATCGCCGCGCCGCCGGGGCCGGGCGCCCTCATCGCCGCGCCGCCCGGTCGAGGCGCGCGGCGGCGATCTGCATCGCCACGAGGAGCGGCAGCACCAGCACGAAGAACACCAGCGTGTAGGCCGAGGCGATCTCGAGGCGCATCGAGGCGTAGCTGTCGGCGAGGCCCACCGGCAGCGTCTTCAGGAAGGGCGTGTGCAGCATCCAGGTCAGGTTGAACTCGCCGATGGAGAGGGTGACGACCGTGAGCGCGCCAGCCAGCATCCCCGGCACCGCGTTCGGCACCGCGATGTCGACGAAGCGCCGCCAGGCGGGGGCGCCGAGGGCGGCGGCGCTGTCCTCGAGGGCTTGGAGGTCGATGGTGGCGAACACCGCCTGCACCGCGCGGATCATGAAGGGCAGCGTGTAGAGCACGTGGCCCGCGAGGATGAACCACCACGACAGCCGGAACCCCGACCACGTCCCGTAGAGCTGCAGGAGCGCCAGCGCGAGGGCGAGGCCTGGGATGGCGAGCGGCAGCGCCACGAACTCCTCGACCGCGCGGGAGAGACGCCCCGGATGGCGCGCGAGCAGGTAGGCCGCCGGCACGCCGATGACCAGCGTGGCCGCGAGACAGGCGAGCGCGATCCCGAGCGAGAGCCAGACGCTCGCGGCGTAGAGCTCCAGCACCTCGCCGAGCCATCGGAGCGTGAGCCCCGACGACAGCCCGCGGAAGTAGTTCGCCGTGAGCCCCGCGAGCACCGACAGGACCGCCGGCACGATCAGGAAGGCCGCCGCCGCCAGCGTGACGGCGAGCGAGGCGAGGAACGGCCAGCCGCCCCGCACCTCAGCCCCCCGCCGCGACGGCGGTGCCCGAGAGCCCGCGCGCCGCGACCAGCACCGCCCAGGTGAGGAGCCCGAGCACCACCGAGAGCGCGCAGGCGGTGGCGATGTCGGCCGAGAGGGTGAAGGCGGTGTAGATCACCATCGGCGCCACGTCGATGTCGGTGGCGAGCGTGAAGGCCGTGCCGAAGGCGCCCATCGCGGTGGCGAAGGCGATCGCGCCCGCCGCGGCGAGCGCCGGGGCGAGGGCGGGCAGCGTCACGTCGCGCATCACCCGCCAGGGCCCCGCGCCGCAGGCGCGCGCGGCCTCCGCGAGGCGCGGGTCGAGCTTGGCGGCCGCGCCCATGACGGTCAGCATCACCCGCGGGATCGAGAAGTAGAGATAGCCGAGGAACAGCCCCGTCATCGAGTAGGCGAACACCAGCCGCTCCCCCGCGACCCATTGCGCCGCCCAGTTCACCAGCCCCTGCCGCCCGCCGAGCAGGATGATCAGGAAGCCCACCACCACGCCCGGGAAGGCGAGCGGGAAGGTCAGGGTGGCGATCAGGAACCCACGGCCCGGGAAGCGGTGGCGCTCCAGGAACAACCCCGCCGTCGTCGCCACGGCGAGCGCCGCGGCGGTGGTGGCGAGCGAGACGAGGACCGTGTCGAGGAGCGCCCTCAGGTAGCGCGCGTTCGTTAGCACCTCGCCATAGATCGCCCACCCCGCCTCGCCGCCCGCCGAGGCGCCCAGCAGGCGCACGAGCGGCAGCGCGAGGAAGGCGGTCGCGAAGATCGCGAGCGGAGCGGCGAGGACGAGGGCGAAGGGGCGCATGGCCGGGCACCGCAGCCCCCGCGAGGGGGCCGCGACCGTCCTCGTCAGTCGACTTCCGAGAGGTAGCGCTCGGCGAAGTCGGCCTGCACGCGCTCCATCTCGGCGTAGTCGACGGGCGTCGCGCGCTCGTACTCCGAGGCGGGCAGGAAGCGCGAGGCGACCTCCTCGGGCAGCTCGATCGGGCGCGCGGGGCGCAGGTAGGCGTTCGTCCAGATCGCCTGGCCCTCGTCGGACATGATGAAGTCGAGCATCCTGTCGGCGAGTTCCGGGTTCGGCGAGTTCGCCACCTTGCTCATGACGTAGGGCACCACCACCGAACCCTCGCAGGGCAGCACGAACTCGAAGGTTCCGTCCTCCTCGTACTTGCCGCGGTAGGCGTTGAAGTCGTAGTCGAACAGGATCGGGATCTCGCCGGAGACGACGCGGGCGTAGGAGGTCTGCTTCGGCACCAGCGGATCGTTCCCGGCCAGCTTCCGGAAGTATTCGATCGCCGGGTCGAAGTTCGAGAGATCGCCGCCCATGGCGCGGTTGACGGCGACGGCGCCGGCGTAGCCGACGAAGGCGGACGACGGGTCGAGGTAGCCGACCATGCCCTCGTACTCGGGCTCGGTCAGGTCGGCCCAGCACTCCGGCACCGGGGCGCCGCCGAGCGCGTCGACGTTGACGAAGAGGCCGAGCGTGCCCTGGTGGACGGTGAACCAGGCGCCCTCCGGGTGCTTGAGACCCTGGGGGATCTCCTCGAAGCCGGTCGGCCGATAGGGGATCACCACGCCCTCGTTCGCCGCCTTGATGCCGAAGGTGACGCCGTAATACGCGATGTCGGCGACCGGGCTGTCGCGCTCGGCGAGGAGCTGGCTCAGCGTCTGGCCCGAGTTCTTGTTGTCGTGCGGCATCGAGATGCCGAGCTCCGCCTCGATCGCCTCCAGCATCGAGGCCCAGTCGGCCCATTGCGGCGGGCAGTTGTAGCATACCGCCTGTGTCGCGTCGGCGGAGGCGGCGGGCACGGCGAGCGCGGTTGCCGCCGCGGCGGCGCAGAGCATACGCTTCATGTCTCGTTCTCCCTGTCGGTCATCGCGGGTCCACGGGGGACGACGCCGGGCGGGACGTGGCCGCGTCCCGCCCGGCGCTCCCGCCCGGCGGGGGCGCGAGGCTCCCGCCGGGCCGGAACTCGTAGGCCAGAAGCCGCTGCCCCGGTGCGGCGCCTTCCATGGCGTCGAACAGCGCCTCCGCCGCCGCATGACCCATCGCCCGCGCGGGCGTGGCGACGGTGGCGAGCGAGGGCTCGGCGAGCGCCGCCATGGCCTTGCCGTCGAAGCCGGCGACGCTGACCGCGCCCGGCACGGCGCGCCCGAGCGCGCGCAGATCGGCGATGGCTCTGAGCCCGAGCAGGTCGTTCGAGCAGAACAGCGCCGTCACGTCCGGATGTCGCGCGAACAGCGCGGCGAGCGCGTCGCAGTGGCTCGCGGCCTCGAAATCGACCTCGACGAGGACCGGCTCGGCGAGCCCGGCCGCTTCGCAGCCCGACCGGAACCCCTCGAAGCGCCGGCGCGAGCGGTCCGAGGCGCGGAAGCGCCCGGCCAGGTAGGCGGTGCGCCGATGGCCGAGCGCGGCCATCTCGGCTGCCACCCGCGCCGCCGCGGCGGCGTTGTCCACCGCGACCGCGGGCATGTCCTCGGCGCCGGCCTCGTTGAAGAGCAGCACCGCGGGCACGCCGGCCGAGGCGGGCCGCGCGAGCGCGGGGTCGTGCGCGGCATCGGCCAGGGTCAGGATGAGCCCGGCCACGCGCTGGGCGAGGAGGGCCGCGACGGCGTCGTCCTCGCCGGCCGGGTCATAGTCGGTGCAGGCGAGCAGGAGCTGATGGCCATGCGCGCGCACCACCGCCTGCGCGCCGCCGATGGCCTCGGCGAAGACGGGGTTGGCGAGCGTCGGGACCACCGCGCCGATGGTGCGGGTGCGCCGGGCCTGCAGCGAGCGGCCGAGCGGGTCGAAGCGGAAGTCGAGCGCGGCCGCGGCCGCCTCGACGCGGGCGCGCGTGGCCGGCGCGGTGCGCCCGACCCGGTTCAGCACGCGGCTGACGGTCGTGACCGAGCAGCCGGCCCGCTCGGCCACCTCCCTGATCGTCGGCCGTCGCCGCATGGTCGCACGTGCTCCCGATCGCCCGCGCAAACGTTTGCGCAGTCCGCGCGCCGAGGCACGACAAGCTTTGATGACACCGCGGCGTCATGGCTCGCGGGCCGCGCGTCGGCGGGCCGATCGCGCGCCGCGGCCGCCCGGCTCCCGCGCACCGCGTCGTCGGGGAGACGTAAAGGCCGCGTAAAGCCCTTGCGCGATCTTTACGCTCGCGAGGCGCGATCCGCATCGCGCGGCCCCGCGTCCGGGCGCATGTCCCTCGCCGTCCGATCGACGGACGGAGGACCCGACCCATGGCTTTCATCGTCTACGTGGCCCTGCTCGGCGCCGGCTACGGCGCCTGCTTCGGCCTGATCCGCCTCTGCGAGCGTCTGTGAGGAGTGGGCCGATGATCTTCGAACTGGTGCTCGGCGCCGCCACGGCGCTCGGGCTGCTCGTCTACCTCGCGGTCGCACTCGCGCGGCCCGAGGACTTCTGAGGAGAGCGCCATGGCGGGCGATCTCGCGTCCCTCGCGCTCTACCTCGCGCTCGTCGGCGCCGCGGCCTGGGGCTTCGGCGCCTACATGGCGTGGCTCTTCGGCGAGCGCCCGGCGGGCGTGGTGCTCCGCGCCGCCGGCGTCGACCCGGCGGCGGAACAGGGCTGGGCCGCCTACGCCGGCGCCGCGATCGCGTTCAACGCGGCCGGTGCAGTCCTGCTGTTTGCGATCCTCGCGACGCAGGCGTGGCACCCGTGGAACCCCGAGGGCATGGCCGGGCTGTCCGCGCCGCTCGCCTTCAACACCGCGATCAGCTTCGTGACCAACACCAACTGGCAGGCCTACGGTGGCGAGACGACGATGTCGTACTTCAGCCAGATGGCGGGGCTGACGGTGCAGAACTTCGTCTCGGCCGCGACCGGCGTCGCGGTAGCACTCGCGGTGATCCGCGGCTTCGTGCGGCGGGAGGCGAGTACCTTGGGCAACTTCTGGCTCGACCTCACGCGCGCTGTCTTCGGGCTGTTCCTGCCGCTTGCCGTCGTCATGGGCCTCGCGCTGGTGTTCCTCGGCGTGCCGCAGAACCTGTCGCCTTACGTCGAGGCGACGACGCTGGAGGGCGCGAGCCAAACCATCGCGCAGGGGCCGGCGGCGAGCCAGATCGCCATCAAGCAGCTCGGCACCAACGGCGGCGGCTTCTTCAGCGTGAACTCCGCCCATCCGCTCGAGAACCCGACGCACTGGACCAACCTGCTGCAATCCTGGGCGATCCTCGCGATCCCGGCGGCGTTCTGCTTCCTCTACGGCCGCTGGGCCGGCGACGCGCGGCAGGGCCACGCGATCCTGGCGGCCATGGCCGTGATGTTCCTCGCGGGCCTCGGCGCGCTCTGGGCAGCGGAGCTCGCCGGCAACCCGCTGATCGCCGAGGCGGTCGCGGCGGGCGCGGCGAACATGGAGGGCAAGGAGGTCCGCTTCGGCGTCTTCGACAGCGCGCTCTGGGCGGCGGCGACCACGGCGGCGTCCAACGGCTCGGTCAACGCCATGCACGACAGCCTGACGCCGCTCGGCGGGCTCGTCGCGATGCTCAACATCATGCTCGGCGAGATCGTGTTCGGCGGCGTCGGCGCGGGCTTCTACGGCATGCTCGTGTTCGTGGTGCTGACGGTGTTCGTGGCCGGCCTGATGGTCGGGCGCACGCCGGAGGTGCTCGGCAAAAAGGTGGAGGCGCGCGAGGTCACGCTCGCGGTCGTGGCCTTCCTGTCGATGCCGCTCGGCATCCTGGTCGCGGGCGGCGTCGCCGCGGTCGGGCCGGTGACGGGGACGCAGGACGCGGGCCCGCACGGGCTCTCGGAGATCCTCTACGCCTACGCCTCGGCCACGGGCAACAACGGCTCGGCCTTCGGCGGCTTCGGCGCGGGCGAGACCTGGCACCTGACGGCGCAGGGGCTCTGCATGATCCTCGGGCGCTACGCCTTCATCGTCCCGATGCTCGCGATCGCCGGGGCGCTGGCGACCAAGCGCGTGCAGGCGGCGAGTGCCGGCACCTTCCCGACCCACGGGCCGCTGTTCGTGACGCTGCTGATCGCCGTGATCCTGATCCTCGGCGGCCTGACCTTCTTCCCCGCCCTCGCGCTCGGACCGCTCGCGGAGCACTTCGCGATGACGGCCGGCACGACCTACTGAGGTGGCTGCCATGGCTACGACCACTGCGGGCCGCGGCCTGCTCGACCCGGCGCTGACCGCCCGCGCGGCGCGCGACGCGGTCGCCAAGCTCGACCCCCGGCACCTCGCGAGGAACCCGGTGATCTTCGCGACCTTCGTGGTGGCGCTCCTCGCCACGCTGCTCGCGGTCGTCGGCGCCACCGACGCGGACGCCGCGCCGGTGGCGCAGATCGCCGGCTGGCTCTGGGCGACGGTGCTGTTCGCGACCTTCGCCGAGGCGCTGGCCGAGGGCCGGGGTCGCGCTCGCGCCGACAGCCTGCGCGCGCTCTCGGGCGAGACCACGGCGCGGCGCGTCGCCGAGATCGGGTGCACGCCCGAGACCGTGCCCTCCACCCGCCTGCGCGTCGGCGATCTGGTCGTCGTCTCGGCGGGCGAGACCATCCCCGCCGACGGCGAGGCGGTGGACGGCATCGCGAGCGTGGACGAGAGCGCGATCACCGGCGAGAGCGCGCCGGTGATCCGCGAGTCGGGCTCGGACCGCTCGGCGGTGACGGGCGGCACCCGCGTCGTCTCCGACGGCCTGACGATCCGCGTGACCGAGACTCCGGGCGAGGGGTTCCTCGCGCGCATGATCGCGCTGGTCGAGGGCGCGAACCGGCGCAAGACGCCGAACGAGGTGGCGCTGTCGATCCTGCTCACCGGCATGACGCTGATCTTCGTCCTGGTGGTCGCGACGCTCCAGCCCTTCGCGATCTACTCGGGCGGCGCGATCCCGGTCGTGTTCCTGCTCGCGCTCTTCGTCACGCTGATCCCGACCACCATCGGCGGCCTGCTCACTGCCATCGGCATCGCCGGCATGGACCGACTGGTGAAGGAGAACGTGATCGCCAAGTCCGGCCGCGCGGTCGAGGCGGCGGGCGACGTCGACACCCTCCTGATCGACAAGACCGGCACCGTGACCTTCGGCAACCGCATGGCCGACGCCTTCCTGCCCGCGCCCGGCGTGGACCCGCGCACGCTCGCGCGCGCCGCGCGTCTCGCCTCGCTCGGCGACGAGACGCCGGAGGGCAAGTCGATCGTCGCCCTCGCCGACCGGGAGGGCGCGGGCAGCGAGACGGCGGACGGCAACCTCGTGCCCTTCACCGCCGAGACGCGGCTTTCGGGCATCGACCTCGCTGACCGCAGGCTCCGCAAGGGCGCGTCCGACGCCGTCGAGGCGTGGGTGCGCGAGGCTGGCAGCAGCGTCCCCGCCGCCGTCACCCGCGCCGCCGAGGACGTGGCGCGGGAGGGCGGCACGCCCCTGATCGTGGCCGAGGACGGTCGCGCGCTCGGCGTCGTGCGGCTCAAGGACGTGGTCAAGCCCGGCATCAAGGCCCGCTTCGCCGAGCTTCGCCGCATGGGCGTGCGCACCGTCATGGTCACCGGCGACAACCGCCTGACCGCCGCCGCCATCGCCGCCGAGGCGGGCGTGGACGACTTCCTCGCCGAAGCCACGCCCGAGAAGAAGCTGGAGCTGATCCGCGCCGAGCAGGCCAAGGGCCACATGGTCGCCATGTGCGGCGACGGCTCGAACGACGCCCCCGCGCTCGCGCAGGCCGACATCGGCGTCGCCATGAACGACGGCACGCCGGCGGCGAAGGAGGCGGCGAACCTCGTCGATCTCGACAGCGACCCCACCAAGCTCATGAGCGTGGTGCGCGTCGGCAAGGAACTGCTGATCTCGCGCGGCGCGCTGACGACCTTCAGCCTGTCGAACGACGTCGCCAAGTACTTCGCGATCCTGCCGGCGCTGTTCGTGGGCACCTACCCGCAACTCGACGCGCTGAACGTGATGGGGCTCGCCAGCCCCGGCTCGGCGATCCTCTCGGCGGTGATCTTCAACGCCCTCGTCATCGTCGCGCTCATTCCGCTCGCGCTGAGGGGCGTCGCCTACACCCCCGCGCCGGCGACGACGATGCTCGCGCGCAACCTCGCGATCTACGGGCTCGGCGGCCTCGTTGTGCCCTTCCTCGGCATCAAGGCCATCGACCTCGCCGTCACGGCGCTCGGCCTCGCGTGAAGGAGACCCCCATGCTCCGCAGGAATCTTCGCCCCGCCTCGACCATGATCCTGATCATGACCGTCGTCACGGGGCTCGGCTACTCGCTCGCCATGACCGCCGTCGCCCAGCTCGCCGCGCCCCATCAGGCGAACGGCTCGCTGATCGAGCGCGACGGTACCGTCGTCGGCTCCGCCCTCGTCGGTCAGGCGTTCGAGAGCCCGCGCTACCTCGCGCCCCGTCCCTCGGCGGTCGACTACGCCGCCGACAACTCGGGCGCCTCGAATCTCGGCGCGACGAGCCGGGAACTCGTCACGGCGATCCGCGGCCGCGCCGAGGCGGCGGCCGAGCGCTTCGGGGCCGAGCGCCCGCCGGTCGATCTGGTGACCGCCTCGGCCTCGGGGCTCGACCCGCACCTCTCGCCCGAAGCGGCGCTGATCCAGGCCGACGCCATCGCCGCCGCGCGCGGCGTCGACGCGGCCGCGGTGACGCGGGTCATCGAGGCGCACGTCCGACAGCCCGTCTTCGGCGTGATCGGCGAGCCGCGCGTCGACGTGCTGGCCGTCAACCTGGCGCTCGACGACGCGTTCGGGCGTTGATGGCGCCATGAGCGAGCGCGACGACGACCGCCCCGACCCCGACGCCCTCCTCGCCGACGCGAAGCGCGAGGAGCGGGGGCGGCTGCGCATCTTCCTCGGCGCGGCGCCGGGCGTGGGCAAGACCTACGCCATGCTGAAGGCGGCGCGCCGGGAGAAGCGCGAGGGCGTGGACGTCGTCGCTGGCGTGATCGAGACGCACGGCCGGCGCGAGACCGAGCGGCTGAGCGTCGGCATCGAGACGGTGCCGCGCCGGCTGATCGTCTACCGCGACCGACCTCTGCCGGAGATGGACCTCGACGCGCTGCTCGCCCGCCGCCCCACGCTCGCGCTGGTCGACGAACTCGCCCACACCAACGTGCCCGGATCGCGCCACGCCAAGCGCTGGCAGGACGTGCGCGAGCTGATCGAGGCCGGCATCGACGTCTACACCACGCTGAACGTGCAGCACCTGGAAAGCCTCAACGATGTGGTCGAGCGTATCGCCGGCATCGAGGTGCGCGAGACGCTGCCCGACGCCGTGCTCCAAGAGGCCGACGAGATCGAGCTCGTGGACCTCTCGCCGGACGATCTGCAGAAGCGCCTGCGCGAGGGCAAGGTCTACGTCCCCGAGCAGGCCGAGCGCGCGGTCGCGCGCTTCTTCAGCCGCGGCAACCTGACGGCGCTGCGCGAGATGGCGATGCGCGCGGCCGCCGAGCGGGTGGACCGCGACATGCTCGATTATCGCGCCGCCCACGCGGTCGAGGCGAGCTGGCCGACGCGCGAGCGGCTGCTCGTCTGCCTCGGGATGGGCGGCGATCCGATGCGCCTCGTGCGCGTCGGCAAGCGCATGGCCGACCGCGGCCGCGCCCCCTGGATCGTCGCCCACGTCGTCGAGGGCGGGCCGGGCGCCGGCGAGGCGGAGGCGCGCGCGGACAAGGCGCTGCTGCTCGCGGAACGCCTCGGCGCCGAGACCGAGACGCTGCCCGCCCCGCGCGCGCCGGCCGAGGCGGTCCTCGACTTCGCCCGCCGGCGCAACGTCAGCCGCATCGTCGTCGGCGCCGGCCCGCGCAAGGGGCTCGCCCGCCTCGTCGGGGACGGCGCGGGCTTCGAGGTCACCGTGGTCGGCCGCGACCCCGGGCGCCGGCCCGCGCCGCGCGCCGAGGCCGAACGCGGCGCGGCGGGCGACTACCTGATCGCCGTCGGCGCGGTCGCGGCGGCGGTGCCGGTCGCGAGCGGCCTGCAGGCCGTCCTGCCGCAGGCCGACGTCAGCCTCGTCTTCCTCGCCGCCGTGCTCGGCGCGGCGATGCTCGGCCGCGTCGGCGCGGCGCTCGCGGCGAGCGTCATCGCCTTCCTCGCCTACAACTTCTTCCTGACCGAGCCGCGCTTCACCTTCCTGATCGAGCGGCCCGACCAGCTCGTCACCGTGGTGTTCTTCCTCGTCTTCGCCGCCGTCACGGGCACGCTCGCCGCCAGGCTCAAGCGCCAGATCGACACCGTGCGCGCCGCCTCGCGCCAGACCCGCGCGCTCTATGAGTTCTCCCGCCGCGCACTCGCGGCCACGAGCGAGCACGACATGGCCCACGCCATCGTCAGCCACGTCCACGCGACGCTCGGGCTCGACGCGGTGCGGCTCCAGCGCGGACCGGGCGGGCGCCCCGCCCCCGTCGCCGCGCGGCCCGAGGCGAGCGGTCTCGGCGAGGACGCGCGCGCCGCAGCCGCCTGGGCGCTCGGCCGGGCCGAGCGCGCGGGCTGGACCACCGACACGCTGCCCGCCTCGCGCTGGCTGTTCCTGCCGCTCGCGACCTCAGAGGCGCCGCTCGGCGTGCTCGGCGTCGCGCCGCCCGAGGGCGGGCCGCGCACGCTCGGCGCCGCCGACCTGCGCCTTCTGGAGACGCTCTCCGACCAGTCGGCGCTGATCCTGGAGCGCGGGCGCATGATCGCGCAGACCACCGCCGCCGAGCGCTACAGCCAGACCGAGAAGCTGAGGACGGCGCTGTTGTCCTCGGTCAGCCACGACCTGAGGACGCCGCTCGTCGCCATCGTCGGCTCGGTGTCCTCGCTGCGCGCCCTCGGCGAGCGGCTGTCGCCCGCCGACCGCGAGGCGCTGCTCGCCGACGTCGCGGCCGAGGCCGAGCGGCTCAACCGCTTCATCCAGAACCTCCTCGACATGGCCCGCCTCGGCTACGGCGCGCTCCGGCTGCGCCTCGAATGGCTCGACCTCGCCGACGTCGTGGCGGCGGCGGTCGAGCGGCTGCGCCTGCGCCTCGGCGCGACGCGCGTGGCGGTCGCGATCGCGCCGGAGGCGGCGTTGGTCCACGCCGACCCCACGCTCCTGGAGCAGTGCCTCGTGAACCTCATCGACAACGCCGCCCGCTTCGCCCCCGAGGGCACGCCCGTCGAGATCCGCGCCGAGCGGGCGAACGGCGCGCTCGCGCTGTCGGTCGCCGACCACGGCCCGGGCGTGGCGCCCGGCGAGCGCGAGCGGCTCTTCGACATGTTCCACCGCGCCGGGGGCGGCGACGCGCAGGGGGCGGGCACCGGGCTCGGCCTCGCCATCGTGCGCGGCTTCGTCGAGGCCATGGGCGGACAGGTGCGCATCGACACGCGCGAGGGCGGCGGCGCGCTGTTCACGCTGGAGATCCCGCAGCCGGAGCGTCCGCCGCATATGGGCGCGGACGAGACCGCCGCCGCGGAGCCGGCCCGATGACGGCGCCGCGGCTCCTGGTCGTGGACGACGACGACGCGATCCGCCGCTTCCTGCGCATCAGCCTGACCGCCTCGGGCTACGAGACGATCGAGGCGCGCACGGCCGAGCAGGCGCTCGGCCGCGCCGCGACCGAGAGCCCCGCGCTCGTGATCCTCGACCTCGGCCTGCCCGACCGCGACGGCGTCGCCGTGATCCGCGAGTTGCGCGCCTGGTCCGAGACGCCGGTCCTCGTCCTCTCGGTGCGCGCCTCGGAGGACGAGAAGGTCACGGCTCTGGACGCCGGCGCGCAGGACTACGTGGTCAAGCCCTTCGGCATCCAAGAGCTGCTCGCGCGCGTGCGCGCGCTCCTCAGAAGCCGCCCCGAGCGCGAGGCCGCCTCGCCGATGATCGAGATCGGCGGGCTTCGCATCGACGTGGCCGCCCGCGAGGTCGCCCGCGACGGCCGCCGCGTCGAGCTGACCCGGCGCGAGTTCGACCTGCTCGCCCTGCTCGCGCGCCACGCGGGCAAGGTCGTGACCCAGAGCCAGCTCCTCGGCGAGCTCTGGGGCGAGGCGCATGTGCGCGACACGCAGTACCTGCGCGTCTACGTCGGCCAGCTTCGCCGCAAGCTCGGCGACGACCCGACCCGTCCGCGCCTCATCCGCACCGAGCCCGGCGTCGGCTACCGCCTGCTCGCGGAATGAGGCCGGGTCGGGGACGCCGGCGGTCGTGGGGAAACAGGTCGGGCGGCGACGAGCGCGTCCGTCCCGAGGCGCCTCCCTGCGCCGCGCGATACGGACCGGGGGAACGGACGCCAGCCCGACGGCGCCGGCCGCGGGAGGGCGTCCGGGAGATCCCCGGCGCCCTCGTGCCGCGGCGGCGACCCCGCCGGGGCCGGCGTCAGGCCGGGTAGTGAAGCCGGCGGACGAGCACGCCGTGCCCGCTCGCGCCGCGCAGCCGCTTCGCGACGGCGAGCACCGCCAGATCGGCCAGCGGCTCGACGAGCACGACCAGCAGGTAGGCCGCGCCGAAGCTGCCGACGGCGGTGAGGTTCTCCGCGCCGAAGCCCTGGCCGTAGAACGCCCAGAACGCCACCCAGGCGATCACGCCGCCCTGGTAGGCGAAGGAGAGCTTGGCGACCTCGCCGTAGCCGAGGTCCACGTAAGGCTTGTCGGCCGGGATCAGGCGCTTGGCCACGAGGTCGATCAGGAACAGCGGCACCAGCAGCGTGGTGACGTTCACGAAGTACATCGCCAGATCGCCCGGCGCGAACAGCGTCCCCTGGATCAGCAGCCCCGCCGCGAGGCCGATCGCCGCCGGGCCGGCGCCGAGCAGGAGCAGCAATGTCGTGCCGAGGATGAAATGCACCTCGGAGATGCCGACCGGGAAGTGCGGGAACACCTCGAAGAACACGAAGACCAGCCCGCTCGCGAGCACGGCGCGGACCGCGAGCGACGCCGCGGCGTGCGTCTTCAGGTCGTCGGCGATCAGCTTGACGGCATAGCCGCCGGCCGCGGCCGCGGTCCCGTAGGCCAGGGCCATCTTGGCGCCGTCGACGACGCCGGGTTCGATATGCATTCCTACCTCCTCGCCGCCCCGCCGGCGGCGTCCGGTGCCGGCATCCGCCGGCGGTTGCGAGCGACGGCAGGTCTCCTGGCTCGCGGGTCGTCGCTCGCCCGATCCTTCCCGGCCGCCCGCGACGGGTCGGGCCAGTGGGTATGCCTCGGGGTCGCTCGCCGCTCACAGTTACGGGGGTAGCCGGGGTCTCCCACCCCGTTCCCTATTCAGCCGGCGGTAGGGGCCGCCGGACACCGTCCGGGAGTTGGTTCCACAGAGCGGTGGCGAGGTCAATCGAGGACCTCGTCCCCGTCGTCGCGTCCCGCGCGGGCGGCGTCAGGGGCCGCGGCGCTCCAGGAGGTAGACGTCCATGATCCAGCCGTGGCGCGCCCGCGCGGCGGCGCGGGCCGCGACGATGCGCGGGCCGGCCACGTCGAGGCGGCCGCCGTCGAGCATCTCGCCGTCCATGCCGAGATAGGCGCCCCACCAGAGGTGGAAGCGCTCGGGCGGTGCGAGGTGACGAAAGGCGCAGTCGCCGTCGAGCATGACCACCACGCGCTCGACGCCGTCGGGCCAGCCCTCGCGAAGCCGCCGCCCGGTGGTGATCAGCACCGGCGCGCCGAGGGCGTTGAGGGGCACGGCGTGCGCCGCCGTCAGGAGCTGTACGCTCGTCAGCCCCGGCACCACGCGCACGCGGGCGTCGTGCCCGAGGCCGGCCAGCCGACCGGCGATGCGCAGGGTGCTGTCGTAGAGCGAGGGATCGCCCCAGACCATCAGCGCGGCGCGTCCGCCGTGGGGCAGGTGCGCCGCGAGGCAGTCGGCCCAGGCGCGCGCGACGCGGTCGTGCCAGTCCTCGACGCCGCCGAGGTAGTCGGGATCGTCGCGGTCGCGTTCGGGCATCGCGAACTCGGCGACCCTCGCCGTCGCGCCGAGGCCGTCCAGAAGAGCGCGGCGCAGGCCCGCGAGGTCGGCCTTCTCCGCGCCCTTGTGCGGCACTAGCACGAGATCGGCCTGCAGGAGCGCGCGTCGCGCCGTGCCGGTCAGGTGATCGGGATGCGCCGCGCCGACGCCGACGAGGGCGATCTCATGCATCGCCCGCCTCCGCGAGCGGGCCGTAGACGACGAGGGCCGGGCGCTCGGAGACCGACCTGCCGAGGCGCGCGGCGAGGGCCGCGACGTCGAGGCGCGCGAGGCGCTGGTCGGGATGGCTCACGTTCTCGGCGAAGAGCGCCGGGGTCGCGGCCGGCAGGCCGTGCTCGATCAGCCGCTCGGCGAGGGCGGCGAAGGTGCGCATCGGCATGAACACCACCGTGGTGGCCCTCGGGTCGGCGAGGGCGGCGAGGTCGATGTCGCCCGGCAGCGCGCCCGCGACGTCGTGGCCGGGCACGAACTGCACGCGCCGCGCCGTCTCGCGCCGGGTCAGGGGCAGGCCGGCGGCCGCGGCCGCGGCGGTGGCCGAGCTGACGCCGGGCACGACCTCGAAGGCGACGCCGGCGGCGCGCAGCGCCACGATCTCCTCCTCGAGCCGGCCGAACAGCGTCGGGTCGCCCGACATCAACCGCACCACCCGCGCCCCGGTCAGGGCGTAGTCGACCAGCATCCGGCTGACGTGGCCCTGCTTCGGCGACGGCCGTCCCGCGCGCTTGCCGACGCCGACGAGGTCGGCGCCCGGCCGCGCGTGGCCGAGCAGCGGCCCGGACGAGAGATCGTCGAACAGGACCGCGTCGGCCCGCTTCAGGCGATCGACCGCCTTCAGCGTCAGCAGCTCCGGATCGCCCGGCCCGGAGCCGACGAAGCTGACGAACCCGCTCACGCGCCCGCCTCGCCGATCAGGTGGAAGAAGGTGCCGCTGGCGAGGCCGCGGCGCGAGCCGGTCTCCGCCGCCGGCGCGCCGTCGGCGTCGCTGACGCGCGCGAGGGGGGCGTCGGGCTGCTCGATCACGCTGGAGTAGTGGAACTCGTGGCCGCGCAGCGTGGCGCCGGCGGGATGGTGCAGGAGCGGGGCCAGCAGCTCGGCCTGGCGATAGCCGAGATGCAGCTTGCGCCGCTCGTAGGACGTGACGAGGCCGAGCAGTCCCGCCATCGGATGCGAGGCCCCCTCCTTGTCGATCAGCGCGGCGCCGAGGGCCATGTAGCCGCCGCACTCGCCGTGAACCGGGCGGGTCTCGGCATGCGCCGCGAGGCCTCGGCGAAAGCGTCCGGCGGCGGCGAGGGTGCCGGCGTGCAGCTCGGGATAGCCCCCCGGCAGCCAGACCACGTCCGCCGCCGGGTCGGGCGCCTCGTCGGCGAGCGGCGAGAACGGTAGTATCTCGGCCCCGGCCGCGCGCCAGGCGTCGGTCATGTGCGGATTGGCGAAGGAGAACGCCGCGTCGCGCGCGAGCGCGATGCGCTGGCCGGGCGGGGGCGGCGGGGCCGCGGCCGTGCCGGGCGGCGCGCCCGTGGCGACGGCCGCCCGGATCGCGGCGAGATTGACATGCTCGCGCAGGAAGGCGGCGTAGGTCGCGACGGCGGCCTCCAGGTCGGGATGCTCGACCGCCTGGACGAGGCCGAGGTGGCGCTCGGGCAGGCGCAGATCGCCCCGGCGCGGCAGGCAGCCGAGGACGGGCAGCCCGGCCCGCTCGAAGCCGAGGCGCGCGAGGCGCTCGTGGCGCGGGCTCGCCACCCGGTTCAGGATCACGCCGGCGAGCGTCAGCGCGGGCTCGTACGCCTCGAAGCCGAGCGCGGTCGCCGCCGCCGACTGCGCCTGACCCGAGACGTCGAGCACCAGCACCACCGGCCAGCCCATCCGCACCGCGAGTTCGGCCGAGGAGCCGCGTCCCGTGGCTCCCCGCGTCGCGACGCCGTCGTAGAGGCCCATCGAGCCTTCGGCGAGCGCCATCTCGGCGCCGTCGGCACGGGCGAGGACGGCCGCGAGCAGGCCCTCGTCCATCGCCCAGGTGTCGAGGTTGAACGACGCGCGCCGCGCCGCCGCGCGGTGGAAGGCGGGGTCGATGTAGTCCGGCCCGCTCTTGAAGGGCTGCACGCGCACGCCGTCGTCGGCGAGCGCGCGCAGGAGGCCGAGCATCACCGTGGTCTTGCCGGTGCCCGAGGCGGGGGCGGCGATCATCAGGCCGGGGACCGGGCTAGCCATCGGCGCGCTCCTCGGCGTCGCTCCGGGGCCAGCCCGCGCGGAAGCGGCGGACGTAGTCGGTCGAATAGAGCCGGCTCTCGTCGAAGGCGCTCGCGCCGAGCACGCGTCCGACCAGGATCAGCGCCGTGCGCTCGATCGCCTCGCCCGCCATCGCCGCCTCGACGGTGGCGAGCGTTGCGCGCACCACCCGCTCGTCGGGCCAGCTCGCGCGGTGGACGACGGCCACGGGGCAGTCGGCGCCGTAGTGGGGCGTGCAGGCCTCGACCACCGAGCCGAGGTTCTGGATCGAGAGATGCACCGCGAGCGTGGCGCCCGTGGCGGCGAAGGCGGCGACGGTCTCGCCCGGCGGCATCGCGCTCGCGCGGCCGGGCGTGCGGGTCAGCACCACCGACTGCGCGACCCCCGGCAGCGTCAGCTCGGCGCCGAGCGCGGCGGCGGCGGCGGCGAAGGAGGGCACGCCCGGCGTGACGCTGACCGGAATGCCGAGCGCGTCGAGCCGCCTGATCTGCTCGCCCATCGCCGACCAGACCGAGAGATCGCCCGAGTGCAGCCGCGCGACGTCGCGGCCGGCGGCATGGGCGTCACGGCAGGCGGCTGTGATGGCGTCGAGATCCATCGCGGCGGTGTTCACCACCTCGGTGCCCGGCGGGCAGTGGGCGAGCACGGCTTCCGGCACCAGCGAGCCCGCGTAGAGACAGACCGGGCAGGCCGCGATCAGGTCGCGGCCCCGCAGGGTGAGGAGCGAGGGATCGCCCGGCCCCGCCCCGATGAAATGCACGGTCATCAGCTCCCTCCGATGGCGACGGCGCAGGTGGCGAGGCGGTCGGACGAGACCGCGCGGCGGGCCGCGAGGCGCGCCCCCGGCCCCGCGGCGACGAGGGCGGCGGCCTCGGCGGGGCTGGTCCCGTAACGCCCGCGCACCCCGCGCGGCGCGGGCGTCGGGGTCGCGACGGTGCGCAGCATCGCCTCCGGCACGGCGACGACGGCGAGGCCCCGCCGGGCGGCGAAGGCGTCGAGCGCGGCCGCGCCCGCCTTGGCCTCGGGCACCGCGAGGCGGTCGACGGCGCCGTCGCCCCAGGCGGCGTCGAGCGCGGCCGCGAGGCTCGCCGCGGTGGCGCCCGCGCGAAAGCCGAAGCCCGCGACGATCACAGCGTCACGCTCCACTGCACCACCGGGTAGCGCGCCCGCCAGCCGCGCCGCGTGCCGAGAGGCAGGGCGTCGGACAGCTCGATGCGGGCGAGCGCGCCGCCCGTCCCCGCCTGCCAGCGCGCGAGCAGGGCCTCGGCTTCGAGCGTCACGGCGTTGGCGACCAGCCGCGTGCCCGGCGCGAGGCGGGCCCGGAGATCGACGAGCAGCCCCTCCGACAGCCCCCCGCCCACGAACACCGCGTCGGGGGCGGGCAGGCCGCCCAGCGCGTCCGGCGCCGCGCCCTCGACCACGTCGAGACGCTCGAGCCCGAAGCGCGCGGCGTTGCGGCGCACGCGCGCCGCCCGCCCGGGATCGCGCTCGATCGCGACCGCGTGGCCGCGCGGGGCGGCGAGGCGCCATTCCACCGAGACCGAGCCCGCGCCCGCGCCGATGTCCCACAGCCGCTCGCCGTCGCGCGGCGCCAGCGTCGAGAGCGTCAGCGCCCGCACCGCGCGCTTGGTGATCTGCCCGTCGTGCTCGAAGGCGTCGTCGGGCAGGCCGCTCGCCCGAGGCAGCGCCGGCCCCCTGCCCGCGACCTCCAGCGCGACCGCGACCGGGTGGGCGACGTCGCCGAGCGCGAAATCCGCCGCCGTCGTCTCGCGCCTCCGCTCGGCCGGCCCGCCGAGAGCTTCGAGCACGGTGAGGCGCGTGGCGCCGAAGCCGAGGGCGTCGAGCCAGCCCGCGAGCGCTGCGGGCGCCGCGCCGTCGCGCAGGGTCGCGATCGCGCGCAGCCCCGGCGCGAGCGTAGGGCGCAGACGCTCGAAGGGCGCCGCGTGCAGCCCGAGGCAGAGCGTCGTCTCCAGGGGCCAGCCGAGCCGCGCGGCGGCGAGCGAGAAGGTCGAGGGGGCCGGAAGCGCGCGCCACTCGCGAGGGGCCAGCCGGCGCGCGAGCACGCTGCCCGCGCCGAACCAGAACGGATCGCCGGACGCCAGCACCGCCACGCGCCGGCCGCGCAGGGCGAGAAGCGCGTCGAGACCCTCGGCGAAGGGCACCGGCCAGACCCGGCGCTCGGCGCCCGGCGCCAGGGCGTCGGCCTCCAGCAGCGCCATCAGCCGCGCCGAGCCGGTGACGACCTCGGCCCCGGCCAGCGCCGCGCGGCTTGCGGGGGCGAGCCCGGCCGCGCCATCCTCGCCCATGCCGACGATCGTGAGCCACGCCCCGTCCGACAGCCCGAGGTCAGCCATGCCGACGCTCCGCCCGCTGATCCTCGGCGGCACGTCCGAGGCGAACGCGCGCGCCGCCCTCGTCGCCGCGCGCGGCTGGGAGGCCACGCTCTCCTACGCCGGGCGCACCGCGGCGCCGCGCGCGCAGCCGGTGGCCGTGCGCATCGGCGGCTTCGGCGGCGCGGCGGGGCTCGCGGCTTACATGGCGCGCGAGGGCGTGACCCATCTGGTCGACGCGACCCACCCGTTCGCGGCGCGGATCAGCCGCAATGCGGTCGAGGCGGCGCGCACCGCCGGCGTGCCGCTCGCCGCCCTCGTGCGCCCGCCCTGGCGGCCGGGGTCGGGCGACGACTGGCGCGACGTCGCCGACACGGCCGGGGCCGTCGCCGCGCTCGACGGCCCGGCGCGGCGCGTGTTCCTCGCGATCGGGCGCCACGAAGTCGCGGCCTTCGCCGCAGCACCGCGGCACCGCTACCTCCTGCGCCTCGTCGATCCGCCCGAGATGCCCGTGCCCTTGCCGCGCCACGACGTCGTGCTCGCGCGCGGACCGTTCGATCCGGCCGGCGACCGCGCGCTGATGGCCGCGCACGGCATCGAGGTCGTCGTCGCCAAGAACGCGGGCGGGACCGGTGCACGCGCCAAGCTCGACGCCGCGCGCTCGCTCGGCCTGCCGGTGGTGATGATCGTGCGCCCCGAGGTACCCGCGCGACGCGAGTTCGCCGACCCGGCCGCGGTGGCGGACTGGATCGCTCATGCCCCGACCGCCCTCGGGGTGTAGACGAGCGGGCCGGCCGGGCGCTCGACCACGCGGGTGCGGCTGGAGCCGACGATCACCACGGTCTGCATGTCGGCCATCTCCGGGCGGGCGTCGGGCAGGGGCACGACGCTTAGCCGTTCATCGGGGCGGGTGACGGCGCGGGCGAAGATGACCGGGCGGTCGTCGGCGCAGGCGTCGCGCAGCACGTCGAGCGCGCGGGCGAAGCCCTCGGGGCGCGCGCGCGAGCGCGGATTGTAGAGCGCCATGGCGAAGTCGGCCTCGGCCGCGAGGCGCAGACGGCGCTCGACCAGCGCGGCGGGCTTCAGGTTGTCGCTGAGGTTGATCGCGCAGAAGTCGTGGCCGAGCGGGGCGCCCGCGCGGGCGGCGGCGGCGAGCATGGCGGTGACGCCGGGCAGGACGCTGAGATCGACCGCGCGCCACGCCTCGGGACCCGCCTCGATCGTCTCGCAGACCACCGCCGCCATGGCGAACACCCCCGGATCGCCCGAGGAGACCACCGCGACGCGCCGTCCCCCGGCGGCGAGCGTCAGCGCATGGCGCGCGCGCTCGGCCTCGACGCGGTTGTCGGAGGGGTGGAAGCGTTGGCCGGGCGCGGGCGCGAGGCGGGCGAGATACGTCTCGTAGCCGACCACGTCCTCGGCCGTTGCGATCGCGGCGGCGGCGTCGGGCGTAATCGCGCCCTCGCTACCGGGGCCGAGGCCCCCCACCGCGAGCGCGCCGCTCACGGTCGCCGTCCCCGGCCGTGCGCCACCACGGTCGAGAAGTAGGGCACGCTCTCGCCCTCGGCCGCGGCGAGCGCCAGCACGCGCTGTTCCGGCAGCGTCGCGCACTCGATCAGCCACGCGTCGCCGAGCCGCCCCGCGGCGTCGAGCGCGCGGCGCACCCGGCCCAGGTGGCGGCCGATCTTCATCACCACGAGCGCGTCGCAGCGCGCGGCCTTCTCGGCGATCACCGCTTCCGGCAGCGTGCCGACGAGCACCGTCAGCACGTCGTCGCCCCAGGTGACGGGCGTGCCGGTCGCCGTCCAGGCGCCCGACATGGCGGTGACGCCCGGCACCACCTCGACGCGCGCACGGCCCTGGAGGCGGGCGTGCAGGTGCATGAACGAGCCGTAGAAGAACGGGTCGCCCTCGCAGAGTACCACCACGTCCTCGCCCGCCGCGGCGAGCGCGGCGAGGCGGTCGGCCTCGGCCTCGTAGAAGGGAGCGAGGCAGGCGTTGTAACGCGGATCGCCGAGCGGGATCTCGGTGGTCACCGGGTACTCCATCGCGTGCTCGACCGCGTCCGGGCGCAGCATTCCCTCGACCGTGGCGCGCGCGCGGCCGGCGCGGCCCGCCTTGCGGAAGAAGGCGACGTGGGCGGCGCCCCGGATCAGCCGGTCGGCGCGCAGCGTCATCAGATCGGCCGCGCCGGGGCCGAGGCCGACGCCGCGGATCGTGCCCCCCCTCATTCGGCCCGGCTCGCGAGCGCGTTGATGGCGGCGACCGTGACGGCGCTGCCGCCCGCGCGGCCCTTGACCACCAGGGAAGGGGCGGGCGCGGCTTCCCACAGCGCGTCCTTCGACTCGGCCGCGCCGACGAAGCCGACCGGACAGCCGACGCTCGCGGCCGGGCGCGGGCAGTCCGGGTCCTCCAGCATCTCCAGGAGATGGAACAGCGCCGTCGGCGCGTTGCCGACCGCCACCACCGCGCCCGCCAGACGATCGCGCCAGAGTTCGAGCGCCGCGGCGCTGCGGGTGGTGCCCAGCCGCGCGGCGAGGTCGGGTACCGCCGGGTGCTGGAGCGTGCAGACGATCTCGTTGCCGGCCGGCAGGCGCGCGCGCGTGATCCCCTCGCTCACCATGCGCGCGTCGCAGAGCACCGGCGCACCGTCCGCGAGCGCGCGCCGCGCCGCGACGGCGCAGCCCGGATGGAAGCGGATGCGGGCTGCCAGGCCGACGTCGCCGCTCGCGTGGATCATGCGCACCGCCACCGGCTCCTCGTCGGCGTCGAAGCGCGCGAGGTCGCTCTCGGCGCGGATGATGGCGAAGGAGGCGCGGTAGATCGCGGCGCCGTCCTTCTCGTAGGCGTAAGCCATCTCAGTCGTCTCCCGCGAGCGTCAGGGCCTCCGCCGCGCTCAGGCCGTGGCGCACGGGCGTATCCCAGGCGTGGCCCGAGCGCACGAGGTCGAAGCGTCCCTCGCGCCCGACCAGCACGGTCCCGGCCGCGCGCGGCCAAGCGCAGCCCTTGGCACAGCCCGAGACGTGCAGCCGTCCCGGAACGCGGCCGGCGAGGGCGCGCGCGAGCGGGCGCGTCGCCACGCTCGCCGAGGCGCAGGCGGGCGCGCCCGGGCAGGCCTCGACGCGGCGGATCGGGTCGTCGGCGGCCACGACGAAGCCTTCGGGCGGCGCGGCCTCGCGCGCGTCTTCGAGCAGGAGCGCGCGCCAGGGCGTCAGGCGCACCGCCGTGGGAGCGAGGGCATCGAGAAGCGCGTCGAGATCGTCGGCCGTGGGCAGGGCCGACCCCAGGCCGGCGAAGGGGGGGGGGGGGGGAGGGCCGACACCCCCCCCCACGGCGGGGGGGAGAGGGG
>JBHJHI010000016.1:0-11634 GCA_050330995.1 Paracoccaceae bacterium
CGCGCAGTCCGGTCTCTATCACGGCCCCCTCGTCGCTCTCCACGCCTGGCGCCGTGCGGGTGCCTCCGGTGTAGTGGCCTGGCGCGAAGGCGCCGCCCGGCGTGTCGAACACGGCGCGCAGCGCGGCTTGTCGGGCCGCGCCGCCGCCGGCGGCGAGGGCTGCGGCGCGCGCGTCGGCGAGGATCGTGTCCGCCCCGACGAGCGCGCCCCGGTCGGTCGCGTCGCCCGCGAACAGCGCGGTCGCGCCGTAGCGCGTGCCCAAGGCGGAGACGGCGCCGCGGAGCGCGCCGTCGGCCTCGGCGCCGAGCACGCCAAGCGCCTGGTCGGTGGCCGTGGTCAGCACGGTCGGCGCGTCGTCGAGCACGCCGTGGACCGCCCGGTCGATGGCCCCGAGCGCGACCTGGCTCGCGCCCGCGCGTCCCGCCGCGATCGCGCCGGCCTCGGCGTAGGCGTCGAGCGCCTCGCGACGCGCCGAGAGGGTCTGCGCCTCGCGCGTGAGGCCGCCGAGCGCGCGGGGCGCGTCGGCCGCGCGGCCGGTGACGGCTTCGTGGCCCAGCCGGTCGAGGTCGGCGCGCAGCGTCGCGGCGAGGCGTGCGCGCTGCGCGCTCGCGGGGTTGGGCGTGAAGCCCGTCTCGAAACCGCTCACTTGATGCTCTCCAGGGCGTCCAGCATCCGGCTCGTCGTCTCCAGCACGCGGGCGTTGGCCGCGAAGGCGCGCTCCAGCGTCACGAGGTGGGCGAGTTCGGCCTCGGCATCGACGCCACGCACGGCGCCCTCGGCTTCGGCCTGGGTGGCGCGCGTCGTGGCGGCGGCGGTCTCGGCGTCCTCGGCGTCGATGCGCGCGAGCGAGGCGCGCTCGGCGATCGCGGCGAGCGGGCCGCTCGCGTCGGCGAGCGTGCCGTCCGGGCCGGGACGGCGCTCGGCGAGGGCGGCGGCCAGCGCGCGGGGCAGGACGCTCGCGCCCGCGGGGCCGGGGGCGGCCGCGCCGAGCCCGTCGCGCAGTCGCCAGGGCGTGCCGTCGAGCGCAGCGTTCACCTCCAGCCGCCCCGCGAGGCCCGGCGGGGGCGGTGCGCCAAGCGGGTCGACGCGGTCGGTGAACAGACCCGCCGCGCCGGCCGCCAGCGTCGGGTCGAGCCCTGGCGCCTCGAAGCGGGCCATCAGATCGGCCGCGGCCGCGTCGAGATCGGCCTGCAGCGCGGGCGCGAGGTCGTCGCGCACGGCGAAGTGGGCCGCGAGGGCGCCGCCCTCGACCGCCTGCGCGCTCCCGCCGCCCGGCGTGACGTCGCGCTCGCCGATCCTCAGCCCGGAGAGCGCGCCGCCCGCGCGTGTCATCGCCGGCGTCACGGCGGGCGCGGGGGTGAAGTCCAGCCGCCGCGCCTCGCGCTCGGCGAGCAGGACGCCCTCGGCGGTGCGCACCTCGACGCTGCCGTCGGGGCGGTCCTGGAGCCGCAGCGGTAGCGCCGCGCCGATGGCGTCGATCCGGCTCTCGCGGCGCTCCTCCAGCGCGGTGGCGTCCTGTCCGAGCGCGCGGGCGCGAACGACCCGGCGGTTCAGCGTCGCGATCTCGGCGAGGTCGTCGTTGATCCCGGCGACGAGGCGGCCGATCGCGGCGTCGGCGCCCGCGCGAACGCCGCGTACGCCCGCCTCGGCCTCGCGGAACCCCTTGGCGAGGTCGCGTGCCGCGCTCGCGGCGTTCTCCTGACGCGCGAGGCTCGCGGGGTCGTCGCCGAGCGCGGAGAAGGCGCGCCCGAGCGCGGCCGAGCGCTCGGCGAGCGAGCCCGCGTCGCCGTATTCGCCGACCCCGTCGGCGAGGCGGACCAGCGCCTCGGCGCGCACCTTCGCCGCCGCCGCCTCGCTGTCGGCGCCGCGCCTGAGTGCGGTGAGCTGGGGGTCGGTGCGGCGCGCGGCGACCACGCGCGGCGCCGGGCCGTCCTCGGTCACGGCGCGGCGCGCGGCATAGCCCTCGGTCGTCGCGTTGGCGATGTTGCCCGAGGCGATGCCGAGCCGGCGCGTGGTGTCGCCGAGCCCGCCGAGGGCGGTCGAGATGGCGGAGGACAGGTTCATGGGCGGGACTCCCCGGCGCGTTCCGCGGCCCGGCCCCGACGCTCGGGCCGCGAGCCACGCGGATACGATCGGCTAAGGCGCTTTCCGGTATGACCGATACGGTCGGGCATGGCGGAAACGCGCGAGAACGACGGCCCGGGGCGCCGGGGCCGACCCCGTCGGACCGGCCGGCGCCCCGGGCGGGCGGCGCGCCTCAGCGCTTGAGGCTCGTGGTCTCCTGGAGCATCTGGTCGACGGTCTGGATCACGGTCGCGTTCGAGGAATAGGCGCGCTGGGTGGTGATCAGCCCGGTCAGCTCCTGGGCGATGTCGACGGTGCTCTCCTGCAGCGAGAAGCCCTGCACCGTGCCGACGGGCCCGTCGCCCGCGTCCCAGAGGTAAGGCGGGCCGGCCTCGGTCGAGACGGCGAAGGACTGGCCGTCGAGGGCGGTCAGCCCGTTCGGGTTCGGCACGTCGACCACCGGGATCTTGAACAGCGCGACGCGCGCGCCGGTGTCGTAGACGCCGCGCAGCAGGCCCTCGGCGTCGACCTCGATGCCTGCGAGGTTGCCCGCGGGCGCGCCGTTGGCCTCGATCGACAGCGGCGCGTAGCCCGCGTCGAGCTGGGCGAGGCCGCCGTCGAGCCCGGCGCCGCCGATGAAGACGTCGATCTCGCCGCCCGCCGTGGTGGTCACCCTGAGCGTGCCGTCGGCGCCGGTGTAGGTGCCGATCGCGGGGAGGCCGACCGTGTCGATGCGCCCGCTCGCGGCGTCGAACGAGACCGTCAGGTCGCCGATCACCGTGGCGGGGACGGTAGCGCCGTCCTCGATCGTCACCGACCACTCGTTCGAGGGGGGCGCGCCGGCGGCGGGCACCGTGGGCGCGAAGCGCGCGGTCAGCTCGTTGCGCCGGCCGACGCCGTCGAAGTACTCCAGCACCGTGGCGAAGGGCTGGGCGTCGGCGCCCGCCTCGGTGGCGGCCGCCGGCAGGTTGACCTCGACGCGCGCCTCGGTGGTGCGCTGGGCGTTGACCAGGAAGTCGTTGACCCGGACCGGCACCAGATCGCCCGGGCCGTCGCGCACGACGTTGCCCGGCAGCGTGCCGTCGCCGTTGGTGGCCCAGCCCATCAGCGCGAGGCCCGAGCGGGTGGTCAGATACCCCTCGGCGTCGCGCTCGAAGCTGCCGGTGGCGGTGAGCTGGAACGGGCGCTCGAAGGCGGGCTGGCCGACGCCCTGCAGCGTCGTGACCGGCAGGAAGCCGCGGCCCGAGACCGAGAGGTCGGTCGCGCTCGACGAGGACACCAGCGTGCCCGCGCCGGCCACGTCGCGGAAGGTGTGCGCGCGCACGCCGCCGGCGGCGTGGCTGAAGCCGTTCGACGGCAGCACCAGCGAGGAGAAGTCGACGTCGGAGCGGCGATACCCCGTGGTCGAGGCGTTGGCGACGTTGTCCGAGATCACCGCGAGGCGCGTCGCGTTGGCCTGGAGCCCGGCGATGCCGGCGCTGAGCGAGGAGGACAGGGTCATTCGGCTTCTCCCGTGACTGAAGGGCGCGCGGGCGCCGCTCGGGCGGCGGGCGCGGGGTCTCGTTCGCCCGCGAGGGCGAGGAGCTTGACGGCGACGCGGCGGTTTCCGGGCGCGAGCGGGTCGGGGCCGATGGGCTCGGTCGCCGCCCGGCCGATCACCGCGCGCAGCCGCTCGGGCGCGAGACCCGAGGCCACGAGCAGGCGCCGCGCGGTCGCGGCGCGCTCGGCGCTCAGCTCCCAGTTGGTGCGCGAGGCCGAGGCGAAGGGCGCGGCGTCGGTGTGGCCGATGATCTCGACCGCGTTCGGCAGGGGGGCGATCGCCCGCACGACCACGGCCACGAGATCGCGGAACAGGGGCGTCGCCCGCGCCGAGCCGGGCGCGAACAGCGGCTCGCCGGCGAGGTCGACCAGCTCGATCACGAGGCCGTCGGGCGCGGCGCGGACGCTCAGGTGTCCCTCGGCGTCGTCGAGCCCTGCGGCCGCGGCCTCCAGGGCCTCGACGGCGCGTTCGCGCGCGGCCTCGTCCTCGGCGGCGGCGATCGCGCGCTCGACCGCCCCCTCGCGGACGGCTTCCGCCCCGCCGCCGTCACCCTCGCGCGCCTCGGGCCGCGCGCCCTCGACGCGCTCGCCCGGCAGCGCGCGCCGGCTGAAGGGGACCTCGCCGCCGAGCACGCCGGTGCCGCCGCCCGAGACCGGGCTGATCGGCACCGAGGGGTCGAAGTAGTCGGCGAGGCCCGCGCGCTGCTCCTCGGTGGTGGCGTTGAGCAGCCAGAGCAGCAGGAAGAACGCCATCATCGCGGTGACGAAGTCGGCGTAGGCGACCTTCCACGCGCCGCCGTGGTGGGCATGGCCGTGCTCGCCGTGCGCCCTCTTGATGATCAGCGGTCTCGCGTTGTCGGCCATCGCTCGCTCTCGCCCCGTCGCGGGCAACGGATGGCGCGCGGGTCGTTACCATCGCGTTGCCGCGTCGGGGCTCGGGGGCGCCCTCGCGTTAACCTTTCGGCAACCCTGACCGCCTATGCCCGGCCGCGTCGGCGGGGGAGCCAACGCGATGGCGCGAGCGGGTGAGGCGGGGGTCCTGGGAAGGAAGTTGCGCGGGCCGAAGATGAGGCTCGCGGGCTTCCCGCCCATGGACCCCCTGTGCCACGCGTTCGCGTCCATCGCGGCCACCCGCACCCGCGCCGAGCTGCGGCCGGGCATCGACGTCTCGGTCTACGGCTACGAGGTCGTGCGCCACGGCGACTACCTGAAGGGGCTGCGCGCGCCGTCGGCGATCTATCTGCTGGGCTTCTCGGCCGAGCAGGGCACCGGCCTCATCAAGGCGCATCCGCGCCTCCTCGGCAAGGTGCTCGACATCTACCTCGGGGGCGACGGCAGTTTCGAGGAATCGAACTTCGCGCGCTCGCTGACGGCGATCGACCTCGCGCTCTACGGCCGCTTCGTCGACCTCGTCGCGCGCTGCTTCGACGAGGCGATCGTCGAGATGTGCGCCCGCTCGGCGGTCGGTCTGCCGAAGCGCACCCGCTTCGAGCAGCTGCCGGGCATGGTGCGCATCGCGCCGGACAACTCCGAGATCTTCGTCATCAAGCTCAACTTCCACGTCGCCGACGACAAGCGCGGCGCGGGGCTCGACTTCGTGGTGCCGGTCACCACGCTCGAGCCTCTGAAGCGCGACCTGATCGCGGCGCAGCAGGGCCACGACACCGGGCGCGGCGTCTGGGCCGGGCACATGCTGGCGAGCGTGCTCGCCATGAACCTGCCGGTGACGGGGGCGATCCCGCTCGGGCGCATGACGATCGGCCGGCTCGACGCCCTGAAGCCCGGCGACGTGCTGGCGCTGCCCGTGGGCGCGCACGGGTCGGTCGCGCTGTCCTGCCGCGGGCGACAGGGCGCGATCCCCTTCGCGCAGGCCCGGCTGGGGCGGCGGGGCGAGGCGCGGGCGGTGCGCCTGGACGCCGACCCCGATCCCGCCTTCCTCGCGCCGCTGCGCGCGAGCGTCGCCGAGCGGGCCGGGCACGCGCCCCGGCCCGGCACCGAGGACGAAGAGGCTTCCGCCGGGCCGCGCGAGCCGGCATAACGGGGCCGACCCGGAACGGGGGACCGGATCGTGCGTGCCATCGCCTTCTGCCTCGCGCTCGCTCTCGCGGCCGCCCCCGCGGTGGCCGAGGAAGCGCGCCACCTGTTCGGCGCCGTGCCGGGGCCGGGCGGGGCCGCGCCCGCGCCGATCGGCTCCTACGCGGCCGGGTGCCTCGCGGGCGGGGTCGCGCTCGACGAGACCGGCGAGGGCTGGCAGGCCATGCGCCTCTCGCGCGGGCGCAACTTCGGCCACCCGGCGATGATCGCCTTCGTCGAGCGGCTCGGCAAGAAGGCGCGCGCGCTCGGCTGGCCCGGCGTCTACGTCGGCGACATCAGCCAGCCGCGCGGCGGGCCGATGCTCTCGGGCCACGCCTCCCACCAGATCGGGCTCGACGCCGACATCTGGCTGCGCCGCCCCGCCGAGCGCCCGCTCACGCGCGCCGAGCGCGAGCGGATCGGCTCCCCGAGCGTCGTCGGCCCCGACGGGCGCGCGGTCAACGAGCGCTGGAGCATGGGCCATCACTGGCTGATCGAGGCGGCCGCGCGCGACGCGGCGGTCGCACGCATCTTCGTCAACCGCGCGATCAAGAAGGCGCTCTGCGAGGCCGAGCCCGACGACGGTTCGGGGGGCGACCGCGCCTGGCTGCGCAAGGTTCGCCCCTGGTGGGGCCACGACGCGCATTTCCACGTCCGCCTCCGGTGCCCCGAGGGCACGCCGCTCTGTGTCGATCAGGCGCCGCCGCCGCCCGGCGACGGCTGCGGCGCCGAACTCGCCTCCTGGTTCGCGCCGCCGCCGCCCGCGGCGAGCCGGCCGAAGGCCGGGCGACCGACGCGCGGGCGGCGCATCTCGCTCTGGGACATGCCGCGTCAGTGCGCGACGCTGGTGGAATGAGGCGCGCGCGTCTCGCCGTCGCGCTCGCTTTCGGCGCGATCGCGGGTGCGGCCGCCGCTGACCCCGCCGCCGAGGGGAGCGCGGTGCGCGTGAGCGCGACCGAGGTCGCCATCACGGGCGATCTAGGCGGGGTGCGCCTGCTCGGCGCCTGGAGCCTCGATGCCGACGACACCGCCTTCGGCGGGCTCTCGGGTGCGGTGCTCGCGGGCGAGCGGCTGATCGCGGTCGGCGACCGTGGGATCTGGTTCTCCGCGCGCTTCGATCCGGGCGGCGACGGCCCGCTCCTCGCCGATGCGCGCCTCGCCTCGATCCGGGGCGGCGGCGGCGCGGCGCTCGGCGGCAAGGCGGCCGACGCGGAGGCGCTGGCGATGACCTGCGGCGGCGGGCTCGCGGTCGGCTTCGAGCAGTTCCACCGGCTGCGGCGCTACGGCCCGGACGGCCGGCTGCGCGCGGTACTCGACGCCCCCTCGATGGCCGGCGACGACGCCAACGCCGGGATCGAGGGGCTCGCGACCGATCCGGGCGATTGCGACGCGGTCCTCGCCATCGACGAGGACGCGAGCGCGGACGGCCACGCCATGCTCCTCGCCGGCCCGGAGGGCACGCGCGCGGAAGGTCGTCTGACGTCGTTCGAGGATCTCTCCGTCACCGCCGCGGCCTTCGGCCCGGATGGCGCGCTCTACACGCTGCGCCGCAGCTTCAGCCCCTTCACGGGCCTCGACGTGGCGCTCGTGCGTCACCCGCCGTATCGCGGCCCGCTTCCCGAGGGAGGCGGCGAGGTCCTGGCCCGCTTCGGCTCCGACAGCGGCATCGACAACATGGAAGCGCTCGCCGCCTGGACCGACGCGGAGGGGCGGCTTCGCCTGCTCGCGCTCAGCGACGACAACTTCAACCCGCTACAGCGCACGCTCCTGCTCGATTTCCTGGTAGAGTGAGGCCGGCGCCCGCGGCGGGCGTCGCTGCCGGACGGCGCCGCGAGCGCGACCGGCCGGGCGCGCGATGCCGCCCCGCCCGCGCGACGGGACGGCGTCGCCGCGACCGTTCGGCGTTGCCGTGCCCGCCCGCCTCGGCTAAGGCGCCGGCGCCGGGCAGGGAGGGCGACGCGCATGACCGACACCGACACGATCGCCGCGATCGAGGACGCCTGGGAGCGCCGCGGCGAGATCACGCCCGAGACCGGCGGCGATCTGCGCCGCGCCGTCGAGACCGCGCTCGACGCGCTCGACGCCGGGCGCGCCCGCGTCGCAGAGCGCGACGAAGGCGGCGCCTGGCGCGTCAACGAGTGGGCCAAGAAGGCGGTGCTGCTGAGCTTTCGGCTCTACGACATGGAGCCCATCCCGGGCGGGCCGGGGCACGCGACCTGGTGGGACAAGGTTCCCTCCAAGTTCGACGGCTGGGACGAGCACCGCTGGCGCGAGGCGGGCTTCCGCGCGGTGCCGGGGGCGTTCGTGCGCCGCTCGGCCCATATCGCGAAGGGCGTCGTGCTGATGCCCTCCTTCGTCAACCTCGGCGCCCGTGTGGGCGAGGGCACCATGGTCGACACCTGGGCGACCGTCGGCTCCTGCGCGCAGGTGGGCCGCAACGTGCACCTCTCGGGCGGCGTCGGTCTGGGCGGCGTGCTCGAACCCCTCCAGGCAGGCCCCGTGGTGATCGAGGACGGCGCCTTCATCGGCGCGCGCTCGGAGGTGGTCGAGGGCGTGATCGTGCGCGAGGGCGCGGTGCTCGGCATGGGCGTCTACATCGGCGCCTCGACGCCGATCGTGGATCGCACCACCGGCGAGACGCTGCGCGGCGAGGTGCCGGCCTACTCGGTGGTGCTGCCGGGCACGCTGCCGGGCAAGCCGCTGCCGGACGGCTCGCCGGGGCCGGGGCTCTACTGCGCGGTGATCGTGAAGCGCGTCGACGCCGGCACGCGGGCCAAGACCGCGATCAACGAGCTGCTGCGTGGCTGAGGACCGGGCGGTCTTCATCCTGATGGTCGAGGTCGGGCGCGGCCCGGACGACGGCCTGCCCGAGGGCGCCACGGGCGCCGCGCTCGTCTGCTACTGCGCCGCCGCCGACGAGAAGGCGGCCGTCGACGCCAGCGTGCAGGTGCTGCGCGAGGCTGGCCTCGCGCCAATCGAGGTCGAGAGCTGGGGCACCCGCGCCGACCCCGACGGCCCGGTCGACGTCGAGGCCGACGCCGCCCTGTTCGACCGCGCTCTCGCCGAGGACGCGGTGATCGTGGCCAATGTGACGGTTTTCTCGTCCTGAATGCCCTGCTCTGGCGTATTTTTCTCGCACCGCGCCTCCCGGCGACTATGCTCCCCCCGGCTGAGCGTAGCGGGCCGGGAGCGAGAGCGATGACGGTGATCCGGCTCGACGCGGCGCGGGGGCGGCTGCTCGACGGCCGCCGCAGCGAGGCCTTCGAGAACGAGATCGCCAACCTGCGCGGCGCCACCGCCTACGCCAGCGACGCGCCGCGCTACGCCCCCGCCACCGTGAGCGCGCTCGAGCGCGACATGCTCGGCCGCTCGCGGGGCCTGCGCGACGCGGTGCTCCAGCTCGTCCACCTCCACGCCGCCGCCGCCCTCGCGAGCCCCGACGGCGACCCGCTCGCCGTGCTGTTCGCGGTCGACGGCGTCTTCCTCGGCCGACGGCTGCACGCGGCCCTCGGCGAGGCCATGCAGGACATCGTCGCGGTCGAGGCGAAGGGGCTTCGCTTCGACTACGACGACGCCGAGGGCGGCTACTCCCTCGATGCCCGGCGGCTGCCGCTCCTGATGGCGCTCTGCGAGTTCGCGCGGTTCTGCGACGTGGAAGCGGACGCGCGCCGCGCGCTCGACGACGCCTTCGCCGCCGCCGAGGCGGCTGGCCGCTCGCGCGCGGCGATCCTCGCGGCCAGCAACGCGCTCGGCAGCGCGCTCAACGCCGTGCTCGACGCGATGATCGGCGAGCGCGCCGCGCTCGAGTGGCTGAACCGCGTCGCCGACGTGCTCGACCGTCGCGCCGAGGCGGCGGGCGAGGGCGAATGGGTCGTCGACGACGAGGCGGTCCTCGCCGTCTGGGAGGCGAGTGCGGCCGAGCCCGCCGAGCACGCCGCACGCAACTTCCGCACCGCCCACGCCCGCGTGGTGGCGCTTCTGCTCGCCGTCTCGCTCGGCGAGGACTGGCACGCCGCGCGCAAGGGCGCCGTGGCCTTCGACCAGGACGACGCGCGCGCCGAGGCGCTCCTCGATCGGCTCGGGCGGGCCGAGGGTGCCGGGGGGGACGACGGGGAGGACCCGCTCGGCACGCCCGATCTCGACCTGCTGCGCACGCCCCCCCTCTCGCTCGTGCGCTTCCTGATGGACGCGGAGATGAAGCGCCTCGCGGTCGTCGACGGGCTCTACCGCGCCGCGCCGCACCTGCCGCTCTCGACGCTGCGCTCGGCGGTGGTGGGCGCGCATCAGGCGCGGATCACCGCGGCGCTGCGCCGGCGCGCCCCGGTCGCGGCGCTGCTCGCGATGCCCGACGAGGCGCCGACGCCCTACGAGGCGCAGGCGACGGTCTGGTCGAAGACCGCGCGCACGCTCGGGGAGCTTCGTCTCGCCTGCGCCCATGTGGTCGCGAGCCACAACGGCCTCGATCTGAAGGCCCATGCCGAGCCGGCGCGCCGCGCCTTCCGCCGCTTCGCCCGCGAGGGCTTCGACCGCGCGCTCGACGATCCGGGCGTCGGCGCGGTGTTCGGCGCGGCGATTTCGCCCCTGAGCCGGCTATCGGGGCGTATCGAGACGATCATCGCCGTGCTGCCGGCGGACCGCGCGGCGCTCTACGCCGCCGACCGGCCCCGGATCGACGCGGTGCTCGCCCGTCTCTACGCCGAAGGAGGGCAGGACGAGGATGCGCATCCCTAAGCCCAGCGGGGCCGAGCGCGACCGGGTGCTCGCGCGCGCGAGCGCGATCGAGCGGCTGTTCGCCGAGACCGCCGGAACGGCGGCCGAGCGTCCGCGGGTGGCCGGGCTCGACCTCTGGCGCGCGGCGTCGAGGCTCGATCCGGAGGCGCTCGCGCGCGTGCGGGCCGCGGCGGCTGTCGACCCCGCGACCGCCCGCGCCTTCGCCGCCGCGGTGCGTCGCGCCTCGGTCGCGGTGTTCGAGGAGGTGCGCGCCGCCGACAGCGGTGCGCTGGAGCGCCGCCGCGCCGGCGTCTGGACGATCGAGGTGCGCCCCTCGACCAAGCGCCCCGGCCGCGTGTTCGTGACCATCGAGGTCCCGCAGGGGCGAACCCCGCCTCGCCTGATCGCGGCGGAATTCGGGGAGACGCTCGTGCGCCCGCTGCCCGTGGCCCAGGACGGCGTCGTCCAGATCGTGACCGACGAGAGCGATCCCCTGGTGCGCGCGATCCGCGATCGCGACGCGCGGCTGTCGTTGCGCTAGATCGCCGCATCCGTCGATCCGGCGTAACGGAACCTTAATCACTGTGGCGGGGCGAAGGGTGCGGGCGCGCGCGAAACCCGCTATCCTGTTCTCATGTCAAGGCTGGGGCGGAAGGTCAGGCTCGCGATCGCGACGACGCGCGGGCCCTCGGTGGTGGCCGGCTTCTCGTTCGACGAGGAGGCGCGGCGCTCGCAGATCGTGCGCTACGACGAGAGCCATATCGCTCACGGCGCCGACGAGGAACATTTCCACGGCTTCGACGAACGCCTCCGCGCCGAGCTGCGCCGGCGGGGCTACCCGCTGCCGCGCGAGCCGCTGGTGTTCGAGGTCGACGGCGGCGTCGACGCGGGCGCGAGCTGGCAGGTCGGGCTCGCGGCCGCCTACCTGCTCTGGAGCGCGGGACGCCTCGCGCTCGACGGCGAGCCGGCCGACGGCGCGGTCCTGGCCACCGGCCGGCTCGGCACCAGCGGCTGGCGCGCACGCGGGGTCGAGGGCGTGGCCGAGAAGGCCGCTCGCGGCGCCGCGTTCCTCGCCGAAGCCGCGCCCGAGCGGCGGCTCTTCGTCCTGCCCGCCGAGAACGCGGGCGAGGCGGCGGGGTGCGCGATCGAGGACCTTGGCCGGCTCGCCGCCGTGCTCGGCGTGCGCCGCGCCCGCCCGCGGCGGCGCCTCGCGCCGCGCGTCGCCGCCGGGATCGCGCTCGCCGCGCT
>JBHJHI010000017.1:0-41746 GCA_050330995.1 Paracoccaceae bacterium
GGGGGTTTGTTCCTGGCGTCGGCCGGAGGCTGTAGCGCGGGGGGCGGGCTGCTCCCCGCCGCCCGCCTCGGATCAGCCCCGCCGCGCCGCCGCGCGGTCGAGGCCGAGGAGCGCGGTGGTCGCGAGCGCCGACTTGACCACCATGCCGATCAGGAACGGCGCGGCGCCGGCGGCGAAGGCGGCCTGCCAGCCCATGCCGACCGCGGTCGCGAGCCAGGCGACGCCGAGCACGACGATGATCGCGTGCGCCGCCAGCATCGCGGCGAAGGCGCTCCAGAGCCGGCGTAGCGCGCCGCGCTCGACCGCGAGGCCGGCCAGCGCCGCGCCGACCGGGAAGGCGAACAGATAGCCCGCGGTCGGTCCGGCCAGGTGCCAGAAGCCGCCCGCGCCGCCCGAGAACACCGGCAGCCCGGCCGCGCCCTCGGCGAGATAGGCGAGCACGGTGAGCCCGCCGAGGCGCCAGCCGTAGAGCGCGCCGACCATGGCGACGGCGAAGGTCTGCATCGTCATCGGCACCGGCACCATCGGCACCTCGACCCAGGCGCCGGCGGCGATCACGAGCGTCCCGAGGAGGACGAGCGCGGCGCGGTAGGGCAGGGTGTCGGGGCCGAGGCGCAGCGCGACGGGGGCGTCGCGGCGAGTGGCGGCGAGGGCCATGGGGGCGTTCCTTGTCTTGGACGGCGATCGTCGCCCTTTTGGCCCCGGCTACGCCCCGCCATCAAGCCCCGTCGACGGCAGGTCGGGTTTGCCCACCATAGCCGAAGCGCCGAACGGTCCGGGGGAAGCTTTCGGCAGGCCGCGAACCGGCCTGCCGGGGGGTGCCGGACCGCTTTCGGTCCCGGGACGACCCTGGGACGTGGGACGCGCGGGCGCCTCGCGACGCCCGCCCTCGGTGGTCGATCGCACGGCGATCAGTGGCGATCAGTAGTGGATCGCGCGGCCGTAGGCGTCGAGCACGCTCTCGTGCATCATCTCCGAGAGGGTCGGGTGCGGGAAGACCGTGTTCATCAGGTCCTCCTCGGTGGTCTCCATCGTCTTGCCCACCGTGTAGCCTTGGATCAGTTCGGTCACCTCGGCGCCGACCATGTGCGCGCCCAGAAGCTCGCCGGTCTTGGCGTCGAACACGGTCTTGACTAGGCCCTCGGGCTCGCCGAGCGCGATCGCCTTGCCGTTGCCGATGAAGGGGAAGTGGCCGACCTTGACCTCGTGGCCTTTCTCCCGCGCCTGCTTCTCGGTCATGCCCACCGAGGCGATCTGCGGGTTCGAGTAGGTGCAGCCCGGGATGTTGTCGGTGTCGACGGGATGCACGTCGTTCTTGCCCGCGATCAGTTCCGCGACCATGACCCCCTCGTGGCTCGCCTTGTGCGCGAGCCATGGCGCGCCCGCGATGTCGCCGATCGCCCAGACGCCCGCGACCTTGGTGCGGCAGTAGGGGTCGGTGCGGACGTGGCTCTTCTCGACCTCGACGCCGAGGTCCCCGAGCCCGAGGCCCTCGGTGTTGCCGACGATGCCGACCGCCGAGATCACGGTGTCGAACTCCTCCTGCGTGGTCTTGCCGTTCGCCTCGATATGCGCGGTCACCTTGCCCGACCCGTTCGAGCCCGGCGCGCGGTCGAGCTGCTTGACCACCGCCTTGGCCCTGATCGTCATGCCGTGCGCCTTGAACTGCTTCTGGGCGAAGGCGGCGATCTCCTCGTCCTCGACCGGCAGGATGCGGTCCATCACCTCGACGATCGTCGTGTCGGCACCGAGCGCGTTGTAGAAGCTCGCGAACTCGACGCCGATCGCGCCCGAGCCGATCACCAGCAGCTTCTTCGGCATGCGCTTCGGCACCATCGCGTGCTTGTAGTTCCACACCAGCTCGCCGTCGGCCTCCAGCCCCGGCAGCTCGCGCGCCCGCGCGCCGGTGGCGATGACGATGTGGCTCGCCTCCAGCACCTCGGTGCCTTTCTCCGTCTCAACCGAGACCTTGCCCTTCGCCGGGATGGTCGCCTTGCCCATCACGGTCGTGACCTTGTTCTTCTTCAAGAGATGGCCCACGCCCGAGTTCAACTGACCCGCCACCTTGCGCGAGCGCTTGATCACCGCGTCGAGGTCGTAGCCGATGTCGCTCGCCGTCAGCCCGAAGTCCTTGGCGCGGTGCATCAGGTGGAACACCTCGGCCGAGCGCAGCATCGCCTTGGTCGGGATGCAGCCCCAGTTGAGACAGATCCCGCCCAGGTGCTCGCGCTCGACGATCGCGGCCTTGAGCCCGAGCTGCGCGGCGCGGATGGCGCAGACGTAGCCGCCGGGACCGGCACCGATCACGACGACGTCGTACTTCTCAGCCATGGAGCGTTCTCCCGAGTGGTTTTCGCGAAACCTAGTCGGCGAACGCGAGAGGGTCCAAGGGCGCTGCATGGTCGCGGATCGGATCGACCCTCGTCCCGATCCCCGCCCCAATTCTCGCCTCGTCAGCCGATCCGCCCGCCCGCGTCGAGCCAGGCGCGCTCGGTCGTGGTGTCGCGTCGGCCGAGGGCGGCGTTGCGGTTGGGGAACCGGGCGAAGCGGCGGATCGCGGCGCGGTGCTCGACGGCGTAGGGCAGCGTGGGCGCGCCGGGCGGCAGGCGCAGCATCACGAGGCGCACGCAGCGCTCCTGGTCCTGGAGCGATTCGGCGTGCATGAGCGGCATGTAGACGAAGGTGCGCCGCTCGGGCGCCAGCGCGAGGTCGTCGCCGCGCCGGATCGCCGTTTTCGCCGCGGCGCGCGCCCGGCCGTCGCCCGCGAAGGCGGCCGCCCGGCCGCGGTAGAGGTTGCGCGGGATCTGGTCGAGCAGGAGGACGCGCGCCAGCGCTCCCTCCGGGTCCGCCGCCCAGCCGTCGAGGCGTCCTGCGAGCGCGTCCTCCGCGAGTGGCGCGAAACGGCGGCAGGCCTCGTCCACCGACCCGTCGGTCGCGAACCAGCGCTCGGGGCCGACCTCCTCGAACCAGAAGGCGACGACGCGCGCCGCCGCCTCGGCCCGAGCGCTCACGCCTCCGCTCCGGCCCGCGCCCTCGCGTCGTCGCCCCAGCCGTCGAGACCGCCCGCGCCGACCGCGTCGGCGTATTCGAGGTCGATCGCCTCGGCCTGCGCCACCGCCGCGTCGGCGTAGACCGCCTGCGCCGCCGCGTAGCCCGCGGTCGAGGTGGTGGGCGCGACGGCGGTGTAGGGCAGGGTCTCGTCGGCCGGTGTCGCGGGACGCACGGTCGCGCGGTAGAGCCCGTAGACCCCGATCATCGCGAAGGCGACGGCGAGGAAGATCGGGAAGGCCGCGGGCCCCGCCAGCGTCATCAGCCAGCCGATCGCGAAGGGCGTCGCGGCCGAGCCGACGCCGTTCAGCAGCATCAGCCCGCCGGCCGCGGCGGCCATGTCGTCGAGCTCCATGAAGTCGTTGGTGTGCGCGATCAGCAGGGAGTAGAGCGGGTTGGCCATGCCGCCGACCACGAAGGCGCCGGCAACGATCCCGATCACGCTCGACCCTGACAGGGTCATCACCAGCGCGCCGCCCGCGCCGACGAAGGTGACGATCACGATCAGCCCGCGCCGGTCGACCCGGTCGGAGACGTAGCCGATCGGGAACTGCATCACCGCCGAGCCGACGAAGATCGCCGAGACCACGAGGCTGATCGTCGCCGCGTCGAGGCCGCGCTGCGAGCCCCAGCCCGCGGACATGCCGAACATGCCGGCGCAGATCGCGCCCACGAGCATCATGCCCACCGCGCCGAGCGGCGAGATGCGGAACAGATCGCGGATCGAGAGCGTGCGCGAGCGTTCGTGCACCGGCGCGGGCGAGGCAGTCAGCAGGATCGGCGCGCAGGCGAGCGAGACCGCGACCGTCATCAGCACGAACAGATCGTAGCCCTGCGGATCGCCGAACGGCACGATCGCCTGCGCCAGCACGATGCCCACCGTCTGGCAGACCAGGTAGATCGACAGCGCCTTGCCGCGCGTGGCGTTGGTCGACTGGTTGTTGAGCCAGCTCTCGGCGACGACGTAGATGCCCGAGAAGCAGAAGCCCGCGAGCACGCGCATGGCCGTCCAGGCGACCGGGTGCACCGCCGCCGCGTAGACGATCAGCGCGGCCGACAGGAGCGAGACGAGGGCGGCGAAGGTGCGCACGTGGCCGACGCGGCGCAGCATCGCGGGCGTCGCCTGCGCGCCGAACAGGAAGCCGACGAAGTAGCCCGACATCACCACGCCCATGGTGGTGGCGTCGAAGCCCTCCAGACCGCCCCGGATGCCGAGCACGGTCGATTGCAGGCCGTTGCCGATCTGCAAGAGGAACATGCCGACCAGCAGCGGCCAGGCGTTCGCGAGCACGCGCCGCATGGCGGCCTCCTTTCCTTCCGCGACCGCTACAGCGCCCCCGCCCGCGCGTCGCGCCCGTTCGCGACGGCGCGGCGTCGCGTTCAGGCGGGCAGCAGCAGCGAGGCGTCGCCGTAGGAGTAGAAGCGGTATTCCTCGTCGATGGCGTGAGCGTAGAGCGTGCGCATCCGATCGAGCCCCATGAGGGCCGCGACCAGCATGAACAGCGTCGAACGCGGCAGGTGGAAATTCGTCATCAGCCCGTCAACACCGCGAAAGGCGTGGCCGGGACGAATGAAGATGTCGGTCTCGCCTTCGAACGCCTCGATCGCGCCGTCGGCGCGCGCGGCCGTCTCCAACAGGCGCAGCGCCGTGGTGCCGACCGCGATCAGCCGCCGCCCCTCGGCGCGCGCCGCGGTCAGGCGCTCTGCGGTCTCGGGGGGCACCGCGCCGATCTCGGCGTGCATGCGATGGTCCTCGACGCGCTCGGCCTTGACCGGCAGGAAGGTGCCCGGCCCGACGTGCAGCGTGAGCCACGCCCGCTCGATCCCGGCGGCGTCGAGCGCGGCGAACAGCGCCTCGTCGAAGTGCAGCGCGGCGGTGGGGGCGGCGACCGAGCCCGGCACGCGGGCGAACAGGGTCTGGTAGTCCTCGGCGTCACGCGCGTCCGCGGCACGGCGCGCGGCGATGTAGGGCGGCAGCGGCATCACCCCGGCCGCGGCGATCGCGGCGTCGAGCGCGGTACCCTCGCGGTCGAAATCGAGTGCGACGACGCCGTCTTCCGGCGCGCCCGCCACCTCGGCCACCAGCGCCTCGTCCGCGCCGAAGCCGATGCGGTCGCCCGCGCGCAGCCGCTTGGCCGGCCTCGCTAGCGCGCGCCACCGCGCCGGTCCCTCGCGCACCGCCAGCGTCGCCTCGACGCGCGCGACGCCGGGGCCGTCCGCGCTCGCCCGCCTACGGATCCCGGCGAGCCGCGCCGGGATCACACGGGTGGCGTTGAACACCAGCACGTCACCGGCGCGCAGGAAGCGGGGCAGGTCGATCGCCCGCGCGTCCCGCGTCGCCGCGCCGTCCGCCACGAGCAGCCGCGCGCTGGAGCGCGGCCGTGCCGGGCGCAGCGCGATCCGATCCTCGGGCAGCTCGAAATCGAAGTCGGCGAGATCCATGGCCACGCGGCCTATCCCATGCGTCGCGGCTCGGGAAGCCGGCCTCAGTCGAGCAGTTCCGCCGCCCCGAGCAGGACGAGGCGCAGCGCGAGCAGCGTCAGGATCGCGCTCAGCACCCGCTGGAACAGCGCCTCGTCGAGGCGTACCAGCACCCACCGCCCGGCGAGCGTGCCGAGAAAGCCGGTGGCCACCATCGCGAGCGCGAGCGGCAGCCAGGGCGCGAAGGCGAAGCCGAACAGGCCGAAGGCCGCGATCTTGAGCCCGTGCTGGAGCGTCATCAGCACCGCGAGCGTGGCGACGAAGGTCTCGCGTTCGGGCAGGCGCCCCCGGATCGCGGCGCCGACGAAGGGGCCCGTCGCACCGAGCAGCATGGTGAGCCAGCCGGTCGCGAGCCCCGCGAGCCAGAGCCCCGCCCGGCCGAGCCGCAGCCCCGGCAGCACCGTTGCCAGGGGCGGTCCCCAGAGCATCGCCAGCACGAAGCCGCCGATGGCGAGGCGGAGGAGCGCGGGGGGCAGCTCGACAGCGAGGGCCGCGCCCGCGAGCGCGCCAGCCCCGCTCGCGAGCGCGAAGGGCACCACGACGCCGGGCGCGACCCGGCCGGCCATCAGCCCCGCGCGCCCGGCGTTCGAGCCGAGCTGGACGAGGCCGTGGACCGCGATCAGCGCGGCGGGGGGCAGGAGGCTCGCCATCAGCGCGAGCAGCGTGACGCCGCCGCCGAGGCCGAAGGCGGCCGTCAGCGCCGAGGTGGCCGCGCTGGCGGCGATCAGGAGCGCCGCCGAGACCCAGTCGAGCCCCGGCGGCAGCAGCGCCTCCACGCGACCCCCCGGCCCGGGGCGGCAGCTCTCGCGGTCGGCGGCGATCGTCACGTCGCGCATGCGGTCGGGGTTCGAGACCGCGCCGGAGCTGCCCGAGCCGCGCTTGATCTCGTCGACGTGCTCCATGCCGTCGATCACCTGGCCGACCACGGTGTACTGCCCGTTCAGGAAGGAGCCTTCCTTGAACATGATGAAGAACTGCGAGTTCGCGCTGTTCGGATCCTGCGCGCGGGCCATGCCGACGGTGCCGCGCTCGAACGGCACGCGCGAGAACTCGGCCGGCAGGTCCGGCTTGTCCGCGCCGCCGGTGCCGGCGCGGCGCGGGTCGTAGCCGTCCTCCATGTCGCCGAAGCGGACGTCGCCGGTCTGGGCCATGAAGCCTTCGATCACGCGGTGGAAGGCGACGTTGTCGTATTCGTCCGCGCGCACCAGCTCCTTGATGCGCTCGACGTGCTTGGGCGCCACGTCGGGCTTCAGCTCGACCACCACCTCGCCCTGTTCGAGCGTGATGATCAGCGTGTTCTCGGGGTCTCGAATATCCACGGCCTCGGCCTCCGTCGCGGTGACGCCGACGACGAGCGCGAGCGCGGCTGCGATGCGTGTCAGCATGGGATCCTCCCTGATGAGCGGCCTGCCTAGCCGAGGGCGCGGGCGGGGTCCATGGGGACGCCGCGGGGTCCGAGGGCGCGCACGGCACGCGAGGACGGCATGCCGCGGGCAAAGCCGCTTCCGGCCAGGCGGGCACGGGGTCATCTGACGCTTGCCCCGCGCGAGAGACCGATGCCCCGACGCTTCCCCCGCATCGCCGCCTATCACTGCGGCCCGTTCCGCCTCGCCGGCGTGCTGCGCGGCCCGGGCCGGATCGGCACCGGCTGCGGCGCGGTCTCCACCGGCGAGGTGGGGGTGCTGAACTACCGCCGTCGCGCCTCGGACCAGACGGCGCTCAACTGCCACCGCGCGCTGCGGCACGTCGGCCTGCCGGTCTCGGCCTACCTGCCGCTGAACGCGATCCCCTGGTTCGACGGCACGGCCGATCGCGCCTCGATCGAGGAGGGGGCCATGCTCAACGCCGATCTGATCGCGCGCCACGCCATCACCCGCGTGGTGCTCTGCGGCGCGGAGGCGCATCGCGCCGAGCCACATCTCGCCGCGCGGCTGGGCCCCGAGATGCGCTTCGTGCGCCTGCCCCATCCGGGCACCCAGGGGTTGAACGCCCACGCCCGCCGCCACGGGCTCGCCGGCATCGAGGCGGCGCGCGAGGCGCTGTTCGACGGCTTCGCCCGCGCGCTCGCCGACTGAACGGGCGGCCGTCCCGGGGGACGGACGCGACGTCGCGCCGGGGGAACCCGCGGCCTCGCCCGGACGTCGGCCGTCCGAGCCGCTCCGGCGGCTTCCCTTTATTCGGACGAACGAAAGGAGCCCGGCCATGAAGGGTCCCGAGGTTTCCCTGAAGCATATCCAGCGCGCCATCACGATGGAGCTGACGACGATCAACACCTACCTGCTCCAGGAACGCCAACTGGAGGACTGGGGCATCGATCGTCTCGCCAAGCGGATGCGCGAGGAGACGGACGAGGAGCGCGGTCACGCCTCGATGTTCATCGAGCGCATGCTGTTCCTCGAAGGCACCCCGGACGTGCAGACGCTCGACCCGATCGACACGCCGGAGTCGATCCGCGGCATCTTCGACACGCAGTACAAGCTGGAGCGCGAGGCCGTCCAGTACTACTCCAAGGCGGCGGTCGAGGCGCAGCAGGCCGGCGACGTCGGCACCTTCGATCTGTTCATGCGGGTGCTGCGCGACGAGGAGGAGCACGTCGACTTCATCGAGGACCAGTACGACCTGATGGAGATGATGGGCCAGCAGCTCTACATCGCCCGCCAGGTCTCCTCGATGGGCGGCGACAGCGACGAGGAGGGCTGACGTCGCCCCCTGGCGACGGGAAGGCCGACATTGCCTTCCGGCGACCCGGGCGCCGCCTCCGCGCGACGCCCGGGAGAGCCGGCCGGACCGGGTCCGGCGCGCCGTCCGGTCGTCGCGGCGTCCGGGCGGTCGGCGCGGGGACGGGCGCTCAGCCCCGGTCGCCGCGCTCCAGGAACGCCCGCGCCTCCTCGCCGGTCTCGAACACGTGCGCCGACATCCGCCGCTTGGAGAGCGCGTGGCCGAGCTTCATGCGCAGGAAGGCGGAGCCGGCGTAGCGGCTGGTGCGCGCGTAGTAGCGCCCCGCGATGTCCTCGACCATCGCCGCCCAGTCGTCGGCGACCTCCTCGCTGATGCGAGTGCCGTCGTAGTTCACCACCGCGTCGATCTTGGCGTCCAGCCCCTTCAGCTTGCCCTCCAGCGCCTCGGCGACGCGGTCGACGTCCGCGCGGCTGCGGATGCGCATCTTCTCGAAGTTGACGAAGATGCGGCCGCGCGCCTCGTCGAGCTGGATGCGGTCGGCGAGGTCGAGGTGCAGGAGATCGCGCTTCAGCCCCATCGGCTCGTCGCGGAAGATGCGCGCGTCCATCTCCGCCACCTCGCCGACGAGCGGGCGGAAGGCCATCCGCGCGAGCACGTCCTGCTCCAGGTCGATCCCCGGCGCGATCTCGATCAGCGCGAGGCCGTCGGGCGTCAGCTCGAACACGGCGCGCTCGGTGACGTAGAGCACCGGCTGGCCGAGCCGCGCGGCGCGGTTCCCCGAGAAGGTGATCTGCTCGACCGCCTCCTTGAACTTGGCGTGGCGCCCCTCGGTCTCGATCCTGAGCCGGCCGTCCTCGGGCACCGCCTCCAGACCGCCGGCGGTGAAGGTGCCGGCGAACACCAGCGACTTGGCCGTCTGGCTGATGTTGATGAAGCCGCCCGCGCCCGCGAGCTTCGGCCCGAAGCGCGAGACGTTGACGTGGCCCGCCTCGTCGGCCTCGGCCATGCCGAGACAGGCCATGTCGAGCCCGCCGCCGTCGTAGAAGTCGAACTGGGCGTTCTGGGTGATGATCGCGTCGGTGTTCACGGCGGCGCCGAAGTCGAGCCCCGAGGCCGGACGGCCGCCGACCACGCCGGGCTCGGCCGTCAGCGTGACGTGATCGAGCAGCCCTTCCTCGTCGGCGACGGCGGCGACGCCCTCGGGCATGCCGATGCCGAGGTTGACCACGCCGCCCACCGGCAGCTCGAAGGCCGCGCGCCGGCAGATCGCCTTGCGCTTGTCGAGCGCGGGGGGGCTCGCCGCCGAGGCCGGCGCGCGATAGCGGCCGGTGAAGGCGTGATCGTAGGCGGTGGCGTAGGTCTGGAGGTGCATCTCCGGCTCGGCCACCACGACCGCGTCGACCAGGGCGCCGGGGACGATCACCCCGCGCGGGTCGAGCGTGCGCGCCGCCGCCAGGCGGGCGACCTGCACGATCACGATCCCGCCGTTGTTCCGCGCCGCCTGCGCCTGGGCGAGGTTGTCGAGGATCAGCGCCTCGTCCTCCATGGTGACGTTGCCGGCCTCGTCGGCGGTGGTGCCGCGGAGGAGCGCCACGGTGATCGGCTGGCGGCGGTAGAACAGCACCTCCTCGCCGCCGATCTCCATCAGCTCGACCTGCTTCTCGGTCGAGCGCTCGTTGATCGCGCCGCTGCCCTGTCGCGGGTCGACGAAGGTCTCGAGCCCGATCTTGGAGAGCATCCCCGGCTTGCCGGCGGCGATGTCGCGGTAGAGCTGGCTGATGCAGCCCTGGGGCAGGTTCCAGCCCTCGATCTTGCCGTCGAGGCACAGCTTGCCGACCGTCGGGATCAGCCCCCAGTGGCCGCCGACCACGCGCGCGAGCAGACCCTCGGCGCCGAGGCGGTTGAGCCCGCGCTCGCCGCCGTCGCCCTGTCCGCCGGCGAAGACGAGGCCGAGGCCCCTCGGATGGCCCTCCGCCTCGAAGCGTCGCGCGATCGCGGCGAGCAGCGCGTCCGGCACCCCGATGCCGACGAAGCCGCTGGTCGTCAGCACGTCGCCGTCGGAGATCAGGCGGGCGGCTTCGTCGGCGGTGACCACCTTGTTGCGCATGCGGGACCTCCCTGTGTCGCCGGATGAGGCCGCCCCGGACGGGATGCGCGCGGCCGTCGGCGTGCGGCTCTCCGGCCGCGACCCCCGACCCAACGGCAACCGGGTCGGGAAGGTTGCCCCGGCGCCTCCCCGGCGCGCCGTCTCAGGCGGCGAACTTCGCCTTCAGCCGCGCCTCGACCTCCGGCGTCACGAACTTCGAGACATCGCCCTCCATGCGCGCGATCTCCTTGACGAGCTTGGAGGCGATCGCCTGGTGCTGCGCCTCGGCCATCAGGAAGACCATCTCGATGTCGTCGTCGAGCGCGCGGTTCATGCCGACCATCTGGAACTCGTACTCGAAGTCCGAGACCGCGCGCAGGCCGCGGATGATGATCTGCGCGCCGCACTCCTTGGCGAACTGCATGAGCAGGTTCTCGAAGGGGCGCACCACGATCTCGGTGCCGTCGCGCGCGGCCTCGGCGCAGGCGGTCTCCAGCATCTCGGTGCGCTCGGCGAGGCCGAACAGCGGGCCCTTGTCGCGGTTGATCGCGACCCCGATCACCAGGCGGTCGACCAGCTTCGACGCGCGGCGGATGATGTCGATGTGGCCCAGCGTGACCGGGGCGAAGGTGCCGGGATAGAGCCCTGTGCGCATGGGTGCCCCCGTTTTGCCGCCGCGACGTGCCAACCGCGCCGCGGCGCCGGGGTCAAGCAATAATCGTTCGCACGGGCCGCCCGAGGGGGCGGTCAGCCGCTCAGCATGTGCTGCATCGCCTCGTTCTCGGCGTCCAGCTCGCCGATGCGCGCCTTGACCACGTCGCCGATCGAGAGGAGCCCCGCGAGCTGGCCGCGCACCAGCACCGGCATGTGGCGGAACCGCCCCTCGGTCATGCGCTCCATCACGGTGATCGCCTCGTCCTCGGGCGCGCAGCTCGTCACCTTGGTCGTCATGATCGCCGAGACCGGCTTCTTCAGGACGCCCGCGCCCTCCGAGCCGAGCGTGCGCACGACGTCGCGCTCCGAGAGGATGCCGGCGATGCGCCCCTCGCCCTCGAGCACCACCAGCGCGCCGATGCGCTTGTGCGACAGCTGCGTGATCGCGTCGGCCACGCTCGCCTCGGCGGTGATGGTCTCGACCTTGGTCGAGCCCTTCAGCTTCAGGATCTGCATGACTTTCATGGCGTCTCCCCGCGGTCGTGTTCTTGGTCTCCCCTCGACGGTGGCTCTCCGTTCGGGATGTGTCAATCTCGACCGGAAGGGCGAACGATCCTTGCCGGGAGCGACGCCCGGCAACGGAATATCGGCTCTGGCCGTTTCATCGTTCGTCGCATCATACGGAGGAGAGACGGGCATGGTCAGCCTCATCCGCGCCGCCGCGCTCCTGGTCGGGCTCGCGCTCGTCGCCGCCTGCGCGCCGGCCTACGACGACGACTACGGCTACGGCATCGGCGGTTATCCGCGCGACTATGACCGTCGGGTCTACGATCGTGACTACGACCGCCGGGTCTATGACCGCGACTACGACCGCCGCGTCTACGACCGTGACTACGACCGCCGCGTCTACGACCGACGGATCGCGCGCGAGCGGGCGATCGAGGAGCGTCGCCGCGCGCTCATCGCGGCCGAGCGGCGCGAGGCGCGGCGCGACGCGATCGAGCGCGAACGCCGCCGCGCCGCGGTGCGCGAGCGCCGGCGCGATCTCCGCGACGAGCGCCGTCTGGCGCAGGCGCGCGAGGAGCGTCGCGAGTTTCGCGAGGAGCGCCGGCGCCGCGAGCTTCGCGAGGAGCGCCGCCGGCGGGAGATACGCGAGGAGCGCCGGCGCCGCGAGGAGTACCGCGAGGAGCGCGACGAGCGCCGCGCCGAACGGCGCAAGCGGGAGGCGCAGGAGGCGCGCCGGCGCGGCGACGTGTACCAGCTTCCCGGCCGCGGCATCGAGCGGGACGGGGACCGCGGTCGCTAGAGCCGACCGTCGCACCACGAGGCCGCCCCGCCAGGCCGCGGGGACGGCCCGACCGGACTTCGCCGTCGCGTTGCCCCGCCGTCGCCCTGCATCGGGGGACTCGCAACCCGCGCCCGATCGGCTAGATAGCGACGCTGGCAGCGAGGGCGGGGACCGATGGCCGAACTCAAGCACCTCTCGGTGCGCGGCGCGCGCGAGCACAACCTCAAGGGCATCGACGTCGACATCCCCCGCAACGCCCTGACCGTGGTCACGGGGCTGTCGGGTTCGGGCAAGTCGTCGCTCGCCTTCGACACCATCTACGCTGAAGGGCAGCGGCGCTACGTCGAGAGCCTCTCGGCCTATGCCCGCCAGTTCCTGCAGATGATGGAGAAGCCCGACGTCGACCACATCGAGGGTCTGTCGCCGGCGATCTCGATCGAGCAGAAGACCACCTCGCGCAACCCGCGCTCGACGGTCGGCACCGTCACCGAGATCTACGACTACCTACGCCTGCTGTACGCCCGCGCCGGCACGCCCTATTCGCCTGCGACCGGCCTGCCGATCGAGGCGCAGCAGGTCTCGGAGATGGTCGACCGGGTGATGGCGCTGCCGGAGGGCACGCGCGCCTACCTGCTCGCGCCGATGGTGCGCGACCGCAAGGGCGAGTATCGCAAGGAGATGCTGGACCTGCGCAAGCAGGGCTTCCAGCGCGTCAAGGTGGACGGCGAGTTCCACGATCTCGACGAGCCGCCGAGCCTCGACAAGAAGTTCCGCCACGACATCGACGTCGTGGTCGACCGCCTCGTGGTGAAGGCCGACGACGGCCTGGCGCAGCGCCTCGCCGACAGCTTCACCACCGCCCTCGCGCTGGCCGACGGCATCGCCATCGTCGAGACCGCGCCCAGGGCGGACGAGGGGAGCGGCGAGACGCCGGAGCCCGAGCGGATCACCTTCTCGGAGAACTTCGCCTGCCCGGTCTCGGGCTTCACCATCGCCGAGATCGAGCCGCGGCTGTTCTCGTTCAACGCCCCGTTCGGCGCCTGTCCGGAGTGCGACGGGCTCGGCTCCGAGTTCTTCTTCGACGAGGCGCTGGTCGTGCCCGACGACACGCTGTCGCTCGCGGACGGCGCGATCGCGCCCTGGGCCAAGTCCAAGACCCCGGTGTTCAAGCAGACGCTCGACGCGCTGGCCAAGCACTACGAGTTCTCGCCGGACGCGCGCTGGCGCGACCTGCCCGCCCATGTACGCCAGCTCATGCTCCACGGCTCGGGCGAGGAGAAGATCAAGTTCCGCTTCGACGACGGGGGCCGGGTCTACACGGTCAGCCGCGTGTGCGAGGGGGTGGTCCCGAACCTGGAGCGGCGCTGGCGCGAGAGCGACAGCCAGTGGGTGCGCGAGGAGTGCGAGCGCTACCAGGGCACGCGCGCCTGCGCCGCCTGCGGCGGGCACCGCCTGCGCCAGGAGGCCCTGGCCGTGAAGATCGGCGAGCGCCACATCGGCCACGTCACCGAGATGGCGATCCGCGAGGCGCGCGACTGGATCGAGGACGTGCCCGGCGAGCTGTCCGAGCAGAAGCGCAAGATCGCGACCGCTATCGTCAAGGAGATCCGCGAGCGGCTGGGCTTTCTCGTGGACGTCGGCCTCGACTACCTGACGCTCGCGCGCGGCGCCGGCACGCTCTCGGGCGGCGAGAGCCAGCGCATCCGCCTCGCCTCCCAGATCGGCTCTGGGCTCACGGGCGTGCTCTACGTGCTCGACGAGCCCTCGATCGGGCTGCACCAGCGAGACAACGGCCGGCTCCTGACCTCGCTCAAGGGGCTGCGCGACCAGGGCAACACGGTCATCGTGGTCGAGCATGACGAGGAGGCGATCCGCGAGGCCGACCACGTCATCGACATCGGCCCCGGCGCCGGCGCGCACGGCGGCCACGTCATCGCCGCCGGCACGCCGCACGAGATCGCGCAGGCGGGCGACAGCATCACCGGCCAGTACCTCGTCGGCACCCGCGAGGTCCGCATCCCCGAGCGCCGGCGCGAGGGACGCGGGCGCTGGCTCGCGGTCGAGGGCGCGACGGGCAACAACCTCCAGGGCGTCGATCTGGAGATCCCGATCGGCACGCTCACGGTGATCACCGGGGTCTCGGGCTCGGGTAAGTCGACGCTGATCAACGAGACGCTCTACAAGCACGCCGCCAACCGCCTGAACGGCGCGCGGCTGCAGCCCGCGCCCTGCCGCACGGTGCGCGGGCTCGACGAGCTCGACAAGGTGATCGACATCGACCAGTCGCCGATCGGGCGCACGCCGCGCTCGAACCCGGCGACCTACACCGGCGCCTTCGGACCGATCCGCGACTGGTTCGCGGGGCTGCCCGAGGCGAAGGCGCGCGGCTACAAGCCGGGGCGCTTCAGCTTCAACGTCAAGGGCGGGCGCTGCGAGGCCTGCCAGGGCGACGGCGTCATCAAGGTGGAGATGCATTTCCTGCCGGACGTCTACGTCACCTGCGAGACCTGCAAGGGCGCGCGCTACAACCGCGAGACGCTCGAGGTGCGCTACCGCGACAAGTCGATCGCCGACGTGCTGGAGATGTCGGTCGAGGAGGGCGCGCGCTTCTTCGAGGCGATCCCGATGATCCGCGACAAGCTGGTGACGCTGGAGGCGGTGGGGCTCGGCTACATCAAGATCGGCCAGCAGGCGACGACCCTCTCGGGCGGCGAGGCGCAGCGGGTGAAGCTGAGCCGCGAGCTGGCGCGCAAGGCTACCGGCCAGACGCTCTACATCCTCGACGAGCCCACGACGGGGCTGCACTTCGAGGACGTCAACGTGCTGCTCGGCGTCCTCCAGGAGCTGGTCGAGGCCGGCAACACCGTGGTGGTGATCGAGCACAACCTCGACGTCATCAAGGTCGCCGACTGGCTGGTCGACCTCGGCCCGGAGGGCGGCGACGGCGGCGGGCGGATCGTGGGCGCGGGCACGCCGGAAGACCTCGCGCAGGTGTCCGAGAGCCATACGGGGCGGTATCTACGCGACATCCTCGCGGCCAAGGGGCGCATCGCGGCGGAGTAGCCCCCGGCGCCGCTGTCCGAGATCGGCGCGGGGCCGGCCGCGGACGTCCCGGCGTTCGCAGCCGGCGCCGCGCGCCAGGACGGTCTCGTGGTCGCCGCGCGGCCCGCCCGCGTCCGGTTTCGCGAACCATCTCCGATTGTGAAAGAAATCCGACAGATCCGTTTCGCGGTTGTCAGGCCGATCGCGCTCCTTGCATACCGGAACATGGCGACACCTCGCGCGCCTCGTGACGAGTCGGGAGTAGGACGATGACTTTTACTGGCCGAGCGCTTCTTGGCGGAACGGCCCTCGCCCTCGTGGCGAGCGGCGCGGCCGCGGACACGCTGCGTCTTCTCACCTGGGGCAGCTACGCGCCCGAAGCGGTCATCGAGCGCTTCGAGGAGGAGAACCCCGACATCGACGTCGAGGTCACCTTCTCCAACAACGAGGAGATGATCGCGAAGCTCCGCGCGACCGGCGGTACCGGCTTCGACCTGGCGCAGCCGAGCCACGACCGCGTCTACGCCGCGCAGATCGAGTACGACATCTACAAGCCGCTCGATCTGTCGAAGATCGACACCGACGCGATGGCGCCGAACCTGCTCGACGGGGTGAAGGCGAACACCACGATCGAGGGCGAAGTCTACTCGGTTCCCCACCAGTGGGGGACCTCGGGCATCATGGCGAATACCGCCGAGGTCGAGAACGCCACGGGCTGGGCCGACCTCTGCGACGAGCGGTACGAGGGGCGCACCTCGATGCGGCTGCGCCGGACCATCCTGCTCGGCATGGGCTTCGCGATGGGCAAGAACCCGTTCGAGCTCTACGGGGACAGGGAAGCCTACCAGCAGATGCTAGACGAGGTCACCGACAAGCTGATCGCCTGCAAGGACGTGGTGAAGACCTACTGGACCGGTGGTGACGACCTCGCGGCGCTGATGCTGTCGGGCGAGGTGGTGCTGTCGGAGACCTGGGACTCGACCGCCTTCAAGATCTACGGCGAGAACCAGGACATCGTGTTCGTGCCGCCCGAGACCGGCGCGCTCGCCTGGATCGACACCTTCACCATCCCGCGCGGGGGGCAGGCCGACGAGGCCGCCTACAAGTGGATCAACTTCGTGATGCGCCCGGAGATCGTGAAGCTGATGTCGGAATCGACCGGCGCGATCGCGGCGGTGCCGAACGGCATCGAGCTTCTGCCGGACGACAAGCGCGCCGCCGTCGAGGCCGCCTTCGACGAGGAGGACGTGGAGAACCTCAAGTTCTTCGCCAACATCCCGCCGGGTCTGGAGGACATGGAGGGCATGGCGCTCGCGCGCATCCGCGCGGCGACGGCCGAGTGAGCCCCCGCCTCGGCCGGGGCGCCCCGCTCCGGCCGGCCACCGGGCAGGGGCGGTCATGCAGGATCTGAGCTGCGAGCGCGTGACCAAGTCGTTCGGCGGCTTCACCGCCGTCGACGACGTCTCGATGAGCGTGCCCGCGGGGTCGTTCTTCTCGATCCTCGGCCCCTCGGGCTGCGGCAAGACCACGCTCATGCGCATGATCGCGGGCTTCGAGACGCCGACCGCGGGCGACATCCGCATCCGCGGCGAGAGCGTCCTCGGCGTCGCCCCCAACCGGCGCAACGTGAAGATGGTGTTCCAGCACCTGGCCCTGTTCCCGATGATGAGCGTCGGCGAGAACGTGGCCTATGGCCTGCGCTGTCGCGGCGAGAAGCGCGCCGAGATCGCGCCCAAGGTCGCGCGCGTGCTCGACCGCGTCGGCCTGCCGGGCGTCGAGGACAAGCGCGTCGAGCAACTCTCGGGCGGGCAGAAGCAGCGCATCGCCATAGCGCGCTGCATGGTGCTCGATCCGGACGTGCTGCTGCTCGACGAGCCGCTCGGAGCGCTCGATCTGAAGCTGCGCGAGCGCATGAAGATCGAGCTGAAGGAGATGCAGACCCGGTTCGAGACCACCTTCCTCTACATCACCCACGACCAGTCCGAGGCGCTGGTGATGTCGGACACCGTCGCGGTGATGAACGCCGGGCGCTTCGAGCAGATCGGCCCGCCCAAGGCGCTCTACGACGAGCCGGTGTCGGGTTTCGTCGCGGGCTTCGTCGGCGACGCCAATTGCCTGCCCGGCCGGCTCGCTGAGGTCCGCGGCGACGAGGGGCGGGTCGATCTCGACGGCGGCGGCACGGTGGTCGGGCGCCTCGGCGACCGCTCGCGTCCGGGTGAGGCGGTCGAGCTGTTCCTGCGGCCCGAAGCCGTGACGATCGCCGCGGCGGACCACCCGGCCGCCGCGGACGGCGCCTTGACGCTCCCCGGACGGGTCGCCTCGCTCCTCTTCAACGGCGCCGCCTCCCGCGTCCTCGTGCGCCTCGCGAGCGGCCGGCTCGTCGAGGCCGCCGACCGCGAGCAGGGCGCCGCGCTCGATCCCGGCGAGGCCGTCGCGCTGTCCTGGCGGCCCGAGCGCGCGCGCGTCTTCGCGAGGAGGACGGGTGATGGGGCGTGACGCTCGGAGGGCGAGCGATGGGCACGACGCTCGGAGGGCGAGCGATGGGGCGTGACGCGGGGCGTCTGTCGCTGATCCTGCTGTTCACGCCCTTCGCGCTCTGGATCGGGCTGCTGATCTTCCTGCCGCACCTCGGCATCGGCTATCTGTCGCTGCGTGAGAAGACCGGGATCAACGAGTACGACTACGGCGTCGGCAACTACGCCTTCTTCTTCGACGAGCCGATCTACCGAAACACGCTGATCCGGACCGCCTGGATGTCGATCCTGGTGACCGCGCTCGCGCTGGTGATCGGCTTTCCGGTCGCCTGGTACATCGCCAAGATCGCGCGCGCGCGGGCGCGGGCGGCGCTGTTCCTGATATGCCTGATCCCGCTCTGGGTCTCGGACCTCGTGCGCGCCTACGGCTGGATCGTGCTACTCCGCGAGACCGGCGTGATCTCCACCGCGCTCGTCTCGGTCGGGCTGATCGCCGAGCCGGTCGAGATGCTCTACAACGACGCGACCGTGATCATGGGCCTCGTCTACACCGTGATCCTGTTCATGATCGTGCCGCTCGTCTCGACGCTGCAAGGCATGGACGACGCGCTCCTGGAGGCGGGCTACAACCTCGGCGGCTCGCGCCTCACGGTGTTTCGCCGCATCGTCGTGCCCTACGCCATGCCCGGCATCGTCGCGGGGTGCATCATCACCTTCATGCTGACGGCCGGCAGCTACCTGACGCCGGTGCTGCTGGGGGGCAAGAATTCGAGCTGGTTCACCGAGCAGATCTACAACCAGTTCATCACCCGCTACAACTGGGAGGCCGGCTCCACCTTCGGGGAGCTGCTGCTGGTCTTCACCTCGCTGGTGGTCTGGATCGGCCTGCGCCTCACGGGCCAGAGCCTGACCACCGCCATGGCGCGGGACTGAGGCCGTGGGATCGTCGCGACTGCGCTGGGTCTGGCGCGCCTACATCGCGATCTTCTTTCTCTATCTCGTCGCCCCCCTGGTCGCCGCCGGCGCCTTCGCCTTCAACGACTCGGTGTTCCCCTCGCTGCCGTGGCGGGGCTTCACGCTCGCCTGGTTCTTCGGCGAGGCGGAGCCCAGGCTCGGCCTGTTCCACGACGAGCGCCTGCTCGACGGCCTCTGGACCTCGGTCGCGATCGGCGTCGTCGTGGCCGCGATCTCGGTCGGGGCGGGCACCTGCAACGCTTTCCTGTTCGAGCGCCGGCGGTTCCCGTTCAAGTCGGTCTGCTACGTGCTGATGATCGTGCCGCTGGTGATCCCCGGCGTGATCCTCGGCATCTCGATCCTGGTGTTCGCCTCGATGGTCGCCAACGTCCTCGACCGCGAGCTGGGGCTGTTCGTGACCGCGCTGCGCCCGGGCGTCACGCTGATCGTGCTGGGGCAGGTCTCGTTCCTGACCACCATCACCTCGCTCGTGATCGCGGCCCGGCTCTCGAAGTTCGACGTGGCGCTGGAGGAGGCGGCGCTGAACCTCGGCGCCTCGCGCCCGCGCGTCCTCCTGACGGTGACGTTCCCGTACCTCGCCCCGGCGCTGTTCTCGGCCTTCATCGTCGCGTTCCTGGTCTCCTTCGAGAACTTCAACACGACGCTGATGCTGGTCGGCTCGGACGCGCCGCTGACGATCACGATGTACGACCGGATGGTGAAGGTCGGCTCGACCCCGGTGCTGAACGCCGTCTCGGTCCTGTTGATGCTGGGCTCGGGCCTGCTCGCGCTCGCCTCGGTGCTGGTCCAGCGCCCGCGCGCGGCAGGGTAGGGTCGTCCCACGCCCCCGGCCGTCGGCCGGGGCGAACCGCAGAACCGACGGGAGAGCGAGATGAGCGGCTACGATCTGGACAAGGCCTACACCATCGAGGGCCCCGAGGACGCGAAGCGCCTCTACGGCGACTGGGCCGCGACCTACGACGCGAGCTTCACCGAGGCCTGGGGCTACGTCGCCCCCGCCCGCATCGCCGGGATCTTCCGCGATCACGTCGCGGGCGAGGGCGCGGTGCTCGACATCGGCGCGGGCACCGGCGAGGTGGCGCGCCACCTGGAGGGGCTGATCGTCGACGGCATCGACATCTCGCCCGAGATGCTGGCCGAGGCCGAGCGCAAGGGCCTCTACCGCGAGCGCATCCTCGCCGATCTGACGAAGCCGCTCGACCTGCCCGACGGCGCCTATCACGGCGTGGTCTCGTCGGGCACCTTCACCCACGGCCACGTCGGCCCCGGCTGCCTGCCCGAACTCCTGCGCGTGACCGCGCCCGGCGCGCTGTTCGTCTGCGGCACCATTCCGAGCGTGTTCGACGAGGAGCGCTTCGGCTCGGCGCTCGCGGCGCTGGTGGCCGAGAGGCGGATCGAGCCGGTCTCGTTCCACCTGATCGACATCTACGACAAGACCGACCACCCCCACGCCGCCGATCGCGGCCTGGTCATGCGCTTTCGCAAGCGGTGAGGCCGGCAGGAGCCGCCGGGGTAGACCCGCCTTCGGGGTCGATCGCTCCCGAGCCCTGGCGGCGCGGCGTCTTTCCCCGGCCGCTGGCCGTCCGGGGACGTGGCACGCTGCGCCGCGCCCTGCGCCTATCCGGATCGCCGGCACGAAATTCGTCGGCCGAGCGCGGAATTGTGACGGTTCTCACTGTCATGGCCGGAGCGATGGCCCGATCGTCGCCATAGTGTTCGCGCAAGGGGGAGTGCCATGCAGATCCGTTTCGCCGTCCACGATCACGAAGGCCGCACCGAAGCCGGTGTCATGACCCTCGCCTCGCCGAGCGCCGGTCGGGGGGTCCTCGACCGGCTCCGCCCCCATCGGACGCTCCGACCCGCGAACGCGGGCGCCACGCCGCACGGCTCGGCCGAGCTGGTCGCGCGCGACGGCGCGGTGCTCGAGACGATCGAGGTTCCGGCCGAGGTGATCCAGACCCTGGTGTTCGCGCTGTCGCGGCTCGGCCAGGTGCAACGGCCCTGATCCCTCCGCCCAAGGCGCGTCCGGCCTCCTCCCGAGGCCGTCCTTGCCGGTCGCGGGCGTCTCCGCGTTCCCGGTCGAAAGGAAAGCGATCTCCGGCGTTTCGCGCCTCGCAGTGGCGAGGAGAGAAGGGCGGGATCGTTTCCCCCGCCCTTCCCGAGCAGGCCGCTCGTTATTGTCTCTGCTCGACGGTTTCCGTCCTGCGACCTGAATCTCTACTCTGCTTTCTTACAAGAGTATTCCTTTCGCACGAAGATATTCACGTCCCTTTCTCGTGATAGCAAACCCACCGGGAAGGCTCTTCATCAGTCCCTCGAAGATGGGGTTGCCCACACATCTGCGGTGACTCTTGAGATTGCGGATCTTCTGATCTGCTTTCTGGTCCAGTCGCGAGGGAAAGCTGGAGCGATCGTCTTCGTCCAGCCTCATCATTCCTTTTACGATAAGGCGAGCTGCACCCGTGGTTAGATAGCCGCTTTTGCTCTTCGCAAGGGCTTTCAACACTGGTTCGACATAGCCTTTCTCTGCCGTCATCTTCGGCTTCCTCTTTTCCACAGAGGCCGGCAAATCCTTGTGGAAATGTGCCGGACAACTCTGTATCGTCAGAGGCCCTATTGCACGCCGCGACACTTTTCGATTCACTCGACTGGCGTCGGAGGACGACGCGGCAAGCAGGGGTTGGGCCAAACATCCCCTGCGGCCAGGGGCTCGGGATGGCACTCCCGAGCCCCTAACCCGATCGCTCAGCTACACCCCGACGTCGAGCCGCAGCTCACGCACTTCAGGCAGGTGCCGTTGCGCACCAGCGTGAGGTTGCCGCATTCGGCGCAGGCGTCGCCCTCGTAGCCCTTGGCGCGGGCTTCCGAGACGGGGTCGAGCACGGCCGCCGCGCCCGTGGCCATCGCCGCCGTGCCCGCCGTGCCCGCTGGGCCGGCCGTCGCGACCGCGACGCCCGCGAGGTTGTCGGAGGGGACGGCGCCCTGGCCGCCCGGCAGCACCACCAGCGGCGTCGGCAGGCGGTTCCGCAAGTACCCCGTCGAGGTGACGCGGCGCATCAGGGCCAGCGCGCTCTCGGCCGGCGCCGCCTCGGCGCGCACGCGCGGGGTCTCGGCCTCGCCGGCGCCGAGTTCGTCGAAGCGCGGCCCCTGCGGCTCGACGTGGGCGAGGTCGGTGCGGTCGAGGTAGCTGACGGCCAGCTCGCGGAAGATGTAGTCGAGGATCGAGGTCGCGTTCTTGATCGTCTCGTTGCCCTGCACCGGCCCCGCGGGCTCGAAGCGGGTGAAGGTGAAGGCCTCGACGAACTCCTCCAGCGGCACGCCGTATTGCAGCCCGACCGAGACCGCGATGGCGAAGTTGTTCATCATCGCGCGGAAGGCGGCGCCCTCCTTGTGCATGTCGATGAAGATCTCGCCCAAGCGGCCGTCCTCGTACTCGCCGGTCCTGAGATAGACCTTGTGGCCGCCGATCACCGCCTTCTGGGTGTAGCCGCGGCGGCGGTCGGGCATCCTGGAGCGCCGGCCGCGGGTGTCGGCGGCCTCGCGGTAGACGATCTTCTCGACCACGCGCTCGGCGACGCGGGCGGCGCGCTCGGGCGCCGGCGCCTCGGCCTCCTCGTCCTCGATCAGCGCGCCCGCGAGCGGCTGCGACAGCTTCGAGCCGTCGCGGTAGAGCGCGTTCGCCTTCAGCGCGAGGCGGTGGCTCAGGCGGTAGGCGTCGAGGCAGTCCTCGATCGTGGCCTCGGCCGCCATGTTCACCGTCTTCGAGATCGCGCCCGAGACGAAAGGCTGCACCGCGGCCATCATGCGGATGTGCGCCTCGACCGAGAGGTGGCGCTTACCGAGCCGCCCGCAGGGGGTGGCGCAGTCGAACACGGCCAGGTGCTCGTCCCTGAGCCCCGGCGCGCCCTCCAGCGTCATCGTCCCGCAGACGTGGCGGTTGGCCGCCTCGATCTCGCGGCTCGTGAAGCCGACCGCGCGGAGCAGGTCGAACGAGGGCTCGGCCAGCGTCGCGGCGTCGAGGCCGAGCACCTCGGTGCAGAACTCGGCGCCGAGGGTCCACTGGTTGAAGGCGAAGCGAATGTCGAAGGCCGACGGCAGCGCGCTCTCCACCGCCTCGATCTCGTCGGGGCCGAAGCCGAGGGCGATCAGCTTGTCGTGGTCGATCCCCGGCGCACCGCTCAGCGAGCCGTGGCCGACCGCGTAGGCGACGATGCGCTCGACCGCGGCCTCGTCGTAGCCGAGGCGGGCGAGGGCGGCGGGCACGGCGCGGTTGATGATCTTGAAGTAGCCCCCGCCCGCGAGCTTCTTGAACTTTACCAGCGCGAAGTCGGGCTCGATCCCGGTGGTGTCGCAGTCCATGGCGAGACCGATGGTGCCGGTCGGCGCGATCACGCTCGCCTGCGCGTTGCGGTAGCCGTGCGCCTCGCCCATGGCGAGCGCCCGGTCCCAGGCGGCGCGCGCCCGCTCCACGAGGCGCGCGTCGGGGCAGGCCCCCGCGTCGAGCGCCACGGGCTCGGTCCTCAGCCCTTCGTAACCCGCCTCGGCATGGGCGGCGCGGCGGTGGTTGCGCATCACCCGCAGCATGCCCCCGCGGTTGCGCTCGTAGGCGGGGAAGGCGCCCAGCTCGCCCGCCATCTCGGCCGAGGTGGCGTAGGCGACGCCGGTCATGACCGCGCCGAGCGCGCCCGCGAGCGCGCGGCCCTCGGCCGAGTCGTAGGCGAGGCCGTTGGTCATCAGGAGACCGCCGAGGTTGGCGAAGCCGAGCCCGAGGGTGCGGTAGGCGTAGGACCGCTCGGCGATCGCGCGCGAGGGGAACTGCGCCATCGCCACCGAGATCTCCAGCGTCACCGTCCAGAGGCGCGCGGCGTGCTCGTAGGCGTCCACGTCGAAGCCGTCCGCGGTGTCGAACTGCACGAGGTTCAAGGACGCCAGATTGCAGGCGGTGTCGTCGAGGAACATGTACTCCGAGCAGGGGTTCGACGCCCGGATCGCGCCGTCGGCCGCGCAGGTGTGCCAGTCGTTGATGGTGTCGTGGAACTGCACGCCCGGGTCGGCGCAGGCCCAGGCGGCCTCGCCGATCTTCGCCCAGAGATCCGCCGCCTTGACGGTCCTGGCCACGCTGGCGTCGGTGCGGTTCGTGAGCTGCCAGTCGGCGTCCGCGTCGACCGCGCCCAGGAAGGCGTCGGTCACGCGCACCGAGTTGTTGGCGTTCTGGCCCGAGACGGTGAGATAGGCTTCCGAATCCCAGTCGGTGTCGAACACCGGGAAATCGATCCGCGTCACTCCCTGGCGCGCGTAGGCGAGGGCCTGACGCAGCATCGGGTCGGGGATCATGGCGCGACGCGCCTCGTGCATCGCCGCCTTCAGGCTCGGGTTGGCCTTCGGGTCGGCGGCGTCCTCGGCGCGGCCGTCCCACTCGGCCACCGCGTCGAGCACGGCGTTCAGCATCCGCTCGTGCAGCTTCGAGCCCGCGACCAGCGCCGAGACCTTGCGCTCCTCGCGCAGCTTCCAGTCGACGAAGGCCTCGATGTCGGGGTGATCCATGTCGCAGATCACCATCTTGGCCGCCCGCCTGGTGGTGCCGCCCGACTTGATGGCGCCCGCCGCGCGGTCGCCGATCTTCAGAAACGACATCAGGCCCGAGGACTTGCCGCCGCCCGCGAGGCGCTCGCCCTCGGCGCGCAGCCGCGAGAAGTTGGTGCCGGTGCCCGAGCCGTACTTGAAGAGCCGCGCCTCGCGGGTCCAGAGGTCCATGATGCCGCCCTCGTTGACGAGGTCGTCGGACACCGACTGGATGAAGCAGGCGTGCGGCTGCGGCCGCTCGTAGGCCGAGGTCGCGGCGTGGCAGACGCCGCTCGCGTGGTCGACGTAGTAGTGACCCTGCGAGGGGCCGTCGATGCCGTAGGCCCAGTGGAGCCCGGTGTTGAACCACTGCGGGCTGTTCGGCGCCGCCATCTGGCGCGCCAGCATGTGGCGCATCTCGTCGTAGTAGGCGCGCGCGTCGCTCTCCTCGGTGAAGAGGCCTGTCTTCCAGCCCCAGTAGGCCCAGGCGCCCGCGAGGCGGTCGAACACCTGCGCGGCGCTGGTCTCGCCGGTGGCGCGCTCGGCCTCGGGCAGCTCGGCCAGCGCCTTCTCGTCCGGCACCCGGCGCCACAGGAACTCGGGCACGCCCTTCTCGCGCACGGGCTTCAGCTTTGCCGCGACGCCGGCCTTGCGGAAGTACTTCTGCGCCAGGATGTCGGCCGCGACCTGGGAGAACTGGGCGGGCACCTCGAAGCCGTCGAGCCGGAACACCACCCGCCCGTCGGGGTGGCGGATCTCGGAGGTGGCGGCGCGGAAGGCGATGCCGTCGTAGGCGCTGGAGCCTTCGGTGGTGAACCGGCGCGCGATCTTCATGGGTGTCCCTCGTTCTGGCGGCGCGCGGAGGCTCGTCCGGCCGGAGAGGTCCGGCCGACGCGACCGCCCGCACGGTCCGTTGTCGGTCTCGTGGTTCGGGGCGCGGCGGCCCCATATCCTCGGAGTGTCCCCAGATGTGGTGTCCGCCGCGTCTCTGCGGGCCAGAGTTGGCGGATTCGCGCGCCGGGTCAAGCGGCTGAAAACCATATTTTGAGTCGTGAAGCCGGACGGACGCGATGGGTGGTGTATGGGCGCCGCAGTCAAGCCAGAAGGGAGACGGCTTCGCCTTCTGCGAAGGGGGCTCCGGTCGGGAGGGACGCCCAGCCCGGCACCATCAGCCCGCCGTGCCGCCGAAGGCGATCGTCACCGTGGTCGCGATCGGGAAAAGACAGCCGGCGACGACCGCGATCGCGACCAGCGCGCACCAGCTTCGCCGTAACAGCGTCAGACGCGCGACGGTCGCCCGGATCCGCTCCACCCCGGCGTCCGGCGACGTCGTTCATCCCCGGTCGTCGTCCCTTCCCCGACGGGTTTCGTCCGGGGACGATTACATGCCCGGCCGTTCCCGGATCGGCCGCAACGCCCTCACACCCGCCGCGTCTCCCGCCGCACCGCCTCGAACCCCGCCTTCTGGTAGGTCGCGAGCGCGCGGGGATGGTCCAGCGTGCAGGTGTTGACGGTCAGCCGCACGCAGCCCGGATCGCTCCAGGCCGCGTCCACCGCCATGCGCAGGAACCAGTGGCCGAGGCCCCGCCCGACGGCCTGCGGCACGAGGCCGAAGTACGAGAGGTCGCAGACCGCCGGTACCCGGCGGTCGAGCATGAAGAAGCCGCCCGGCCAGCCGTCGAGCATCAGCGTGTGGACCGAGGTCTTGGGGTCGGCGACGAAGGCGCGGCGCTCTTCCTCGGTGGCGTCCTCGGTCCACTCGGTCCATCGGTAGGGCGCGCCGACGGCGCGGTAGAGGTAGACGAACCACTCGACCGGCGGGTCCTCGGCCACCAGCACGGCGAGGCGCGGGCCCACCGGGGCGGGGGGGACCGGCGTGCGCGGGGGCGCGTCCATCGCGAGGAAGGTGACGACCACCTCCTCCGTCTCGCTCATCGCGCGGGCCTCGCCGGCCCCGTCTCGACGGCGAGGTCGGGGTAGCTGCCCCACTCGGCCCAGGAGCCGTCGTAGAGCGCGTGGGCGCCGTGGCCGAGGCGGGCGAGCGCGAGCGAGAGGATCGCCGCGGTCACGCCCGAGCCGCAGGTGGTCACGACCGGGCGCGCGAGATCGACCCCGGCAGCCTCGAAAGCGGCGCGAAGCGCGTCGGGCGCCTTCATGGTGGCGTCCTCGTTCAGGAGCGTGCGGTAGGGCAGGTTCAGCGAGCCGGGGATGTGGCCCGCGCGCAGGCCGGCGCGGGGCTCCGGCTCGGCGCCCTCGAAGCGTCCGGCCGATCGGGCGTCGACGATCTGCTCCTCGCCGAGCTTGGTCTGCAGCGCCACCTGCGTGACGTCGCGCACCTTGGAGGCGTCGCGGCGCGCGGTGAAGTGGCGCTCGCGCGGCTCGGGAGGCGTGTCCTCGACGGGTCGGCCCTCGGCGATCCACTTCGGCAGGCCGCCGTCGAGCACGGCGACGTCGTCGTGGCCGAACACGCGGAAGGTCCACCAGACGCGCGCGGCCGAGAACAGCCCCTTCTGGTCGTAGACGATCACCCGGTGGCCGTCGCCGATGCCCATGGCGCGCATGCGGGTGACGAACTTCTCCACGGGGGGCAGCATGTGCGGCAGCGCGGTGGCGTCGTCGGCGATCGCGTCGATGTCGAAGAAGCGCGCGCCGGGGATGTGGGCGGCGGCGTACTCGGCCCTCGCGTCGAGCCCTTCGCCCGGCAGATACCAGCTCGCGTCGAGCACCTTCACGTCCGGCGCGCCGAGCCGCTCGGCGAGCCACTCGGTCGAGACCAGATCGCCCGTCTCGCTGCCTATCGCGACCATCGCCCGCCTCCCGTCGTTCGGCCCCCATCGTGCTACGGCGCGCACCGGCGCGATGCAACGCCGCGTCGCCCGGCCCTCCGGGCGCACCGGACATGCCCGGCCCTCCGTGAGTCGGAGGCACCCGGGATGAAAGCGTCGGGATCGGCCGCGGGGCCGCGGGCTCAGTCCGCGCGCTTGAACGAGAGCTTCTGCCCGGCGAGCGCGTCCTCCGGCCCGATCCAGGCGTAGGCGAGCAGCGCCGGGTCGCGCCCGCCCACGGTGATGCGATGGCGCCGCCCGGGCGGGTTGAACATCATCGAGCCGGGCGCGAACACGCCGTCGTCGTTCTGGCTGACCGAACCCGCGAGCACGTAGTAGCTCTCGGCGATGCCCTCGTGGTGGTGGGCGGGATAGCGCGTTCCCGGCGCGAACAGCACGAGGCCGAGGATCACCTCGCGGCTCTCGACCGGCCCCGAGGGTCCCGCGGTCTCGGCCCAGGCGAAGCCGTCGAACAGCCGCCTCGGCAGCTCGTCCTCGTCGTAGCCCCAGAGCCAGGCGAGGTGGTCCGACACGCTCTCGATCGTGCGGATGAACGGCGCCGTCTTGTGCAGCCGCCCGAGGTCGAGCGCGCGCTTCAGATGGCGGCAGACGGGCTTCGTCTCGGGCTCGCGGTCGATCAGGCGGGCGTTGGCGCGCATGGTGCGCGAGATCGCCTCGCGCACGAGGCGCTGGTGGTGGCGGATCGCCTCCGAGCCGCCGGCGCCGGCGTCGCGGTAGATCTCGTAGACCTCGCGCAGCAGGTAGCCCCAGTCGGGGCGGTCGCTGAGGCGCGCCGCCGCCTGCCCGTCCGTGCCGGGATAATCCATCATCGCTCCTCATCGCGTACGAGGAGCCGTCCCCGCGGGGCGACAAGCGCAGAGCGGCCGGCGCGGTTCAACCCCCCGTCGCCTCGCGCGCGCAGGAGGGCGGCGTCTCGAAGAAGTCGGGCGCGAGCGCCAGCGCGTCCGAGACCACGCCCACCAGCCCGTCCTCCGGGTCGAAGCGGTTCAGGTACTCGAACACCACCCGGCCGTCGGGGGCGATCTCGACCACCCGGCCCTGGTAGGCGGAGACGACCAGGGCCGCGCCGTCCTCGCGCATCTGCTGGCGTCCGCGCCGGGCGGTGTAGAGGTCGTGATCGGCGCCATCGACCAGCGTCTCCAGCGCCATGGTCGCGGGCTCGATGCGCCGCACCCGCGAGGGGCCGCGATTGGTGTTGTTGTCGAAGAACACGATGGTGCCGTCCGGGCGCCAGTCGGGGTCGTGCAGCCGCCGCCCGATGCCGGAGCGCCACCACTCGATCCGCGCGGTCTCGGGGTCGATAACCGCGATCAGGTTCAGCGAGCGGAAGCTGACGGCGAGATCGCCCGCCTCGAAGCCGGGGAAGGCCGCGGCCATCGCCGCGGGCAGGGGCTCGGCGTCGTTGGGGTGCAGGGGATCGTCGAGCCAGTCCGAGCGCCCCGCGCCGTCGGTCTGGAGCACCTGCAGCGGGTCGATGTCTGGGTTGGCGGCGATCACGTCGTAGAGGTTCAGCCGCGACAGCTCGCGCCCCGTCTCGGCGTCGAGGCGGACGATGTCGGCGTCGTCCCAGGTGACGATCGCGCCCTCGCCGTCGAGGGCGACCGAGTGGTGCGTGCTCGCGCGCACGGTCCAGATCGGGTCGCCGCAGGCGTCGAGGCGCGACAGGCTCTCGCCCATGTCGATCGCGGTGACGATCGAGCCGTCGGGGAACACCTCGATCGCATGCGGCATCCGCATCGACATGTCGGCGGCGCGCCCGCCGAGCGTCTCGCGGATCGGCCAGACGTGGGCCACCTCGCCCGCCGGGTCGAGCAGAACCGCGGCGTGAACCGCGTCCTCGCGGCCGAGAAAGGCGTTGATCACCGTGTAGGCCGGCGTTCGGGCCACGGAGTCGACGAAGACGGTGGGCCTGGCGCGCCCGTACAGACCCTCGATCGCGAGCGGGCGGTGGTCGCGCCCGGCCGGGGGGCGGTAGTCGCTGCGGCGGGTCAGGCGGTAGGGCGTGATGCCGAGGTCGTGGCTCAGCCGCTCCCAGCCGGTGTAGCCGTCCTCGTCGGTCACGACGAGGTACTCGGCGCCCTCGCGCACCTGCGCCACGGGCGGCAGGCCGAGCATCGCCCAGGCGCCGCCGCCGAGGAAGGCGAGAAAGGCCAGCGACAGCGAGGTGCGCAGCCGGTCCGCATCGATCGCCATTCGTCCCGCCCCGTGACAAGATCGTCCCTGGATGGACCGCCTAGCCGCGCAATACGGCGACAAGACGGCGGACAAGGGCTCGACCCGTCCGGTCCGGGCCTCGCGAGGGCGCTCCCGGGGCGCTCCCGGGGCGCGTCCTGGCCGGGCGGCGCCCTAGCGGCCGTCGCCGTCGCCGCCCGCGATCGCGGGCTCCCCCGGCCCGGCGGGCGGGCGGGACGCGGCGGGCACGGCGCGCAGACCGGGTCGGGCGATAGCTTCCTCCTGAAACGCGTCGCCGCCCGCGCGCTCGATCGTCACCCGGCTCGACTGAACCGGGACCTCGATCCCCGCATCGGCGAAGCGGCGGTGGATCTCGAAGTAGAAGTCGGACTGCGCGTTCAGGATCCAGTTCACGTCGCGCAGCACCGCGCGCACCTCGAACAGCATCGCGTAGTCGTTGTAGCCGCGAAACAGCACGAAGGGCTGGGGCCGGCGCAGCACCAGCGGGTGCTTGCGGGCGACGTCGAGCAGGATGCGCTCGACCGCGCGCGGGTCCGAGCCGAAGGCGGCACGCACGCCGACGATGATCCGCCCGTTCAGGTTGGTGTGCGTCCAGTTGATCACGGTGGCCGAGATCAGCTCGGAGTTCGGCACGATCAGCGAGGCGCGGTCGAAGGTCTCGATCACCGTCGAGCGCACGTTGATCTTCTGGACGTAGCCCATGCCCGAGGGCAGCTCGACCCAGTCGCCAGGCTTGATCGGGCGCTCGATCAGCAGGATGAGGCCCGAGACGAAGTTGTTGACGACCGCCTGCAGCCCGAAGCCGATGCCGACCGAGAGCGCGCCGGCCACGATCGCGAGCGAGGAGAGGTCGAGCCCGGCGGCGCCGATCCCGATCAGGAAGGCGACGACGAAGCCGAGATAGCCGACGCCCGCGCTGATCGCCGCGCGCCCGCCCGCGTCGAGGCTGGTGAGCGGCAGGACCGAGCGCGACAGGATCGCCTGGAGCACGCGCACGGCGAGGTAGACGACGCCGAAGGCGAGCACGAACACGCCGATGTCGGTGGGCGCGAGCGTGACCTCGCCGATCGCGACACCGTCGCGCACCGCCTGCCAGCCCGCGATCAGATCGCCCCGCTCGGCGCCCCAGATCATCGCGATCAGCGGCACGGCCGCGCAGACCAGCACGAAGCCGACCAGCACCGGGATGAGCCTGAGCCGGCTCGCCTCCGGCGCCGGGCCCGCCGCCGGCATGCCCGCGGCCGCGGGCGCGATCGGCCCCTTCGCCCGCGCAGCCGCGGGCTCGGAGGCGCGCCGGACGAGCGCCTCGACCAGCTCGCGCACCACCGCGAAGCCGAGCACGAACACCCCGATCAGCGCCGCGGTGACGAGCGGGTTGTAGAAGGCGAAGCGCGAGGCGGCGAAGTAGCCCGCGAGCGCGAGCAGCGGGCTCGCCACGGCGACCGCGATCAGCAGGAGGCGCCCGATCGCGAACAGGGGCGGGGCCGTGGCCGAGGGCCGCTCGGCGTCGGCGTCCTCCTCGACCGGCTCCGCGGGCTCGGCCGCCTCGGGGCGGTAGCTCGCCACCGCGCGCTCGAAGCGCCAGAGCGCGAGGCCTCCGAGGGTGAGGAAGGCGAGGTTCAGGAGCTGCACCGCCTCGATCGGCAGATCCAGGTCCTCGGCGTTCTGCACGAACAGCGTGTCGAGCCCGTAGAGCGCGGCGAGCACGATCACGTAGCTGTTGGCCGTCTGCGCGCTGGCGTCGTCGAGGTTGGAGAGGCGCAGCTGCGCCACGAGCGGCGAGAAGTAGGCGGCCGCGAGCGCCGAGGCCGCAATCAGGATCAGCGCGGTGCGCGCGAGCCCTTCGAGCACCTCCTGGCCGAGCGGGCCGAACAGCCGGCTCGCGAGCGCGGCGGCGAGCACGAGCGCCAGCACGAGCGAGGGCAGGAACAGCCGCGCCGCCGTCAGCCCCGCGCCGACGATGATCTTGCGCGAGGCGGCCATCGGCTGGTCGAGATAGGCGAGCAGGCGCTTCAGCACGCGCCGGCGCAGCAGGTAGAGCGCCGCTCCCGTCGCGAGCACGGCGGCGAGCGGGCCGGTCAGGCGGAAGAGCAGCTCGGCCGGCTCGCCGGCGCGGTCGGCGAGGCGGCGGCGCACCTCCGCGCCGATCTCGATGCCGAGGGTCGCGAGGCCGGCCGCCGCCTCGGTCAGCACCGCCGGCGCGAGCGGGATCCGCTGGCGGGTGAGCAGGCGGTCGGTCAGCAGGCGGCGGCGCTCGGCGTTCAGCCGGTCGATCAGCGCGGCGGCGCGGGCGTCGGCCTGTTCGAGCCGGCGGCGCAGCGCCTCCAGCTCGCCGAGACGCGCCTGCAGCGCCTCGCGCTCGTTCGCCACGCTCTCGGCCTCGGTGGCGTCCTCCGGCGGCGGGCCGAGCGCGTCGAGCTGGCGGCGCACGGGGGCGGCCTGCGCCTCGACCTGCTCGACGAACGGGCCGATCGCCTCGCGCTGGACGAGCAGCGTCTCCAGCATCGACTGCAGCGCCGCCTGATCGGCGTCGCCCTCGGCGAGGCGGGCCTCGACGTCGCCCGCCTCGGCGTCGTATTGGCTCAGCACCGTGCGGAAATCGGGCGCGCCGGCGGGCGACTGCGCCTGGGCGAGCGCGCCCGCGGCGAGCCAGAGGAGCGTGGCGAGCGCGAGCCGGACCAGCCCGACCGGCACCGCCCGGCGCTCTGCACGGCGCGGCCGGGCGGCGGCCGCCGCGCCGCCCGGAGCGGCGGGCACCGTCCCGCACGGGGCGGCGAGGGGGGCGGCGAGGACCGCCGCGGTCATGTTCAGGCGTCCTCGAAGACCGTGGGCAGCGCCGAGCCGTCCGCCTCCATCCAGTCGGGCACCGGCAGGTCCTTCGAGCGCAGGTATTCCGCGTCGTAGATCCGGCTCTGGTAGCGCGTGCCGTAGTCGCAGAGGATCGTCACGATAGTGTGGCCCGGCCCCAACGCGCGCGCGAGGCGGATGGCGCCCGCGACGTTGATGCCCGAGGACAGCCCGAGGCAGAGCCCTTCCTCGCGCAGGAGGCGGAAGGTGATCTCCAGCCCCTCCGCGTCGGCGATGCGGAAGGCGTGGTCGACCGAGAGCCCTTCGAGATTGCCGGTGATGCGCCCCTGGCCGATCCCCTCGGAGATCGAGGAGCCCTCGGCGGCCAGCTCGCCGGTGGTGTAGTAGCTGTAGAGCGCGGCGCCGTGCGGGTCGGCAAGGCCGATCGCGACGCCAGGCTTCCTCGCGCGCAGCCCCTCGGCCACGCCCGCGAGCGTGCCGCCCGAGCCGACCGCGCAGATGAAGCCGTCGACCCCGCCCCCGGTCTGCTCCCAGATCTCGGGCGCGGTGGTCTCGGCGTGGGCCTGGCGGTTGGCGGTGTTGTCGAACTGGTCGGCGAACACCGCGCCCTGCGGGTGCTCCTTCGCCAGCCGCTCGGCCAGCCGTCTGGCGTAGCGCACGTAGTTGTTCGGGTTGCGGAAGGGAGCCGCCGGCACCTCGACGAGGCGCGCGCCGCAGAGCTTCAGGGTGTCCTTCTTCTCCTGGCTCTGCGTCTCGGGGATGACGATCACGGTCTCGAAGCCCATCGCGCGCCCGACCAGGCTGAGCCCGATCCCGGTGTTGCCGGCGGTGCCCTCGACCCCCAGCCCGCCAGGGCGGAGACGGCCGCGGGCGACGGCGTCGCGGATGATGTAGAGCGCGGCGCGGTCCTTGACCGACTGGCCGGGGTTCAGGAACTCGGCCTTGCCGAGGATCGTGCAGCCCGTCTCCTCCGAGGCGCGCTTGAGCCGGATCAGCGGCGTCGCGCCCACGGCGGCGGGCATGTCCTCACAGACGCGCATGACCACGTCCCCCTCCCATCGATGCCGGCCTCGCCGGTGCTGTCGCGCGAGCCCTACGCGCCGGCCGTGCGCCGCGCAAGCCCGGCGGCGAGAGCGGGGACATAGGCGCCGCCGCCCTCCGGCGCCAGCACCGGCCGGCGGGGCCGCGTCAGCGCCGGAGCGCCTCGCCCGGGCCGTCGCCGCGCCCCTGCCAGAGCGCGGCGAGGCGGCCGCGGTCGAGCGCGAGCCACAGGAGCAGGATCTGCGCGGGGCCGGTGTTGACCGCGCCCGCGCGCATCGCCGCGACCGCCTCGTCGGTCGAGAGCGTGAAGGCGCGGATGTCCTCGCCCTCGCCCGCCGCCCCCTGAAGCGCCTCGCCGCCGCCCGAGAGGTCGGCCTCGCCGACGAAGGCGCCCAAGTGCTCGGTCGAGAGGCCGGGCGTCGGGTAGTAGCCCGGGTAGCGCTCGACGCGGCCGAGGGTCAGGCCCGTCTCCTCCTCGGCCTCGCGCCGGATCGCGGTCTCGGCGTCCTCGTCGGCGTCGATGCGGCCGGCCGGCACCTCGACGCACCACGGGTTGGGGTCCATCCGCGCCGCCGCGCCGGGGCGGAACTGCTCGATCAGCACGACGCGGTCGAGGCGGGGGTCCCAGGGCAGCACCGTGACCGCGTCACCCCAGGCGGCGGTGTGGCGATGCACCGGCGCGCTCATGCCCCCCGAGAACAGCCGGTGGCGCACGGTGTGGCGCTCGACGGCGAGGTACTCGACCAGCGGGCGCTCGTGGGCCACCCACTCGACGTCGCGCTCGCGCGAGAAGTCGTGGCGGATGCCCGCGAGCACCGGCGTCTCGGCCATGGCGCGGGCGCGCTGGCGGGCGCGGTTCATGATGCCGGGCCAAGCGACGGCGTCCATGCGCTCGGCCGGCAGATGCGCGCGCAGCGGCATCAGCTCGCGCGCGGCCTCGATCGCGACGGTCTTCGCGCGCGCCTGCCAGGCGGCGAGGTCGAAGGGCGTCTCGCTCGCGCCGATCTTGGCGGTGGCGGCGAAGTGGCGCGCCGCGACGGGGCCGTCCTCGGTCTCCACCTCGATCGCCACGAGGTCGTACTCGGCCTCCTCGTAGTAGGCGATCGCCTCGACCTCGTCCGCCGAGGCGGGGTGGAACACCACCCCCTCGGCCGCGCGTCCGGGCGCGTCGCAGAGCACCGGGTAGGCGTGGCCGCGGGCGAGACGCGCCTCGCGGCCGGGCGCGTGGGCGGTCACGACATCTCCCGCCCCGATCGGGCGGCCGATAACCACGGCGAGCAGGTCCGCGTCGCGCAGCGTTCCGAAGAAATAGATCGGCGTCATGACGGTCCCCCTCGAGCGCGCCGGCGTCGAGAGCGCGAGCTAGTCGCGCGCGATGGGGCGTAAAGCGCGCCTCGCGGCCGGGGGGCTCGCGCATCGCGAGGCGTTCCGGCCCGGCCTCCGCGCGAGCGAGCACGAGGGCGGTGGCGTGACGCCGCGGCTCGTCGGGAGCGGCCCTGCCGGCCGGGGACGACGGGGGCGGGCTGGATCGTGCCCCGGCGGCGGGACCGACCCGCGCGCCTCCGAGGCGTCGGACCCCGGCGCGCAACGAAAGCGGCGGACCTCGCGTCGTCCGGCTGCACGGGACGCCTCCGGGAGCGTTCCCGCCGGCACGCCGCGAGGGAGGCCCCCAATGAGCTACGACCGCCGACGCCTGGAGCGCTACGACGAGAGCGTGTCGAGCTACACCATCGTGCAGATCACCGACGAGGACCACGCCTCGCAGGTGACGCTCGACGACGGCGAGACCTACTTCATGGCGCGGCTGCGCTACGATCGCGCGCACCGCCACGTCGATGCGGCGGGCCGCGTGCGCTACGAGTTCGAGCAGATCCCGAACGACGCGGGCGGCGAGCACCACGTCTACTCCAAGTTCGGCGAGGTGGACGGCGATACCTTCCGCGGCGGCGAGTTCTCCGAGCTGGTGAAGTGGGGCCGCCACCTGCTGGTGTTCGACGACCGCACCGGCATCGTCGGCGAGGTGCGCGATCCCGACCACATGATCATTCCGCGCCAGATCCTGATGACGGGCTCGGGCGACGAGGCGCAGAAGGGCCTCAAGTGCGAGTGGGCGACGCTCAAGGGCGACGCGCTGATCGTCGGCAGCCACGGCAAGGTGCGCCACGAGGAATGGATCAAGCGTCTCGACCCGGACGGCTACAAGGTCGTGAGCGAGGACTGGGGACGCGCCTACCAGCGCATGCGCGAGGCCTGCGGCGTGGGCGAGGACGGCTACGTCGTCCACGAGGCGGCCGAGTGGCACCCCTGGCGCGAGCGCTGGTACTTCTTCCCGCGCAAGCTGTCGCTGGAGCCGTTCCACGAGCCGACCGACGAGCGCGAGAAGGGCAACAACCTGCTGATCGAGGCGGACGAGACGTTCGAGACCGTCGAGGTGCGTCCCGTCGGCGAGCGCACGCCCTCGCGCGGGCCGTCCTCGCTGAAGCTGGTGCCGGGGCGGCCCGACGAGTTCCTCTACATGAAGTCGGTCGAGATCGACGACGCGACCGAGAGCTGGATCGGCGCCGCCGACATCCACGGCAACCTGCTCGCCGAGGAGGTCAAGCTCGGCGACTTCAAGTGCGAGGGCATCGAGTTCGCCTGAACGGGGACCGCGACGATCGGGGCCGGTCGGTCGCGCCCTTCCGCGCCCCCGGGGCCCGCCGGTCCGGAGCCAAGACGAACGCGGGACGGCCCTCCCGCGGGCTTTTCCAGACGCCGCGTTTTCGGCGGGTGACGCCCGTTTGCGGAGACTGCGACTTGAGCGCGGACCGCGCGCCGGTCAGAGATGTTCTCTCGAAGGCTTGACGCAGAGCAGGCCGACCGAGAACGCGGCTCGCGGCCGGCGCGGGCCCTCCGGGGAGGAAACGCCGTGATTCCAGCGGCCTTCGACTACCACCGCCCGGCGAGCGTCGCCGAGGCGGTGCGCCTGATCGGCCAGCTGGGCGAGGACGCGCGCGTGCTCGCCGGCGGCCACAGCCTGATCCCGATGATGAAGCTGCGCATGGCCTCGGTCGAGCACCTGATCGACCTGCGCGGGCTGGCCGAGCTGAAGGGCATCGCGGTCGAGGGCGAGGCGGTGCGCATCGGCGCGATGACCACCCAGGCCGAGCTGATCGAGCACGAGGGGCTCGCGCGCGCCTGCCCGCTGATCCGCGAGGCGGCGCTGCAGATCGCCGACCCGCAGGTGCGCGCGATGGGCACGGTGGGCGGCAACGTCGCCAACGGCGATCCGGGCAACGACATGCCAGGGCTGATGCAGTGCCTCGACGCGGCCTTTGCGGTCACCGGCCCCGAGGGCACGCGCGAGGTCGCGGCGCGCGACTTCTACCTCGGCGCCTACGAGACCGCGCGCGACGACGGCGAGATCCTGACCGAGATCCGCCTTTCGGCCACGCCGCGCGGTACCGGCCACGCCTACGAGAAGCAGAAGCGCAAGATCGGCGACTACGCCACCGCCGCTGCCGCGGTGCTGACCGGCCCCTCGGGGGCGGCGATCGCGATGACCAACCTCGGCCCGACGCCGGTGTACTCGGCCGAGGCGTCCGACGCGCTGGCCTCGGGCGACGTCGAGGGCGCGGTCGCGGCCATGCTCGCCGCGATCGACCCCGCGCCCGACAACCGCGGCCCCGTCGAGTTCAAGCGACACGTCGCCGGCGTGATGCTGCGCCGCGCGATCGCGCGGGCGCAGGCGCGCGCGGCCTGAGGGGGGAGAGATGGCCAAGAAGATGCACGTTACCCTGCGCGTGAACGGCAGGCCCGTCGAAGGGCTCGCCGAGCCGCGCACGCTGCTGGTCCACTTCCTGCGCGAGGAGCTGCGCCTCACCGGCGCGCACGTCGGCTGCGAGAGCTCGCACTGCGGCGCCTGCACCGTCGACATGGACGGCCGCTCGGTGAAGGCCTGCACCGTGTTCGTCGCCCAGGCCGAGGGCGCCGAGATCACTACCGTCGAGGGGATGACCAACCCTGACGGCAGCCTCGGCGTGATCCAGGAGATGTTCCGCGAGCACCACGGGCTGCAGTGCGGCTACTGCACGCCCGGCATGATCGTGCGCGCCCATCGCCTCCTGCAGGAGAACCCGCGACCCACGGAGGAGGAGGTGCGCTTCGGCATGGCCGGCAACCTCTGCCGCTGCACGGGCTATCAGAACATCGTCAAGGCGATCATGGCGGCCTCGGACGCGATGGCGGCGCAGAAGGAAGCGGCCGAATGAACGAGATGAGCCCCCCGACCGCCGAGGACCGCGCCGCTAGGCTCAAGGGGACGGGCTGCGCGCGCAAGCGCGTCGAGGACGTGCGCTTCACCCAGGGGCGCGGGCGCTACACCGACGACATCGTGCTGCCGGGCATGCTGTTCGGCGACTTCGTGCGCTCACCTTACGCCCACGCCCGCGTCGTCTCGATCGACGCCGAGGCGGCCAAGGCGCTGCCCGGCGTCGTCGCGGTGCTGACGGCGGCGGATCTGGCGCCGCTCGGCCTGCACTGGATGCCGACGCTCGCGGGCGACAAGCAGATGGTGCTCGCCGACGGCAAGGTGCTGTTCCAGGGCCAGGAGGTCGCCTTCGTCATCGCCGAGGACCGCTACGTCGCCGCCGACGCGGTCGAGCTGGTCGAGGTCGAGTACGAGGAGCTTCCCGTCGTCACCGACCCCTTCGAGGCGCTGAAGCCGGATGCGCCGGTGCTGCGCGAGGATCTGGAGGGCAAGACCGAGGGCGCGCACGGGCCGCGCCGTCACCACAACCACATCTTCACCTGGGAGCAGGGCGACAGGGCCGGCACCGAGGCGGTGCTCGCCGAGGCCGACGTCGTCGCCGAGGAGACGATCTACTACCACCGCACCCACCCGTGCCCCCTGGAGACCTGCGGCTGTGTCGCCGACATGGACAAGGTCACCGGCAAGCTGACGCTGCACGGCACCTTCCAGGCGCCCCACGCGGCGCGCACGGTGGCCTCGCTGATCTCCGGCATCGCCGAGCACAACATCCGCGTGATCTCGCCCGACATCGGCGGGGGCTTCGGCAACAAGGTCGGGGTCTATCCGGGCTACGTCTGCTCGATCGTGGGCTCGATCGTCACGGGCCGGCCGGTGAAGTGGGTCGAGGACCGGATGGACAACCTGATGTCCACCGCCTTCGCGCGCGACTACTGGATGGACGGCAGGATCGCTGCGACCAGGGACGGCAAGATCACTGGCCTCTGGTGCAAGGTGACCGCCGACCACGGCGGCTTCGACGCCTGCGCCGACCCGACCAAGTTCCCGGCCGGCTTCTTCAACATCTGCACCGGCTCCTACGACATCCCCGTCGCCTACCTCTCGGTCGACGGCGTCTACACCAACAAGGCGCCGGGCGGCGTCGCCTACCGCTGCTCCTTCCGCGTGACCGAGGCCGCCTACTTCATCGAGCGCATGATCGAGGTGCTGGCGATCAGGCTCGACATGGACGCGGCGGAGCTTCGCCGGCGCAATTTCATCCGCGCCGAGCAGTTCCCCTACACCTCGGCGCTGGGGTGGGAATACGACTCGGGCGACTACCACACGGCCTGGGACAAGGCGCTCGCGGCCGTGGACTACGAGGGTCTGCGCCGCGAGCAGGCCGAGCGCGTCGAGACGTTCAGGCGCGGCGAGACGCGGACCCTGATGGGCATCGGCCTCAGCTTCTTCACCGAGATCGTCGGTGCCGGGCCGGTCAAGAACTGCGACATCCTCGGCCTCGGGATGTTCGACAGCTGCGAGATCCGCATCCACCCGACCGGCAGCGCCATCGCGCGGCTCGGCACCATCAGCCAGGGGCAGGGCCACGCCACCACCTTCGCGCAGATCCTCGCCTCCGAGATCGGCATACCCGCCGACGACATCACGGTGGAGGAGGGCGATACCGACACCGCGCCCTACGGCCTCGGCACCTACGGCTCGCGCTCGACACCGGTGGCGGGGGCGGCCACGGCGATGGCCGGGCGCAAGATCCGCGCCAAGGCGCAGATGATCGCGGCCTACCTCCTGGAGGTCCACGACGACGACGTGGAATTCGACGTGGACCGCTTCGCCGTGAAGGGCGCGCCCGAGCGCTTCAAGACCATGAAGGACATCGCCTTCGCCGCCTACAACCAGGCGATCCCCGGCGTCGAGCCGGGGCTGGAGGCGGTCAGCTACTACGACCCCCCGAACATGACCTACCCCTTCGGCGCCTACGTTTCGGTCGTGGACGTGGACGTGGACACGGGCGTCGTGGACGTGCGCTCGTTCTACGCCCTCGACGACTGCGGCACGCGCATCAACCCGATGATCATCGAGGGGCAGGTGCACGGCGGGCTGACCGACGCGCTCGCCATCGCCATGGGCCAGGAGATCGCCTACGACGAGATGGGCAACGTCCTCACCGGCACGCTGATGGACTTCTTCCTGCCGACGGCCTGGGAGACGCCGCACTACGTGACCGACCACACCGTGACGCCGAGCCCGCACCACCCGATCGGCGCCAAGGGGGTGGGCGAGAGCCCGAACGTCGGCGGCGTGCCCTGCTTCTCGAACGCGGTGCACGACGCCTTCCGACCCTTCGGGCTCACCCAGACGCACATGCCCCACGACCACTGGCGCGTCTGGAAGACAGCCGAGCGCCTCGGCATGCACGGCTGAGGTCGCCGTGGGCGCGGTCGAGCGGCGGATCGCGGCGCTGGGGCTGAGCCTTCCGCGGCCCATGTCCGCCGCCGGTCAGGCCTTCACATGGGTCAACGTCCGGGGCCCACGCGTCTTCGTCGCCGGGCACGGACCGGGCGAACCCGGCGCGCCGCGCGAGCCGCTCGGCCGCGTCGGCGCCGAGGTGAGCGAGGCGGAGGCCGTCGCGCTCGCACGCGAGGCGGGCCTTTCGGTCCTCGGCAGCCTCGCCGCGGCCCTCGGCGAGCTCGACCGCGTCGCGGGCTGGTGCCGCGTGCTCGGTCTCGTCAACGCCGCGCCGGGCTACGATCGGCCCCACGTCGTGCTCGACGGCTTCTCGCGCCTCGTGCTCGACGTCTTCGGCGAGGAGGTCGGCCGCCACGCGCGCACCGCCGTCGCGGCCGTGCCGCCCTTCGGCATGGCCGTCGAGATCGAGGCGGAGCTGCTGGTCCATGAGTGAGGCCCCCGCCGAGGCCGGCCATCGCGCCCTGCGCGCGCGCCTCATGGAAGCCGGCTACGTCGCCGACGAGGCGCTCGCGATGGCGCTGCACCTCGCCCTCGCGCTCGGCCGCCCGCTCCTGGTCGAAGGCCCGGCCGGCGTCGGCAAGACCGAGATCGCCAAGGCGCTGGCCGCGATCCGCGACGCCCGTCTCATCCGGCTGCAGTGCTACGAAGGGCTCGACGCCGGCTCGGCGATCTACGAGTGGAACTATCAGCGCCAGCTCCTCGCGATCCGCGCCGCCGAGGCGGGAGGGGAGGCGACCACCGAGGAGAAGCTGTTCGACGAGCGCTTCCTCATGCGCCGCCCGCTCCTGGAGGCGATCACCGCCGCGGAAGCGCCGGTCCTGCTGATCGACGAGATCGACCGCGCCGACGAGGAGTTCGAGGCCTATCTCCTGGAAGTACTGTCCGACTTCCAGGTCTCCATCCCCGAACTCGGCACCATCCGCGCGCGCGTGCGGCCGATGGTGATCCTGACCGCCAACGGCACGCGCGATCTCTCGGACGCGCTGCGCCGGCGCTGTCTCTACGCCCATGTCGGCTATCCCGACGCGGAGGCCGAGCTCGCGATCCTGGCGTGGCGTGGCCCGGCGCTGGAGCCCCGCCTCGCCCGCCAGATCGTCGCCACCGTGCAGGCGCTGCGCCGCGAGGACTTGGAGAAGAAGCCCGGCGTCGCCGAGATGCTCGACTGGGCCGCGGCGCTGGCGGGGCTCGGCGTCAACGACCTCGCCGCCGAGCCGGCGACGGTGCAGGCGACGCTCGTGTGCCTCCTGAAGACCGTGGCCGACCGCGAGGCGGTGGCGCCCGAAGTCCTCGCGCGCCTCGTCGGCCGGGCCGCCTGACGCGGTGGGCCGCGCGCGCTTCCCCGTCCGCGCGTCGGGGCCGGCCGAGCGGCTGGCGAGCTTCCTCGCGCACCTGCGGCTGAACGGGCTCGCGGCTGGGCCGGGCGAGACCCGCGACGCGCTCGACGCCCTCGCCACCGTGGATGCTGCCGACCCGCACGAGGCGCGGCTCGCGCTCAAGACCCTGCTCGCGCGCGACGCCGAGAGCTGGGCCGGCTTCGACGCGCTGTTCGACGCCTACTGGTTCTCCGCCGGACGCGAGCGCCGCCGCGAGACGGCAGCCCCCCGACGCTCGTCCTCGCGCCCGGCGCTCTGGTCGCGCACGGTCGAGGACGGGCCCGAGAGCGACGAGGCCGGCACGGAGCGCGGCGGGCCCGACGACGGCGCGGGCGAGGCGGCCGAGGGCGAGGGGCGGCGCCTCGCCACCCGCACCGACGCGCTGACCCGGCGCGACCTCCGGCGCCTCGTCGACCCTGACGAGATCGCCCGCGCCGAGGCCGCGGCGCTGCGCCTCGCGCGCGCGATCCGCGACCGCTGC
>JBHJHI010000018.1:0-15256 GCA_050330995.1 Paracoccaceae bacterium
ACCCGCTGCACGATCGCTCGGCGGCGCTGCTCCCGACCGGGGCCCGGGTGACCGGATGCCCCGGAATCGGTGACCGGATCAGATCGGAATCACCGACCGGATGTTATCGGAACGCCTGACCGGATGAGCCCGGAATGCGCATTAGGGTGTTCATAGGGCAGCATCCCCGACTGCCGTGCCCAATCCCAGACCTCGCCTAGCAGCGTCTTGCTGCGCTCGATGGTGGCCCTTGCGGGGCCATCGGGGGCACGATGGGTCCGCTGCGCGGGCATCCATTCGTTCAGGAAGCGATAGACCATGACCCGGTCCACGTCCTGGAGCGTGACGTGGTCTCCGGCGAAGGCGAGGAACCGCTTTCGCTCTGTCGGCAGATCGTTGAGCGTGCTCTTGGCGAAGTCCTCTCGGCGGGCGTCCGTGTATTCGTCCACCGCGAGAGCGAACGGGACTGCCTTGCCGGTGGCGAGTGCGTGCCAGCGAAGCGCAACGTCCGTGCCGCGCACCTGTTCGACCCGCTCGGCTTGCTCGGCGATCAGATCGTCGGCTGGGTCCCACTCGGTCTCCGCGTCCTCGCCATTGTCGAATGTGACGACCATGGTGAGCTTGGACTTGCCGGCGTCGGCCCGCTTCATCTCGGCCCACCGTGCGGCGGCTTCGTCAGACACCGCGAAGTCGCGCGAGGCCCTGAACGCCTCTTGCCGGATCATGCCGGTCAGGATGTCGCGCTTGATCGCGGCCGTCTGAAAGCAGCGTGTGCCGAGCCCTTCGTGGACCATGCGCCCGTAGGGCTTGCCCCCGAGGCGCGGGTTGGGGCGCCCCAAGAGGACGTCGGGGGTCTTCATGCGGAACACCCAGCCCGTCCCGGTGCCTCGGGGCTGTTGCAGGTAGCGTCGCGAGAGCATGTCGTCACCGATCTTGCGTTGTGCCAGCGACACAACACCGAGAGTGACAACGTCAGGTTAATCCCTTGAGAGGCAACGAAAAGGTGGCTCGCGTAGGCCCGGAGGGACTCGAACCCCCAACCAAACCGTTATGAGCGGTCTGCTCTAACCGTTGAGCTACAGGCCCACGCGCGAGCGCCTGCTTAGGCCCGGCCCGGCGGGAGGGTCAATCGCGACGCGTCGGCCCGCGTCCGGACGCGGGCCGGCGGTTCTCCCCCGCGCGGGTTTGGTCTAAGCCGCGGGCCGGGAGCACGGGAGGCGAGGCGATGGGCGACGACGAGAAGGGGCGGCTCACCTACGCCGCGGCCGGGGTCGACATCGACGCCGGCAACGCGCTGGTCGAGCGCATCAAGCCCGCCGCCGCCGCGACGCGCCGCGCCGGGGTGATGGCGGGCCTCGGGTCCTTCGGCGGGCTGTTCGACCCGAAGGCGGCCGGCTACGACGACCCGGTGCTGGTCGCGGCGACCGACGGCGTCGGCACCAAGCTGCGCCTCGCGATCGACACCGGCGCGGTCGACACCATCGGCCAGGACCTCGTGGCGATGTGCGTCAACGATCTCGTCTGCCAGGGCGCCGAGCCGCTGTTCTTCCTCGACTATTTCGCCACCGGGCGCCTGTCGGTCGACACCGCCGCACGGGTGGTCGAGGGGATCGCGCGTGCCTGCGCCGAGGCCGGCTGCGCGCTCCTCGGCGGCGAGACCGCCGAGATGCCGGGGATGTACGCGGACGGCGACTTCGACCTCGCGGGCTTCGCCGTCGGCGCGGCCGAGCGCGGCCGCCTGCTGCCGCGAGCGACCCGGCCGGGCGATAAGCTGATCGCGCTCGCCTCCTCGGGGGTGCATTCGAACGGCTACAGCCTCGTGCGCCGCACGGTCGCGCGCGAGGGGCTCGGCTGGGATGCGCCCGCCCCCTTCGAGCCGGACGCCACGCTCGGCGAGGCGCTGCTGAGGCCGACGCGGCTCTACGTCCGGGCCGCGCGCGAGACGATGGCGGCGGGCGAGGTCCGCGCGATCGCGCACGTCACCGGCGGGGGCCTCTCCGAGAACCTGCCGCGCGTGCTGGCTCCCGGCACCGCCGCGCGGGTCGATCTGGGCGCCCGGCCCCTGCCGCCGGTCTTCGGCTGGCTGATCGGGGCGGCCGGGCTCGAGGAGACCGAGGCGCTGCGCACCTACAACTGCGGCGTCGGGCTGGTGATCGCGGTCGCGGCAGCGGACGCGGACGCCGTGCTGGACGCGCTGTGCGAGGCGGGCGAGACAGCGTGGCTCTGCGGCGAGATCGTCGCGGCCGAAGCGCCGGGCGTCGTCTACGAGGGCCCGCTGGCATGAGACGACCCCGCCTCGGCCTCCTGATCTCGGGGCGCGGCACCAACATGACCGCGATCCTCGACGCGATCGACGACGGCCGGCTCGACGCCGAGGCGGCGGTGGTGGTCTCGAACCGCCCCGAGGCGCGCGGCCTCGGATCGGCCGCCGGGCGCGGCGTGGCGACGGTCGCGCTCGACCATCGCGCCTACGCCGGGCGCGAGCCGTTCGACGCCGCCGTGGACGCGGCGCTGCATGACGCGGGCGTCGACGTAGTCGCCTGCGCGGGCTTCATGCGGATCATGACGCCGCGGCTGATCGAGCCCTGGGCCGGGCGGATGCTCAACATCCACCCCTCGCTCCTGCCCGCCTTCAAGGGCCTCGACACCTTCGCCCGCACCCTCGCCGAGGGCTGCGCGGTCGCGGGCTGCACCGTCCACGAGGTGACGCTGGACCTGGACGCGGGGCGCATCCTCGGCCAGGCGGTGGTGCCGGTCCGGACGGGCGACACGGCCGAGACGCTCGCTGTGCGGGCCCTGGCGATGGAGCACCGGCTCTATCCGGCCGTGCTGGCGGCGTTCCTGGCCGATCCCGAGACGGCGCGGCGGACGCCGATCGCGATAGCGGCAGCGGAGGGATGGTCGGCGGGGTGAGGGGACAGTCAGGTCGTTACCCGTTTCAGCCATACGAACTCGACATACTACAGGACGATCTCTGGAGGGGATTGTCGTAGGTTATAGACTAAAAATTTCTTGCTCCGCCCAACTAATATCCCCACCATTTCCAGCACTATTTGAGGCTAGCAATAATTAAATTTCAAGTTCGAACCCTGATATCAGACCAGTGTCGCATGTTTAATACCTTATGAACAGCATATTAAGTCCACTAGGGCCTGTTGTGGCTGCAATTTTTATTGAATCTTAACTCTAAATAGAACTATTTTTTTTAGTTATGAGAGTAGTTTCCTTCTTATATATAAGAGTCAGCTGGCTTGATAATGACAGTGCATATCAATCTTCAATCGGAGGGGCTGTAGAGCCCCTCTATATATGCTCTAGCCTTCTTATTTACTGCTTTGTAATTTTAATAGTGCCCTTATTTGGAAGGGCAATAAAGATAAAGTATAATATCTGGCTTTCCGAAAATTAGACGCTCAACATTATAGAGAGTGCACTTCCTTCAAGGAAGTCTCAGCTTGGCGCGAGTTGACCTCAGGCATCTATCTCTGAAGATGGCGCCACCCCAACCTTCATTCCGCCTCCGCCGCCTCCAGCCGCTCCCCCGCCGCCAGCCATGCCGTCTCCGCCCGCTCCTGCGCCGCGATCAGCTCGGCGCGCTTCTCGTTCAGCGCCGTGACCCGGTCGGCCGGGCCGTCGTAGAGGGCGGGGTCGGCGAGCTTCGCGTCCACCCGCGCGAGCAGATCGGCGATCTTCTCGAGCCGCGCCGCGGCCTCGCGCAGCTCGGCGCGCAAGGGCGCGAGCGCCGCGCGCCCGTCGGCGCGGCGGCGGCGCTCGCGCGCGGGCTGCGCCTCGGCCAGGGCCAGGCGTCCCCCGCCGCCCCGCGCCTCGGCCGACAGGATAAGCCGGCGATAATCCTCCATATCGCCCTCGAAGGCGGCGACGCGGCCGTCCTTCACGAGCCAGAGCCGGTCGGCGGCGAGATCGACCAGGTGCGCGTCGTGGGTGATCAGGATCACCGCGCCGGCATAGCCGTTCAGCGCCTCGACCAGCGCCTCGCGGCTTTCCATATCGAGGTGGTTGGTCGGCTCGTCGAGGATCAGGAGGTGCGGCGCGTCGAGGGCGGCGAGGCAGAGAAGCAGCCGCGCCTTCTGCCCGCCCGAGAGCGAGGCGACCGGCGTCTCGGCGATCTCGGCGCCGATGCCCGACCGCGCGAGCCGCGCGCGGAGCTGGCCCGGCGCCTCCAGGGGACGCGCGCGGCGGATGTGGTCGAGCGGCGTCTCGGCCATCACCAGCTCGTCCTGCTGGTGCTGCGCGAAGTAGCCGATCCTGAGCTTGCCCGAGACCCGCCGCTCGCCCGTCATGGGGGCGAGCTTGCCGGCGATCAGCTTGGCGAGGGTCGACTTGCCCTGCCCGTTGGCGCCGAGAAGCGCCACGCGGTCGTCCTGGTCGAGCCGGAACGACACGCGCCGCAAGACCGCGCGGCCGTCGTAGCCCAGATCGCAGCCCTCGACGTGCATGAGCGGGGGCGGCAGCTCTTCCGGCTCGGGGAAGCGGATCGGCAGGGACGCGGCGTCGGCCTCGACCGCGATCGGCTCCATCTTCTCCAGCATCTTGATCCGCGCCTGCGCCTGTCGCGCCTTCGAGGCCTTGTAGCGGAAGCGGTCGACGAAGGACTGCAGGTGCGCGCGGCGCGCCTCCTGCTTCTTCGCGCCCGCGGCCTGGAGCGCCATCTTCTCGCGGCGCATCCGGTCGAAGTCGTCGAAGTCGCCGGTGTAGAGGGTCAGGCGCCGGTCGTGCAGGTGCAGGATGTGCGTCGGCACGCGGTTCAGAAGCCCGCGGGCGTGGCTGATCAGCATCAGCCCGTGCGGGTAGCGCGCGAGGTAGCTCTCGAGCCAGACCGTGCCTTCGAGGTCGAGGTAGTTGGTCGGCTCGTCGAGCAGCAGCAGATCCGGCGCGGCGAACAGCACCGCCGCGAGCGCCACGCGCATGCGCCAGCCGCCCGAGAACTCCTTCGTCGGCCGCGCCTGCGCCTCGGCGTCGAACCCGAGCCCCGCCAGGATTGAGGCGGCGCGCGCCTCGGCCGAGTGCGCCTCGATGTCGACGAGGCGCGCCTGGATCTCGGCGATGCGGGTCGGGTCCCCGGCCGTCTCGGCCTCGGCCAGGAGACGCGCGCGCTCCTCGTCCGCCGCCAGCACGGTGTCGAGGAGCGAGCGCTCGTCGCCCGGCGCCTCCTGCGCGACGCCGCCGAGGCGCGCGCGGGGCGGGATCGCGATCGCGCCGCGGTCGGGGCTCAGCTCGGCACGGATCAGGCGAAACAGCGTGGTCTTGCCGGTGCCGTTGCGCCCGACGAGGCCGACGCGCGCGCGTTCGGGCAGGCGCGCCGAGGCGCCCTCGAACAGCGGCCGGCCGGCCATGGCGTAGCCGAGATCCTCGATCGTGAGCATGGGCGGGCCATAGCCGCCCGGGCGCGAGCGGTCAAAGCCCGGCGGGGCCGCGCGAGGCCCCCGGACCGCCGAGGGCCGGAAAACCGTCGCCGGGATTCTTCGCCCCGTCCTGAAACATTCGCACCGCTCCCGACGACAAGGGTCAGGGGTGCCCTCGTTCGGCCCCCTCCCCCGGCCGCGTCCCGCGAACGCGGCGCAGAGACAATGGAGACAGGCATGCGTATCACGACCCTCACCGCCGCCGCGCTGGCGCTCTCGACGGCCGCCGTCCTGCCTGCCGACGCCGCGCTGTTCCGCGTCGACGTCACCGGGATCAACGATTCCGGCGTCAGCGGCGTGGTGAACCTCGACTACGACCCGACGACGATGATGCTGACGGTCGACGGCATGATCGAAGGGCTCGAGGCCGGCCAGCCGCACGTCCAGCACATCCACGGCCGGTTCGACGGCCCCGACGGCCTCGACGGCAACCCGATCGATTCGGTGTCGCCCACGGCCGCGCAGGACCTGGAGGCCAACGGCGGCGACGGCGACGGCTTCGTCGAGATCAACGAGGGCTTCAGCCAGTACGGCCCGGTGATCCTGGCGTTGAACGCCGCCAACGGCGCGCCGGACGGCGCTTTCCCAGAGGCGACGGACGGCACCACGAGCTTCGACTTCACCTACGACCTCTCGGCCGACGCGGCCGGCGATCTGAACGACGGCTACCAGCCGAGCGATCTGTTCCCGCTCGAGTTGCGCGAGTTCGTGATCCACGGCGGCACGGTGCCGGCGGGCGTCAGCGACAGCCTGCCGGACGGCGGCTATCTGGCGACCCTGCCCGTGGGCGTCGGCGACGTGAACGCGGTGCCGCTGCCGGCGCCGGCGCTCCTGCTGCTCGCGGGCCTCGGCGGCCTCGGCCTCGCCGCGCGCCGGCGCGCCTGAGCCGGAGCGGCGCCCCGAGGCGAGCGCGGGCGATGCGCTCGCCTCACTCCGGCGCCGTCGGCTCCCGGCGCGCGAGCATCACCATGGTCTCGAAGGTCATCACCGTCGCGCCGTCGTCGCGGCGCACGTCGTGCGCCAGGGTGACGACGCCGCGGTCGGGCTTCGAGCGCGAGGGCCGCGCGGCGATCACCTCGACCTCGACGTCGAGCGTGTCGCCCGGCCGCACCGGCGCGAGCCAGCGCACGCTGTCCATGCCCGGGCTGCCGAGCCCGCTCTCGTCCCAAAGCCCGAGATCGAGCGTCAGCCCGAAGGCGACGAGCAGGGTCTGAAAGCCCGAGGCGACGATGCCGCCGAAGGGCGTGGCCGCCGCCGCGGCCGGGTCGAGGTGGAAGCGCTGCCAGTCCCAGGCCTCGGCGAAGGCGATCATCTCGTCGCCGTCGAGCCGGCGCCGCCCGGTGGTCCAGCTCTGGCCGACGACGAAGTCCTCGAAGTGCATCAGCCCGCCTCGCGCGCGAAATAGATCAGGTCGAGCGCGGGCGCGCGATGCCCGAGCCGGGTCAGCATCGCGTGCGCCTGCCCGCGGTGGTGGGTCTGGTGGTTGAACAGGTGCGCGAGCGCGGGCATCAGCGGCTCCTCCAGCCGCTCGCCCGTCGAGGCGCGCAGGTAGGCGAAGCGCCCCGCGAGCGCCGCCGCGTCGAGGCCGTCGACGTAGGCCGCGACGTCGGCGTCGAGCACGCGCCGTGCCGCCGACAGCTCGGCGAGGTCGTCGTGCAGCACGTGGTCGAGCGCGAAGGGCGGCGGGCGCTGGCCGCGAAAGCGCGCGAGCCAGATCAGGTCGGCGACCATGACGTGGTTCAGCGTGACCAGGATCGAGCCGAAGAAGGCGCCGAGATCGCGCGCCAGATCCTCGGGCGGGACCGGGGCGAGGCTCGCGTAGAGACGCGCGTTGGCCCAGGCGTTGTAGGCCGCGAAGGTCGCGAAAGGCGCTTTCATGGGTCTGTCCCGCGTGCTAGCCACCGCCCCGACACGGCGGGCGGCCGGGCCGCCCGTCCCCGTTTTCCGCGATCTCGCCCCCGCGATCTCGCCGTGCCCGACCAGGAGACGCCCCCATGGCCGTGACCCGCACCTTCTCGATCATCAAGCCCGACGCCACGCGGCGCAACCTGACCGGCGCGATCTGCGCCAAGCTGGAGGAAGCCGGGCTGCGCATCGTGGCGCAGAAGCGCATCCTGATGACGAAGGAGCATGCGCAGATGTTCTACGCCGTCCACAAGGAGCGTCCGTTCTACGACGAACTGACGAGCTTCATGGCCTCGGCTCCGGTGGTGGTGCAGGTGCTCGAAGGCGAGGACGCGGTGGCGAAGAACCGCGAGGTCATGGGCGCCACCAACCCGGCCGAGGCGGCCGAGGGCACGATCCGCAAGGCCTACGCGCTCTCGATCGGCGAGAACTCGGTGCACGGCTCGGACAGCGAGGAGAACGCGAAGATCGAGATCGCGTTCTTCTTCGCCGAGATGGAGATCGTCGGCTGACACCGGCGGCGAACGGCTCCGGCCGTCCCCTGCCTGCGAGGGCATCCCCATGGCACGCGGCGAGCGCTACGCCCCCGGCGAGGTGCCGGGGCTCGACGAGGGCGACCTCGACCTCCTGCGCCGGCTGATCCGCGCGCGCGGCCCCTCGGGCGCGGAGGGCGAGGTGCGCGATCTCTGCCGCGAGGTGCTGGCGCCGCTCGCCGACACCATCGAGGTCGACCCCGCCGGCAACCTCGTCTGCCTGATCCGCGCGGGCCGCGAGGGCCGCGACCCGATCGTGGTCGCGCCCCATCTCGACGAGATCGCCATGCAGGTGAAGCGCGTCGAGGAGGACGGCACGCTCAGCGTCGTCGCCCTGGGCGGCGTGCGCCCGATGAGCTTCGGCCAGTGCGCCGTCGACGTCATCGGCGACGGCGAGATCCTGCGCGGCGCCTTCTCGCTCGGCTCGCTGCACCGCTCGGGCTCGGACCCGCAGATGAGCCACATCCGCGCCGAAGGGCCCGGCTGGGACGACGTGTTCGTGATGACCGGGCTCTCGCGCGCGGCGGTCGAGGCGGTGGGCGTCCACGCCGGCAGCTTCGTGGTGATCTCGGCCGAGGAGCGCCACGTGGTCGAGATCGGCGACTGCCTCGGCGCGCACTTCATGGACGACCGCGCGCTGATCCTGGCCGGCGTCCTGGCGCTGCGCACGATAAAGGCGCGGCGCGAGGCGCTCGACCGCGATCTCTACTTCGTGCTGACGGTGCAGGAGGAGGTGACCAACGCCGGCGCGCTCTACGCCGCGCACACCCTGCCCGGCACCGAGATGCTGGCGCTGGAGGTCGGCCCGGTCGCCAGGGAATACGGCACGCGGCTCAGCGCCGACCCGATCGTCTCGATCGGCGACCAGAAGGGGCTCTACAGCCCCGAGATGACCGCCGATCTCCGCCGCGCGATCGAGGCGGCCGGCTACCGCCCGCAGGTGGCGCTGCTCGACGGCTTCCTCTCGGACGCGAGCGCCGTCGGCGCCACCGGCCTGCGCCCGCGCACGGCGGTGATCGGGCTGCCGACGCAGAACACCCACGGCTTCGAGGTGATCGACAAGGGCGGCATCGAGGCGGTGGCGCGCTCGCTGGAGCGGTTCCTGTTGGGGTGAGGCGGGGATCGAGGCAACCTCGCGGTGTCGGCTTTGCGCCATCTTCGGACACGCGTTGCCGATCGCGCCCCACCGTCACCGCGCGCTTCGATCGTGAGAAGCCTCGACGGCCGATAGAGCGCCCCGACCCATCGCTCGCCGTCGGCCCCATCACGTCGATGACATGGGACACTCGAACGCGGCCCCGCTAGGGTCTGCCAAGATCGCCCTTCCGATCCGTCCGCCCTGAGGATCGATGACCACTCCCGACGCCCGCACCGCCGTGCCCGACTTCCCGCTCGTCGCCCTCGGCGCCTCCGCCGGCGGCATCGGGGCGCTCCAGGCGTTCTTCGCCGCCGCTCCCGCCGACGCCGGCGTCGCCTGGGTCGTGGTCCAGCACCTCAGCCCCGACATCCAGAGCCACCTCGCCGAGATCCTCGGGCGCGCCACGGCCATGCCGGTCGTCGAGGTGGACGAGGACACCATCGTCGCGCGCGACACCGTCTACGTCATCGTGCCCGACGAGGCGCTGGTGCTCGACGGCGCGCGTCTGTGCATCCGCGCCGCCGGCGACCGGCCGCGCCACCCGGTGGACCGCCTGTTCGAGAGCGTCGCCGACCAGCTCGGCCCCCGCGCCATCGGCGTCGTGCTCTCGGGGACGGGCTCGAACGGCTCGGCGGGCGCGCGCGCGATCAAGGCCGCCGACGGCGCCGTCTTCGTGCAGGAGCCCGGCGAGGCGAGCCACGCAGGGATGCCGCGCGCGACCATCGCCGCCGGCGCCGCCGACGCGGTGCTGCCGGCGGCCGAGCTGCCCGCCGCCGCGCTCGCCTACGCCGAGCACGCCCCCGCCTCGACGCCCGAGACGCCCGACGAGACGGTGCGGCGCCAGCTCGAGGAGATCGTCGCCCTCCTGCGCTCGCGGCTGAGGCGCGACTTCTCGGAGTACAAGCAGGGCACGCTGTACCGCCGCGTGAGCCGGCGCATGGGGCTCGCGGGCCTCGACGACCTCGCCGCCTACCGCGCGAAGCTGCGCGAGGACCGCGACGAGCTGGCCGCGCTCGCGCGCGACTTGCTCGTCAACGTCACCGCCTTCTTCCGCGACGAGGAGGCCTGGGGCGCGCTCGAACGCGCGGTGGTCCGCCCGATGGTCGCCGAGGCCGAGCCCGGCGGCGACATCCGCGCCTGGACGCCGGGCTGCGCCACCGGCGAGGAGGCCTACTCGCTCGCCATGCTCTTCCTCGAGGCGGCCGAGGACGCGGGCCGCGAGATCTCGCTCAAGGTCTTCGCCACCGACCCCGCCGAGGAGGCGCTCGAGCGCGCGCGCACCGGCACCTTCGCCGGCGCGGTCGCCGAGGCCATGCCGCCCGAGCGGCTGCGCCGCTTCTTCGACCGCGACGGCGAGGGCTACGTCGCCAAGCCGCACCTGCGCGAGAGCATCGTGGTCGCGCCGCAGAACCTGCTCAGCGACCCGCCGTTCTCGCGCCTCGACGTGGCCTGCTGCCGCAACCTGCTGATCTACCTCAAGCCCGAGGCGCAGGAGCGGGTGCTCGCCACGCTGCATTTCGCGCTCGGCGAGGGCGGCTTCCTGTTCCTCGGCGCGGCCGAGTCCGCCGGCGAGCGCAGCGCGCTGTTCGAGCCCGTGATGGCGCGCCACCGCATCTACCGCCGCACGGGCGCGAGCCGGCACGGCGTGCGGCTTCCGCCCGAGCAGGCGCTCCCCCCACGGCCGCAGCGGCCGGCGGGGCGCACCGAGCCCGCGCGCGCGCCGGGCGTGGCCGAGCGCACCCGCGCCGCGCTCGTCGAGGCCTTCGCGCCGCCCTCGGTGCTCGTCGATCACCGCCTGCAGACGCTCTATTTCGAGGGCGACGTCTCGCTCTGGCTCGCCCAGCCTCCGGGCGAGCCGACGCAGGACCTCGTGCGCCTCGTGCGCCCGGGCCTCGCCGCGCGGCTGCGGGCGGCGGCCGACCAGGCGCTCAAGACCGGCCGGCCCGCGCGCTTCGACGCGCGCCCGACCGCCCGCGCCGACGCCGCCGCCGTCACGGTGCACGTCCGCCCGCTCGCCGCCGCCGGCGAGGACGCGACGCGGCTTCTCGTCTCCTTCGTGGCCGGCGCGCCGGCGGAGGCGGCGCCCGGCTCCGCCGCGCCCCCCGTGGACGAGGGCGCGCTCGAGGAGGCGCTGCGCCACTCGCGCGAGGAGCTGCGCCAGACCATCGCCCAGCTCGAGAGCTCGAACGAGGCGCTGCAGGCCTCGAACGAGGAAATCTCCTCGATCAACGAGGAGTACCAGGCCGCCAACGAGGAGCTGGAGACCTCGAAGGAGGAGCTGCAGTCGCTCAACGAGGAGCTGAACACCGTCAACGCCCAGCTCCAGAACAAGGTCGCCGAGCTGGAGCGGCGCACCAACGACCTCGACAACCTGCTGTCCTCGACGGACGTGGCGACGCTGTTCCTCGACCGCGAGCTGCGCATCCGCTGGTTCACCCCGCACATGCGCCAGCTCTTCTCGCTCGAGGACACCGACCGCGGCCGGCCCGTCACCGACTTCGCCATGCACTTCGAGGACGAGGCCTTCGTCGCCGACGCGCGCGCCGTGTTCGACGACCTGCGCCCGCGCGAGGGCGAGGTGCACGGCGCTGGCGGGCGCTGGTTCCTGCGCCGCGCGCTGCCCTACCGCGCGAGCGGCGACCGCCTCGGCGGTGTGGTGGTCACCTTCGTGGACATCACCGAGCGGCGCGAGGCCGAGCAGCGGGTGCGCGAGAGCGAGGCGCGCTTTCGCGCCCTCGTCGAGACCTCGGCCGCGATGGTCTGGACCACCGACCCGGAAGGCCGCGTCTCGGAGGACAGCCCGAGCTGGCGCGCCTTCACCGGGCAGACGTCGGAGCAGTGGCTCGGCGAGGGCTGGACCGCGGCCGTGCACCCCGCCGACCGCGATCGGGCCGCGCGCGAATGGCGCGAGGCCGTCGCCGGGGGCGCGACCTTCGAGGCCGAGTTCCGCGTCTGGCACGCGCCCTCGGGCGAGTGGCGCGACACGGTGGTGCGCGCCGCGCCCATCCGGGAGGGAAACGGCGCGATCCGCGAGCGGGTCGGCATGAACATCGACGTCACCGAGCAGCGCCGCGCCGACCGGCGCACCCGCGTGCTGCTCGACGAGTTGCAGCACCGGGTGAAGAACCTCTTCGCCAACATCCATGCGCTCCACCGCCTCTCGTACCGCTCGGGCGGCGAGCTCGGGACCGTCGCGCGGCGTTTCGAGGAGCGCCTCGTCGCACTGGAGCGCACGCAGGACCTGCTGGCCGCGCGGTCGGACGAGCGGGTGGACCTGCGCGCGCTCGTCGCTGCGGAGGTCGAGGCGCTCGACGGCGCGGATCGCGTGCGGCTTACGGGCGAGGCGCTGGCGCTCGAGCGCGCGACGGCGCAGGGGCTCGGACTGATCGTGCACGAGCTGGTGACCAACGCGCGCAAGCACGGCGCGCTCGCGGTCGAGGGCGGGCGCGTCGAGGTCTCCTGGGCGCGCGTTGGCGTGGACGCCCCGCGGCTCGTGTTCTACTGGAAGGAACTCGGCGTCGAGATCGACGGTCCACCCTCGCACGGCGGTTTCGGCTCGGAACTGATCCGCAAGGCGGGGCCTTACATGACCGGGGGCGAGGGCGAGCTGCGCTTCGAGCCCGACGGCGTGCGCTACACCCTCGACGCGCCGCTCGGCGAGGACGCCGGCGAGGCGACCGGATGAGCCGAGAGGAGGAGCGTTGCACATCCTGATCGTCGAGGACGAGGCGCTGCTCGCCAGGGACCTCGAGGCCGGCGCCGAGGATCGCGGCCATACGGTGGCGGGCCCGGCGTCGAGCGTCGCCGCGGCGCTCCCGCTCGTGACCGAGGGCCTCGACGCGGCGGTGCTCGACATCAACCTGCGCGAGGGCCGCTCCTTCCCCGTCGCCCGGGCCTGTCTCGCCCTCGGCGTGCCCTTCGTCTTCCTCACCGGCTACGCGGCCATGGAGCTACCCGAGGACCTCGCCGACGCCGAGCGCCTCGTGAAGCCGGTTCGCCACGACCGCCTCTTCGCCGCGCTCAGTCGGAGGGATCGCGGGCCTCGGGAGTAAGCATGCTTGGCCGCCCTCAGCCGGGTACAGGCCAGAGGCCGGATCCACCGATGTCGAGGGCAGCTATGGGTCTTGGCCGTGTAGAAACGGCCGGCCGTCGATGCCGCCACGGACAGCGGCCACCGTAAGAGGACCGGGCGCAGCTTGGTCGCCCGAGGTGCGCCAGAAGGCGACGCCTGCTGTCCGCCGGCCGGATCGGCCGGCGGAGCGACATGTTCCACGCTCCAACGAGGATCCCCTGGTGATCAGAGGGCAGGCGCGTCGCGTGGCAGCCGGATCCAGACCTCGACGCGACGGTTGCGTGCCCGTCCGGTCTCGTCGTCGTTGCACGACAGTGGCAGCAACTCGCCGAAGCTCATCGGCGTCAGCTTCAGCGTCGCGACCGTCTCCGGCGAGAGCGCCTCGGTGAGAATGTCACGCACCGCGAGCGCACGGCGCTCCGCGAGCCCGGTGTTGCGCGTACGCGCGCCAACCGAATCGGCGAAGCCGACGAGCAGTACCTCGTGGCCGGCGAACTCGCCGCTCTCCATGCGCCCGGCCAGCTCGCGCAGGTTGCGCACCGACTCGACATCAAGCGCGCTCGAGCCCGTCTTGAAGCGGAACGAGACGCTGAGCCGGTCGGCCTGGCGCAGTTCGCGCATCATCTCGGAATACTGCGCGCCGTCGAAGTCGGGCTCCACGGCGGCGGTGTGCACGAGCATCATGCCCATGTCCTCGAGGCGCATGCGCTCGAGGTCGCGGTCGATGAAGTGCGCCTCCTTGATGTAGGGCTGCGCCGCGTCGGTCAGCGTCCAGTCGAGGAAGGCCTCGGCCTCGGGATGGATCCCGCCCGGACGGGTGTAGGCGTAGAGCCGGCGCGAGAGCGCGTAGCCCTCGATCTTCATGCGGAAATCGGTCGGCGGAGAGAGCAGTCCGCAGGTCTCGCGGATGGTGAGCAGCTTGACGTCGTTGGTCTTGGCGAGCCAGCGCCCGACGAAGCCGATGCCGCCGCGGTCGGCCATCACCGCGTCCACCATGTCCTGGTACGCCTTGAAGCGCTCGACGTCGCCGCGCTCGTCGCGCCCGTGCGGGCGCACCAGCGCGTCCATCAGCACGGCGCGGTCGCCCGAGCTCTCGCCGAAGGAGTTGACGGCGATCGGCACGTCGCCGCCACCGAGTTCGAGCCAGTTGTCGATCTCGCCCGACCAGATCTTGGCGATCTCGAGGCTCGTGAGGTTCCTCACCGGGTTGTCGGGGTGGACGATGACCGCGATGCCGTCAACGCCGAGGACGGTCTCGTTCTCGGTGTCGCGAAGCTCGCCGATGCCGCCCTTCGCGAGCTTGGCGAGGTCCTTGTCCTTCATGCGTCGGTCGGCGAGGCCGATCTCGGCCGCCCCGCTCGCGAGGCCGGGAAAGGCGCTGCCCGAGCCGCGCGTCTGCAGGTCGATCTCCGCGCGCAGCGAGCCATCGGCGTCGATGAGGCGCACGACGCGCGCGGCCGGGTCGTCGGTCGGCTCGATCTCCATGGTCGCGCCGATGCTGGCCGCGTAGCCGCGCAGCAGGTTCGGGATCAGCGTGGTGCCGACGGTGCGCGAGCCGTGGATGCCGAAGCGCGGGTCGACCGGCACCGGTGCTGCGGGGCAGACAAGGCCGATGCAGTCGACCTTGCTCGCCTCGATCTTCAGTTCGCCGACGCCGGCGACATCCAGCCAATAGAAACCCCGCTCGATCTTTTTCAGATCGCCCGAGACCGTCACCGATCCGTCCTTGGAGCGCAGCTCGACTGGCGTCCTCTTCTGAGCATCAGCTAGCTCCGGAGCAGCGCAAGCGAGAACTCCTATGAAAGACGAGAGAAGGTATCCCGATCTTGTTGCCTGCATTGTTCACTCCACCACAAACACAGAAGCGCAGCAGGGGTCCACAACCGTTCCTGATGCCGATATCAAAATCTTAATGCAGAAGAATTGAATATGAGAAAGGAGAAAGCACGGTAAGAAATACAATCATTTGCTGAAATGGTAGCAAGATCAAGAGATTGGCTGTCGCGGCAGGTCGCGTAGCAGTGGATATTTTGTCCATTAATCATACAGGCGCGCAGAAGCGAGACATCTCGGGAGCTGGAAAGACGATACTGGCGCGGGTGCCACCAGTGGATATCGAGCTTGGAGCGAATCGAGAGCCTACGTCCCCGGGAGCCGGACGAAGGCTCACCTCCAAGGCCACACCGCGAATGACTGCCTCGGGTCA
>JBHJHI010000019.1:0-94897 GCA_050330995.1 Paracoccaceae bacterium
AGGCGTTGCTGGCCGACCTCGGGGAGCCGATCGATGCCTCGCCCGAGGGCTGACCGGCAAACGCCGGGACGGGTCCGGGTAGGGGCCGCGCGCGCCGCTCCGCCAGCCGCTTGGGGGGCGCTGCGCGTCGCGCGCGGCCCCTGCCTGGACCCTCCGCGCAACCACCTGAGACGGCCTCTTGACTGTCCATGTAACGAGCGAGCCGTAGGTCTCGTTGTAGCTCGCGAAGTGGCGCACGTAGAACGAGAACGCGCCCGAGCCCAGGAACCACAGCACCAGCGCCGCGATCGCGCCGGTCGAGACCCAGGTCATGTAGGGCCGCGGCTCGGCCGGGCCGTAGCGGTAGAGCAGCCCGAGCACGAACAGCATCGCCGCGAACAGGATCGGCCAGCGCCCGAGGCGTACCGCGATCTCCGTGGCGCTGCCCACCGGGAAGATCGCGAGCACGCCCGGCAGGATCACCACCGCGATCAGGGAGACGAGGGCGACGAGCACCACGGCGAGGGTCATCGCGTAGGCGACCAGCGTGTCGGAGACGAAGCCGCGCTTCTCGGGCACGCGGTAGACGATGTTGAGCCCGCGCACGATCGCGCCGACGCTCGCGCGCGCCGTCCAGAGCGCGAGCGCGAGGCTCACGAGCGAGGCGTAGCCGAGGCGGGTGCGCCCGGCCGAGGCGATCTCGCGGATCTGGCCCTCGACCGCGTCCCAGGCGCCGGGCGGCGCGAACTCGCCCGCGGCCGAGAGCTGGCGGCCGACCTCGGCGGGGTTCTCCATGATCCCGTAGAGCGCGACGAGGGCGGCGATCAGCGGGAACAGCGCGAGGAAGCCGTAGAAGGCGACCCCGGCGGCGATCAGCGTCAGCTCGTTCTCGCCGATCCCGTTCGACACGCCCTTGGCCACCGCCCACCAGTCGGCGCGGCGGAAGTCGCGCAGGCGGCGTGGGCGCGACGGGGCGATCGTCCCTTCCGGCGGGGTCATCGCTTGCATCCCGTTTCGGCACGCGTCCGACCGGAGCGGACGCTACGTTAGCCCGGCAAGCTAGCACGCTGTTCGCCATAGGGAAGACGCGGGCGCGGTCCTCAGGAAGAGACCAATCGGCGCGGCGGGATCGGCGGGCGCAGCTGGCTCGCGCGCGGGTAGATGCGCACGCGCGGCACGCGCCCCTCGACCAGGAGACGCTGCATCCGCGTCCAGTACTCGGCCGTGAGCAGCTCGCCGTGCGCCTCGCGGAACAGCCGGCGGAGCGCGCGCGTGGGCAGGCGCAGGTGCGCTTCCAGCTCCTCGGGCAGGAACACGGGGCCGTCCTCGAAGAACCAGTCGGGCACCTCCTCGTCGCCGAACTCGCGCTCGGCGTTGGTGCGCACCTTGACCTCGGTCAGCGTCTCTGTCGCGTCGTAGTCGAACAGGTGGACGAAGCGCAGCCCGCCGACGCCGTAGTTGCGCCCGTCGAGGTCGCGGTTGAACACGTTGGAGGCGGCGTTGTTGCGGATGCACTGCCCGAGGCGGATCACCACCGCCTCGGCGTCCTCGGCCGAGCAGTCCTCCAGATAGAGCGGCACCGGTACCATGCGCCGCTGCGCGATCAGGTGGCGAAAGAAGATCTCGCCGTTGCCGGCCTCGACCACCGAGCCGCCCGCCTCGTCGAGCAGCTCGGCGATCAGCGCGTCGGCGAAGCGCGCGCGCGGCAGCGTCAGGTTCGAGTAGATGATGTTGTCGAGCATCGAGCCGGATCGGTTGATCTCGTGGACCCGGCGGTACTTGGCCAGCACCGAAGGAACGCCGTCCCAGCGATCCCACTTGTAGCTGTCGGTGGGCGTGTCGCGGATCACCTTCAGCACGTAGTCGAGCCCCTCGGCGGTGAAGCCGATCGCGACCGACCCGCGCGGCCCCGGCGCGAAGTCGAGCCGCGCCTCCGAGGCGTCGAGCGCGTCCTCGATCTGCTCCATCACCGCGAGCTTGCCGACGTGGTTGTAGCCCACCGTCGAGTAGTGCAGCCCGTGCGGGCGGGACGGCATCAGCCGGTGCAGGAAGTCGACCAGCGCGTGGTAGTCGGTCAGCGTGACGTGGAAGTTGGCGAGCGTGGACGAGAACACGTGGCGCAGCGTGGTCTCGCGCGTGAGCACGGCGTCGACGTAGGCGCCGTCGGGGCCGTGCAGGAGCGCGAGCGCGAAGGGGTGGGTGTCGCCGGAAAGCTCGGCCAGCTCGCCGACGAGATAGGCGCCGCGGTTGCGGTAGAAGCCGGCCTCGACCATGTCGATCCAGGCGATCCCGCCCGCGAACGCCTCGTTGGTGCGCTCGGCGGCGAGGCCCGCGTCCTTCCCGCGCGAGGCCCAGGCGACGTCGAGGCCGGGCAGGTCCAGCAGGCGGTCGACGTGCTCGGGCGCGATCGGCCCGCCGATCTCGAAGCGGCGCAGGAACGCCGGCCGCCCCGAGGTCTGGGGTCGCAGGCGGTGGTAGTCGACCGGCACCCAGCTGTCCTCGTAGATGCGTCGGCGGATCGTGGCGAGATAGGCGAGCGCCAGCTCCGCCTCGTAGCGCCCTTCGAGGCGCAGGCGGAAGCGCTCCTCGACCGCGTTCCAGAACCCGCCCATGCGGTCCTGCCGGCGCAGCGCGTCCTCCAGCACCGGGGCGGCGCGCTCGATCGAGTCGCCGAAGACGCGGATGCGCGCCTGGCTCAGCGCCACCGACCGCGGCCAGTCGCGCGTCTCGAAGGCGCGCTTGGCGAGCCAGGGGATGCGGCGCGACAGCGCGAGATAGTCCTCGAACATCGCCAGCGCCACGCGCGCCATCGCGTCGGCGCGGGCGTGGTAGTCGCTGCCTGCGTCGATCGCGGCGAGTCCCTCGGCGGCGATGCGTCCGCTCGCGGGCTCGGCGAGGCCGGCGCGCGTGATCGCGCCGGCCGCCTCTCTCACGGCATGGCCCGCGACGAGCCGTCGGGCAACGCGATCCCGGCCGCGCGCAGCACCGCTTCCGCCCGTTCGGCACGCTCGCGGTTGCGGGCGTTGTCGCGCGCGGTGAGCGCCAGCGTCCTCTCCAGCGTGGTGATGCGCATCCGCGCCTCGGCGAGCGCCTCGGACGCGCTCGGCGCGGGCTTCAGGGCTTCGTCGCGCCGGCGGCGGCGCTCGGCCAGATCGATCACGCTCATGCGTTCCTCCCCCGTTGCACGGAACGTATGCGGTACGCACGGTTTCCCGTTCGTTGATGTTCTCTATGCCCGATCCAGCTCTCGCGCGCACCACCTTCCTGGCATTTAGGCGACAGTTGCTATGAGCGACGACACCGAAACGACACTCCTGTGGCTGCGCCGCGACCTGCGCCTCGACGACAACCCCGCGCTCGACGCGGCGCTCGGGCGCGGCGGCCCGGTGATCCCGGTGTTCGTGCTCGATCCGGCGATAGAGGACAGCTACGGTCGCGCGCCCCTGTGGCGGATGGGCCGCTCGCTCGCCGACCTCGCGCGCCGGCTGGAAGCGCGTGGCAGCCGGCTCGTGTTGCGTCGTGGCGACGCGCTCGAGGCGCTGCGCGCCCTCGCCCGCGAGACCGGCGCGACCGGTGTGGTCTGGGCGCGACAGTACGACCTCGCGGCGATGGAACGTGACACCGCCGTCAAGGCCGGGCTCAGGGAGGACGGGCTCGACGCGGTCTCGGTGAACGGCTGCCTGCTGTTCGAGCCCTGGACGGTCGAGACCGGCTCGGGCGGCTACTACAAGGTCTACACCCCGTACTGGAAGGCGGTGCGCGGGCGCGATCCGGGCGAGCCGCTCGCCGAGCCCGCCGACCTCGCGCCCCCCGAGCGCTGGCCCGGGAGCGACGCGCTCGACGACTGGGGGCTGGAGGGGCTGATGGGCCGCGGCGCCGCGGTGGTCGCGCGCTTCGCCGCGCCCGGCGAGGAGGCCGCGCTCGCCCGTCTGGACGCCTTCGTGCAGGAGGGGATCGCCCGCTACGACGCCGAGCGCGACTTTCCCGCGGGGGACGGCACCTCGACCCTGTCGGAGCACTTCGCCACCGGCGAGCTGTCGCCGCGTCGCGCCTGGGCCGAGGGCACGGCGGCGATGGAGCGGCTGTCGGGCGAGGCGGCGAAGAGCGCCGAGGCCTGGCTGCAGGAGCTGGCCTGGCGCGAGTTCTCCTACCACCTGCTCTACCACACCCCGCGCATGGAGACCGAGAACTGGCGCTCGGCCTGGGACGCTTTTCCCTGGCGGGACGACAACGACGACGCGCGCGCCTGGAAGCGGGGCCGCACCGGCTTCGAGATGGTCGATGCGGCCATGCGCGAGCTCTACGTCACGGGCAGGATGCACAACCGGATGCGGATGCTGGTGGCCAACGTGCTGACCAAGCACCTGATGACGCACTGGAAGGTCGGCGAGCGCTGGTTCCGCGACTGCCTGATCGACTGGGACGTCGCCTCCAACAGCATGGGCTGGCAGTGGTCGGCCGGCTCCGGCCCGGACGCGACGCCCTACTTCCGCATCTTCAACCCGATGACGCAGGCGCAGAAGTTCGACAAGGGCGGCGCCTACCGCGACCGCTTCCTCGCCGAGGGCCGGGAGAGCCCGCACGAGGACGCGCTCGCCTTCTTCGAGGCGGCGCCACGAAGCTGGGGCCTGGACCCCGGCGACCCGCGTCCGGCGCCGATCGTCGAGCACAAGAAGGGTCGGGAGAGAGCGCTCGCCGCCTATCACCGCGACCGTTGAGCGGACGCCCCGAGGCCCCCGGTCCGGCACGGGGCCCGGGGCGATCGCCGCGATCCGCCGGGTCCCCTCGATCGCGATGGTCGAGGCGATGGGCGATCGCCACGGGCCGGTGTTCTTCGAAAGCCTCGGCGCGCCCCGCCGCGGGACGCGTGGCCGCGCTGCGGGCGATCACTGTTGCCGATCGGCTGTTCTCCAGTTACCGAAGGGGGACGGACTTTATCCGGAAGTTCACCTTCCCCGGGGGCATGCTCCCGTCGCCGAGCGTGCTTCGGCGCGAGGCCACGAAGGCGGGCATGGCGGTGGTGGGCTCTCCGGAGTTCGGCGACGGTTGTTTGCGTACCCTGCGCCCATGGCGTCAGCGTTTCAATGCCCGGCGGGACGAGGGTCGCGCCATGGGGTTCGACGAGCGCTTCCAGCGGATACGGGAGCTGTACCTGGTGAGCTGCGCGTCCTGTTTCATGGCCGGCACCACCGACGCGACGCAGGTGATGTCGGCGAAGAACGGTTGAGCGCCCGCCGCCCGGTCGGCGCGGGAAGACGACCCTAGGCGCCGCGCGGCGCTCGGGGCCGCGGACGGCGAGGCCGTCGGCGGAGAGGGGACCGGAAGGGGGACCGGACGGGGGCGATGCTTACGTTCCGCATACTCTGCGCGGTGCTGATGGCCTGGGCGGTCAACTGGGCGCTCTCGCGGCCCGAGGCGGCCGACCTGCTCGCCGAGGTGCCGGTCATGGGCACCCTCGGCCCGGTGGCCGCCGCCGGCGTCGGCTTCGTCAACCTCGCGAGCCGCCAGGGCTGGGGCGTGGTCGTGGCGGTGGCCAACGGCGTCTGGGCGGGGCTCCTGTCGATCGTGGTCTCGGGCGTGCTCTATCTCGGCTTCGCGACCGCCGAGGCGGTGTTCGACGGCTCGATCGGCGACGTCGGCGTGTTCCTGCGCTTCGCCTCAGCCGAGACGGCGCCGCTGTTCGAGCTGGTGGTCGACGTGCCGCTCGTGGTGCTGACCATCACCGCGACCTCCGTGCTCGGCGTGCTGACCGAACTCCTCCACTGGGCGATGGTGCGCATCCGCCGCGCCCGCCCGGCCGAGGGCGACGACATCGGCTGAGATGGCGCGGGCTCTCGCCCGACGTGTCGTCCGCGGCCACCGCGTCCGGGCGAGCCGCCCGGGCAGGGCGCGCGTCTAGCGCGGCGAGACTTCGAGCGGGATGCCGCCCTCCGGACGCAGCGTGAACCACATGGCGGGCTTCGGGGGCCGTCCCTCCGGCGCCGTCACGCGCAGCCTCGCCACCAGCGTCGCGAGGATCAGCGTCGCCTCGATCATCGCGAGGCTCGCGCCGATGCAGACCCGCGGTCCCGCGCCGAAGGGGAGGTAGGCGAAGCGGTGACGCCCGGCCGCGCGCTCGAGCGCGAAGCGGTCGGGGTCGATCGCGGTCGGCCGCGCCCAGAGCGCTTTGTGGCGGTGCAGCGCGTAGATCGGCAGGATCACGCTCTGGCCCTTGCGTACCGGGCGGCCGGCGAGTTCGTCGTCCTCGGCAGCGGTGCGCGTCAGGAAGCCCGCGGGCGGAAACAGCCGCAGCGCCTCCTCGACCACCCGGCGGACATATGGCAGGCGCTCGTAGGCTTCGGCCGTCGCTGCTTCGGCCCCGAGCGCGGCGCGCGCCTCCTCGGCCGCACGGTCCTGCACCGCGGGGGCGGCGGCGAGGATCCAGAGGCTCCAACTGAGCGCCAGCGCCGTGGTCTCGTGGCCGGCGAACAGGAAGGCGGCGAGGTCGTTGCGCAGCCCGACCGTGTCGAGGCCTCGGCCGGTCTCGGGGTCGCGCGCGGCGATCATCAGGTCGAGAAGGTCGGGCGGCCCGGAAGGCCCGCGCGCGAGCCGCGCGGCGACGATGGCGTCGAGCATCCGGTCCATGCCCGCGCGCCCGCCCCCCATCAGTTCGCCCGGCCGTGGCAGCCAGCCGGGCGCGCCGAGGAGATCGAGCAGCGAGATCCGCGCCGAGCGGCGTACGAAGGCGTTGACGCTGGCGGTCAGCCGCTCGCGGTCGACCGCCTCTCGCCCCGAGAGCGCGACGTCGCAGATCACGTCGCAGGAGGCGTCGACCATCACCGGGTGGACGTCGACCGCCCGGCCGCCGCTCTCTCGGAGACGCCGGCAGGCCGTCTCGGCGGCCGAGGCGACGGCCGGGGCGCAGGCGGCGACGGCGGCGGGCGCGAAGGGCCCCGCCATCGCGCGGCGGCGCCAGCGCCAGGCCGCGCCCTCGGCGATCACCAGGTTCTCGCCGCGGCGCGGGCGCATCAGCCGCTTCAGGATGCGCGACTTCGGGTAGGCCTCGGCGCGCTTGAACACCCGCTCCAGCGCGGGCGGGTCCATGACCATGATCCAGCCGGGGTTCCTGCCGCCCGTCAGCACCGGCTCGCGGTAGGCGGCCTCGGGGATCAGCTCCAGCACGTTGCGCCGCGCGGTGCGGTAGGCGGCCCAGAAGCCGAGCGGCGCCGTGGCCGGGGTCACGCCCGGCGCCTCGATGCGGACGGCGTCGTCGAGCGCCATGGCTCTCTCCCTCGGCCTCGCCTGAGGGGGATGTCGTCCGCCGCCAGTCGGCGGCAAGCGCGTCAGCCGGCCGCGCTCGGCGTGCGTCGCGTCCAGAGGATACGCAGGCCTTGGAAGAGCAGCCACCCGAGCGGGCCGGCGAGGAAGCAGAACACGAGCGGCGCGATCAGCCAGCGGTGCGGCATGCCGAGTGACCGGCCGTCGTCGAGGACCGTGCGGCCGACCAGCAGGTCGAAGGCGAGGTAGTGCAGCCAGGCCGCGAGCACGATCGCCTCGTTCGCGGTCAGGAGCGCGGCGAGGCCGTCCAGCGTGGCGAAGGCGTCCGGCGCCTGCGCCAGCTCGACCGCGAGCGCCGGCAGCAGCGCGACATAGGCCCCGGCGAACAGCGCGGGCACGGCACGGCCGAGCACGCGGGCCCGGACCTCGGCCCACGAGGGGAAGCCGATCAGCACGACCCAGGCGAGGAAGGCCAGGGTCGTGAAACCGGTATAGGCGGCGTCGATCATCGCCGAAGGCGCGTCGGGGCGCCGCGCGGCCGCTGGCGGCGACCTCGTCGTCCTAACCCGTCCATCCCGCGCCTCCCGTCGAACCCGCCCGGCGACCGGACGCGCCGCGGGCGGCGCGAGTTCAGCCGACGCGCCAGATCGCCGCGCTGCGCGGGCCGAGGCGGTCGCCGCCGACCAGCGGCGCGCTCGCGATCAGCGGCTCGCCCGAGCACGGCGCGGCGCGGCGCTCGGACGAGAAGTTGATCGCGCAGCACAGCCGCTCGCGCCCGGCGTGGCGCTCGATCACCAGCATGTCGCCCGTGGCATCGCCGACCTCGGCCTCGCCCGAGTGCAGCGCCGCCTCGCGACGCCTGAGCGCGAGCGCGCGGCGGTAGAAGGCGAGCACCGACCCCGCGTCGCGCTCCTGGGCGTCGACGGCATGGCCCGACCAGCCCTCCGGCATCGCGATCCAGGGCGTGCCGTTCGTGAAGCCGACGTGTGGCGCCTCGGCCCGCCAGGGGATCGGCACCCGCGCGCCCTCGCGCCCCGGTCCGAGCGGGTAGTAGAGCTTGTCGAACGGGTCGGTGATCGCATCGAAGGGCAGATCGGGCTGGGGCAGGCCGAGCTCCTCGCCCTGGTAGAGCATCAGATGCCCCGGCAGCGCGATCAGGAGGACGGCGAAGAGCCGGGCGTCCCGCGCCGAGCCGTCGCCCATGCGGCTCGCGTGGCGGGCGTGGTCGTGGGTCGAGAGCGCCCAGGCGATCGGCCCGCCGTCGAGCGCGTCGAGCAGACGCGCGACGCCCCCGGCGCTCGGCGGCCCGCCGAGCAGGTCGACCGTGTAGCCCGCGTCCAGCCGTCCGGGGCGGGCGAAGTCGCGCGCGAGCCCGATCGAGCGGTTGCCGGAGTTGATCTCGCCGAGCAGGAAGGCGTCCGGCCCGGCCCAGCGACGCAGCATCGAGGCGACGGTCTGACCGTCGCCCGGCAGCATGTCGTAGACGTGGTCCTGCCAGGCGTAGGGGTTGTGGCCGGGGTTGGCGCTGGCCTCGCGCACCGCCGGATCGGCCGGCGGGTTGTCGGCGAGCGAGCGGTCGTAGAGGTACGAGCAGACCGCGTCGAGGCGGAAGCCGTCGACGCCGCGCGAGCGCCAGCAGTCGAGCGTCTTCTGCTGCGCCGCCTGCACCGCCGGGTTGCGCAGGTCCAGGCACGGCTGGCAGTGCAGGAACTGCGTCAGCACGTACTGCCGGCGCTGCGCGACCCAGCGCCATGCCTGCTCGCCGAAGAAGCTGCGCCAGTTGTTCGGCGGCGTCCCGTCCGGCTTCGGGTCGGCGAAGACGTAGTAGTCGTCGTAGCCCTCCTCGCGGGCCGAGGCTCTCAGGAACCAGTCGTGGCGGTCCGAGGTGTGGTTGAGCACGAGGTCGACGATCAGGTCGAGCCCGCGCCCGGCGGTGGCCTCGCGCAGGCGCGCGAAGTCGTCGAGGTCGCCGAAGCGCGGGTCGACGCCGCAGTGGTCGGCGATGTCGTAGCCGCCGTCGGCCCAGGGCGAGGGGTAGAATGGCGCGAGCCAGAGCGTGTCGGCGCCCAGCGCGGCCACGTGATCGAGCCCGGCCGTGACGCCCGCCAAGTCCCCCTCGCCGCTGCCGGTCGTGTCGCGCCAGGAGCGGGGGTAGATCTCGTAGACGATACGGGTGTCGCGGTCGCCTCTCGCGCTCATGGCCTCACTCCGGGTCCTGCGGTGCGCGCCCCATGGTGTGGCTCGTCCCGGAGGCGGCCACGGGCGACGGAGACGCCGCTTAGCCGGGTGCGAGGCCGTGGCCCGCCGACGCCGGCCTCAGCCGTCGCGGGCGCGCAGGACGGTGACGTGCCGTGCGTCGCGCAGCACTCGCGCGAGTGGTGCGCCGCGCTCGTCCTCGACGCCGAGCGCGGCGTCGAGCGCGTCGCAGGCGGCGCGGCTCACGGCGAAGACGTAGAGCCGCCGCGCCGCCGCGAGCACCGGCGCGGTGAGCGTCACGCGTTCCTCCTCGGCAGAGGCCGCGCTCAGCGTGCAGACAACCGCATCGCCCGAGGGCGCGAGCAGGGTGTCGAGCCCCTCCGCGTCGGGGATCAGCGAGGCGGTGTGGCCGTCGGTGCCGGTGCCGAGCACGGCGACGTCGAGCGGCAGGGCCTCGGCGCGCAGCGCCTGTCCGATCGCCTCGATGCCCCCCCAGCGCCCCTGCGCGTCGGGCAGGAGGGGGACGAAGCGCGCTGCGGCGGCGCCACCCGCGAACAGCGTGCGCTGGACCAGGCGCTGGTTCGAGCGCGGGTGATCGAGCGGCACCCGGCGCTCGTCGGTCAGCGTGACCACCACCCGCTCCCAGTCGAGCGCCGTCTCGCCGAGCGCGGTCAGGAAGGGCTCCGGCCCCTCGCCGCCGGGCACCGCGAGGCGCGCGACGCCGTTTCGCCCGATCGCCTCGGCGAGATCGGCGGCGACCCGTCCGGCGAGGTCGGGGCCGAGGCGCGCCGGCTCCAGCTCGATCGTCTCCATCGCGTCCTCCCTCGGCTGCGACGGACGAACGCGGGCGCGACCCCGGCGGTGCCCTCGGCGCCGTGCCGGGCGACCACGGATTTTCCGCGCGGGTCGCAGGCCCTCGGTCCCGCTCGTGCGTTGGCTCCGTCCACGAACGCCCGAAGGGAGGCGTGGCCGGCGCAGGAGAAGACGATGGCGGGCGCGAGGCGAGGACGGCGGCGGGCATGAGGCCGGGGGCGCGGCTGCAGGCGGCGATCGAGGTGCTGGACGCTTGGCATGCGTCGGGTGGCGGGCTCGACCACGCGCTCCTGCGCTGGGGGCGGGCGCGTCGCTTCGCCGGCAGCGGCGACCGCCGCGCTGTGGGCGATATCGCCTACGACGTCGCGCGCCGCGCGCGCAGCCTGCAATGGCTCGCCGGCGGCGGCGATCCGGGCGGCGATCTCGCACGGTTCGACCCGCGCCGCGCCGTGCTGGCCCGGACCCGTCTCGTCGACCCTGCGGCGCTCGCCGATCTCGGCGCGCCCCACGCCCCGGCCCCCCTCTCGACCGAGGAGCGCCGCGCCCTCGACGCGCTCGATCCCGAGCGCCGTGCCGCGCGCCTCGCCGGCGCGCCGCGAGGCGTGCGCCTCGACCTGCCGGACTGGCTGCTCGACCGGCTCGGCGCCGTGCCCGAGACGGCGCTCGACGCCCTCGGCGAGCGCGCGCCGCTTGATCTGCGCGCCAACCGGTCGAAGGCGAGCCGGGAGGAGGCCGCGCGTCGCCTCGCGGGGGAGGGGGTCACGACCGTGTCCGCTCCGCTCGCGCCGGACGCGCTGCGCGTGGTCGACGGCGCGCGCCGCGTCGCCGCGAGCGCGGCCTACACCGAGGGGCTCGTCGAGATCCAGGACGCGGCGAGCCAGGCCACCGCCCTTCTCGCCGCGCCCGCCGCGGGCGGGGCCGTGCTCGACTACTGCGCCGGCGGCGGTGGCAAGATCCTGGCGCTCGCCGCCGCCGTCGGGGGACGCGGCCGCTTCGTCGCCCACGACGCGGCGCCCGGGCGCATGGCCGATCTGCCCGCTCGCGCCGCGCGCGCCGGCGTCTCGCTCGAGATCGCCCGGCCGGGCGATCTCGAGGGCGCCGCGCGCTTCGACCTGGTGTTCGTCGACGCGCCCTGCTCGGGCAGCGGCACCTGGCGGCGCGAGCCGGATGCGCGCTGGCGGCTGACGCCCGAGCGGCTCGATGCGCTGACGGCGCTCCAGGACCGCGTGCTGTCGGAGGCGGCGGGCTATCTGCGTCCGGGCGGCACCCTCGCCTACGCGACCTGCTCGCTGCTCGCCGAGGAGGGCGAGGCGCGTGTCGACGCCTTCCTCGAACGCCAGGGCGGGTTCGTGGAGGACGCGCGGCGCCGTTTCCTCCCGGGTCGCGAGCGCGGCGACGGCTTTTTCGCAGCACGGCTGTCGCGATCGTGAGCCCGGATCACGATCTTGTTGTTTGGTTAACGATCTATGGTGCTAATGGTGCAGGCTCACTCCGACGGAGCGCCCATGCTGATCGTCTCGCTCGTCCTTCTGGCAGGCGCTGCCACGGCGTTCTCGGTGCCGTCCGACGCCGGGGCGGCATCGCTCGCGGTACTGGCGGCGCTGCCGCCGGGCCTGCGCACGCTGGCGCGCCGCACCCGGACGACGCCGGCGCTGCCCGCCACGCTCGCCGGGGCGGCCGAGCCCGTGGCGCTCGCCCGCTTCGGCGGCGAGCTGCTCGACGTCAACGACGCCATGGTCGCCGCGTGCGGCGACCGGGGGGCGGGCGGCCGCCGTATCGCCGAGCTGCTCGCGCGCGTCGTCGTCTGCGATCCCTCGCTCGTCTACCGCATGACCCGCGGCGCGGCGGGGGTGGGCTTCGCGCTGCACAGCGTGGGACGGCGCGGCGGGGGCACGGCGCATCTGTCGGTCACCCTCGTCGACGACGACGCGCTCGTCTGGCGTCTGCTCGACGCCGACACGCTCGAGCGGGCCGTGCTGCCGAGCGCGCCGGAGCCCTACGAGGACGCGCCCTTCGCCTATCTGCGCGTCGAGCCGAGCGGCCTGATCGAGACCAACGACCGCTTCCGCGAGCGCTTCGCGCCCGAGGTCGCTGACCGGCTCGCCGCGAGCGCGGCCTCCGGCGCCACGGGGCGGATGCGGCTCGTCGACCGCGAAGGGGCCGAGCGCGCGGTGCGGCTGTTCTCGAACGAGACCGGCGAGGGCGCCCGGGCGGTCCGCGAGATCTTCGTCTTCGACCTCGACGGCCACGAGAGCGCGCCGGTGGACGCGCGCGATCTCGACGAGCTGCCGCTCGCGGTGCTGCACCTGAACGACGAGGGGCGGGTGCTCTGGCGCAACACCGCCGCGGCGCGGCTGCTCGGCCGCCGGGCAGTCGCCGACGCCATGCTCGGCGACCTGGTCGAGAGCCGGATGCGCCGCATCGAGGCGCTGGTCGACGCCGTGCGCGCCGAGGGCGCGATCCAGATCGACAACGTCTCGGTGAAGGGCGAGCCCGCTCCCCGACCGCTCAAGCTCTCGCTGTCGCCGTCACGCGGCGGCGATCGGCTGATCGCGATCCTGTCGGACGCCTCCGAGCTGCAGGCGCTTCAGGACAAGTACGCCCAGAGCCAGAAGATGGAGGCGATCGGCAAGCTCGCCGGCGGCGTCGCGCACGACTTCAACAACCTGATCACCGCGATCAACGGCCACTGCGATCTGCTGATGATCGGCAAGGACGCGACCCAGCCCGAGTACGCCGACCTGATGCAGATCCGCCAGAACGCGAACCGCGCGGCCGCCCTCGTGCGCCAGCTGCTCGCCTTCTCGCGCAAGCAGACGCTCAATCCCGAGCTGCTCGTGGTCGGCGACGTGATCCCCGACACGATGTATCTGCTCGACCGCCTGATCGGCGACCGCATCAAGCTGCGCTTCGATCCCGATCCGGGCGGGCCGGTCGGCCACGTCCGCGCCGACCACCGCCAGCTCGAGCAGGCGCTGATGAACCTCGTGGTCAACGCGCGCGACGCGATGCCCGAGGGCGGCACGGTCACGATCTCGCTCCGGCGCCGGCTGTTCCGCGTCGAGCAGGGCCGCGAGCACGGCGTGGTGGCGCCCGGCGACTACGTCGAGATCGCGGTGGCCGACGAGGGCACGGGCATCGCGCCGGACGCGCTCGCCAAGGTGTTCGACCCGTTCTTCACCACCAAGGCGCAGGGCGAGGGCACCGGGCTCGGTCTCTCCACCGTCTACGGCATCGTCAAGCAGTCGGGCGGCGTGATCTTCGCCGAGAACCGCCCGGAGGGCGGCGCCTGCTTTCGCATGCTGCTGCCGCGCGCGGAGCCCGAGGAGGCGGAGGCGCCGCGTCCCGAACGCTCGGCCGAGACGGTCGATCTCACCGGGCGCGGCGCGGTGCTGCTCGTCGAGGACGAAGCGGCGGTGCGCTCCTTCGCGGCGCGCGCGCTGAAGCTGCGCGGCTACGACGTCACCATCGCCGAGGAGGCCGAGGAGGCGCTCGCGCTGATCGAGGAGGGCGACAAGCACTTCGACCTGATCGTCTCGGACGTGATGATGCCGGGGATGGACGGGCCGAGCTTCATCGCCAAGGCGCGCGAGATGCGCCCCGGGGTGCGGGTGCTGTTCGTCTCGGGCTACGCCGAGGCGCAGTTCCTCGAGCGCATCGAGGAGACGCGCTACGCCTTCCTGCCCAAGCCCTTCTCGCTCGCGGAGCTCACCGCCAAGGTCAAAGAAGTGCTCTCCGAGCCGAGCCAGGCCGCTTAACCGGGGCTTCAAACCGCCGCGTCAGAATGGCGTCTCGCGGCGGGGGCCGCCATTTACCCTGTTCAGCGCGCGCGAGACGTGCGAACATTCGTGGAACATAGAGTGGGCGCGTCGCGATTCGCGCTCCGATGGAGAGGACCCCCGACGTGAGCGCAAAGAACGCGAAGCTGGACGAGAGACGGACGATGGACAAGCAAAAGGCACTGGAGTCGGCGCTCGCGCAGATCGAGCGCAGCTTCGGCAAGGGCTCGATCATGAAGCTCGGCCAGCAGGGCGCGGCGATGGACATCGAGGCGACCTCGACCGGCTCGCTCGGCCTCGACATCGCGCTCGGCATCGGCGGTCTGCCGAAGGGCCGCATCGTCGAGATCTACGGCCCCGAGAGCTCGGGCAAGACCACGCTCGCGCTGCACACGGTCGCCGAGGAGCAGAAGCTGGGCGGTGTCTGCGCCTTCGTCGACGCCGAGCACGCGCTCGATCCGGTCTACGCCAAGAAGCTCGGGGTGCAGGTCGACGAGCTGCTGATCTCACAGCCCGACGCCGGCGAGCAGGCGCTCGAGATCACCGACACGCTGGTGCGCTCCGGCGCGGTCAGCCTCGTGGTGGTCGATTCGGTCGCCGCTCTCACGCCCCGCGCGGAACTCGAAGGCGACATGGGCGACGCGCAGGTCGGCGCGCAGGCGCGGCTGATGAGCCAGGCCATGCGCAAGCTCACCGCCTCGATCAGCCGCTCGAAGTGCATGGTGATCTTCATCAACCAGATCCGCATGAAGATCGGCGTGATGTTCGGCTCGCCCGAGACGACGACGGGCGGCAACGCGCTCAAGTTCTACTCCTCGGTGCGCCTCGACATCCGCCGCATCGGCGCGCTCAAGGACCGCGACGAGGTCATCGGCAACCAGACCCGCGTCAAGGTGGTCAAGAACAAGGTGGCGCCGCCGTTCAAGCAGGTCGAGTTCGACATCCTCTACGGCTCGGGCATCTCCAAGCTCGGCGAGCTGATCGACCTCGGCGTCAAGGCCGGCGTCGTGGAGAAGTCGGGCGCCTGGTACTCCTACAAGGACCAGCGCATCGGTCAGGGCAAGGAGAACGCGCGCACGTTCCTGAAGGACAACGCCGAGGTGGCGCGCGAGATCGAGGACAAGATCCGCGCCGCGCACGGGCTGGAATTCGAGATGATGGCCGGGCCGGAAGGCGAGGACGACGCCGGGCCGGGCGACGACATGATCGAGGCCTGAGACGGGCTCGTGCGGCACCCGGCCCTGCGCATAGCGCAAGACCGGGTGCCGATCCTGGCGAGCGGCGGGACGGATCCTTAGCTGCGAGGGTCTCCGACGACGAAAGGACGACCCTTCAATGACATTCCTGCGAATGCTCTGGCAGCGGTTTCAGCAGCGCCGCCAGCGCCACCGGGCGATCCGCGAACTCCGCCGCTACGACGATCGCCTTCTCGCCGACATCGGCATCTTCCGCGACGAGATCGAGGCCTACGTCGACGGCCGACTGACGTCGCGTGGCGCCGCGAACGAGGGGGCGGAGGTGGTGCATCTCGCGCCCTGCCGCGATCGACAGGCACCGGCGCGCGATATCGCCGCGTGAGGTCGCCCCGCCGGGTGGCGGGCTGTGACCCGAGGGGGCGTCGCGGTCGCGCCCGCCCCCGTCCCGAAGGCGCCGCACCCCTCGCTGGACACCCTTCCGCCCGCCCGATACATCGCCCGCGACGGCGCATGACGGCGGGGACCTCACCATGCCTTCCTTGAACGAGATCCGCTCGACCTTCCTCGATTTCTTCGCGAGGAACGGCCACGAGGTCGTGCCCTCGTCCTCGCTCGTGCCGAAGAACGACCCGACGCTGATGTTCACCGCCGCCGGCATGGTGCAGTTCAAGAACCTCTTCACCGGCCTGGAGCATCGCGACTACAGCCGTGCCGTGACCTCGCAGAAATGCGTGCGGGCGGGCGGCAAGCACAACGACCTCGATAACGTCGGCTATACCGCTCGGCATCACACCTTCTTCGAGATGCTCGGCAACTTCTCCTTCGGGGACTACTTCAAGGAAACGGCGATCCCGCTCGCCTGGGATCTCGTGACCAAGGAGTTCGGGCTGCCGGCCGATCGCCTCCTCGTCACCGTCAACCACGACGACGAGGAGGCGATCGCGATCTGGAAGAAGCATGCCGGCCTCCCGGACGACCGGATCATCCGCATCGCCTCGGACGACAACTTCTGGACCATGGGGCCGACCGGCCCCTGCGGGCCGTGCTCGGAGATCTTCTACGACCACGGCGACCATATCTGGGGCGGCCCGCCGGGCAGCCCGGAGGAGGACGGCGACCGCTTCGTCGAGATCTGGAACCTCGTGTTCATGCAGTTCGAGCAGTTCGAGAACGCGCCGCGCGCCGACCTGCCGCGCCCGAGCATCGACACCGGCATGGGGCTCGAGCGCATCGGCGCCGTGCTCCAGGGCAAGCACGACAACTACGACACCGACCTGATGCGCGCTCTGATAGAGGCGTCCGCCAACGCTTCGAACGCGGACCCCGACGGACCGGGCAAGACGCATCACCGCGTGATCGCCGACCACCTGCGCTCGACCTCCTTCCTGATGGCCGACGGCGTGCTGCCCTCGAACGAAGGGCGTGGCTACGTGCTGCGCCGGATCATGCGCCGCGCCATGCGCCACGCCCACCAACTCGGCGTCGACCGACCGCTGATGCACCGCCTCGTGCCCGAGCTGGTGCGCCAGATGGGCCAGGCCTTCCCCGAGCTGGTGCAGGCGCAGCCGCTGATCACCGAGACGCTGGAGCGCGAGGAGATCCGGTTCCGCCGCACCCTCGACCGCGGCCTCGGTCTCCTGGAGGACGAGCTGGCCGGCCTGCCCGACGGCGCCGATCTGCCGGGCGCGACCGCCTTCAAGCTCTACGACACCTACGGCTTTCCGCTCGATCTGACCCAGGATGCCCTTCGCGAGCGCGGCCGCGCGGTCGACGTCGCCGGCTTCGAGATAGCGATGGCCGAGCAGAAGGCCCAGGCGCGCGCGGCCTGGGCCGGCTCGGGCGAGGCGGCCGACGAGAGCGTCTGGTGGCAGGTGCGCGAGGCGATTGGCGCGACCGAATTCCTCGGCTACGACAGCCTGGACACCGAGGGCGTGGTCGCCGCCCTCGTGCTCGACGGCGCGCGCGTGCCCGGCGCCGGCGAGGGCGCGAGCGTCGCGATCGTCACCAACCAGACCCCGTTCTACGCCGAGGCCGGCGGCCAAGTCGGCGACACCGGCACGATCGAGGGACCGCAGGGCCTCGCCCGCGTCAGCGACGTGAGGAAGAAGGTCGGCGCCGTCTCGGTCCATTTCGCCACCGTCGAGCACGGCACGCTGGCCGAGGGCGATCCGGTCAGGCTGCGCGTCGACGGCGCCCGACGCGGGGCGATCCGCGCCAACCACTCGGCCACCCACCTGATGCACGAGGCGCTGCGCCGCCGCCTCGGCGATCACGTCGCCCAGCGCGGCAGCCTCGTCGCCCCCGACCGGCTGCGCTTCGACTTCACTCAGAACGACGCGATGAAGCCCGAGGACATCGCCGCCGTCGAAGCGGAGGTGAACGCGCTCGTGCGTCAGGACGCGGCCGTCGAGACCCGGCTGATGACCCCCGACGAGGCGGTCGAAGCCGGCGCGCGCGCGCTCTTCGGCGAGAAGTACGGCGAGGAGGTGCGGGTCGTCGGCATGGGGCTGACGCCGGACGGCGGGGCAGGGGCGTCCGGGCGGACCTACTCGCTCGAACTCTGCGGCGGCACCCACGTCGCGCGCACCGGCGAGATCGGCGTGTTCAAGATCGTCGGCGAGGGCGCGTCCTCGGCCGGGGTGCGCCGGATCGAGGCTTTGACCGGCGAGGCTGCCTTTGCCCATCTCGCCGAGCGCGACACCGCGCTCGGGCGCGTCGCCGACGCACTCCGCGTTCGGCCTTTGGAGGCGGCCGAGCGCGTCGCCCAGCTCCTCGCCGAGCGCCGTGCGATGGAGGGCGAGCTGGCCGATCTGCGTCGTCAGGTGGCCTTGGGCGGCGGAGGCGGCGGTCCGGCCCCGCGCGAGGTCGGCGGTGTCAAGCTGCTCGCCCAGACCCTGCCGGGGGTGAACCCCAAGGATCTGCGCGGCCTGATCGACGAACACAAGAAACGTCTCGGCTCGGGCGTGGTGCTCTTGATCGCCGACACCGACGGCAAGGCGACCGTGGCCGCGGGCGTGACCGACGACCTGACGGCGCGGCTCTCAGCGGTCGATCTCGTCCGCGCCGCCGTCGCCGAGGTCGGCGGCAAAGGCGGTGGCGGGCGCCCCGACATGGCCCAGGGCGGTGGTCCCGACCCGAGCCGGGCCGAGGCGGCGATCGACGCAGTGGCCGAGCGGCTCGTCGGCTGATCGGCGGCCCGACTCCCGGAAGGTCGCCGTCGCCGCCGAGCCGAAGCGCCGTGCTTCACGCAGGGCTTGGCCGGATCGGCTCCGATCCCTCTCGGACGAGTTCGCGCCGCTCGGTCGTCGCGGCCGGACACGATGGATGCCGCAATGCTCGAGGAGGGAGCGGATGCGGCCTCCGGCACCCGCTGGTGCGCGACTACCGCCCCGACGTCGCCGCCGGGAGCGTCGATATCCACTTTCGTCGACCTGTCATGAAACGCGCGTCGCGTAAGCTTTCGTTGGTCGCCCTCACGCAGCCCCGAAGGTTGCGACCACCATACGGGAGACCGATCATGCGACACACCACGACCGCCGCTCTCGCTGCACTGATGCTCACGACCGCGCCCGCCGCCGCGCAGCAATACGTGATCATCGAGCGCGCCGATCTGATGCGCCTGATCCGGGCTGCCGCGCAGGGTCAGCAGGGGATGGACCAGCAGGGCATGCCGTCCGGCGACCAGCAGGGTCGGTCCGGCTCGCAGACGATGGGTGGCAACCGACAGAGCGGGATGCAGCAAGGCGGCCAGTCGCAGGGCGGCGCGATCGGCCAGGGCGGTCGGGACGACGCCTACACCGAGACCTACGACATGCCCGCCGACGAAGGGCGGCTGACCTCGGGCGCGGCGAACGACCGCCAAGCACAGATGCGGCGCGAGGAGGTCCGCCGTCAGCGCGAGATGCAGGAACAGATGGCGCGCTTCGACCAGGACGGCGACCAGCGCGTCACCCAGGACGAGGTCGATCGCTACCGTCAGACCCTCCTCCAGAGGTTCGACCAGAACGACGACGGCCGGCTCTCGCTCGAAGAGTATCGCGCGCTCTATCTCGCCGCCGTCCACGCCGACATGGTGCGCCGCTTCCAGATGCACGACCGCGACGGCGACGCGCAGGTCACAGGCGAAGAGTTCACCCGCTCGACCCGGGACTACGTCGCCTCGCGCGACATGAACCGCGACGGCGCGATCGACCGGCAGGACGCGATGGGCCAAGTCACGAACCGCCACGGCAACGCGCAGGGCTCGACGCAGAGCGGCGGCGCGCAGGATGGGCAGATGTCCTCGCAGGGGCAGTCCTCGCAGGGCGAGCGGATGTCGTCGAGCCAAGGCGGCTCGGGCTCGATGACCGACAGCGGGCCGGCGATGGACGAGCAGGTGTCGGGCGGCTCGGGCTCGCAGGACCAGTCGAGCCAGTCGGGCAGCGCGTCGAACCAGCAGCAGGGCGACGGCTCGACCAACTGACCCGCGGCTGCCTGCCGAGAGACGCGAAAGGCCCGGAGCGCGCTCCGGGCCTTTTCTCATGCGCCTTGCCGAGCGTCACATCAGCATCGCCATCGGGTCTTCCAGATACCCCTTCAGCGCATCGAGGAACTGCGCGCCGAGCGCGCCGTCGATCACGCGGTGGTCGACCGAAAGCGTCACCGACATCACCGTCGCCGTGGCCAGCGCGCCGTCCCTGACGATCGGCTTCTCGACGCCCGCGCCGACCGCCAGGATCGAGGCGTGCGGCGGGTTGATCACCGCGTCGAAGTTCTCGATGCCGAACATGCCGAGGTTCGAGATCGCGTAGGTGCCGCCCTGGTACTCGTGTGGCTTCAGCTTGCGCTCGCGGGCGCGGGTGGCGAGGTCCTTCATCTCGGCCGAAAGCGTCGACAGCGACTTCTGGTCGGCGTCGCGCAGCACGGGGGTGAACAGCCCGCCCTCGATCGCGACGGCGACCGCGACGTCCACCGCCTTCAGCTTCAGGATGCGATCGCCCGCCCAGACCGCGTTGCAGTCGGGCACCGCCTTCAGCGACAGGGCCGAAGCCTTGATGACGTAGTCGTTGACCGAGAGCTTGACCCCGCGCTTCTCGCCCTTCGCGTTCATCTGCTTGCGGAAGGCGAGCAGCTCGTCGAGCAGGATGTCGCGGCGGAGGTAGAAGTGCGGGATGGTCTGCTTGGCCTCGGACAGCCGCTGGCCGATAGTGCGGCGCATGCCGTCGAGCTGGACTTCCTCGAAGGGGCGGTCCGAGTAGATCTTCCTGATCGCCTCGTAGCTCGCGGGCTCGGCCTTGCCGACGCCGGGCTTGGTCGGGTCCGGTCCCTCCCGCGCCGGCTGCTCGGCCTTGTCGGCCTTGGGCGCTTCCGCCTGCGGCCGGGCGGCTGGTTTCGGTCCGGCCTCGGCGTTCTCGACGTCGGCCTTGACGATGCGCCCGTGCGGCCCGGAGCCCTTTAGGGTCGCGAGGTCGAGGCCCTTCTCCTTGGCAATGCGCCGCGCGAGCGGCGAGGCGAAGATCCGCCCGCCGCCGCTCGACGCCGGCGCGCTGGTTTCGCCGGTCGAGGGGGCGCCGGTCGAGGGGGCCTTGCCCGGCTGGTTCGTGGGCGAGGGTCCGGCGTCGTGCGGGCGGGGCGCCTCGCCGCGGCCGTAGCCGCCCTGGGCGCCGACGTCCGACGGCGGCTCGTCCGGCGAGGGGGCGACGTGACTGTCGGCGTCCGGCCCGCCGCCGTTCGACTTCGGCGCCGCGTCGAGCGCGCTCTCGTCCTCGTCCTCCTCCAGAAGGACCGCGATCACCTCGTTGACCTTCACGCCGTCGGTGCCCTCGGGCACGAGGATCTTGCCGAGGCGCCCTTCGTCGACCGCCTCGACCTCCATGGTCGCCTTGTCGGTCTCGATCTCGGCGATCACGTCGCCCGAGCTGACCTCGTCGCCTTCCTTGACGGTCCAGCGCGCCAGCTTGCCCTCCTCCATCGTCGGAGAGAGGGCGGGCATCAGGATCTCGATGGTCATGAGCGCCCCCTCAGCGGTAGCAGACCGAGCGGGCCGCCTCGACGACCTCGTCGGTCGTCACCAGCGCCAGACGCTCCAGGTTGGCCGCGTAGGGCATCGGCACGTCCTTGCCGGTGAGGTTGATCACCGGCGCGTCGAGATAGTCGAACGCCTCCTGCATCAGCACGGCCGAGACGTGGTTGCCGATCGAGCAGACCGGGAAGCCCTCCTCGACGGTGACGCAGCGGTTGGTCTTCCTGACCGAGTTGATCACCGTGGCGCGGTCCATCGGGCGCAGCGTGCGCAGGTTGACGATCTCGGCGTCGATGCCGAGGTCGGCGAGCTTCTCGGCCGCCTCGACGCAGTAGGTCATGCCGATACCGAAGCTGACGAGGGTGACGTCCTTGCCCTGACGCTCGATCTTCGCCTTGCCGAGCGGGATGGTGAAGTCCTCGCTGTCGGGCAGCTCGAAGCTCTTGCCGTAGAGGATCTCGTTTTCCAGGAACATCACCGGGTTGTCGTCGCGCACCGCCGACTTGAACAGGCCCTTGAAGTCGGCGGCCGAGTAGGGCTGCACCACCTTCAGACCCGGAATGTGGCTGTACCAGGCGGCGAAGTCCTGGGAATGCTGCGCCGCGACGCGGGCGGCGGCGCCGTTCGGACCGCGGAACACGATCGGGCAGCCCATTTGCCCGCCCGACATGTAGAGCGTCTTGGCGGCCGAGTTGATGATCTGGTCCATCGCCTGCATGGCGAAGTTGAAGGTCATGAACTCGAGGATCGGGCGTAGGCCCCCGAACGCGGCGCCGATGGCGATGCCGGTGAAGCCGTGCTCGGTGATCGGGGTGTCGACCACGCGCTTCGGCCCGAACTCGTCGAGCAGCCCCTCGGTCATCTTGTAGGCGCCCTGGTACTCGGCGACCTCCTCGCCCATGACGAAGACCGACGGGTCGCGGCGCAGCTCCTCGGCCATGGCGTCGCGCATGGCCACGCGCACGGTCTCGGTCTTCAGCGTCGTGCCCTCGGGCCAGTCGGGCTCGGGGGTGTCGGGCACGTCGAGCGCGGGGCGCGTCGCGCCGGGGATGGTGTCGTGCGGCGTCTCGCGCGCTTCGGCCGGCGGCCTGGCGCTGCCGGAGGAGGCGGGGTCGGGCGATGCCTCGCCCGTCGCGCCGTTCGCCCCGTTCGCACCGCTGCCGCTCGCGGCGCCCTCGGCCGCACTCGCGTCCTCGCCCTCTTCGAGCAGCACCGCGATCGGGGTGTTCACCTTCACGCCGTCGGTGCCCTCGGGCACGAGGATCTTGCCGAGGCGGCCCTCGTCGACCGCCTCGATCTCCATGGTCGCCTTGTCGGTCTCGATCTCGGCGATCACGTCGCCCGAGCTGACCTCGTCGCCTTCCTTGACGGTCCAGCGCGCCAGCTTGCCCTCCTCCATCGTCGGAGAGAGCGCCGGCATCAGCACTTCGATGGTCATGTCGCGCGTTCCCTCTCGCGTCAGGCGTAGACGTCGGTCCAGAGTTCGTCTTCCGACGGCTCCGGGCTCTCCTGCGCGAACTTGGCGGCCTCGTTGATCTCGGCCTTCACGTCCTTGTCGATCTGCTTCAGCGCGTCCTCGTCGGCCGCGCCCTCGGCGATCATCACCCGCTTCAGGCTCTCGATCGGGTCGCGCTGTTCGCGCATCTTCGTGACCTCGTCACGGGTGCGGTACTTGGCGGGGTCCGACATCGAGTGGCCGCGGTAGCGGTAGGTCTTGCACTCCAGGATGTAGGGGCCGTTCCCCTCGCGACAGTATCCGATCGCGCGATGGCCGGCCTCGGCGACCTTCAGCACGTCCATGCCGTCGACCTCCTCGCCCTCGATGCCGAAGGCGGCGCCGCGCTTGTAGAGTTCCTGGCTCGACGTCGAGCGCTTCTGCGCCGTGCCCATCGCGTAGTTGTTGTTCTCGATCACGAACACGCAAGGAAGCTTCCAGAGCGCGGCCATGTTGAAGGTCTCGTAGACTTGGCCCTGGTTGGCCGCGCCCTCGCCGAAGTAGGTGAGACAGACGAGACCGTTCTCCAGATACTGGTCGGCGAAGGCGAGGCCGGCGCCGATCGGCACCTGCGCGCCGACGATACCGTGGCCGCCGTAGAACTGCTTCTCGCGGCTGAACATGTGCATCGAGCCGCCCTTGCCCTTGGAGTAGCCGCCCTCGCGGCCCGTCAGCTCGGCCATCACCCCCTTGGGGTCCATGCCGGCGGCGAGCATGTGGCCGTGGTCGCGGTAGGAGGTGACCACCTGGTCGCCCTCGCGGCACTGGCCCTGGAGGCCGACCACCACCGCCTCCTGGCCAATGTAGAGATGGCAGAAGCCTCCGATCAGGCCCATGCCGTAGAGCTGGCCCGCCTTCTCCTCGAAGCGGCGGATCACCAGCATGTCGCGGTAGTACGCCTTCATCACGTCGGCGTCGGGAATCTCCGATGCGGCCGTGTGCTCGGCCGTCGCCGCCTGGATGTTCGCCATGGGCTCGTCTCCTCCTCGGTGGGCACGCCTCGGGAGGGAGCGACGCGGCTCGCGGCGCGGGCGGTCCGCACCGGCGGGACAGGCCCGCGACCGCGTCGTGCTCGTGCGTGCTTCCTGTCACGCCCATTCGGGCTCGATCGCGTTCGGCGCAACAGTGGAGCGGAGGGGCGCCCCGGGCAAGGCGCAGCCGGGGGGATCGAGGCCGGTTTCGCCCCGGCGCCGCGCCGTCGTACGAGCGTGGCCCGCGCCGCGGCCGAGGGCGGATCGATCAGGCGGGAAGGGGGGGCGCCGTCACCCTCTTCCGGCGGCGCCGAGGCGCCGCGCGTGGCTGTCGTCAGGGACGGATCAGGATCTCGTCGGGACGGGCGTGGCCGAGCACGACGCGGGCACGCTCGTCGAGGAGTTCCGCGTCGAGGCTCTCGGGCGAGAGGCGGGCGACCAGATTGGCGAGGCGGGCGCGTTCGGCGTCGAGCGCGGCCAGCTCGGCGTCGAGCCGCGCCTCGGTCTCGCGCGCCTTCTCCAGGCTCGCGAGGCCGCGGTCGGTGCCGAGCGCGCTCCCGGCGAAGACCGCGGCGATCGCCGCCATCGCCGTCCAGGCGGCCGTCGCCACCACCGCTCGCCCGCCGATCCGTATCATGTGTCCGCCTCCCTCGCTGCCACGAGGCTTTGCGAGATCATGGGCGGCGTCAATGCCGGGGCGCGGGGCAGGGCGGCCGGGCGCGCGATGCTGGCGGATTTGCACCATGCACCGCCGTATCCGTGCCGGACATCGCGCGGGACGCGCGCCTCAGGCGTCGCGCGGCAGCACCTCGCGACCCGCGTAGGCCGCCGCTTCGCCGAGCGCCTCCTCGATGCGGAGAAGCTGGTTGTACTTGGCCAGCCGGTCCGAACGCGCGAGCGAGCCGGTCTTGATCTGCCCGCAGTTGGTCGCGACCGCGAGGTCGGCGATGGTCGCGTCCTCGGTCTCGCCCGAGCGGTGCGACATGACGGCCGTGTAGCGCGCGCCGTGGGCCATCGCGACCGCCTCCAGCGTCTCCGACAGCGTGCCGATCTGGTTGACCTTGACCAGGATCGAGTTGGCGATCTGCTCCTCGATGCCGCGCGAGAGCCGGCGGACGTTGGTCACGAACAGGTCGTCGCCGACGAGCTGGCAGCGGTTGCCGATGCGCTCGGTGAGCGCCTTCCAGCCCTCCCAGTCGTCCTCGGCCATGCCGTCCTCGATCGAGATGATCGGGTAGTCCGACACCAGGCTTTCGAGATAGCCGACCATGGCGTCGCGGTCGTGCTCCATCCCCTCGCCGGTCATCTTGTAGAGGCCCGATCCGGCGTCGAAGAACTCGGTCGAGGCGGCGTCGAGGGCGAAGTGCACGTCCTCGCCGGGCTTGTAGCCGGCCTTCTCGACCGCCTTGGCGATGAAGTCGAGCGCCTGCCGGGCCGACTTGATGTCGGGGGCGAAGCCGCCCTCGTCGCCGACGTTGGTGTTGAGGCCGGCGGCCTTCAGCTCCGACTTCAGCGTCTGGAAGATCTCCGCGCCGCAGCGCAGCGCCTCGCGGAAGCTCGTCGCCCCCGTCGGCATGATCATGAACTCCTGGATGTCGATCGGATTGTCGGCGTGCTCGCCGCCGTTCAGGATGTTCATCATCGGCACCGGGAGCGTGCGCGCCACGACGCCGCCCACGTAGCGGTAGAGATCGAGCGTGGCCGAGTTCGCCGCCGCCTTGGCGACCGCGAGCGAGGTGCCGAGGATCGCGTTGGCGCCGAGGCGGCCCTTGTTCTCGGTGCCGTCGAGTTCGATCAGCGCCATGTCGACGGTCTTCTGCGCGGTGGCGTCGAGACCCGCGAGCGTCTCGAAGATCTCGCCGTTCACGCTGTCCACGGCCTGCAGCACGCCCTTGCCCTTGTAGCGCGTCTTGTCGCCGTCGCGGCGCTCGACCGCCTCGTGCGCGCCGGTGGAGGCGCCCGAGGGCACCGCGGCGCGGCCCTCGGCGCCGTCCTCGAGCAGCACGTCGACCTCGACGGTCGGGTTGCCGCGGCTGTCCAGAATCTCGCGCGCGGCGATCTCGACGATGGCGCTCATGGGGGGCTCCCTGTGCTGTGACGGCCGGCCGCGGGTGTAGCCCGCGCCGCGTCCCGACGAAAGGCTCAGTCCGGCACCCTCTCGGCGCGCTTGGCCGCCTGCCAGTGCGCTTCCATCTCGGCGAGCGTCGCGTCCTCGGGGCGGCGGCCCTCCGCGGCGAGCGCCGCCTCGATCGCGCGGAAGCGGCGCTCGAACTTGGCGTTGGCGCCCCTGAGCGCGGTCTCGGGATCGACGCGCAGATGGCGGCCGAGGTTGACCATCACGAACAGGAGATCGCCGTACTCGGCCTCGACGCGGGCGCGGTGGCCCAGTGCGTCGGGGGCCTCGCCCTCGGCGGCCCGCTCCTCGGCCTCCTCGCGCACCTTGGCGAGCACGTCGTCGACCGCGCCCCAGTCGAAGCCGACGCGCGCGGCGCGCTTCGTCAGCGCCAGCGCGCGCGCGAGCGCGGGCAGGCCGGAGGGCACGCCGTCGAGCGCGCCGCGCTGCCGCTCGCCGCGGGCGGCGCGCTCCTCGGCCTTCATCGCCTCCCAGTCGACCGCGTCCGGGTCGGCGCGCGGCGCGCCGAGCGAGGGGCCGAAGACGTGCGGATGGCGGCGCACCATCTTAGCCGAGATCGCGCGCGCCACGTCGTCGAAGCCGAACAGGCCGGCCTCCTCGGCGATGCGGGCGTGGTAGACCACCTGCAGCAGCAGATCGCCCAATTCCTCGCGGATCGCCGCCGGCTCGCCCGCGGCGATGGCCTCGGCGACCTCGGCGGCCTCCTCGATGGTGTAGGGCGCGATGCTCGCCCAGGTCTGCTCGCGGTCCCAGGCGCAGCCGTCGGACGCGCGCAGCCGCGCCATGATCTCCAGGAGCCGCTCGACGCCGGCGTTCTCGTCGAACGCCAGCCGGTCGGAGGCGGCGCGGTCGGCCATCGGTCGCTCGGTCATGTCCTGCCCCTGAGGCTCACGAGGTTGCCGGCCACGATCAGCCCGGCGCCGAGGAACACCGCCGCCTCCAGCGCCTCGCCGTAGAGCGCGGCGCCGAGGAGCGCGATCACCGGCAGGCGCAGGAACTCCATCGGCGCCACCACCGAGGCCGGCGCGGCGATCAGCGCGCGGGTCAGGCAGGTGTGCGCCGAGAGCCCGCAGGCGCCGATCGCGAGCACCCAGGGCGCGGCCCCGGCCGGGGGCAGGGGGACGTGGCCGAGCGCGAGGGCGGTCACGAGAAAGCCCATCGCCGTCTGGCTCAGCGTCATCCAGAACAGCACCGTGATCGCGCCGTCCGCGGTGCCGAGCCGGCGCGTCGCCATGTTGGTGAGCGCGAAGCCGATCGCGGCGGCGAGCGCGAAAGCGTGGCCGACGTCGAGGGCCGCGAGCCCCGGCCGGGTGACGACCAGCACGCCGAGGAAGCCGAGCGCGGTCGCCATGAGGCGCGCGCGCGTCAGGCGCTCGCCGAGGAGGAGAGGGGCCAGCAGCGCCACCCAGACGGGGTTGGTGAACTCGATCGCCACCACCTGCGCGAGCGGGATCAGGGCGATGGCCGCGAACCAGGCGTTCTGCGCGACGAAGTGGACCAGGTTGCGCGCCGCGTGGCGCCCCGGCATCGCGGTCGCCACGTCGAGCCGGCCGGTGGTGGCGAGGGCGAAGGCCGCGACCGCCGCGACGCCGATCAGCGAGCGCCAGGCCATGATCTCGTAAGGGGCCAGCGTGTCCGACAGCTCGCGCCCGGCCACCGCCATCAGCGAGAAGGAGGTGATGGCGCCGGCCATCCAGACGCCGGCCTCGCCCATGGCCGCGGTCCGCGCCGTGCGGGCCTCGCTCACACCACCCATCCCGCGCGCTCGGCCTCCGACCAGCCGAGCAGGCCGAGGCCGATCCAGACCGCGGCCTTGGCGGCGTTGTACCACCAGGCGCAGGCCTCGCGGGCGAGATAGCCGAGGCGCTTGAAGAACGAGTGCTCGCGCACCCCGTCCGAGGCCGCGCCCGCGACGTCCGACCGGCCGAGCAGGGCGGCGAGCGCCAGCGCGCGCGGCAGGTGGTAGGCGTCGGTGACGACGGCGAGGCGCTCGAACCCGCGTTCCTCGGCGATGGCGAAGGACAGGCGCAGGTTCTCGAGCGTGGTGCGCGCGTTCGGCTCGACGAACAGCCGCTCGCGCGAGATGCCGGCCGCAGCGATCGCCTCGCGCAGGAGCCGCCCCTCGCCGCCGGGTCGTTCAGGGTCGTTCAGCGTGCCCGTCAGGATCGCCGCCTCGGCCGCGCGGCGCTCCAGCAGCATGACCGCCGCCGCCGCCCGCCGCCGCCCCACCCAGTCGAGCGTTCCGTCCGGGTCGGCGCCGCCGCCGAGCACGATCAGCGCGTCGACCCGCTCCAGGAGGTCCGGCGAGAGGCGGCGCGCGGCGACGGTCTCGGCGATCCAGACCGCCACGATCGTGAGCGTCAGGACCGCGACGGCATAGGAGACCAGCCGCCGGATCACTCCCATTCGATGGTTCCGGGCGGCTTCGAGGTGACGTCGTAGACGACGCGGTTGATGCCGCGCACCTCGCCGACGATGCGGCCGGCGACGCGCGACAGGAAGGCGTGGTCGAAGGGGTAGACGTCGGCCGTCATGCCGTCGGTCGAGGTGACGGCGCGGAGCGCGCAGACGTGCTCGTAGGTGCGGGCATCACCCATCACGCCGACGGTCTGGACGGGGAGCAGCACCGCGAAGGCCTGCCAGATCGCGTCATAGAGCCCCGCGCGGCGGATCTCGTCGAGATAGATCGCGTCCGCCGCGCGCAGCGTGTCGAGCTTCTCGCGCGTGACCCCGCCCGGACAGCGGATCGCGAGGCCGGGGCCGGGAAAGGGGTGGCGGCCGACGAGGTGCGGCTCCAGGCCCAGCTCGGCGCCGAGGGCGCGGACCTCGTCCTTGAACAGCTCGCGCAGGGGCTCCACGAGCTTCAGGTTCATGCGCTCCGGCAGGCCGCCGACGTTGTGGTGGCTCTTGATGGTGACCGACGGCCCGCCCGTCGGCGAGACGCTCTCGATCACGTCCGGGTAGAGCGTGCCCTGTGCGAGGAACTCGGCGTCGCCGGCCTGCCTGGCGTGGTGCTCGAACACCTCGACGAACAGCCGCCCGATGGTGCGCCGCTTCTCCTCGGGGTCGGCGACGCTGTCCAGGGCGGCGAGAAAGCGCTCGCTCTCGTCGGCGTGGACGAGGGGGACGTTGAAGCGGTCGCGGAACAGGGAGACGACCTCCGAGCCCTCGCCCGCGCGCAGCATGCCCGTATCGACGAAGACGCAGGTGAGGCGGTCGCCGACCGCCTCGTGGATCAGCGCGGCGGCGACGGTGGAGTCGACCCCGCCCGAGCGGCCGCAGACCACGCGGCCCGATCCGACGCGCGCGCGGATCGCCTCGACCGCCTGCGCGCGGTAGGCGGCCATGCTCCAGTCGCCGCGCATGCCCGCGATGGCGTGGGTGAAGTTCCTCAGGATCGCCGCGCCCTCGGGGGTGTGGACGACCTCCGGGTGGAACATCACCCCCCAGAAGCGCCGCCCGGGGTCGGCGATCACCGCGCAGGGGGCGCCGGGGCTCGCGCCCTCGACGCGGAAGCCTTCCGGCAGCGCGACGACGCGGTCGCCGTGGCTCATCCAGACCTGCGTCCCGTCGCCCGGTGCGACGATCCCCTCGAACAGCGCCGAGGGCTCGGCGAGCGTGACCTCGGCGCGGCCGTACTCGCGGTGGTGGCCGCCCTCGGCGCGGCCGCCGAGCTGATGGACCATGACCATCTGGCCGTAGCAGATGCCGAGCACCGGCACGCCGATCTCGAACAGCCGCGGGTTCGCGCGGGGGCTGCCCTCGTCCTCGACCGAGGCCGGTCCGCCCGAGAGGATCACCGCGCGGGGGGCGAGGCGCTCGATCAGCGCGTCGTCCGTGCGGTCGAAGGGATGGATCTCGCAGTAGACGCCGGCCTCGCGCAGCCGCCGGGCGATGAGCTGCGTCACCTGGCTGCCGAAATCGACGACGAGGCAGGTCTCGTGGCGGCGCGCGGCGTCGGGCGCGCCGCGCACGGCGATGTCGGTCGAGGGCCCTGGCGCGGCAGGCATGGGGAGGCGGCTCCGTCGGTGAACGCGCGCCCCCTCTAGCGCCCGGCCACGTCGATGTCACGGCTCGCCGAGACCGGGCCGTGGGCCGGTCGCGGCGTCGTGGCGGAGCGCGATCAGGAACTTGCGCCGTCGGGGTCCGGCCTGCGCCGCCTCGGCCCTCCCCCCGGCGTCGTCCTCAGCCGCCGAGGCGGCGGCGCAGGCCGAGCAGGCCGAGCGCGCCGCCGAGCAGCAGCGCGCTCGCCGGCAGCGGCACGGCGCTGATCTCGATGTCGTCGAGGATCGCGCCGCGCGAGCCCCCGGTCACGGCCGCGAAGCTCAGCGTCGCGCTCGGCGCCGAGGCGGTGAAGAGAAAGGAGCGCATCTCGAAGCGCTCGCCCACCGGCGTGACGCTGAAGGTTTCGGTCGTGCCGTCGATCGAGGCGTCGAAGACGCGCGTGGCGGGTCCCTGGGAGGGGGCGCTGACCGGCGCGCCGGTGACGTCGAAGCGCACGCGGTAGGACCGTCCGACCGAGAACCCAGACAGCGTCTGGCTGATCGAGCCTGCGGCGAGCCTGTTCAGATCGAGGCTCTGGACGCCGTCGCTCGCGAGGCCCCTGCCGGCGCCGAAGACCTCGGCGCCGTTGCCGCCGATGCTCCAGCCGGGGAAGGCGTCGCCGGCAAAGAAGCTCTGGAAGTTGCCGCCGGTCACCACCGGCTCTTCGAAGCTGGCGTTGACGACGGTAATCGACTGGGCCGTCGTCGCCACGAGAAGCACGGCGACGACGCCGAGCAACGCACCCTTCTTGAAAGCCATCTTCCCGGTACCTTTACGAAAAGCTAACACTGATTAAGGGAATACAAAGTGGAGTAGATCTTGCAACTTACGCCGGGTTGCGTTTAGCGGCGGCAATCGCCTTGCAGGCGAGGTCGCCTTTGGCCCGGCAGACGGCGCAATCGGGCGCGCGCGAGCCCGAGCGGTACGGCATCGAGAAGGCAGGCCGACGAACGGCCGGGTTCCGTTGGTTCGAGGGGCAGCATGACGGACGGGGACATCGACATCGACGAGGCGAGCGATGCGGCCAGGACGCCCGAGCGCTCGAGCGGGGCGCGCCGGCGGGCGCGCGGCGGCGGCGGCGCCGCACGTCGCGCCGAGCGCACCGCCGTCTCGGTCGCCACCGCCAAGGTGATCGAGCGGCGCGTGCCGAACTTCGAGATCCTCGACGAGGAGGCGCTGGCGATCATCGAGCACAACGCCGAGACCGTGCTCGAGGAGATCGGCGTCAACTTCGTCGAGAACCCCGCGGCGCTGGCGCTCTGGCGCGAGGCGGGCGCGGACGTGCGCGACGAGCGGGTGCGTCTGCCCCGCGGTCTCGCGCGCAAGCTCTGCGCCACGGCGCCCTCGACCTTCACCCAGGCCGCCCGCAATCCCGAGAAGTCGGTCGAGATCGGCGGGCGCAAGCTGGTGCTGGCGCCGGTCTACGGCCCGCCCTTCGTGCGCGACTACGAGGGCGGGCGGCGCTACGCCACGCTCGCCGACTTCGAGAAGCTGGTGAAGCTCACCTACATGTCGCCCTGGCTGCATCACTCGGGCGGCACCGTCTGCGAGCCGACCGATGTCGCGGTCAACAAGCGCCATCTCGACATGCTGCACGCGCACATGCGGCTTTCGGACAAGCCGTTCATGGGCTCGGTCACCGACCCCAGGCGGGCCGAGGACAGCGTGCGGATGTGCGAGATCCTGTTCGGGCGCGAGTTCGTGGCGGACAACGCGGTGATGACGAGCCTCATCAACGTCAACTCGCCGCTGACCTTCGACAACACGATGATGGGGGCGCTCGAGGTCTACGCGCGGGCAGGGCAGGCCTGCATCGTCTCGCCGTTCATCGTCGGCGGCGCGATGGCGCCGGTGACGGTGGCCGGCACGCTGACGCAGATCCTCGCCGAAGTGACGGCCGGCATCGCCTACAGCCAGCTCGTGCGCCCGGGCGCGCCGGTGATCTTCGGCGCCTTCGTCACCTCGATCGACATGAACTCGGGCGCGCCGACCTTCGGCACGCCGGAAGCCTCGAAGATCCTCTGGGGCGCGGGCCAGCTCGCGCGCCGGCTCGGGCTGCCGTTCCGCTCGGGCGGCGCGCTCACCGGCGCGAAGCTCCCGGACGCGCAGGCGGGCTACGAGACGGCCAACACGCTGAACGCGGCGCTTCTGGGCGGCGTCAACTTCATGCTGCATTCGGCCGGCTGGCTCGAAGGCGGTCTGGTCGCGAGCCCCGAGAAGCTGGTGCTCGACGCCGACCAGCTCGGCGCGCTCGCCTCGGTGGCCGCAGGTGTCGACCTCGGCGAGAACGGCCAGGCGATGGACGCGCTCCGCGAAGTCGGCCCCGGCGGGCACTACCTCGGCTGTGCGCACACCCAGCGCAACTTCCAGCGCGCGTTCTGGCGCTCGGACGTGCTCGACTACCGCTCGTTCGAGGCCTGGGCGGACGACGGCGGGCCGGACGGCTTCCGCCGCGCGGCGCGACGCGTCGAGAAGCTGCTCGGCGACTACCAGGCGCCCGCGCTCGACCCCGGCATCGCCGAGGCGCTCTCCGCCTTCGTCGCCGAGCGCAAGGCGGCCGAGCCGGACGCCTTCGGCTGAGGCAAGGAAGCAGGCGTCGTCGGGCGTCCGGGGCCGACCCGCGAGGGCCGGTCCTCCGGCGAAACCGTGTGATCGCCGGGCGCCGCCCTCGGTGGTCGCGGACCCGACCCGGAGGACACGGCAGAAGGTGATCGAGCGTCGCGCGGACGCGACCGCCAGGGCGCCTCCGCACCTCCCCCGTCGCCGCTCTCAGGGCAGGCAGGGTTGTCATAGCCCCTTCGAGGGGGGTGGCGGCGGGCCAGCAGTCGGGGGAAGGGTGGGGGGCCGACGGCGTTCAGCCCTGCCCGAACGGCCCCGACGGCGCCTCGTCGGTCGGGTCGACGGCGACGTCCTCGACGGCGGCCGAAGGCGGGCCGTCGCGGCATTCGGCGAGCATCGCCTCTACACTCGCGGCGGGCCCGGCGAAGACGGCCGAGACGCTGCCGTCGGCCTCGTTGCGGACCCGGCCCGACAGCCCGTGCGCCCTAGCGCGCCCGGCGCACCAGGCGCGATAGCCGACGCCCTGCACCCGGCCGGTGATCCGCGCGCGCACTGCCGTGCGCGCCTCCTGCGTCCCGGCGGCGCCGGTCGAGCGGTCGCTCATCCTGCCTCCTCGCACGGCTCGGTCACGGGACGGGCCATGGCGGCGCCGGTCCCCTTCGCCGGGTAACGCCGTCGACCCGCCCCGGGTTTGCCGGCGTCGGCCGGGCGAGTGTGCCGGGTGAGTACCGGGCGCCGCGCGTCAGGCGCGGCGACGCGTGAACAGCACGTCGGCGAGCCAGAACAGCCCGAGCGAGCCGGCGAGCATCAACACCACAGCGCGCAGCCGGTCGCCGAGCGAGGCCGGCCCGACCGCGGGCAGGCCCGCGGCCAGAATCGGCTTGGCCTCGACCTCCGGCTCCGATGCTTCCAGGGCGGGCGGGCGTTCCTGCTCGGCCGACGGCGGGCGCAGGCCGAACGGCGTCATCGCGGTGCGCCCGGCGGTCGGCGCGGGCGCGGCCGCTTCGGGGGCGAGGCTCTCGCCACCGGGCGCGGTCGCCCCGGCGTCCACGAGCCGCATCAGCGTCGGCCCGTCGAGCACCCCGGTCGGCTCCAGCCCGGCGCGGACCTGCCAGGCGGCGATCGCGGCGCGGGTCTGCGGCCCCATCAGGCCGTCGGCCGCGCCGGGGTCGAGGCCGGCGGCCGCGAGCGCCTCCTGCGCGGCGCGCACGTCCTCGTGGTCGTTCGCCACCGCCGGCGTCGCCGCGAGCAGCGCGGCCAGCGCCGCGGCGAGCACGCCCGTCCTCGTCCCCATCGTCGAGCCTCCTCCGACCGCCGCTCCGGCTCCGGTCGGGGCGCACTCCGAGCACGCGAATGCGGCCCCGATGGGGCGGGGTGCGCCTACTCGGTGGTCGGGGTCTTGCCCGTGACCCGCCCGAGCGTCTCCTCGTCGCTCGGCAGGTGGTCCTTGCCGTCGCGGTAGACGGTGTCGGTCATGCGGATCTCGCCGTCCTCCTCGGCGAGCCGGCCGACCCAGGCGCCCATGGTCGCCTGATGGTCCAGCTCGCGGAAGGTGATCGGCCCGACCGGCGTGCGCACGACCAGCCCCTCGAACGCGGTCCGGAGCGCGTCCGCGGCCTCTCCGCCCTTGGCCTCGGCCCGCTCCAGGGCCGCCTCGACCGCCTGCACGGCGGTATAGCCGATCAGCGCGCCCGTGGTCGGCGCCTCGTCCCAGCGGTCCTCGTAGGCCTCGACGAAGGCCTCGCCGTGGTAGTCGTCGATCGCGTACCAGGGATAGCCGGTCACCACCCAGCCGGTCGGGGCGGTCTCGCCGAACAGCGACAGCGTCTCCGGGTCGCCGGCCCGGGGGGCGTAGACCTGGAGCCCGTCGAGCAGCGCTCGTCCCTCGGGCGCGGCGGCGAGGCGGGCCAGGGTCTCCGGCTCGAGCGCGACGAAGGCGGCCTCGGCCTCGAAGCGCGCGCGCTCCTCGGCCGCGGCGGCCAGATCGGGCGCCTCGGCGTCGAGGGCGATCGTGCCGACGACGCTCGCTTCCGGGTCGGCGCGGACCAGCCGCTGCTCGAAGGCGGCCGCGGCGGCGAGCCCATCGGCGTCGTCGGCGACGATCGCGAGGAAGCGCGTCGCCCCCTCCTCGGCGGCCGCCTCGGCCAGCATCGCCGCGTGCATCCAGTGCGAGGGCCCGAGGCGGAAGACGTGCGGCTCGTGGTCCGACCAGACCAGCGCGTCGCTGCCGGGCAGCGTCGCGAGGTACACCGTGCCGCTCGCGCCGGCCCAGTCCGACAGCACGCGCGCGATCTCCTCGTCGAGCCCGCCGGTGACGAGCCGCGCGCCTTCCTCGCGCAGCAGCCCCGCCTGCCGGCGCGCCTCGGCCGGATCGGCGGCGGCGCGGAACAGCGCCTCCAACGGGCGGCCGTCGATGCCGTCGTCCTCCTCGATCTCCTCCAGCGCGAGCGTCATGCCCTGGCGATAGGGGCCGGCCACGGCCTCGCGGGTCTCGAAGGCGTTTATTTCGCCGAAGACGATCGGCTCCTGCGCCCTCGCGGCCGACGCGAGACCGAGGGCGAGCGTGGCGGCGGGAATGATACGGGCGATCATGGCGGGCTCCGTCCGGGCGGCGCGACGCCGCGGGGCTGATCGACGATCTAGGGCGACGACCGGGAAGACGCGAGCGCCATTCGCGGGTTCCGGGAGGCAAACCCAGGGGCGCGGGCCGGCTCGGCCTCTCGCCGTCGGCGAAGCGCTGCGCGATCGGCGGCGCGCATCCGCGCGGTGTATAGACGGCGCGCATCCGCGCGATGTCCGGCCCGGTCCGCCGGGCGCGCGCCGGGCGAGGCTTGCGTCCCGGACCGCCGCGCCATACACCCGAGCGAAACGCTCGGGTTCGCCCGCCACCCCCGCCGCCGGAGGCAGCATGGCCAAGGTCCCTTCGCCCTGCATCGACGTCTGCAAGTTCAAGCTCGACGGGCACTGCATCGGCTGCGGCATGACCAAGAAACAGAAGAAGCGCTTCAAGGATCTCGACGGCAAGGCGGCCAAGCGCGCCTTCCTCGCCGATCTGATGGTCGAGCAGGCCCGGCTCGGGATCAAGACCCGCGGCTGGGAGAAGGGGTATCGCAAGCGCTGCGCCAAGAAGGGGGTCGAGTGCCCGCTCGACAGGCTCGCGCCGGAGGCGGTGGACGAGGCGGCCTGACCGCCGTGATCGGGGGCGGCGGAGTTTCGTCCCGCCGGCCACCGACCGGCCCCTATTGAAAAAGGGGCCGACCCGACGGGCCGACCCCTTCGTCGACGATCGCGACGGTGCCGCGCCTCAGCCCTTGAGGTGGGCGCGCAGCATCCAGGCGAACTTCTCGTGCACGCGCCCGCGCTCGATCGCGAGGTCCTCGGTCAGGGTGTCGCCGTGGCGGCCGGCGACCTCGGCGAGGGCGTTCAGCGTGCCCGCGATCGCCTCCTGGTCGCCCTGGAGCGCGGATATCATCGACTTGTCGTCGAGATGGCCGTCGCTCTCCTCGGTCTTGGCGCGGTCGAGGTGGGCCTTCAGCGAGCCCAGCGCATGGCCGTCGAGCGCCTTGATCCGCTCGGCGAGATCGTCCTGCGCGGCGAAGTGGTCCTCGTAGATCTGCTGGAACAGCTCGTGCAGCGAGCCGAACGTCATGCCGGTGACGTTCCAGTGGAAGTTCTGCGCCTTGTGCGTGGTGACGACCGTCTCGGAGAGCGACTGCGTCAGACCCTCGATGATCTCCTGCACGGCGCTCGTTTCCAGTTCGGTGGCGACGTTGGGCATTCGGTCTCTCCTTCGCTTGGCCGGACGCCGCTCGGCGCCCACTCTTTAGAACGCCTCTAAGGTATGGGGGTCGAGCCGCGTGGCAAGCCCGTTCGCGAGCGCGCCGAAGGGGCGGCGCAGCGCGTGACGGCAGCGCGAGGCGAGCGCGAAGGCGGCCGAGCGGTGGTCGCCGCGTCGGTACGCGCGCAGGAGCCCGAGCAGCCAGGCCTCGTCGAAGCTGACGCCCGCCGCGCTCGGATGGTGCATCCTGAAGCGCCGGCCGAGCGCATGGGGCGCGACGCGCAGCACCGCGTCGAGACAGGCGTCGGCGTCGCGCTCGGGCGTCGCCTCGAGGGCGGCGCAGAACAGGAACGGCTCGATCCGCGGGCGCAGGCAGGTCAGGGCGGCGCGCCGGCGCAGGAGGCGGAGCAGGCGACGCTCCTCCTCGGGCAGCGCGGCGCGGGGCAACGGGCTCGGCGCGCTCGTGATCCGCTCCGGGACAGGCGCGACCTGAGTGTCGGCGAGGGCGAGTTGCATTGGCGTATTTTCCCGAGTGGTCTGGTAGGGAATATAGCCGCCCCGCACGCCGGGGTCCACCCCGCGGAAGGGCCTTCCGCCTGCGCGAATGCGTCCCGGCAGGCGTGTCGAAGCTCCGTCGCGACGACGTGGCGTTTGTCGAGGCGACGTTCGCAGCGCCGGGGGCCGAAGTCTCGCTCGGAACGTCGAACCCGCGACGTGCCTCCACCCGCAACGGTGTGAGGATCGTCCGACGCACCGACACGCGGCGCTCGCGCGGGATCAGTCGATCAGCCGCGTCGCGACGCGATAGCGCTCCAGCTCCTCGTCGACCAGGAAGTACGCCTGGTCGTAGGGCGTCGAGAGCGCGTGGCGCATCACCGCGGGGTCCACCCCCATCGCGTCGACGTGGGCCAGGATCTCGCCCTGGAGCGCCTGCACGCTCTCGACCGCGCGCGCCGTGGTCAGGATCGCGCGGCCCTCGAAGGCGGCCTGGTGCAGCCCGATCCAGGCGCGGCGCGAGACGCTGCGCTCGACGCCCGCGAACAGGAGGTTCGGGCAGGCCGAGTTGCACGACGCCCCGGCAGTCACCAGGGTGTCGAGCCCGCGCTCGCGGATCGCGCGGCCCATCGCCAGCGCGGCCACCACCTGCCCGCCGGGGCTGTGCAGGGCGATGGTCCCGACCTCGCCCGCCTCGTCGAGCGCGGTCAGGAAGCGCTCCTCGTCGCCCGCGGCGATCCGACCCGAGACGAGGAGGAGCGCGCCGTGCTCGGCGTGCTCGCGCCGCTCGAAGGCGAGGCGCTCGCCGAGGTCGGGCAGGGCCAGATCGCCGGGCCCGGCCGCGCCGCCCGCGTCCGGCCGCTGCGGGATGGTGGCCGGGCTGTAGGGGCGGCGCTGGGCGCCGGGCGTCGGCGCGGGGGTGGCGACCGGGTCGACCCGGTCGGGGGTCATGACGCCCTGCTCTTCGAGATCGGTCCAGAGCAGCAGCCCTGCGAGCGCGAGCTGCGAGAGCAGCATCAGCCGCATCGCCCAGCGGATCGGCAGCCGCGAGAGCCGGCCGAACGGACCGCCGGGGCGCGCGGCGGATATCGCGCCGTCGGAGCCGGGGGCGGTCGCCCCGCTCACTCCGCCGCCCTGACGTTCGGTGCGTCGCGTCGGGCCTCGGCCGTTTCGTCGGGGCCGAGGCGCATCGGTGCGTCGTCGTGGCGGTGCGCGGCGTGCGGCGCGCCCCCGTTCGCCGCCCCCTCCAGCTCGCGCATCGCCCGCGCGGCGGCGCGCAGCTCGGTGATGGTCATGGTCTCCTCGTGGCCGGTGCCGCCGCGGCCGTGGCGGATCGCGGACTGGGTGACGGCGAGGATGAACACCAGCACCACCGGCAGGAGATCGATCGCGATCGCCCCGGCCCACGAGGGCACGAAGTTGCCGGCGTAGCGGATCACCGCGTCGGCGGTGGAGACCGGGGTGTAGGTGGTCTCGGGCGGGGCGGGCAGGCCCATCACGTCGCGCGCGGCCTGGGCCAGGCTGTCGGCGCGGCGGTCGAGCGCCTCCATCACCTGCTGCATGGTGGACGACTGCGCGCCGCGCACGGCCTCGGTCGCCCCGTCGAGTTCGGGCAGCACCACCGAGGCGCTCAGGTCCTCGGCCGCGCGCAGCACCACGGGCGCCACCGAGAGCTGACGGAGCGACGTGATGACGCCGGCGAGACGCACCGAGGCCTCGGCGAAGGCGATCGAGCGGCGCTCGACCGGCCCCTGGTCGGCGATCAGCTCGCGCATGCGCGAGAGGATGGTGTTGCCCTGCTCGAACTCGGCCTCGATCGGCTCTAGCTGCGCGCCGATCTGCGCGCGCAGCCCGTTCAGCTCCTCGGCCTTCTGGCGCAGCAGGCGATAGACCGCGCCGCGCCCGCCGACGCCGGAGAGATCGCCCGAGCTCTCCAGCCCCGCCAGGTCCTCGAAGCTCGCCGCCGCGCGCGCGACATCGCGCTCCAGCGCCTGCGCCGAGAGCGCGTTCGAATGGGCACGCTCCAGCGAGCCCTGATACTCCTGCACGGTCAGCGCGAGGTGCTGCTCGACCGCCGCCGATCCGGCGAGCGCGGCGGCGTTCAGCCAGGACGACATCGCCACGATCGCGAGGCAGCCGAGGGCGGTCGCGAGCGAGAGCCCGATCCGTCCCGAGACCGTCGTCATCGCCGGCAGGAGCCGCAGCACGTAGGACCAGAAGACGAAGATCCCCACCGAGACGGCGAGCGAGTAAGCGACGGCGGCGAAGAAGCTGAGCGCGCCGGTGTTCTCCAGAAGCCCCGAGACGCCGAGATAGGTGTAGATGCCGCTCGCCACCGCGAGCACCCCGAGGGCCAGCGGCGTGAAGCTGTCGAGCCACGAGACGTGTCCCTCCAGCTCGCGGGCGCTGCGAAGCCCGCTCTCCTGCGTCCGTCCGACCATGCCGTCTCCCCCCACGCGCGCCCCTCGCCCCGAGGCATCGCCCGGACCCGGTTGATACACCGTCTCCGCCGTCTCCGCGCCGTCGTTCTCACGTAGCGCGATCGTCGCCCCGTCGACGCGGGCGCGCGTCCCCGGCGCGGTCGACGACCGGGGGCCGGATCGGCCGGCGCGCCGGATCGTTGCCCGTGCGAGCGCGCGTCCCCCGGCCACGGGACCGGCGCCCGACCGAAGCGACGCGGGAGAAAACCATGGCCCATCATCTGGACGCGCGCCCCGAGCACCTGTTCTGGGGCCGCTTCGATCCGGCCACGCCGCCGGCGCTCACCGTCGCCTCCGGCACGGAGGTGGCGCTCAGCTGCCTGCCGGCCTGCGTGCCCGAGGACCTGCCGCCGGACGGCGAGGGCGTACGCGACGATCACCGCCGCGCCATGGAGGCCCTCGCGGACGCCAAGGGCGAGGGGCCGCACATGATGACCGGCCCCGTGGCGGTCGAGGGCGCGCGCCGCGGCGACGTGTTGCAGGTCGACGTGCTGGAGGCGCTGCCGGCGCAGCCCTGGGGGGTGATGCGGATCATGGAGGGGCTCGGCGCGCTGCCCGACCGCTTCGCGCCCGAGCGCTGGCACGTCCGCGTCGACCCCGACGCGAACGCCTGCCACCTGCCGACCGGACATCGCATCGGGCTCGCGCCCTTCTTCGGCGTGCTCGCGGTCGCGCCGCCGCGCGAGGGGGGCGTGGTCTCCTCGGTCGCGCCGGGCGCCTGGGGGGGCAACCTCGACTGCCGCCTGCTGGGCCCCGGCGCGAGCGTCTACCTGCCGGTGTTCGAGGACGGCGCGCTGTTCTCGGCCGGCGACGGCCACGCGGTGCAGGGCGACGGCGAGGTCTGCGTCACCGCGGTGGAGACCGCGCTCGATGGGCGCTTCCGTCTGACGCTGCGCCGCGATCTCGCGGGCGATCGGCCCCCTGAACGCCCGTGGGCCGAGACGGCGAGCCACCTGATCGCGCTCGGGCTCGACGAGGACCTGGACGTCGCCATGCGCCAGGCGGTCGAGGGGATGGTGACGCTCGCCGCCCGCCACGGCGGGATCGAGCCGGCGGAGGCCTACATGCTGGCGAGCCTCGCGGGGCATCTCGCGATCACGCAGGTGGTGAACGGGGTGCAGGGGGTCCACATGACGATGGACAAGGACGCGCTCGCGCGCGGCTGAGGCCGCCCGGAGCACGATGGCCGAGGACGCGCCCGCCCGCGGCGGAGGCCGCTCAGAGCGCGAGCGTCATGCGCTTGTGCTCGATGCCCGCGTCGAGGAACGTCTCGCCCTCGGCGACGAAGCCGAGCTTCTCGTAGAAGCCGAGGGCGGAGAGCTGGCTGTCGAGCACGAGGCGCTCGACGCCCGGCTCGGCGCGCATCGCGTCGATCACCGTGCGCATCATCGTCGCGCCGAGCCCGGTGCCGCGCGCCGGGCGGGCGACGGCGACGCGCTGCACCTTGGCGGCGGGGCCGGTGCGCAGCACGCGCGCGGTCGCCAGCGTGCGCGCGCCGAGGGTCGCGATCCAGTGCGTCGCCTCGACGTCGCGCCCGTCCTGCTCGTCGAGCGCGCTCACCCCCTGCTCGGCGACGAACACCTCGGTCCTGAGCGCGAGGCAGCGGGCGAGGGCCTCCGGCGTCTCGGCACGCTCGATCACGGGCCCGGCGCCGCGCGCCGCCTTCTCGTCGACGCCCGACACCCCCTCGCGCTTCACCAGCTCGGCCATCACCGCGTCGAGGCTCGTGCCGCAGGCGGTCAGCATCACCAGAAGGTGATAGAGCGTGTCGGCCGCTTCCGAGACCAGCGCGTCCCGGTCGCCGCGCGCGGCCTCGATCACCGCCTCGACCGCCTCCTCGCCGAACTTCTGCGCCGCCTTGGCCGGACCGCGCGCGAGCAGCTTCGCGGTGTGCGAGGACGACGGGTCGGCGCCGCGGCGCGCCTGCACCGTGGCGGCGAGGCGGGCCAGGATCTCGACGTCCGCGCTCACGGCCGCACCGCGAGGCCGGCGCGGGCCATGTGCGCCTTGGCGTCCGCGATCGAGTGCTCGCCGAAGTGGAAGATCGAGGCGGCGAGCACCGCCGAGGCGCCGCCCTCGCGCACGCCGTCGACCAGATGGTCGAGCGTGCCGACGCCGCCCGAGGCGATCACCGGCACGCCGACCGCGTCCGAGACCGCGCGGGTCAGGGCGAGGTTGAAGCCCTCGCGCGTGCCGTCGCGGTCCATCGAGGTCAGCAGGATCTCGCCTGCGCCGAGCGCCTCGACCCGTCGGGCGAAGTCGAGCGCGTCGATGCCGGTCGCCCGGCGTCCGCCGTGGGTGAAGATCTCGAAGCCCGAGGGGGTCGCGCCGCCCGACTTGGCGTCGATCGCGACCACGATGCACTGGCTGCCGAACTTCTCGGCCGCGCGGCGCACGAAGTCGGGCTCGGCGACGGCGGCGGTGTTGATCGAGACCTTGTCGGCGCCGGCGAGCAGCAGGCGGCGGATGTCCTCGGTCGTGCGCACGCCGCCGCCGACGGTCAGCGGCATGAAGCAGCGCTCGGCGGTGCGGGCGACCACGTCGAGGATGGTGCCGCGGTCCTCGTGGCTCGCGGTGATGTCGAGGAAGCAGAGTTCGTCCGCGCCGGACGTGTCGTAGAGGGCGGCCTGCTCGACCGGGTCGCCCGCGTCGCGCAGACCGACGAAGTTGACCCCCTTGACGACGCGACCCGCCGCGACGTCGAGGCAGGGGATGACGCGCACCTTAAGCATGGTTCCAACTCGCTTGGCCGAGCCCCGCTTGAACACCACTCGCGCCGAGTTGACCAGACGCCCGGAACGATCGCCGGGCCGCGGGTGATCCCCCGGGGTAACGATAACCCAGGGAGACCCCGCCATGCGCCTCGCCGCCGTCACGCTCGCCGCCGTCCTCGCCGCCTCCGCCGCCGTCGCGCAGGAGGAGACCTTCGTGCGCAAGGACAGCCCGCACGACGTCGAGACCACCGTCGAGCGCATCGCCGAGACGGTGGAGCAGGGCGGCGGCAAGGTGTTCGCGCGCCTCGACCACGCCGAGGCGGCGGCGGAGTACGATCTGGAGATGGCCCCGACCACGGTGATCGTGTTCGGCAATCCGAAGGTCGGCACGCCGATGATGCAGGAGAACCCGACGCTCGCGCTCGACCTGCCGCTCAAGGTGCTGGTGCGCGAGGGCGAGAACGGGGTCGAGGTGGTCTACCGCGAGCCGGCGACCTGGCTCGGGGATCACGGGATGGAGAGCGCGGCCGAGGGGATGGCGGGGATGCTCGACAAGATCACGGATCGGGCGGTGGCGGCGGAGTGAGGGTCGCGCCGGGCCGTGCCTTCGGGCCAGTCCGGCGCTCGTGCGGCTGCGCGGCGTTAGGGACGTCGAGGCCTTCGATCGGAGTCGGCGATAGCCTTCGCCTCCGGCTTCGCAGTCAGTCGCGCGGCGGGGCGACGAGGTGTTGCAGGACGAAGAGCCCGCCGATCGTCGTCCAAGCGACGCTTCCCCAGAGGGCGAAGCTGACCCCCAGGATGGTGAGAAAGTAGCCCGTGCTCGCCTCCGGCCCGACGATGGCGAGGATCATGCACAGTGCACTGTCATCATCCGGCCGGCACGGCCCTGCTGACGGACGGGGGACGCAGCCGAGCCGTTCGCGCAGAAGCAGAGCGCCAAACGCATAGTGCACAGGGCCGAGCGAGATGGCGAGGAGAGCGCCCTCGACCGCTAGCCAGCCCCGGAGCGTCATGGCGCGTCTCCAAGGACAGCCAGTGCCGCCGCCGGGTCGATCCGCCCGTCGTACAGCGCTCGCCCCGAGATCGCGCCGGTGACCACCCCCGTCGCCTTCAGCGCCAGGAGGTCGTCCAGCGACGACACCCCCCCCGAGGCGATCACCGGGATCGACACCGCGCGCGCCAGCGCCGCCGTCGCCTCGACGTTCGGACCCTGCATCGCGCCGTCGCGGTCGATGTCGGTGTAGACGATCGCCGCCACCCCCGCGTCCTCGAAGCGGCGCGCGAGGTCGGCCGCCTCCACGTCCGAGGTCTCGGCCCAGCCCTCGACCGCCACGCGCCCGCCCCGCGCGTCGATGCCGACGGCGACGCGGCCGGGATGGGCCGCCGCCGCCTCGCGCACGAGCGCCGGGTCGCGCAACGCCGCGGTGCCGAGGATCACCCGCGCCACGCCGCGGCCGAGCCAGGCGTCCACGCCCGCGCGGTCGCGGATGCCACCGCCCAACTGCACCGGCATCGAGACGGCCGCGAGGATCGCCTCGACCGCCGGCCCGTTCACCGGCTTTCCCGCGAAGGCGCCGTTCAGATCGACCACGTGCAGCCATTCGAACCCCGCCGCCTCGAAGGCACGGGCCTGCCCCGCGGGGTCGTCGTTGAACACGGTCGCGCTCTCCATCGCGCCGCGGATCAGGCGCACGCAGGCGCCGTCCTTGAGGTCGATGGCGGGGAACAGGATCATGGCAAGCCTCGGCCGCGTCTCTCGCGGCCGAGCGGTTAGCCGAGGCGCGGCGCGGACGCCAGAGCGCGCGTCCCCTCGCCGGGCGGTGGGGCGACGCGCCCCGCCCGGCGGGGGGGACGCGCGGGCCCCGACTCCCGCCGGAACGGCGCGTCGGCCTCGTCACTCCAGCACGGTCGGCCAGTTGGCGTTCGCCGCCTCGATGTGGCCGGGAACGTCCTGCTCCCACGTCTTCTGCACATCGAGATTGTAGTTGAGGTAGAGTTTGCCGTCGACGATGCGCCAGGCCTCGGGCTCGGTCGAGGCGGTGTAGCCCTGGCTGACCGCCCAGGCGCAGTAGCCGCCGTACTGCGGGGCAAAGGCCTCGGGGTCGGCGACGAACCTGTCGCGGTTCTCCGCGGAGGCGAAGTACCAGGTGGCGCCGTTCCAGTCGTGGCTGAACGCGGACGAGCCCTCCACGGGCCGGCCTTCGGTGAAGTAGGCGACCGGGTCGGTGCCGTCGATCGCGGTGCCGAGGAAGGACTGATAGACCGCCTCCTCGGCAAGCGCGGCGGCGGGGGCGAGCGCGACGACAGGGGCGAGCACGAGGCTGGACGCGAGGGCGAGACGGCGAAGCGCGGGGATCATCGGAGCCTCCGGAAGTTGCGGACGCCCGTCAGAATAAGCCCTCGCACGGGCCGGGGACGGGGGCCTCGCGCGAGCGTGACCCGGCGTGAATGCCGTCAGGGCGTCCAGCCGAGGAAGTTGGCGATGAGCGCGAGCCCGGTCGCCTGGCTCTTCTCGGGATGGAACTGCGTGCCGACCATGTTGGCGCGCCCGACGACGGCGGCGACCATCTGGCCGTACTCGACATGGGCGAGGCGATGCGATGGCTCGCGCGGACGCAGGTGGTAGGAGTGGACGAAGTAGGCGTGCGCGCCGGTCTCGATCCCGGCCAGCACGGGGTGGCCCGGCGCGCTCACCACCAGCTCGTTCCAGCCCATGTGCGGGATCTTCAGGGCGTCGTCGTTCGGGGCCAGGCGCACCACCTCGCCCGGCACCCAGTCGAGGCCCTCGGTCGTGACGTGCTCCAGCCCGCGCGTGGCCATGAGCTGCATGCCGACGCAGATGCCGAGGAAGGGGTGACCCGCGGCGACGCGCCCGGCCACGGCCTCGCGGAGGCCCTCGACCGCGTCGAGCCCGGCGCGGCAGTCGGCGAAGGCGCCGACGCCCGGCAGCACCACGCGCTCGGCCCGCGCCACGACCTCGGGCTCGCCGGAGACTACCACCGCCCCGCCGAGCGGACGGCCGGCCGAGCCCCGCTCGGCGGCCATGCGCTCGAACGCCTTCGCGGCCGAGCGCAGGTTCCCCGAGCCGTAGTCGACGATCACCGTGGTCATGGCTCGAGCGCGAGGCCCTGGCGGTAGGTGTCCTCCGCACCCTCCTCGCTGCGCGCCTCGGTCAGCCCGACCTCGCGCCAGCCGCGCGCCCAGAGCTCGGTGCGCTCGATGGTCGAGCCCTCCAGCATGGTCAGCGCCACGAGGCCGAAGTAGACCGTACCGAGGATCGCGGGCGCGAGGATCAGCAGCGCGAGCAGCACGACCGCCTCGACCCCGGCGGTGATCCAGAGCCCGCGCCAGATCGCCCAGAGCGGCGGGATCGCGCCGAGCGGATGCTTGCCGTCGCCGACGAGGCGCAGGTGGTCGCGCCCGTCCTTGTGGGCGTGGATGGTGTAGAGCGTCGTCTCCATCGTCTCTCCCTCCGCCGGCTCCGGGGTATCCGTCCCGCCCGGGCCGAGCCCCCGGGCATCGCGGGAACGCGCAGCGATGACGCGTCAGGGCGCCGGACCCGATCCGGTCGGTGTCCTAAAGCGCTTCCTTGGTCGAGGCGAGCCGCCCCTCGCGGCGCGGGTCGGGCTCGGCCGCCTCGCGCAGGGACCGCGCGAGCGCCTTGAAGCAGGCCTCGGCGATATGGTGGCTGTTGGCGCCCTCGATGAGGTGGACGTGGAGCGTCAGCCGCGCGTTCATCGCGAGCGCGGTGAAGAACTCGCGCACCAGCTCGGTGTCGAACGCCCCGATCTTCGGCGTGGGCATGTCGACGCGCCAGACGAGGAAAGGCCGACCCGACAGATCGAGCGCGGCGCGCGCGAGGGCCTCGTCCATCGGCGCGAAGGCGGCGCCGTAGCGGCGGATGCCGCGCCTGTCGCCGAGCGCCGCGTCGAGCGTCTGACCGATCACGATGCCGACGTCCTCGACGGTATGGTGGTCGTCGATGTGGCGGTCGCCCTCGGCGCGCACGCGCAGGTCGATCAGGCCGTGGCGCGCCACCTGGTCGAGCATGTGATCGAGGAAGCCCACGCCGGTGGCGATGTCCGAGGCGCCCGTGCCGTCGAGGCCGAGGCGCACCTCGACCGCGGTCTCGGCGGTCTTTCGGCTCCTCTCGGCGGTGCGCATGGCGGCTCTCCTTGTTCTCGCCACGGTCTATCGGAAATTGACGGGCGGGGCACAAGGCGCAGCATCACGGCCCGCTTCACGTTCGAGGAGAGCGCAGGCCATGACCGATCATCACGTCACGCCGGGCTGGCACGGCACTGCCACCGTGCCCGGCTGGCACGGCACCACGATCGTCGCCGTGCTGAAGGAGGGCCGCGTCGCCTTCGCCGGCGACGGGCAGGTCTCGATGGGCCAGACCATCGTCAAGGGCAACGCCGCCAAGGTGCGCCGTCTCACGCCCGGCGGCCAGCCGGTGATCGCGGGCTTCGCCGGCGCCACCGCGGACGCCTTCACGCTGCTCGAGAAGCTGGAGGCGAAGCTCGAGCAGGCGCCCGGCCAGCTCCTGCGCGCCGCGGTCGAGCTGGCCAAGGAGTGGCGCACCGACAAGATGCTGCGCAACCTGGAGGCCATGCTCGCGGTCTCGGACGGGCGTCAGCTGCTGGTCGTCACCGGCTCGGGCGACGTGCTGGAGCCCGAGGGCGGGGTGGCGGCGATCGGCTCGGGGGGCATGTACGCCCTCGCCGCCGCCCGCGCGCTGATCGACACCGACCGCGACGCCGAAGGAATCGCGCGGCGCGCGCTGGCGATCGCGGCCGAGATCTGCGTCTACACCAACGGCCACGCCACGGTGGAGGTGCTCGACGCATGAGCGTCCCCGCGAGCGCCCGTGGGACCGCCCCGCGGCCCTTTCGCCCGCGCCTCGCGCGCGGCTCAGAGCTGGCCGAGCGCGACCCGGTCCACGAGCCCGCGCGCGACAAGCGAAGCGAGGTCAAGTGGACCCTCGCGATCCTCGGCCTCTGGTTCGGCTGGGCGGTGCTCACCTTCTCCGTCGCGGGCATCGGGCAGGGGCGCACGGTGGTGCCGATCCCGTTCATGCTGATGGCCGGGATCGCCTGCTGGTGGGGCGCCGAGCGGCTGGTGAGGGACCGCGGCATGGTCTGGCCGGGCTCGATGCTGGGGCTTCTCGGCGGGGCCTCCTTCGCGCTCGCGCTCTCGCTCGCGACGCCGGGGCTTCGCGCGCTGCCGGGGCTCGAATACGTCACCGTGATCTACTCCGGCACCACGCTCGGCATGATGGTATTCGCTTGGCGCTTTCGCCTGGCCGGGCTGATCTCGCCGATCGTGACTTTCTCGGTGATCTCGCTGTTCCTGGTCTTCAAGGGCACGGACCCGGAGGGCTGGCGCGCGATCGAGGGGATCAGCCCGCGCGGCTTCCTCGCCGCCTTCATCGACAACCCGACCAACATGGCCGTGTTCGGCACGCTGGCCGCGCTCGCGATGTGGCGCGCGCGCTGGCTCGACCTCTACGGCGACTGGCACGCGCTGCAGGCGGCGCGGCCGCTGCACATCATCGGCGCGGCGATCGTGGCTCTCGTGGCCGGGCGCCTGGCCGAGCTGCTGCCGACGGGAGCGACGGTGACGGTGCTAGCCGTGCTCTACGTCGCCGGCTTCCTCTGGGCGATGCGGATCGATCGCCTGCCGGTGCTAGTGGCGATCTGGCTCGCGATGGCGCGGCCTCTGGTCGACGCGCTCGCGGTGCTGACCCGCAGCGATCTGGCGTGGTGGGAGACGGGCTCGGCCATCACCATCGTCACCGCCTCGGGCATGGTGCTCTGGGGGTGGACCCGCCAGCGGGTGTTCGTGCCGATCGGCTGGACGCTGCAGCCGCGGCATATCCTGCGGAACTGGCCGGAGCGGGTGATCTGGCCGTATCGGCCCGAGCGCGAGGCGGACTGAAGCGCGACCATTCGGACGGGGAGGGCTACCACGGAACGAGCGGGCGCGGAGATGAGTGCTCGCAGCGCTGACGCCTCGTCTCCGGGGTCTCTCGTCCCACCCGGGTGCTTCGCCGGGCGTTCCGGCCGGGCGGAGACCTCGCTCCCGTCGTGCGAGGCGTCTGCGAACCTCCGGCTCGACACGAGCGCGTACCGGCCTTCGTTGTCGTCGCGACGGATCGGGACCGTAGCCTCCGGCCGTCCGCGGCGCAGCCGGAGCGACGTGCGATGAACGGACAGGACGGCGACGGCGCGGCGAGCGAGGCGGTGGCCCGCCTGGCGGCGCTCGGCGACGATCCGGTGGCGATCGTCTTCCTCGGCGCGACGCTGACGGCGCTCGCGACCGGGCTCGGTGCGCTGCCCTTCCTGTTCGCCCGCCGCGTCGGCGGGCGCACGCTCGGCGCGGCCAGCGCCGTGGCCGCGGGGCTCATGCTCGCGGCGAGCCATGCCCTGCTCGTCGAGGGGCAGGCGGTCGATCGCGCGCTCCTGCTCGGCGGCGTCCTCGCGGGGTTCGCGGCGATCGTCGCGAGCGATCGCCTCCTCGGCGAGAGCGCGAAGACGGGCGTCGCCGATCTTCACGGAGCCGACGCGCGCAAGGCGCTCCTGATCCTCGGCGTGATGACGGCGCACTCCTTCGCCGAGGGCGTCGGCGTGGGCGTCGCCTACGGCGGACGCGAGGGGCTCGGCGCCTACGTCACGGCCGCTATCGCGCTGCACAACGTGCCCGAGGGCCTCGCCATCGCGCTGGTGCTGGTGCCGCGCGGCACGGCCGTGTGGAAGGCGGCGCTCTGGGCGGTGTTCACCTCGCTGCCGCAGCCGATCATGGCGGTGCCCTCGTTCCTGTTCGTCGAGACCTTCGCGCCCTTCCTGCCCGTCGGCCTCGGCCTCGCCGCGGGCGCGATGGTCTGGATGGTCTTCGCCGAACTGATCCCCGACGCCTTCGAGAACGCCACGCCCGAGGCCACCGCCACCGCGTTGACGCTCGCCTTCGCGGCGATGCTCGGCGTCCAGTTCTTCCTGATCGGTGGCTGAGCGGGTCTCGGGGTCGGGCGGGCTTCGCTCCGACCCTCGGGCGATGGTGACCCCCGCGCCCGCTCGATTGCCGCCCGTCCGGGCGTCGCGGCGGCGCGCGGGGGACGGGGCGGAGACGTCCGGGCCCGGGCGGTCGAGGCGAAGGGGCGTTCGGCCGCCCCTCTTCCCGGCGCGCGGACGCGGGACTACCTGCCCGGGACCCCGTCCGGAGAGGAGCCCGCGCATGTCCACCCTGACGCCTCGCGAGATCGTCTCCGAGCTCGACCGCTTCATCGTCGGCCAGCGCCCCGCGAAGCGCGCCGTCGCCATCGCGCTTCGCAACCGCTGGCGGCGCCAGCAGCTCGACGGGACCATGCGCGAGGAGGTGAGCCCGAAGAACATCCTGATGATCGGGCCCACCGGCGTCGGCAAGACCGAGATCTCGCGTCGTCTCGCCAAGCTCGCCAACGCGCCGTTCCTGAAGGTCGAGGCCACCAAGTTCACCGAGGTCGGCTACGTCGGGCGCGACGTCGAGCAGATCGTGCGCGATCTGGTCGAGACCGCGATGGCGATGGCGCGCAACCAGAAGCGCGAGGAGATGCGCCCCTCGGCCGAGGCCGCGGCCGAGGAACGCGTGCTCTCGGCGCTCGTCGGCGAGCACGCGTCGAGCACCACGCGCGAGAGCTTCCGGCGCAAGCTGCGCGCGGGCTCGCTCGACCAGACCGAGATCGAGCTCGACGTCGCCGACACCTCGAACCCGATGCCCTTCCTCGACCTCCCCGGCATGGGCCAGCAGGGCGGCATGGCCTCGCTCGGCGACATCTTCGGCAAGGCGTTCTCGGGGCGCACCAAGCGCCGGCGCATGACGGTGGCCGAGAGCCACGAGGTCCTGCTCACCGAGGAGGCCGACAAGATGATCGATCAGGAGACCATCACCCGCGAGGCGATCCGGCTAGTCGAGCAGAACGGCATCGTCTTCCTCGACGAGATCGACAAGGTCGCCGCGCCCTCGTCGCGCCAGGGCGCCGACGTCAGCCGCGAGGGCGTGCAGCGCGACCTGCTGCCCTTGATCGAGGGCACGACGGTGACCACCAAGCACGGCGCGGTGAAGACCGATCACATCCTGTTCATCGCCTCGGGCGCCTTCCACACCGCCAAGCCCTCGGACCTCCTGCCCGAGCTTCAGGGCCGGCTGCCGATCCGGGTGGAGCTGGGCGCGCTGACCGAGGCCGACTTCCGCGCCATCCTGACCGACACCGACTACGCGCTGACCCGCCAGTACACCGCGCTGATGGCGGCCGAAGGGGTGACGCTCGACTTCGCCGAGGACGGGGTCGCCGCCCTCGCGCGCATCGCGGCGGAGGTCAACGCCGAGGTCGAGAACATCGGCGCACGCCGGCTGCACACGGTGCTAGAGCGGGTGCTGGAGGAGCTGTCCTACACCGCCCCCGACCGCACCGGCGAGACGGTGACGGTGGACCGGGCGATGGTGGAGGCGCAGTTGGCCGATCTGGCGCGGCAGAGTGATCTGCGGCGGTACGTTCTGTAGGTCTCGAGCAGACGCCGGAGCCCTGGAACTTCGCGCGCCGCCGCCCCGGCGCGCGATCCCGACCGGTGATCGCGTTCACGGCCCGAGCGAGGGGACGCCCGATCCCGTCCCTCCGCACGGCCCCGACCGACACCGGCTTCGCGGCGCCGCGTCGGCGCCGGGTGGAAACGTACCGCCCGCGCCCGCCGAAAACTCGGGACCAGATCCGCGTACGGTTGGCCCAAATTGCGCCACGCTCGCTGCCTAGCGTCCTCGGGGCTCAGCCAGGGGCGAGTGCGGGAACACGATAGATGGGTAGATCGCGCACCGTCGGCTTCGTCGCCGTCGCCGGCTTCGTCCTTCTCTCGCCGGCGGTCTATCAACTGTTCGGTTATCACACGATCTGGCTTCGGCCGTGGGTCATGTATTCGGGCGTCGGGGTCGGGGTCCTCGATGGCGAGTTCGTGGTGCGCACGGACGGCGAGGCGACGCGCAGACTGACGCCTCTCGAGGCGTTCGGGCTCGATCGTTACCCGTTGAGCTACTACTACCGGTTCGAGCAACGCGTCGACGGGCCCGAGACGATCGGTGAGCTCGCGGCACCTACCTGCAAGCAGCTCTCGCCGGGCGAGGCGCTCTCCTTCGAGGGCGCGGTCGGGACGCGTCGGGGCTGGGCCCCGCTGGCGGTGCGCGACGTTTGCGCCGAGACCCGCCACGGCACGGCCGGACACGACAGTGCGGAGACGGCGAGCCTTGACTGACAGCCTTCGCGATACGATCGCCCGCTGGGTCGACCTCGAAGGATCGACCCGGCCCGCCGCGTTGATGCGCCTCGGCCTCGGCCTCATCGTCTGGATCCGCTTCGGCGACACGCTCGCTCCCTTCGAGGCGGCGCACCTCGTGCTCGGCGTTCACGGCGCCATCGTGCTGCTCTTCGCGACGCTCGTCGTCATCGGCCTGCTGACGCGGGTCGCGCTCGCCGGGCTCGCTCTGTCGCTCGCCTTCGGCTACTTCGTGCTCGGCGGCGGCTACGGTGTCGCGGGATGGTATCACCACCACGTCTACCTGCTGGTAAGCGCCGCCTTCCTGCTCGCGCTGACGCCCTGCGGGCGTTCCTACTCGGTCGATCGCCTGCTCGCCCTGCGCGCCGGCCACGCCGCCGAGGAGCGCGGTCCGCTCTGGGGGCAGGCCCTGATCGGCCTGCAGCTGAGCGCGATCTACTTCTGGGCCGCGGTCGACAAGACAGATCTCGCCTTCCTCTCCGGCGAGCGGCTCGAGCAGACCTTCGTCTGGGTCTACAGCGGCCGCGTTCTGGAGGCCTGGTTGATCTGGCAGCCGTTCCTGGCGCTCGCCTCGGTCGGCGTGGTCGTGCTCGAATACGTCCTCGCCGTCGCGATCCACGTGCGCCGCTGGCAACCGGTCGCACTGCCCGTCGGTTTCGGGCTTCACGCGGCGTTCTACCTGTTCTTGCCGGTCAACACCTACTCGGTCACGATGATGCTGCTCTATCTGGCGCTGCTCGATCCGCAGGCGGTGCATCGGTTCATCGACAGGATGCAGGGTCACGCCCCGGCGGTGCATCGTCCGTGACGGGCGATGCCCGTTCCACAGCGCCTGCACCCGGCTCGTGAGGCCGTGCGGGCACACGGCCTCGATCTCGACGGGGGCAGGGCCCGACCTGGAGCCGACGCGCCACGGTGCCTGCCGTAGCCTTCAGCCGGCCGCCTCCCCCGCGATCTGCAACAGATACCGCCCGTAGCCGTTCTTCTTCAGCGCCTCGCCCTGCGCTCTCAGCGCCTCCACCCCGATCCAGCCCGAGCGGAAAGCGATCTCCTCGGGCACGGCGATGCGCTGGGATTGCACGTCCTCGGTCACCTGCATGAAGTTCGAGGCCTTGGCGAGGCTGTCGTGCGTGCCGGTGTCGAACCAGGTGTAGCCCCGGCCCAGCAACTCGACGAACAGGCGTCCGCGGCCGAGATAGGCGGCGTTGACGTCGGTGATCTCCAGCTCGCCGCGCGGCGAGGGCTCGATCCCGCTCGCGATGTCGAGCACGTCGTTGTCGTAGACGTAGAGCCCGGTGACCGCCCAGTGCGAGCGCGGCACCTCGGGCTTCTCCTCGATCGCGGTGGCGCGGCCGGTGTCGTCGAAGCTGACCACGCCGAAACGCTCGGGGTCGCGCACGCGGTAGCCGAACACGGTCGCGCCGTCGCCCGCCTCGGCGCGGCGGATCGCGCCGAGGATCTTCTCGGTGAGGCGATGGCCGTAGAAGATGTTGTCGCCGAGCACGAGGGTGACGCAGTCGCGCCCGACGAAGTCGCGCCCGATCAGGAAGGCCTGCGCGAGCCCGTCCGGGCTCGCCTGCTCGGCGTAGCTCAGCCGCAGGCCCCACTGCGAGCCGTCGCCGAGCAGCCCCTCGAAGGCCGCGCGGTCCTGCGGCGTGGTGATGACCAGGATCTCGCGCACGCCGCCGAGCATCAGCGTCGTCAGCGGATAGTAGATCATCGGCTTGTCGAACACCGGCAGGAGCTGTTTCGACACCGCCTTGGTCACGGGGTAGAGCCGCGTGCCCGACCCGCCCGCGAGGATGATGCCCTTCACGACTTCACCCGCTCGGGCAGGTGCTCGTTCAGCATGCGGTCGAGCCCGTCCGACCAGTGCGGCATCTCCAGCCCATGCACCTCCGCGAGCTTCGCGCAGTCGAGCACCGAGTAGGCCGGCCGCTTGGCGGGCGTCGGGAACTCGGCGGTGGTGATGGCGTCGACCGGCACCGAGCGCCCGGTGACGGGCGCCGAGCGCTCGACGATGGCGCGCGCGAAGCCGCACCACGTCACCTCGCCCGAGCCGGTGCAGTGAAACAGCCCGAAGGCCGGGTCGCCCTCGGGCGCGGCGGCGAGGCGGGGCACCATGGCGAGGATCGCCGCGGCGAGATCGCCCGCGAAGGTCGGGCTGCCGCGCTGGTCGTCGACCACGCGCAGCCGGTCGCGCTCGGACGCGAGGCGCAGCATGGTCTTGACGAAGTTGCCCCCGTGCACGCCGTGCACCCAGGCGGTGCGCAGGATGACGTGGCGCGGGCAGGCGCTCGCGACGCGACGCTCGCCGTCGAGCTTGGAGCGGCCGTAGCTGCCGAGCGGCGAGACCGGGTCCTCCTCGCGGTAGGGCGTGCTCGCAGTGCCGTCGAACACGTAGTCGGTCGAGACGTGCACGAGCGCGGCGCCGTTCTCGTGGGCTGCGAGCGCGAGGTTCTCAGGGCCGTCGGCGTTGCCGGCCGTAGCCGCCTCCGGCTCCTCCTCGGCCTTGTCGACCTTGTTGTAGGCGGTGGCGTTGACCACGACGCGGGGCTCGTGGCGGGCCACCGTCTCGAAGCACGCGGCGCGGTCGGTGATGTCGCGCCCGTCGCGCGCGAGGGCGGTGACGGTGAGCCCGGCCTCCGGCGCGCGGCGCGCGACCTCCCAGCCGAGCTGGCCTTGGGCGCCGAGGAGCAGGATGTCGACCATGGGGTCCTTTCCGGAGCGTTCGTCCTGCCCGGCCCTCGCGGCCGGGCGCCGGGTCAACGCAACGCGGGACAAGCGGCTCCCGACGAGATGCCGGGGCGTTCCTCGGCCCGAGCGGACCGCCCAGGCGTCACGAAAACGAACGGCCGGAGCGCCGGGCCCGATCCGACCGGGCCGGGCGGCGCCCTAGAGCCTGAGCAGGCCGCCGTGCAGTTCCAGCGCGGCGATCTCGCGGCGCATCTCCTCCAGGCGGCGATACCAGGCGAGAGTGATGGTGCGCTCGTCCTTCTCCAGCCCCTCGTCCATCGCGCGGCAGATCTCGGCCACGCCGTCGGCGGCGACGCGCGCCGCCTTCCAGCCGAGCGCTTCGATCTTGTCGAAGGAGACGCGGTAGCTGCGGTGGTCGACGTCGCCGTAGAACTCGACCTCGACGTCGCGCGGCACGTAGTCGGCCACGATCTCGGCCAGCGGGCTGAGCTGGTAGACGTTGGCTTCGGAGCCGACGTTGAAGATCTGGCCCGAGACCTTCCCGGCCGGCGCGGTCAGCATGAAGATCTGCGCGGACGCCGTGTCCTTGACGTGGACCATGGGCCGCCACTGCGTCCCGTCGCGCATCAGCGGCAGCCGCCCGGTCTTGTAGGCGCCGTAGGTCATGCCGTTGATCGCGAGGTCGAAGCGCATCCGGGGCGAGAGCCCGTAGACAGTCGCCTGGCGCAGCACCACCACGCAGAAGTCGTCGGAGGCCAGGCGCAGCACGTCGTGCTCGGCCTTCTCGTTGGCGATGGCGTAGGTGGTGAGCGGGTTGGTCGGCCAGCTCTCGTCGACCACGGTCTCCTTGTCTTGGAAGCCGTAGATCGAGCACGACGAGGGCAGCACGTAGCGCTTGACGCCGGCCTCCTTGGCGAGCGCGGCGGTGGACGAGCGCGCGCGCCAGTTGATCGCGAGCGTCTCCTTGCGGAATTCCTCGCCCGACGGATCGTTCGAGATCGCGACCAGGTCGATCACCGCCTCGGCGCCTTCGAGGTCGTCGATGGTCAGGAACCGGCTGTCGGCGCGGCGCTTCGTGAGCCGCTCGTGCTCGGGCAGCGTGTCGCCGAAAAAGAAGCGGTCGAGCGCCACGACGTCGTGACCCTCCTCCAGCAGCATCGGCACCAGCACGGCTCCAATGTAGCCGCCCGCGCCCGTGACCACGACCTTCATGGCCTCACTCTCCCTCGTAGTCGAACAGACTGTCGATATCGGCGAGTCGTGGCTGCTTCGTGTCCTTGTCCGACAGGATCGCCGCGTCGCCGCCGCCGAGCGGCCCGAGGTTCCAGTCAATGCCGAGCGCCGGGTCGTTCCACAGGATGCCGTGATCGTGCTCGCGCGAGTAGTAGTTGGTGACCTTGTAGATCACCTCGGTGCCCGGCTCCAACGTGATGAAGCCGTGCGCGAAGCCGATCGGCACCAGGATCTGCTCCCAGCCCTCGGCGCTGAGGCGCGCCGAGACGTGACGCCCGAACGTCGGCGAGCCCCTGCGGATGTCGACCGCGACGTCGAGGATCGCGCCCTTGACCACGCGCACGAGCTTGTCCTGCGCGAACGGCGGCGACTGGTAGTGCAGCCCGCGGATCGTGCCGGCATCGGCCGAGAGCGAGGGGTTGTCCTGCACGAAGTCCAGCTCGATCCCGGCCTCGGCGAAGGCGCGCTTGTTGTAGGTCTCGGAGAAGAAGCCGCGGTGATCGCCGAACTTGCGCGGCCTGACGATCTTCACGCTCGGTATCTCCAGCGTCTCGACGTGCACGCTCATCGCGTCCCTCCCGCGCTCGGCCCCCGCGGTGCATAGCCGCGCCCCGGAGCGTGATCAACGCCCTGCCGCAGGCGCGAAGACGAAAGATCGCGCCCCGCGCGACCCGCGCGCGATCGCCCACGCCGGACCGTTCCGGGGGACGGGCAGGGTGGTCGCGCCCCCGCGACGCGGCCGCCTCGGCCCTGTCCCGGGGCGCCGCGACCGCCCTCGCCCGAGCGCCTCGTCGCGCGCCATGCTCGCCTCGGCCGGAGCCGCCCGTCCCCGGAGAATCGGGGATGCGTCCGGCGGCGGGACGCGCTATCGCCCACGGCATGGGCGAAGACGTGGACGTGCTGGTGGTCGGGGCCGGGCCGGCGGGGCTGATGGCGGCCGAGGCGGCCTCTGGCGAGGGCGCGCGCGTGCTCGTCGCCGAGGCGATGCCCTCGCCCGCGCGCAAGTTCCTGATGGCCGGCAAGTCGGGGCTGAACCTCGCCAAGGACGAGGACGACGCCCGCCATCTCGCCGCCTACGCCGAGGCGGGGCCGCGCCTCGCGCCGGCGCTCGACGCCTTCGGCCCCCGGGCCGTGGCGGACTGGGCGCGCGGGCTCGGGCAGGCGGTCTTCACCGGCTCATCGGGGCGCGTGTTCCCGGTCGCGATGAAGGCCTCGCCGCTGCTTCGCGCCTGGCTCGCCCGGCTCGACGCGCGGGGCGTGACGCTCCGGCGGCGCTGGCGCTGGGCCGGCTTCGAGGGAGGCGATCCCGCCGGCGGCGCGCGGTTCGAGACGCCGGAGGGCGCGCGCGTCGTCGAGGCGGGCGCGGTGGTGCTGGCGATGGGCGGCGCGAGCTGGCGCCGGCTCGGCTCCGACGGGGCCTGGGCCGGGCCGCTCGCCGATCTCGGCGTGGCCTGCGCGCCGTTCCGGCCGGCCAACGTCGGGCTCTCGCGCGCGTGGTCCGGGCACATGGCGGCGCACTACGGCCGGCCGCTGAAGCCGCTGCGGCTGAGCGCCGGCGGCGTCTCGGTCCGCGGCGAGGCGGTGATCGCCGCCGGGGGGCTCGAGGGCGGCGGGCTCTACCCGCTGTCACGGCCGTTGCGCGAGGGCGCGGGCCTCGTGCTCGACCTCGCGCCCGACCTTTCGCTCGCCCGCGCGACCGCGCGCCTCGCGCGCCAGCCGTCCAAGCGCTCGGCCGCCGAGCGGCTGCGCCGCGGGCTCGGGCTCGACGCGCCCGCCCGCGCGCTCGTGGCCGAGGTGGCGCGCCCGCTGCCGGCCGATCCGGGCGCGCTCGCCGCCCTCGTCAAGGCGCTCGCCGTGCCCCACGACGGCCCGCGCCCGATCGACGAGGCGATCTCGACCGCGGGCGGCGTCGCCTGGGACGCGCTCGACGACGCGCTGATGCTGCGCCGACTGCCCAGGGTGTTCTGCGCGGGCGAGATGATCGACTGGGAGGCGCCGACGGGGGGCTACCTGATCACCGCGAGCCTCGCGACGGGACGCCGGGCCGGCCTCGCCGCGGCGCGTCGGGCGACGGCGTCGCGGTCCGGTGTCCGATGCCCGCGGCCGTGCGGAGAGCGGGGGGCGTGAGATCGCATCGCGCGCCCGGCGCGAGGCCCCCGCCCTGGAATGGGACGCGCGCGGGGTGCAATTCGGCGCCCGTCAACAAGGCGCCGCGAAGTCGCCCGCATGGGCGCCCATCCGGGACCGGCGGAAGGGGGCGTGAGGGCGGCGACGAGAATGCGCTGGCGGGAAACATTAGCCTTCCTCGGCGTGACCGGCTTCGTCTCGTTGACGATGTCGGTCGACGCGCGCGACGTCGTGCGCGGGGCGGGGCTCGCGGCGCCCGCCTACGCCCCGACCGCGCTGGTGTGCGACGAGGTCGAGGCCACGGTCGCGGCGGGCTGGCTCGGCACTGCCCGGCGCGATCCGCTGATCGAGCGCTACGCCCTCGTCAGCGACCCGATCGAGCTGTGCGCCCGCCCGCCCCACGCGCCGCCCGGCGGGCGCGACCTCGACGCGGGGCGGTGCTACCGGCTGCGCACGCTCGGCACCGGCGAGCCGGACGTGGCGCTGTTCTGCGTCGAGCGCTGGCGCGAGCGCCCCGGCCACGGCCTGCCGCGACTGCTCGACTGCGACGGCTCGGGCCACGCGGTCCTGGCGGTGCCGGACGGGCGCTTCGAGCTGTCGATCGCGCCCGACGACGGGACGCCCCGGCGCGAGAGCGAGGGGACCTGCTCGCCGCTCTGAGGCGGCGCCCGCCCTCGATGGCCCTCTCCGGCCCGACGGGACGCTCGGGCGTCGCGAAGGCGAACGAAGCCAGCGGACGAGGCGACGGTCCCGACCCGATCGGATCGGGCCGCGCGCTCCGGGTTCCTGGATTCTCCGCACGACCGTTCGGGTCTTCCTCCCACGCCGGTCGGAGTGCGCCCTAGCGCGCCGCGTCGGCCAGCCGCTCGGTCGCGCGCAGGAGTTCGGCCGCGATCGAGGGCTCGGAGAGCGCGTGGCCCGCGTCGTCGATCAGCTGCAGCGTCGCGCTCGGCCAGGCCTCGGCGAGCGCCACGGCCGTCGCCGGCGGGCAGATCATGTCGTAGCGCCCCTGCACGATCACGCCGGGGATGTCCTTCAGCCGGCCCGCCTCAGCTAGGATCTGGTCGTCGCGCTCCAGCCAGCCGCGATGCCGGAAGTAGTGGCTCTCGATCCGGGCGAAGGCGCGGGCGTAGTTGGCCTCGACGAAGGTCGAGGGTACCGGGCGCAGCGCGGCGGTGGCGCTCTCCCAGCGCACCCAGGGGCGGGCGTAGCGGATCTGCTCGGTCTCGTCCTCGCCGGTGAGGCGCCTGTGGTAGGCCGCGATCAGGTCGTCGCGCTCGGCACCGGGGATCGGGGCCATGAACTCGGCCCAGGCCTCGGGGAAGAAGCGCCCGGCGCCGCCGGCGTAGAACCAGTCGAGCTCGGCCTTCGTCAGCGTGAACACGCCGCGCATCACCAGCGCGCCGACCCGCTCGGGATGCGCCTCGGCGTAGAGCAGCGCCAGCGTCGAGCCCCAGGAGCCGCCGAACACCAGCGCCCAGGCGTCGATCTTCAGCGCCTCGCGCACCCGCTCGACGTCGGCGACGAGGTCCCAGGTGGTGTTGGCGTGGATCGAGCCCTGCGGGCGCGAGCGCCCGGCGCCGCGCTGGTCGAACAGCACGATGCGGTAGCGCGCGGGGTCGAAGAAGCGGCGCATGAAGGGCGAGGAGCCCGAGCCCGGCCCGCCGTGCAGCACCACCACCGCGGGGCCGTCGCGCCGGCCCGAGACCTCGACGTAGAGTTCGTGGCCGTCGCCGACGGCGAGGTGGAAACGGGTGTGCGGCTCGATCAGCGGGTGCAGGCGGGGGTCGGGCGCGCCGCGCGAGCGTATGTTCACGAGACCTCCACGGCACGTCGGAGAGCGGCGTGCGTACCCCCGGCGTGGTGCCGGCCGGCCTCGTGGACTAAGTGAAGCATCGGGACCTTGCAAGCGGGGGCGGCGGATGGACGAGCGGCAGGGCGTCGACGCGCGTGAAGTGGCGAAGTTCGAGGCGCAGGCCGCGACATGGTGGGACCCGTCGGGCCCCTTCGCGGCGCTGCACGCCATGAACCCCTGCCGCCTCGCCTACGCGGTCGACCAGATCGCGCTCGTGCACGGGCGCGACACGCGGGGCCGTCGCGCCTTCGAGGGGCTGCGGGTGCTCGACGTCGGCTGCGGCGGCGGGCTGATGGCCGAGCCGATGGCCCGCCTCGGCGCCGAGGTCGTCGCCATCGACGCGGCCGGCGCCAGCCTGCCGGTCGCGCGCGCCCATGCCGAGGGGCAGGGCCGCGCGATCGACTACCGCGAGGCGCGGGCCGAGGACCTCGCGGCCGGGGGCGAGCGCTTCGACGCGGTGATGGCCCTCGAGATCGTCGAGCACGTCCCCGAGCCGCAGGGGTTCCTCGACGCCTGCGCGCGCCTCGTGGCGCCGGGGGGCGTCATGCTGGTCTCGACCATCAGCCGCACGCCGAAGGCCTGGGCGCTCGCGATCGTCGCGGCCGAGCGCGTGCTCGGCTGGCTGCCCCGCGACACCCACGACTGGCGCCGCTTCGTCACGCCCGAGGAGCTGGCGACCATGCTCTCGGCCGCGGGGCTGACGCCGGTCGACGCCAAGGGGATGGTGTTCGACCTCGCCGAGCGGGCATGGCGGCTCTCGGCCAGCGATCTCTCGGTGAACTACCTCGCCTGCGCCGAGCGGCGCTGAGGCGCGACGACGGCCCGGAGGACCGCCGGAGCGTGCCGCCGCGCGCCCCGTGTCCCGTGTCTCAGAGCGCGAAGCCGAAGACGTACGGCCCGATCAGCAGGAAGGCCGCGACGATCGCGACGACGCCGACGAGGTTGAGCCAGAGCCCGGTGATCGCCATCGCCGGCAGCGTGAGGCCGGGATAGGAGAACACGATCGCGTTGGGCGGCGTCGCCACCGGCATCATGAAGGCCATCGACGCGCCGAGCGCCACCGGCACCGTCAGCACCGCCGCGTCGAGCCCGAGGCCGACCCCGACCGCGCCGAGGATCGGCAGGAACGTCGCCGTGGACGCCGTGTTCGAGGTGATCTCGGTCAGCGCGACGATCGCGGCGGTGACGACGATCACCAGCACGACGGTAGAGACCTCGATCGCCGAGACCGCCTCGCCGATCCACTCGGCGAGCCCGGTCTCGGAGAAGCCGTTGGCGAGCGCGAGCCCGCCGCCGAACAGCACCAGCACGCCCCAGGGGATACGCTCGGCCGAGGCCCAGTCGAGCGCGGGGCCGCGCTCGCGCGAGAGCGGCACGGCGAACAGCAGAAGCGCCGCGGCGATCGCGACCACGGTGTCGTCGATCTCGGTGCCGATGGCCGAGCCGATGGGCCGGCGCAGGATCCAGAACGTCGCGGCGAGCAGGAACACGATCCCGACCCAGATCTCCGCGCGGTCCATGCGCCCGAGCGCGCGGCGCTCCTCCCCGATCGCCCGCGCCGCGTCGCCGAGGGCGAGCGAGCGCGTGGCGAAGCGGATCTGCGTCAGCAGCACCCAGGCGAGCGGCAGCATCACCGCCGCGACCGGCACGCCGAGCAGCATCCAGCGCCAGAAGGTGATCTCGACGTCGTAGTTGTCCGACAGGAAGCTCGCGAGCAGCGCGTTCGGCGGCGTGCCGATCAGCGTGGCGGTGCCTCCGATCGAGGCGGCGTAGGCGATGCCGAGCATCAGCGCCACGCCGAAGCGGCGCACCCCCGCCTCGTCCTCGCCGCGCCCGGCGGCGAAGTCGATCACCGAGATGCCGACGGCGTACATCATGATGGAGGTCGCCGTGTTCGAGATCCACATCGACAGAAAGGCGGTCGCCAGCATGAAGCCGAGCACGATGCGCGAGGGCGTGGTGCCGACCGCCGCCACGATCGCGAGCGCGATGCGCCGATGCAGCCCCGTCGCCTGCATCGCGGCTGCCAGCAGGAAGCCGCCGAGGAACAGGAAGATCAGCGGATCGGCGTAGGCCGCTGCCGTGTCGTCGAGCCCGACCACGCCGAGGAGCGGCATCAGCACGAGCGGCAGCAGCGCGGTCGCCGAGATGGCGACGGCCTCGGTCAGCCACCAGACCACCATCCAGGCGACGACAGCGACCATGCGCCAGGCCTCGGGCGGCATGCCCTCGGGGGCGGGCGAGGACAGGATCGCGAGCGCGAGCAGCGGGCCCGCGACGAGCCCCGCGAGCGAGACCACGGCGATGCGTCCGCCTCCCGCGTCGTCCTTCGCGTCCTCCGCCATCGCCGGTCCTCCCTCGCCGTTTCCGGAGGGGGCAACGTCGCAGCGTGTCGAAAGCTGCGTCGGTACGCCGCGCACCGGGATCGGGGGTCTTCCGGCGGCGGCCGCCGCCGGCCCGTCGAGGGCGTTCGCGGTCCGCCGATCTTCCCGGAGACCGCCCTACCGCGCCCGCCGGCGCGGGCGCACCAGCGCGATGCCGGCGAACAGAAGCGCCATCGCGAGCCAGACCGTCCAGGCGTGGCGCTCGCCGAGGAAGACGAGCCCCGAGACCACGCCGGTGGCGGTGACGACGTAGCCGACCTGGCTCGCGAACACCGCGCCGCCCTCGCCGTTCAGCCAGACGAAGCCGACGTAAGCCACGATGTTGAGCAGCACCGCAGCCACCAGCGCGGCGAAGGGGGCGCCGAGGTCGTCGGGCGTCGCGTCGAGCCCGCCCAGCGCCACGATCGGCGCGAGCATGACGGTCGCGGCCCAGAGCAGCCCGCAGCCGGTGACGAAGGCGTCGGCGTCCTCGGGGCGGAAGCGCGCGATCACGATGTTCTCGCTCGCGTAGGAGAGCGCTACGATCATCGGCAGCACCACCCAGGCGGCCTGTCCGGGCTCGGGCAGGCTGGCCTCCGGCCCGACGATCAAGGCGACGCCGAGCGCACCGAGGCCGAGGCCCGCGAGGCGGCGCGGCTCGGGGCGGTCGAGGCCTATCGGCAGCGCCAGCGCGAGCGTCATCAAGGGCACGGTCGACAGCGTCAGCGCTTGGATGCCGACGGGCAGGTGCTGGATCGCGGTGAAGCTGAGCGAGGCCGGCAGCGCCGTGCCGAGCAGCCCGCAGGCGGCGAAGAAGGCGCAGTGACGCCACGAGAGCGGTAGCCGGCGGCCGGTGGCGAGAAGCACCGCGGTCGCGACCAGCGCGCCCGCGACCGCCTGCCAGAGCGCGGCGCCGACTGGGTGCAGCCCGCTCGTCATCGCGATCTTCATGAAGAACTGCGTGAGCCCCCAGGCCGTGCCGATGCCGAGGAGCCCGCCCCAGAGGACGAGCGCGGCCGGGCCGGCCGCGAGCGCGTGCGGTACGCTCACGCCGCCTCCGCGCCGAGCGGGATCACGTCGACGCCGACGCCGAGGCTGTGCGCGCCCGAGCCCACCACGAGGCCCGAGACCGGCGAGACGTCGCGGAAGTCGCGCCCCCAGGCGAGGGTGACGTGGTCGAGCGCCGGCACGCAGTCGTTGGTCGGGTCGAAATCGCCCCAGCCGAACACCGGGTCCCAGACCGCGACCCAGGCGTGGCTCGCGTCCGCCCCTTCGAGGCGCGGCTTTCCGGGCGGAGGGATCGTGCGCAGATAGCCCGAGACGTAGCGCGCCGGCAGGCGGAAGGCGCGCAGGCAGGCCAGCATGACGTGCGCGAAGTCCTGGCACACGCCCGAGCGCGTCTCGAAGCTCTCGCCCGGCATGGTGTCGGCCGCGGTGACGCCAGGGCTGTACTCGAAATCGGCGTGGATGCGGCCCGTCAGCTCGCGCGCGGCGGCGAGGTAGGAGCGTCCCGGCGTCAGGCTCTCGGCCGCGTAGGCCGCGATCGCGCCGTCGGGCGCGGTCATCGCCGAGGGATAGGCGAAGGGCGCGGCCTCCATCACCGGCGGCCCGCCGCGTCCGGTCGCCTGCGCGCGCACGCTCTCCCAGGGCGCACCGGCCTCGACGATGAAGGGTGAGGGGTCGATGCGCTCGACCAGCGAGGTCGCGGTGATCGCGAGCGCCTCGTGCGTGCGCGCGACCGTGGCGACGGCCTCGGTGTTGCCGAACAGGTCGACGGCGGTTGTCAGGCTCTCGGGCTGGGGATCGATCGCGATGCGGCTCCCGACCACGCGCTGGGTGTCGGTGTCACGCGGGGGCAGCCGCAGCAGGTGCTGCGAGAAGGCGGCCGGCTGGGCGTAGCGGTAGGTGGTGACGTGGCGGATCTCGTAGCGCATCGGGGCCTCGGGAGGGTGCCTCGGGGACGGCTCAGTCCGGCTCGGCGTCGGGCCGGGTGCGGCCGGCGTGGCTGACGGCGACGGGCTGCTCGGCATGGGCGAAGAAGCCCGCGGCGACGTGGTCGGAGATCCGCGAGAGGTCGTCCTCGCAGCGCGTCATCAGGCGCGCCAGCGCGGCCCGCCCCCCCTCGCGGTCTGCCTCGGCGAGCGCGTCGGCGTCCGGCAGGCGGAGTTCGGTCAGCAGCGAGAGCGCGAGGCGGTGCTCGGGGCGGCGATACGGCCCCTCGCGCGGCAGTTCGGCGAGCACCGCCTCCAGGGCGGCGATCTGGAAGGCGAGCGCGCGCGGGTTGGCCTCGTCGAGCACGAGGAGGTCGAGCACCGCGGCCGCGCGCGGCATCATCATGTAGCGGTTGCGATAGGCCGAGGCGCTGTCCGACAGCGTGAGCCACGCCCTGAGCGCCGACTCCTCGCCCTCGCGCACGCGTCCGGCGAGGCGCCGCGCGGTGCGCGCGATCCACGAGCCCCGCTCGATGCGCCGGCCCATCTCCAGAAAGCGCCAAGCGTAGTTGCGCGTCAGGTTCTCCTGCGCCGCGCCCGAGAAGGCGGCGAGGTGGCGCAAGCCGTCCTCGATCAGCCGCCCCAGATCGGCCGAGCGGGCGAGGTCGAACCCCTCGCCCCAGCGCGGGTCCGAGCACAGCCGGTCGATGGTGCGCCAGCCCTCCTCCGAGATCGAGAGCCGCGCGCGCACCGCGCCCGAGCGCAGCGCGGCCAGCGTCGCGGGCAGGCCGTAGGGCTCGGCCGTATCGCCGACGCGCGCGGCGACGGCGGCGCGGAAGCGGGCCGCGGGCCTGCCGGCGGTCTCCCCCTCCAGCCGGATCGAGACGATGTCGGCGAGGAGCTTCGGGTCGGCGTCGACGCGGTTGCCCGAGAGATGGCGGCGCAGGCAGACGTCGAGGAGGCGCAACCCGGCCTCGGCGCGCTCGGCGTTGCGCCCGAGCCAGAACACCTCGTCGGCCACGCGCGAGAGCAGGTCGCGTCCGGTGCGGCGCAGGTGACCGGTGGCGAGGCGGTCGGCGAGCAGGCTGCGCGAGGGCAGCGAGGGCGCCTCCTCGGGGTCGCCGATCACCCAGACGTCCTTGCCGAAGCCGAGCGCGGGGATGCGCCCGCCGCCCTCGGGGCCCTGCGCCATCTCGGCGGCGACGCCGGCGGGCGCGACCGACCAGCCCTCGCCGGTCCAGCAGGCGAACACCCGCATCATCCAGGGCTGGCTGTCGAGCCGCCCGCCCTGCATCACCGGCGCCTCGGCGAGGCGGGGAATCCTGAGCGCGACGTAGCGCTCGCCGCGGTGCTCGAGCGCGCGGGCGAGGTCCGTGGGCTCGCGCAGCCGCGCGCGGTCGCCCGGCGTGGCGCGCCGCGTCAGCGGCTCGACCGACCAGCCGTCCGGCTCGGCGAGCACCTCGGCGCGCGCCGCCTCGTCGCCCATCCAGAGGCAGGGCGCGTCGGCGAGGGCGAGGTCCTCGCCGAGGAGGCGCCGCGACAGCAGGTGCGCGAAGGGCGCGAGCGCGCGGTGCGCCAGCGTCGAGGCGCCGATCGCGTTGGCGAGCACGAGATTGCCCGCCCGCGCGGCGAGCGACAGCGCCGGCGCACCGGGCGCCGCGTCGGCCGGGCGGTGCAGGCTGTCGACGCGCCGGTCGGGCACGCCGCGCAGGCACACGTCGAGCTTCTTGAGGCCCGCGAGCGTCTTCACGAAGGCCGCGCCGTCGCGCACGGTGACGTCGCCGGGCTCGATCAGCGCGGCGCCCAGATAGCGCGCGAGATAGGCGTGGGAGAAGAAGCGCGGGTCGTGCTCGCCGCTGGTGAGCAGCGCGAGGCGCCCCTCCCAGTCGGTCAGGCTGTCCAGAAGCTCCTGGAAGCGCGCGTAGTGGCTCGCGACGCGGCGCACGCCGAGGTCGAGGAAGGGCTCGGAGAAGGCCTGGCTCGTGGCGATGCGGTTGGCGATCAGCCAGCCGTCGCCGAGCGGCGCGTCGAGGCGGTCGGCGAGCACAACCCAGGCGCCGTCGGCGGTGCGCGCGACGTCGGCCTCGTAGACGTAGGCGAAGCGCTCGGGCGGCACGGGCCAGTCGGCCGCGTGAGCGGCGAAGGCGTCGGAGCCGTAGACGAGACCGGGGGGCAGGAGACCGTCGGCCACCAGCCGGCCCGCGCCGTAGATGTCGCGCAGCGCCAGCTCGGCGAGTTCGGCGCGCTGGGCGATGCCGGCCTCCAGCCTCGCCCAGTCGGCCGCGCCGAGGATCACCGGCAGTGCGTCGGCGCCGGGCTGGTCGGAGCTCGCGGCGAAGGCGATGCCCGACTCGGCGCGGGCGCGATCCAGTTCGCGCGCCGTTGCGGCCGCCCCTTCGGCGCCCGCGGCGTCGAGCCAGTCGAAGAAACCGCGCCAGACCGGGCGAAGCGCGCCGTCCGGGCCGATCGCCTCGTGATGGACGCCGGGGGTCGCGCGCGGACGCGCACCCCGGCTCGCCGTCGCCCCGTCCATGATCCGGGTTCCGCTCACCGCTGGCGCCGAAGGTCCAAGGTTAGCGGGAATTCCGGGCTGAGGTGAGGCGCACGGGGGGCGAGGCGGCCCGGCGTATGGCCGAAGGGCTGGAACCGGGCCATGCGTCGTCCCTCCGCCTCCAAGTCGTTGACGGGCTGGCTCTCGAAGCTGCGCCCGCCCGGATGCGCGACGCTGACGACGCAGCCGCCGGCCGAGCGTTCCGACCACGCGTCGTAGAGATCGAAGGTGAGCGGCGCGTGGACGCCGATGGTCGGGTGCAGGCACTGCGCGGGTTGCCAGGCGCGAAAGCGTACCCCGGCGACGTGGACGTCGCGCCGCCCGGTCGGGGTCAGCGGCACGCGCCAGCCGTTGCAGGCGACCGCGTAGCGCCCGGCCATGTCGCCGGTGAGCGTCACCTGCACGCGCTCCAGCGAGCTGTCGACGTAGCGCGCCGTGCCGCCGCTCGCGCCGGTCTCGCCGAGCACGTGCCAGGGCTCGATCGCCGAGCGGATCTCCAGGGTCAGCCCCTCGTAGGCGACGTCTCCCGCGAGCGGGAAGCGGAACTCGAACTGCGCGCGGAACCATTCGGGGTCGAAGCGGAGGCCGAGGCCGTCGGACAGCTCGGCGAGCACGTCGCAGAAGTCGGCCCAGACGTAGTGGGGCAGCATGAAGCGGTCGTGCAGCGCCGTGCCCCAGCGGACCGGCGCGCGCGTGCGCGGCGCCTGCCAGAACCAGGCGATCAGCGCGCGCAGCACCAGCGACTGCGCCATCGCCATGCGCTCGTGCGGGGGCATCTCGAAGGCGCGGAACTCGACCAGACCGAGCCGCCCGGTCGGGCCGTCGGGCGAGTAGAGCTTGTCGATGCAGATCTCGGACCGGTGGGTGTTACCGGTGGCGTCGGTCAGCAGGTCGCGGAACACCCGGTCGACGAGCCAGGGCGGCGGCGCGGCACCGGCGCGCTCGATCTCGGCCAGGGCGATCTCCAGCTCGTAGAGCACGTCCTCGCGCGCCTCGTCGAGGCGCGGCGCCTGCGACGTCGGGCCGATGAACACGCCCGAGAACAGGTAGCTGAGCGAGGGGTGCGCCTGCCAGTAGCGCACCAGCGAGGCGAGCAGGTCGGGGCGGCGCAGGAACGGGCTGTCCTCCGGTCTCGCGCCGCCGACGACGATATGGTTGCCGCCGCCCGAGCCGACCATGCGCCCGTCGTGCATGAACTTGATCGTGTCCAGCCCCTCGCGGCGCGCGGCGTCGTAGAGGGTCTCGGTGATCCGTTTCTGCTCGGCCCAGCTACGGGCGGGCTGGACGTTGATCTCGATCACGCCGGGGTCGGGCGTCGCCTTGATCACGTTCACGCGATGGTCGAACGGCGGCTGGTAACCATCGAGATGCACGGCAATTCCGGTCGCGGCCGCTGCCTCCTCCACGGCGGCGACGAGGTCGACGTAGGCGTCGGCCGTCGGCACCGGCGGCAGGAACACCGAGAGCGTGCCGTCCTTCGGCTCGACCGTGATCGCGGTGCGCACGGTCTCGGTCAGGATCGCGCGCATCGGATCGACCGCCCCGGCCGTCGCCGCCGCCGTCGGCCCGGGGCCGCCAGCCGTCGGCACGCCCTGACGCGCGCTCGATCCCGAGGACGGTGCCGGCGGCGTCTCGCCGCCCGCCGCCGGGCCGCCCTGGCTCTGGAAGCGGTAGTCGCCCGGCCGCGCCAGCGGCCCGCGCGGCGCGAACGGGTCGGCGGGATGGAGGAAGGGGTAATCGCCCTCGGCCAGATAGGGCAGCGAGGTCAGCGGCAGGCGGTAGCCGCCCGAGGCGTCGCCCGGCGCCAGGAACAACCGCCCGCGCCGGGTGCGCCACTTCTCGGTCGCCCAGTGATGGAGCCGGCGCGGCCGGCGCTCGCGGCGCATCGCCTGGCTCTGCGCGAGCTGACAGGGCAGCACCATGCAGGTCGGCCGCCCGAGCCCGCGGTCGAAGGCCTGCGCGAGCTGGCGGCGCTCCAGCGGATCGTCGAGGTTGTTGCGCGCGGGGTCGAGGTCGACCGGCAGCCGCCCTTCCTGGAACAGGTAGTAGGCGGGGTCCTCGTAGGCCGGCTCGGCGGTCTCGGGCTCGATCTCCAGCGCCTCGGCGAGCGCGCGGGTGAAGCGGTCGGCGTCGTCGAGCCCCGCGCCCTGGCCGCCCTCCGGCGCGATCAGGCTCGCGTCCCGCCAGAGCGGCGCACCGTCCGCGCGCCAGTAGAGGCCGAAGGCCCAGCGCGGCAGCTGCTCGCCGGGATACCACTTGCCCTGACCGTAATGCAGCACGCCGCCCGGCGCGAAAGCGTCGCGCAGCCGCCGCATCAGCCGGTCGGCGTAACGGCGCTTCGTCGGCCCGACCGCGGCGGTGTTCCACTCCTCGGCGTCGCGGTCGGCTGCGGCGACGAAGGTCGGCTCGCCGCCCATGGTCAGGCGCACGTCGCCCTCGGCGAGACGGCGATCGACTTCTTCGCCGGCGGCGTCGATCGCGGCCCAGGCGTCCTCGGTGAAGGGTAGGGTCACGCGCGGCTCTTCGCGGACCCGGCTGACGGCCATGTGGTGCGAGAAGGCGACCTCGGCCGGCTCGTGCCCGCCCGAGATCGGCGCGGCCGAGCCCGGCGAGGGCGTCGCCGCGCGCGGGATGTGGCCCTCGGCCGCGAACAGCCCCGAGGTCGGGTCGAGCCCGATCCAGCCCGCGCCCGGCGCGTAGACCTCGGCCCAGGCGTGCAGGTCGGTGAAATCGGCGTCCGGTCCGGAGGGGCCGTCGACCGCCTTCACGTCCGGGGCGAGCTGGATCAGATAGCCCGAGCAGAACCGCGCGGCGACGCCGAGGCGGCGCATCAGGTGGACGAGCAGCCACGCGCTGTCGCGGCACGAACCGGTGGCGAGGCGCAGCGTCTCCTCGGGCGCCTGCACGCCCGGCTCCATGCGGATGGTGTAGCCCACCGCCTCGTAGACCGCGCGGTTGATCGCGACCAGCCAGTCGATCGTGCTCTCGTCCGTGCGCGGCAATCCCTCCAGGAACGCCTCGAACCGCTCGCCCTGCGGCCCGGTCTCGAAGTAGGGGGCCAGCTCCTTGGCGAGCGCCTCGCCGTAGGCGAAGGGAAACGCGCGGGCGTGTTCTTCGAGGAAGAAGTCGAACGGGTTGATCGCCGCCATGTCGGCGACGAGGTCGATGACGACCTCGAAGCGCGTCACCTTCTCGGGGAAGACGACGCGGGCGAGCCAGTTGCCGAACGGGTCCTGCTGCCAGTTCAGGAAATGCTCCGCCGGCTCGATCCGCTGGCTGAAGGCCAGGATCGGGGTCCGCGCGTGCGGCGCGGGGCGCAGGCGGATCACCTGCGGCCCGAGCGCGATGCGCCGGTCGTAGACGTAGGACGTCCGGTGGGTGATGCTCGCGTTGATGCTCATTGGCCCCGCCCCCTCGCGGCTCGCAGACGTCCCGGCGGCGCCCGCCGCTTCGCGAGGGCGAGGATAGAGTGCGAAGGGGCCGCTACGGCAAGCGGAGGAAAGCGATGGCGAGGGCGCCTACACCGGACGCGATGGCCAAGGCGCGTACACCGGACGCGACGGCGAGGGCGCGTACATCGGACGCGATGGCGATCACGCGCGCGGGCGAGCGGCCGACGCGGATCGCGCCGGCCGAGTACTTCACCGGCCACGTGCTGCAGGATCCGGTGGTGGTCGCGCCGCCGCCCGCGCGGGTCCGGGCGCTGATCGTGCAGTTCGCACCGGGCGCGCGCACGCACTGGCACGCCCACGCGCTCGGCCAGACGCTGCACGTCCTCTCGGGCGTCGGCCGGGTGCAGGAGGAGGGCGGACCGCTTCGCGAGATCCGCCCGGGCGACACCGTCTGGATCCCGCCCGAGGTCAAGCACTGGCACGGCGCCGCTCCCGAGGTCGCGATGACCCACATGGCGATCCAGGAGGTCGAGGACCGCGACACGCAGTGGATGGAGGCGGTCGCCGAGGAGACCGCCGCCGGGCCGGTGACCGGCTGAGGCGCGCCCCTCAGGGTTCGAGCAGGAACAAGCCGAACCAGCCGTCCGGGTCGGTCATGAAGGTCGCGTTCGGCCAGCCGGCCGCGCGCGCCAGCCGCTCGAAGCCCTCGCGCGTGTACTTGTGCGAGTTCTCGGTGTGGATGGTCTCGCCCTCGGCCAGCCGGAAGCGCTCGCCCTCGATCGTCATGACCAGATCGCGCGTGGCGACGAGGTGCATCTCGATGCGCGAGGCTTGCGCGTTCCAGCGCGCCTCGTGGCGAAACGCCTCGACCGGGATCTCGGCGTCCAGCTCGCGCAGGATGCGGTGCAGGAGGTTCAGGTCGAAGGCGGCCGTCACGCCCTCGCCGTCGTCGTAGGCGCGCTCCAGCACGGCGACGTCCTTGACGAGATCGACGCCGATCAGCGCGGCCGCCACGCCCTCGACCGCTCGGAAGCGGGCGAGCAGGGCGCCGGCCTCCTCGGCGTCGAGATTGCCGATGGTCGAGCCGGGGAAGAAGATCAGCCGCGGCGCCCCGGCGGGCGGCAGCGCGAGGTCTTCCGTGAAATCGGCGACGACCGGCGTGACGGCGAGGCCGGGATAGGCGGCCGCGAGCCGGCGGGCGGCGGCGCGGAGATGCTCGGCCGCGATGTCGAGCGGCACGTAGGCCGCGACCGCGGGCATCGCGTCGAGCAGGAGGCGGGTCTTCTCGCTCGAGCCGGAGCCGATCTCGACCAGGGCGAGGGGATCGGGCAGGCGTTCGCCGAGGCCGGCGGCGTTCTCGCGCAGGATCGCCGCCTCGCGCGCGGTCGGGTAGTACTCGGCGAGCCCGGTGATGCGATCGAACAGCGCCGAGCCCTCGGCGTCGTAGAGCCACTTGCTCTCGATCGTCTTCTGCGGCCGGCGAAGCCCCTCGAGGATCGAGAGCGCGAAGACGTCGCGGACCGCGCGCGTCTGGCCGTCGGCGCTCACGCGGGCGCCGGCAGGCGGAGGGCGGGCGTCGTCATGGCGGTCTCCTTCCTTCGGGGGAGGCGGCAGGTAGCGCGCCGCCGGCGCCGACGCCGCGGGCGCGGCAGTCGGCCGCGCCCGCGCGCGAGACCGGCCGAACGGGACTGGTCAAATCATGCGCATACGAAAGCCGGTTGCCGGCAGGGCCGGCGGACGGGCGCCGTGGCTGCCGCTTCGGTGTGAAATCGGTTGGATTGTGACGAAATTGTGGTGCAGGTTGTCCCGAGGCGCCGTTGCGGCAAGGGCAAGGGAGAGACCGCCATGAGCCAAGAGACCTTCGTCGTCGCCTACGAGGGCGCCACGAACGGCAGCGCCGTCCTCGACTACGCGATCGAGCGCGCGAGGCGCGAGGGCGCCTCGCTCCTGCTCGTGCACGTGCTCGAATGGTCGCCCTATCAGTTCCTGACGCCCCAGGAACTGGAGGAGCGGCACGCGCGGCGCACCGAGGAGTTGCGACGCGCCGAGGAGGCGATCATGACCCCCGCGCTCGCGAAGGTCCGCGAGGCGGGCGTCGAGGCCGAGGGCGAGATCGCCTACGGCTCGACCGTGCCGATCGTCGCCGAGGCGGCGACGAAGGCGGGGGCGACGATGATCTTCGTCGGCCGATCCGGCGCCAACTCGTCGCTCGGCGCGCGCATCTTCGGCTCGACGCCGCTCGGGCTCGCGCAGGTCGCTTCCGTCCCCACCGTCATCGTCCCCTGAGAGGAGCCTCGATGCCCGTCCTTCGCCTCACCGCGCTCCCCGTCGTTCTCCTCGGGGCGCTCTCGGTCGCGCTCGCGCCCCTGCCGGCCGCGGCGCAGTCCGTCGACGAGACCATCAACCAGATCTTCGCCGACTACACCAGTTGGTACGTCGCGCTGATCTTCGCCGACCTGCCGGGCACCAACTTCTCGTGGATCGCGCTCTGGCTGGTGGTCGCGGCGCTGGTGTTCACCTTCTACTTCCGCGGCATCCAGTTCCGGGGCTTCTGGCACTCGATCCGGCTGGTGAGGGGCGACTACGCCGACCCCAACGACGCGGGCGAGGTCAGCCACTTCCAGGCGCTCGCGACCGCGCTCTCGGGCACGGTCGGCCTCGGCAACATCGCGGGCGTCGCCGTCGCCGTCTCGATCGGCGGGCCGGGCGCCACGTTCTGGATGATCATGGCCGGCATCTTCGGCATGGCCACCAAGTTCACCGAGTGCACCCTCGGCGTGAAGTACCGCAACGAATACCCCAACGGCTTCGTCTCCGGCGGGCCGATGTACTACATGACCAAGGGGTTCCAGGAACGCGGCCTGAAGGGTGGCACCGTGTTCGCGGTGCTGTTCTGCTTCTTCACGATCCTGGGCGCGCTCGGCGGCGGCAACATGTTCCAGGCGAACCAGGCGCACGCCCAGATCGCCAACGTCGTCGGCGACTTCCCCGGCTGGATCACCGGCATCGTGCTCGCCGCCATCACCTTCGCGGTGATCGCCGGGGGGCTCAAGTCGATCGCGCGCGTGACCGAGAAGGTCGTGCCGTTCATGGGCATCTTCTACGTGGTGGTGTCGATCGCGATCCTGATCGTGCACGCCGAGGACATCCTCTGGGCGTTCGGGCGGATCATCGAGGGCGCCTTCACCGGCCTCGGCGTGGTCGGCGGCTTCACCGGCGCGCTGATCCAGGGCTTCCGCCGCGCCGCCTTCTCGAACGAGGCGGGCATCGGCTCGGCCGCCATCGCGCACTCGGCCGTGCGCACCAAGGAGCCGGTGACCGAGGGCTACGTGGCGCTCCTGGAGCCCTTCATCGACACGGTGGTGATCTGCACCATGACCGCGCTCGTGATCGTGATCACCGGCGTGCTGCAGGTGGACCCCGAGACCGGCCTCTACGTCTGGAACGCCGAGGCGGGCCAGATCGCGACCGAAGGCGGCGTCTCGGGCGTCGCGCTGACCTCGGCGGCCTATGCCCAGGTGTTCTCCTGGTTCCCGGCGCTCCTCGCCGTCGCGGTGGTGCTGTTCGCGTTCTCGACCATGCTGAGCTGGTCGTACTACGGCCTCAAGGCCTGGACCTACCTGCTCGGCGAGGGCCCGATCAAGGAGGTGATCTTCAAGATCATCTTCTGCCTGTTCATCGTGATCGGCGCGGCGGCGAGCCTCGGGCCGGTGATCGACTTCTCGGACTCGATGCTATTCTCGATGGCGGTGGTCAACGTGATCGCGCTCTACCTGCTGATGCCGATCGTGAGGGCCGAGTTGGAGCGCTACGTCGCCAAGCTGAAGGCGGGCGAGTTCACGCGGGCGAGCGCGAAGCCCGCGGAGTGAGCCGGCCGCCCCGGCGCCGAGGCGGCGGGGCGCGCCCTCAGACCTTCCGGAACGGCACCATCTCGGCGAGCGCGCGGTTCTCCTCCTCGACCGCCGCGCGCTCCTGCGCCAGATAGCGCGCGAGCGCGTCGCGGAAGCCGGGGTCGGGCACGTAGTGCAGCGAGCGCGTCGTCACCGGCTCGTAGCCGCGCGCGAGCTTGTGGCCGCCCTGCGCGCCGGCCTCGACCCGCTTCAGCCCCAGCTCGATCGCCGCGTCGATCGCCTGGTAGTAGCAGGTCTCGAAGTGCAGGCAGGGGTGGTCCTCGGTGCAGCCCCAGTAGCGGCCGTAGAGCGTCTCGCGGCCGATGAAGTTGAGCGCGCCCGCGATCCAGCGCCCGTCGCGCTCGGCCATCACCAGGAGGATGTCGTCGGCCATGGCCTCGCCGAGCGCGCGGAAGGTCCGCCGGTTCAAATAGGGCCGCCCCCACTTGCGGTTGCCGGTGTCCTGATAGAAGCGCCAGAACGCGTCCCAGTGCTCGGCGCGGATGTCCGGCCCCGACAGGCGATGGAGCCGGATGCCGGGCTCGACCGCGCGCTCGCGCTCCTTGCGCAGGGTCTTGCGCTTGCGCGAGGCGAGGGCGGCGAGGAAGTCGTCGAAGCGGGCGTAGCCGTCGTTCTCCCAGTGGAACTGCTGGTCGGTGCGCTGGAGGTAGCCGTGCGCCGGGCCGAGGTCCCATTCCGCCTCGGTGCAGAAGGTCACGTGCAGCGAGGACAGGTCGTTGTCGGCGGTGATCCCGGCGGCGGCGTCGAGGAGCGCGCCCCGCAGCGCTTCGGCCGGCAGGGGCGCGTCGGGGCGCGTCAGCAGCCGCGGCCCGGTCGCCGGCGTGAACGGCACGGCCGACTGCAGCTTCGGGTAGTAGCGCCCGCCCGAGCGCTCGTAGGCGTGCGCCCAGCTGTGGTCGAAGACGTATTCGCCCTGGCTGTGGCCCTTCAGATACAGCGGCATCGCCGCGACCGCGGCGCCGCCCAGGCGCGCGACGAGGTGATGGGGCGCCCAGCCCGACCGTGCGCACGCCGCCTCCGTCTCCTCCAGCGCGTGCAGGAAGGCGTGGGTGACGAAGGGGTTGGCCGCGCGGCCGCCGTCCGCGCGCTCGGGGGCGGCGCAGCCGTCCCAGTCGGCCGCGTCGACGCGGTCGATGCCGCGAACGATCTCGATCTCGAGCGCGACGGCGTCGGCGGAAGGCTCCGGTCTCGGCATGGGCGGTGAGGTGGGCGAGGCGCGGCGGGGGTCAAGCGGGCCGGACGCGGCTTTCGTGCGCCGCAGCACGGGTTATATCCCTGAGCCGGATGCGCGGCGGAACGAGCGGCACGACCCGTGGGAGGGCGTGACGATCCCCCGCGCGCTCAGACGAGAGGACGACCCATGACCGCACTCGCCCCCATCGCCCGCAGCGGGCTCTCGCGCCTCGCCGCGCTCTGCCTCGGGCTGGCCCTCGCGCTCGCCGCGCCCGCCGCGCGGGCGCTCGAGCCCGAGGAGGCCAAGTCCTTCGTGCAGGAGACCACCGACGAGATGCTCGAGCTGGTGCGCTCGGACGCCTCGGCCTCCGAGAAGGCCGACCGCTTCGAGGCGCTGATGGAGCGCCGCGGCGCCATGCCCCAGATCGCCAAGTTCGCCGCCGGGCGAATCTGGCGCGAGATGGACGAGGGCCAGCGCGACGCCTTCGCCGACGCCTTCGCCCACTGGCTCGCGGTGACCTACTCGCGCCGCTTCCAGGAGTATTCGGGCCAGACGATCGAGATCGTCGAGACCCGCGACGCCGGCAACCGCGGCATCGAGGTGGTCACGCGCGTGGTCGGCGGCGGCCAGGCGCCGGTGCGGGTGGTCTGGCTCGTCTCCGATCGACCCGGCAGGACCGTGCTCGCCGATCTCGTCATCGAGGGCGTCTCGATGCTGATCACCCAGCGCGAGGAGGTCTCGGCGATCTACGCCCGCGAGGGCGGCGTCGACGGGCTGATCGAGCGCATGGAGGCGGCCGAGCGCTCGTCCTGAGCCTCGATCATCGGTCGGGGCTCACGGCCCCGACTGCCCCGGCGCGCGGCTGTCGAGGTACTTCCAGAGCCCGCTCGCGCGCATCACCGGTCGCCCCCCGGCCTCCAGCCGGCACTCCATGAAGGAGAGCCCGCGCACCCGGCGCAGCTGCGTCGCGACGGCGAGCAGGCGCTGGCCGCGCTTGGCGGCGGCGAGGAAGTGGCAGTCCATCTCGATGGTCGCGCAGGGGTGCCCGCCACCGGCCTCGTAGGTGGCCGTGCCCATGGTGATGTCGGCGAGGCTCATCAGCACGCCGCCATGGCAGACGCCGCCGACGTTGATGTGACGCGGATCGAGATCGAGCCGGCCGATCCAGGCGTCGTCGCCCCCGTTCCCGCCACGCCGGGCGATCTCGACCGGGCCGAGATGGGCGTTGAAGCCCTCGCCCCTGATCGTGCGCCAGGGCAGGGCGTCGAGGCCGTCGTCCGTCATCGCCGCGTCTCCCCCCATCGATCGAGTGGAGGACCTAGATGACTTCGATGCGACAGGCCACCGGGATCGTGACGGTCCGCACGCGAGGCCCCGGCCTCGTGGCGATCGACGCCGCGGTCGGGCGCTGGCTCGCCGAGGAGGCGCGGCTCGCGCGCGGCGAGGACGGGTTGCTCACGCTGATGTGCCGCCACACCTCGGCCTCGCTCACGATCCAGGAGAACGCCGACGCCGACGTGGCCCGCGATCTCCAGGACGCGATCGCGGGCCTCGCCCCGCACGGCGGCCGCGAGCGCTACCGCCACGCCTCGGAAGGCGCCGACGACATGGCCGCGCACGTGCGCACCGTGCTCTCGGGCGTGCATCTCGCGGTGCCGGTGGTCGATGGCCGGCTGGCCCTCGGCACCTGGCAGGGGCTCTGGCTCTGGGAGCACCGCGACCGCGGCCGAGCGCGGGAGGTGGCGCTGCACTTGCTCGCCGAATCGCGGGACACTTCACGATCGGTGATGCGAAAGCGGACAAACATTCGTTTTCATCATGAGTGACCTGAGCCCATCTCAGGCGTGTCGCCACAGAGGAGGCCGCCATGACCACCGTCGATCTCACTCACGACCGCACCCCGCCCCGTCCGCTCGTCGCCTCGAGCGTCGCCGCCGATCTCGGCCGGCTCGGGCTCGCGCTCTCGCTGTTCGTCGCCCTCGCGGTGCTGGCGTCCCTCGCGCCCGAGACCGGCAGCGGCGCCGGATCGGACGTCTGGTTCGGCAACGTCGCGCTGTCCGCCCCGCCGCGCTGAGCGCCCCGGATCCCGCCGCGCCGGGCGCGCCCGATCACGCTCCCGTCGCGCGAGGGTGATCGGGCGTGGGCTGAAGCGTGATCGCCAGCTCGCCACCTGCGGAGCGTCGCCAGCAGAGGAGCCGACGCCATGACCCGCCTCGAAGCCGCCAACGTCCCCGCCGCGATCCTGGCCGCCGTCATCGCCCTCGGCGCCGTCTGGGAGGCCCAGGCCGACGGCCCCTCCTTTCGCGAGCGCCAGAGCCTCGCCAAGGCGATCGCCGAGGCGAAGGCCGAGGAGCGCGACCGCCGCCCCGAGGTCGAGGCCGAGGCGCAGGCGCCCGGCTTCTTCGAGCGCCTGTTCGGCGCGGCCGGGAGCGGGGAGGCGGTGTTCGTGACCAAGGATGGAGAAACCGTCTCGGCGGCGCGTCGCGACTGAGCCGCCGCCCGGGCCGGCCTCAGTCGGCCGCCGCGAGCGACCCGCTCGGGAACCGCGCGGCGAGCGCGTCCAGAGCCGGCCCCAGCGCCTCGCCCCCCGCCATCGCCGGCAGCGAGGGCTCGACGCCCTCGGCCGCCTCCCACGCCGCCACGGCCTCGCGCGCATGCGCGAAGGCGGCGCGGGGGTCGGCGCTCGCCCCGAGCCCCTCCTCCAGGAAGGCGCGGCCGAACCACGTCCACTCGCTGTCGTCGCCGCAGCCGAAGGAGGTGCGGTCGGCCGCCGCCGCGGCGATCGCGAGCCGCTCCGGCGCGGCGAGCGTCGGCAGGAAGCTGCCGGCGTAGCAGGCCGAGATCACCACCACCTGCCGCTCGATGCCGCTGATGTCGAGGGCGTAGGCGAGGTCGCTGTCGCTGATGTCGTCGGTCGGGAACGCGTAGCCGGTCGAGAGCCAGTCGGGGCGGCCGTGCGAGCTGAGGTAGACCAGCGCCACGTCCTCGGGGTCCATCGACTCGCCGAGGGCGGCGAGCGCGGCGCGGAGGTTGCGCAGGTTGGCGAGCGGATGGCGCAGCGGATCGGCCGTCGAGGACAGGAGCCGCACCACCCGGCCCTCGGCGTCGAAGCGCCGCTCCAGGATGTCGCCGCCCTTCTCCACCTCGCGCAGGAACACCCGTTCCTCGGGGTAGAGCCCGGCGACGAGCGCGAACACCTCGACCACGCCCGGCACGCCGGGGCGGATCGCGCCGAGCCGCGCGTCGAGGAGCGCGGGCTGCGCGTAGTAGACGTCCTCGATCTCGGCGCTGGAGAGATAGGCGGTGTCCTCGTAGGTCCCCGTCCCGGCCGCCATGTCCGGCATCGCGGGGTAGAACATCGGCTCCGACGGCAGGACGATCTGCGTCGCGGCGACCCCGCCCGCGTAGACCGCGCAGGCGGCGAGGCGCCGCCCCGGCCCGAGGCCCGGCTGGCGGCGGAGCGCGCGCACGAGCGCGACGCCGGCGGGGGCGAAGACCAGCACGATCCCGAACCCGGCGACCGCGAGCGCGGCGGCCTCGCCCGCCTCGACGTCCGCGAGCGCGATCGCCGCCAGCCCGACGACGACGGGTCCCGCGAGGGCCGCGGGCAGCACCCGCGCCTGGATGGCTCCCACGCGCGCGCCGGCTCCGGCCGCGAGGCAGGCGAGGTGGAGCGTGGCGAGATAGGCCGCCGCTGCGGCGAGGAGGCTGGTCGCGCCCCAGATCGAGACCTCGCCAACCGGCCAGACGGCGAGCGCCTGCAGGCCGCTCAGGCCGGCGAGAACGACGGCCCAGGTCCAGAACACCGCCCCCGGCGTGTCGACGAAGCGGCGGTCGTCGACGCGGAGGGGCAGCGCCAGCGCGACACCGGCGGCGAAGCTCTGGAGGAAGCGGGCGAAGGGCGTGTCGGCGCGTCTCGTCATAGGAAATGTCCGGTTGCGATATCTTGCGACGTGGCGTCGCGAGCCTCCGGGACGAACGCGGCCGAAGCGTGGCTCCCCTCCCGTCGCGCCATAGCGCGCCGAGGACACCGCGCCCGTAGGGTGCTGAGGGACGTCGCGCCATGTGACACGCCAAGTGGTGTCGCGCCTTGGCCGCGCGGGCGGCCTCGTGCCTGGACGCGCCAGATGGCGCCGTGCCCGTGCCCGCCGGACGGGGACGCGGCCCCGGGGCGCGCCCGATGCCGGGGCGGTCGTGACGCCGCGCTCCCCTTGACCCGGGCGTCATGCGGCTTTCGTGTCGGGGAAAGGCAAACGGAGGTGCCCCGATGACCGTCCAGGACCGCGATCTCGACACCGTCCGATCGGCGATGCGCGCCGATCTCCTGCCGGACGAGGCCGCGGTGCTCGCGCGGCTGATCGAGACGGCCGACCTCTCCGCCGAGGAGCGATCGGCGATCGGCGAACGCGCCGTCGCGCTGGTCGAGGCCGTGCGCGCCTCGGGCGACGCCTCGATGATGCAGAACTTCCTGACCGAGTACGGCCTGTCGACGCGCGAGGGCGTGGCGCTGATGTGCCTCGCCGAAGCGCTGCTCCGCGTGCCCGACGACGAGACCATCGACGCGCTGATCGAGGACAAGATCGCGCCGTCCGACTGGGGCACCCACCTCGGCAAGTCGTCCTCGTCCCTCGTCAACGCCTCGACCTGGGCGCTGATGCTGACGGGCCGCGTGCTCGACGACGACGACCGCGGCCTCGCGGGCGTGCTCCGCGGCGCGGTCAAGCGTCTCGGCGAGCCGGTGATCCGCACCGCCGTCGGCCAGGCGATGCGCGAGATGGGGCGGCAGTTCGTGCTCGGGCGCGACATCGAGGAGGCGATGCGCCGCGCCGCCCGCCAGGAGGCCAAGGGCTACACCTACAGCTACGACATGCTCGGCGAGGCCGCGCGCACCGACTTCGATGCGCGGCAGTATCTGCTGCACTACGCGCACGCGATCTCGATGATCGCGCCGGGCTGCACGAGCGCCGACATCCGTGGCAACCCCGGCATCAGCGTGAAGCTCTCGGCGCTGAGCCCTCGCTACGAGTACGGCCACAAGGCGCGGGTGATGGCCGAGGTGGTCCCGCGAGTGAAGGCGCTCGCCCACGTCGCCTGTGCCGCGGGCATGGGCTTCAACATCGACGCCGAGGAGCAGGAGCGCCTCGATCTCTCGCTCGACGTGATCGAGGAGGTCTTGAAGGAGCCCGCCTTCGCCGCGTGGGACGGCTTCGGCGTCGTGGTGCAGGCCTACGGGCCGCGCGCGCCGCACGCGATCGACTGGATCGCCGCGCTCGCGCGACGGCTGGATCGCCGGCTGATGGTGCGCCTCGTGAAGGGCGCCTACTGGGACACCGAGATCAAAGGCGCGCAGGTCAAGGGCCTCGACGGCTTCCCGGTATTCACCCGCAAGGTCTCGACCGACGTCTGCTTCCTGGCCTGCGCGCGCAAGCTGCTGGACAACGCCGACCGGGTCTACCCGCAGTTCGCGCCCCACAACGCGCACACCGTCGCGGCGGTGCGCCACATGGCAGAGCGTGCCGGCAACCCGCCGTACGAGTTCCAGAAGCTGCACGGCATGGGCGACGAGCTCTACGCCGAGGCGATGCGCGAGCCGGGCACGCGCTGCCGGGTCTACGCCCCCGTCGGCGCGCACCGCGACCTTCTCGCCTATCTCGTGCGCCGGCTCCTGGAGAACGGCGCCAACTCGTCGTTCGTCCACCAGATCGTGGACGAGAGCGTGCCCCCCGAGGAGATCGCGCGCGATCCGATCGCCACAACCGAGCGGCTGAACGGCCCCGTCGCCAACCCCAACATCGCGCGCGGCCCCGACCTGTTCGAGCCGCACCGCCGCAACTCGAAGGGCTGGGACCTGACCGATCCGCTGACGGTCGCCGCGATCGAGGCCGAGCGCGAGCCGCTCCGCGCCGAACGCTGGCAGGCGGCGCCGATGCTCTCGGGCGGCGACGGCGAGCGCGACGGCGAGCCGGTCGCGAGCCCGGCCGACCCGGAGGACCGCGTGGGCCATGTCGCCTGGGCCACGGCCGAGGACGTCGAGCGCGCGCTCGACGCCGCCGGGGCCGGGGCGGACGCCTGGGCCGCGACGCCGGTCGCCGAGCGCGCCGGCGTGCTGCGCGCGGTCGCCGATCTCTACGAGGCCGAGGCCGCGACCTTCTTCGCCCTCGGCCCGCGCGAGGCGGGCAAGACGCCGGCCGACGTGGTGGCCGAGATCCGCGAGGCGGTCGACTTCCTGCGCTACTACGCAGCCGAGGCCGAGCGCCACGCCGAGGAGGGCCGCCCCCCGGAGGCGCGCGGCGTGATCGTCTGCATCTCGCCCTGGAACTTCCCGCTCGCGATCTTCACCGGCCAGATCGCCGCCGCGCTCGCGGCCGGCAACGCGGTGGTGGCCAAGCCCGCCGAGCAGACGCCGCTGATCGGCGCGGCGGCCGTCGGGCTGATGCATCGCGCCGGGGTGCCGCGCGCGGCGCTGCAGTTCCTGCCGGGCGGCGGCGAGATCGGCGCCAAGCTGACGGCCGACCCACGCATCGACGGCGTCGCCTTCACCGGCTCGACCGCGACGGCCAAGCGCATCGACCACGCGCTGGCCGAGAACAACGCCTCCGACACCATGCTGGTGGCCGAGACCGGCGGGCTGAACGCGATGATCGTGGACTCGACCGCGCTGCCCGAGCAGGCGGTGCGCGACATCGTGATCTCGTCGTTCCAGAGCGCCGGGCAGCGCTGCTCGGCCTGCCGGATGCTCTACGTGCAGGAGGACGTGGCCGAGCGCGTGCTCGACATGCTGAAGGGCGCGATGGACGCGCTCTCTGTCGGCGATCCGTGGCTTCTCTCCACCGACGTCGGCCCGGTGATCGACGACGAGGCCCGCGCCGACATCGACGCTTACGTCGACGCGGCCGAGGCGGACGGTCGGCTGGTCAAGCGCATGGCGCTGCCGACGGCGACGGCGCGTTCGGGCGGGCGGTTCGTGGCGCCCGCGATCGTGCGCGTCTCGGGCATCGAGGATCTGGAGCGCGAGGTGTTCGGTCCCGTCCTGCACGTGGCGACCTTCAAGGCGACCCGGATCGACCGGGTGGTCGACGCGGTCAACGCCAAGGGCTACGGGCTGACCTTCGGTCTCCACACCCGGATCGACGACCGGGTCGAGCAGGTGATCAGCCGCGTCCGCGTCGGCAACGCCTACGTCAACCGCAACCAGATCGGCGCGATCGTGGGCAGCCAGCCCTTCGGCGGCGAGGGCCTGTCGGGCACCGGGCCGAAGGCCGGCGGGCCGGACTACCTGCCGCGCTTCTGCCGACCCGCCGGGAGCGTCGCCTCGGGCGAGGCGGCCGCGGGAAAGCCCTTGGAGGCGAACGCGCTCGGCCCGGCGCTCGCCAAGCTCTCGGGGCCGGCGGTCGGGGCGGGCGCGGACGCGGTCACGCTGCCGGGGCCGACGGGCGAATCGAACCGGCTCGGCCACGCGCCCCGCGGGCGCGTGCTCTGCCTCGGCCCCGACCGTGCGGGCGCCGAGGCGCAGGCGAAGCGCGCGCGCGAAGCCGGCAACGCGGTGCTGGTCGTGGCACCGGGCGCGTCCGGCTTCGGTCTGGCGACCGGGGCGCACCTCGCCGTGCTCGACGGCCGGGTCGAGCCGGAGGCAGTGACGCGCCTCAAGGGTATCGACGCCGTCGCCCACGACGGCCCGGAGGACGAGCGCCGCGCGCTGCGCCGGGCGCTCGCGGCCCGCGAGGGGCCGATCCTGCCGCTCCTCTCCGGGGCCGAGGGCATCGGGCGCTGGCGCCTGGAGCGCCATGTCTGCATCGACACCACGGCCGCGGGCGGCAACGCCTCGCTGATGGCCGAGGCGGGGTCGGACTGATCGCGGCGCCCGGCCCCGCCCGCGGGTGGGGCCGGGCGCTAGTGGCTGGCCGACGCCGGTTGGCGAGGCGACGCGAGAGCGTCATCGAGGGGCGTTAGGATCGGGGCTCCATCCCGGAGGAGCCTCCATGCAGCAGACCGCCTTCGCGCGCCCCGGCCGGTTCTGGCGCGGCAACCTGCACACCCACTCGACCCGTTCCGACGGTGCGCTGCCCCCCGAGGAGGTCTGCCGGCGCTACGAGGCGGCTGGCTACGACTTCCTCTGCCTTTCCGACCATCTCGTCGGCCTCTACGACTACCCGATCACCGACACCCGGCCTTTCCGCACCAACCGGTTCACCACGATCCTCGGGGCCGAGGTGCATACCGACCGGCTCGCCAACGGCGAGCTGTGGCACCTGCTCGCGGTCGGTCTGCCCGAGGACTTCGAGCGGCCGCGGCAGCCGGGGGTCGAGCCGGTCGTGGGAGCCGAGAGCGCCCCGGATCTCGCGCGGCGCTGCGCCGAGGCCGGCGCCTTCGTCGCGATCGCCCACCCCGAATGGTACGGGCTCACCGCCGAGGACGCGCGCGGCATCGACGCCGCCCATGCCGTCGAGATCCACAACCACATCGCCGCCGTCGGCGCCGACCGCGGCAGTGGCATCGCGGTCTGGGACGCGATGCTGAACGAGGGCCGCTGGCTTTCGGGCTGCGCCTCCGACGACGCGCACTTCCACCCGGAGGACCCCGACCACTTCGGCGGCTGGGTCATGGTCAAGGCCGAGGCCAACGAGCCCGACGCGCTCGTCGAGGCGTTGAAGGCCGGCGCCTACTACGCCACCACCGGCCCGGAGCTGCGCGACGTGCGGGTCGAGGACGACGATCTGGTGGTCGAGTGTTCGCCGGCCGAGGCGGTGATCGCCATGGGCGCGCGCTCGGCCGCCGTGTCGGCCTACGGCCGCGCCATGACCCGCGCGCGCCTGCCGCTCACCGGAGGCGTCCTGACGGGCGGCTGGCTCCGGGTCGGCGTCCGCGACGCGGCCGGTCGGCGCGCGTGGTCGAACCCGATGCGGCTCGACTGAGGCGATCAGCCCCCGGCGAGGCGGCGGGCGGTCTCCAGCGTGACCGCCGCCACCCGTGCCTCGCCCGCGGCGAGCGAGACGGCGCGGTTGGCGTGGCGCCGCGCCCCCGGCAGCCGCGTGCCGCGGAGACCGAGCAGGCGGTCGAGATAGGCGTCGGCCCGTGCCTGCCAGTCCTCCGCGCGGCCGAAGCGGGCGGGGTCGATCGCGAGCAGGAATTCGGCGCCGATCGGCGGGCCGCCGTCGGCGTTGTCGGCCGCGCCCGCCTCGTCGCTGAACTCGCCGCCCGCGACCGCGCCGGCCAGCATCTCGACCATCAAGGCGATCGAGGCGCCCTTGACGCCGCCGAAGGCGAGCTGCGCGCCGTCGAGGATCGCGCCCGGATCGGTGGTCGGCCGGCCCTCGGCGTCGAGGCCGACACCCTCGGGGACCGTGCGTCCGGCCCGCGCGGCGAGCATGACGTCGCCGCGCGCCATCGCCGCCGACGCCTGGTCGATCGCGAGCGGCGCCTTGCCCGGTCGCGGCACGGCGAAGGCGATCGGGTTGGTGCCGTAGAACGGCGTCGCGGCCCCGGCCGGCGCGACCATCGGCGTGGCGGCGGTGCAGGCGAAGCCGACCAGTCCCGCCGCCGCGATCGCCTCGGCCTCGGGCCAGAGCGCGGCGAAGTGCAGGCAGCGCCGCACCGCCAGGACGGCGACGCCCTGGTCGCGGGCGACGTCCACGAGGAGCGGCAATCCCGCCTCCAGCGCGAGAGGCGCGAACCCGCGCCCGGCGTCGACGTCGACCGCTCCCGGCGCCGGGCGGGTCACGACCGGCGCGGCACGCCCGTTCGCCTTGCCGCTGTCGAGCGAGGCGCAGTAGCCCGCGAGGCGGAACAGCCCGTGGCTCTCGGCGCCGTCGCGCTCGGCCGCCGCGATCGTGCGCGCGACCGCACCGGCGTTGGCCTCGTCGGCGCCGTGACGGTGCAGGGCGCGGCGGACCAGGGCGTCGATCTCGTCCAGGGCGACGGCGACGGCGTCGGGGCTCGGTTCCATCGGGCAAGGGAGCCACGCACGGGCGCCGTCGGCAAGGGCGCGGCTCTCGTGCGCGATCTCGCGCGTTCTACCTTCCGATGGAGCGGACAGGGAGAGGACGATGGACGAGCGGGCGGACCCGGGCGACGGGCGCTTGGCCCGGCCTACGGGCGAGGGCGACGGCGGCGAGGTGGTGATCGAGGTCGGGCGGGAGGCCGGCGCGGACCGGGGCACGGGATGGAGCGGAGCCCGCGCGGCCGCCTTCGGCGACTGGATCGCGCGCAACCGAGGCCTCTTGGAGCGCGGGCGCGACGCGGTCCACGTCGTGGTGCCGCTCGCGCCGCCGCCCGCGCGCCTGCCGCTGATCGCCGCCTCGCTCGCGGCCGAGGGGCTTCTGACCTACGACGACGCGCGTACCGGCAAGGTCCGGCGCGGCGATGCGGGGATGCGCGGCGTCGGCCTCGCGCTCGACGCGATCGGGCTCGCCGCCTCGGCCCGTCTCGCGCCCCGCGCGCTCACCGCCAACGCGCGGCGCATCGCCATGCTGCGCGCCGCCTTCGCCCGGATCGAGCAGAGCCGGCGCGCGCGGGAGTGACGTCGGAGCGGGGCGTAGATCGCGCCGCGCGTCGACCTATCCTCCCTTTCTGCGACCCGGTCGCGGTTCCTGCCTGCCGGTGCCATCGGCGCCGACCCATCGGCTTTTTCCGGCGCCCTCCTTTCCTTGCGGTCTCGCGACCCATAGTCACGGGGGTCGGCGGGCCCCTGCCCGAGGGACGAGCAGCGAGAACGAAAGGACGGCGCCATGTGCGGCATCTGCGGTGAGATCACCTACGACGGCGAAGGCGCGCATGCGGGCCGCGTCGGGCGCATGGTCGGCGAGCTGGTCCACCGCGGCCCCGACGGCTCGGGCATTCTCACGCGAGGCCATGTCGGGTTCGGGCATCGACGCCTGAAGATCATCGACCTCTCGGACCGCGGATCGCAGCCGATGACCGACCCGGTGCTCGGACTGTCGATGGTATTCAACGGCTGCATCTACAACTACCACGACCTGCGCGAGCAGTTGACCCAGAAGGGCCACGTCTTCTTCTCGACCTCCGACACCGAGGTGATCATTAAGGCCTGGGCGGAGTGGGGGCCGGACTGCATCGACAAGCTGCTCGGCATGTTCGCCTTCGCGATCCACGAGCACGAGTCGGGTCGCGTCCATCTCGTGCGCGATCGCTTCGGCATCAAGCCGCTCTACGTTGCCTACGCCGGCGGCCGGATCGCCTTCGCCTCGACGCTCCAGGCGCTGATCGCCGGCGGCGGCGTCGACACCGACATCGATCCGGTGGCGCTGCACCATTACATGACCTGGCACGCGGTCGTGCCGGCGCCGCGCACGATCCTGAAGGGGGTGAAGAAGCTCCCCGCCGCCTGCCATCGCACCGTCGAGCCCGATGGCTCCGAGCGCGATCGCATCTACTGGCGCCCGAGCTTCGAGCGCTCGCGCGAGGACGCCGAGCGCTCGTTCGAGGAATGGACCGAGCTGGTGCTCGACAGCTTCCGCACCGCCGTGCGCCGGCGCATGGTGGCCGACGTGCCGGTCGGCGTCCTGCTCTCGGGCGGCGTCGACAGCTCGATGATCGTCGGGCTCCTGGCCGAGGAGGGTCAGCGCGGGCTCAACACCTTCTCGATCGGCTTCGAGGCGGCGCACGGCGAGCAGGGCGACGAGTTCAAGTACTCCGATCTCGTCGCCGAGCGCTACGATACCGAGCACCACAAGATCTTTATCGAAGGCGCGGAGATGCGCGCGGCGCTGCCGCTCGCGATCCACGCCATGTCCGAGCCGATGGTCTCCTACGACAACATCGGCTTCTTCCTGCTGTCGCGCGAGGTCGCCAAGCAGATCCGCGTCGTCCAGTCCGGGCAGGGCGCCGACGAGGTCTTCGCCGGCTACCGCTGGTATCCGAAGATGAAGGACTCGAACGACCCGGTCGGCGACTATGCCGCCCAGTTCTTCGACCGCGAGGACGAGATTCTGCGCGGCCAGGTCAACCCCGACTACCTGCCGGAGCGCGACGAGAGTCTGGAGTTCGTACGCGAGCATTTCGCGCTTCCGGGCGCCGACGATCCGGTCGACAAGGCGCTCAGGATCGACACGAACATCATGCTGCCCGACGACCCGGTGAAGCGGGTCGACAACCACTCGATGGCCTGGGGCCTGGAGGCACGGGTGCCCTTCCTCGACCACGAACTGGTCGAGCTCGCCGGGCGCATCCCGGCCGAGCACAAGCTCGCCGACGGCGGCAAGGGCGTGCTGAAGGCGGTGGCGCGCAAGGTGATCCCGTCGGAGGTGATCGACCGGCCCAAAGGCTACTTCCCGGTGCCGGCGCTCAAGTACCTCGAAGGGCCCTATCTGGAGATGGTGCGCGACGCGCTCGGCGCGCAGCGCGCGCGCGAGCGGGGCCTGTTCCGCCCCGACTACGTCGAGAAGCTGCTCGCGGACCCCGCGGGCCACATCACGCGCATGCAGGGCTCGGAGCTATGGCAGATCGCGCTCCTCGAAATGTGGTTGCAGACCCACGAGCTGTGACGCGGCGAGGCGAGCGGGAGTTCGACGCGGGGGACGCTCGATGAACGACGTGGAAGGCCGCCGCGCGCGGCGCACGCAGGACTACCGTCTGCGCCGGATGCGCACGGACACGCTGAGGCGCAACGACGGTGCGGCGCAGACGGTCGAGAACGCGGTGATCGACTGCGGCTGGGGGCGACTGATCTTCGCCGACACCTTCGCCGACCCGCACCGCCTGGTCGAGACGCTGCGCGCCGAGGCGGCCGACCGGCGCGACATCGCCTTCTACGTGCGCGACCCGCACGTGCTGCTGTCGCACTCGCCACAGGAGCTGTTCCTCGATCCCTCGCACAGCTTCCGCCTCGACCTCGCCTTCTACCGCCCGGCGCGACAGCGCCGGCAGGGCTTCACCGTGCGCCGTCTCTCGGCACGCGGCGACGTGGACGCGGTCAACACGATCTTCCACACGCGCGGCATGGTCCCCGTGGCGCCGGAGTTCTTCTGGTCCGCGCGCGACGCGCAGGCGATCACCTGCCTCGTCGCCGAGGAGGGCGATTCGGGCGAGATCGTCGGCGCCGTCATGGGCGTCGACCACGCCCGCGCGAAGCCGGGCATGACGCCGGGCTCCTCGCTCTGGTGCCTCGCAGTCAGCCCGCAGGCGCGCCAGCCCGGCGTCGGCGAGGCGCTGACGCGCCGCCTCGCCGAGATCTTCAAGGCGCGGGGCTGTCCGTGGATGGACCTCAGCGTCATGCACGACAACGAGGCGGCGATCGGGCTCTACGAGAAGCTCGGCTTCCGCCGAGTTCCCTTCTTCAGCGTCAAGCGCAAGAACCCGTTCAACGAGAAGCTGTTCGCCGGCCACGACCCCGGCGCGGGACTGAACCCCTACGCCAAGCTGATCGTCAACGAGGCGCGGAGGCGCGGCATCCACGTAAAGGTGACCGACGCCGAGGGCGGCTTCTTCCGCCTGACCTACGGCGGGCGCTCGATCCACTGCCGCGAGTCCCTCAGCGAGTTCACCTCCGGCGTCGCGGTCGCGATCTGCGACGATAAGTCGGTCACGCGCCGCGTGGTTGAGGCCGCCGGCGTCGAGGTGCCCGAGCAGGTCGACGCCTCCGATCGCGCGGGCGTGGAGGATCTGCTCGGCCGCGCCGGCAGCTTGGTGGTCAAGCCCGCGCGCGGCGAGCAGGGGCGCGGCATCACCGTGGGCGTGACCTCGATGGAGGCGTTCGACACCGCGGTCGAGGCCGCGCGCCGCGTCGACGACACGGTGATCGTCGAGGAGTGCGTCCAGGGCGACGACCTGCGCATCATCGTCATCAACTACCGCGTGGTCGCCTGCGCGCTGCGCCGCCCGGCCTCGGTGGTCGGCGACGGGCGCAAGACGCTGCGCGAGCTGATCGAGAGCCAATCGAAGCGCCGTCAGGCGGCGACGGGGGGCGAGAGCCATATCCCGATCGACGAGGAGACCGAGCGGGTGCTGCGCGATCTCGACCTCTCCTACGACGACGTGCCGGAGGCGGGGCGCGAGGTGGTGGTGCGCAAGACCGCCAACCTGCATACGGGCGGCACCATCCACGACGTCACCGGCGAGACCCATCCCCGCCTCGTCGACGCCGCGATCCGCGCCGCGCGCGCGATCGAGATCCCGGTCGTCGGCATCGATCTGATGGTGCCTTCCCCGCGCGGGCCGGACTACCGCTTCATCGAGGCCAACGAGCGCCCCGGCCTCGCCAACCACGAGCCGCAGCCGACCGCCGAGCGTTTCGTCGATCTCCTGTTCCCGCTATCGATGCCTCAAGCCGCGCGTGCCGCGGCCGAGACCGTGCGCTGAGGGGGAGCGCGAGAGATGAGCCTGCCGCATATCGATATCGACTACCTTCGCGACACCCTGAAGGGTCTGCTCGCGATCCACAGCCCGACCGGCTACACCGACAACATCGCGCGCCATGTCTGCGGGCTGATCGAGGAGATCGGCCTCGACTACGAACTCACGCGCCGAGGCGCGGTCCGCGCGATGATGCCCGGGCGCGAGCGCCGGCCCGCGCGCGCGCTGGTCAGCCACCTCGACACCCTCGGCGCCCAGGTCAAGCGGCTGAAGGAGAACGGTCGGCTGGAGCTGGTGCCGATCGGCACCTGGTCGGCGCGCTTCGCCGAGGGCGCGCGCTTCGTCGTCTTCACCGAGCGCGGCGCCTATCACGGCACGATCCTGCCGCTGAAGGCCTCGGGCCACGTCTGGGACGACGAGGTCGACCGCATGCCGGTCGGCTGGGACTGGGTCGAGGGCCGCGTCGACGCCGCGATCCGCCACAAGGGTGATCTGGAGCGTCACGGCATCGAGGTCGGCGACATCGTCGGTATCGACCCTCAGCCCGAGTTCCTAACCAACGGCTTCATCGTCAGCCGCCACCTCGACAACAAGGCGGGCGTCGCCTCGATGCTGGCGGCGATGAAGGCGCTGGTCGACGCGGGGATCACGCCGGACGTCGACACCTCCTGGCTGTTCACCATCTCCGAGGAGGTCGGCCACGGCGCCTCGGCCGTGCTGCTGCCCGACGTCGCCTCGCTGGTGGCCGTCGACAACGGCACCTCCGGGCCAGGGCAGAGTTCCGACGAGTTCGGCGTGACGGTCGGCATGGGCGACAAGACTGGACCGTTCGACTACCACCTGACGCGCAAGCTCGTGCACCTCTGCCGCGAGCACGACATCCGCGTGCAGAAGGACGTGTTCCGGCACTATCGCTCCGATGCGGCCTCCGCGGTCGAGGGCGGCGCGGACGTGCGCACCGCGCTCATCACCTTCGGGGTGGACGCGAGCCACGGCTACGAGCGCATCCATATGCACGCGCTGCGCTCGCTCGCCGAGCTGATGGGCGTCTACGTCACGAGCCCGGTCGAGATCGCCCGCGACGCGCGCCCGGCCTCGGATCTGGAGGGCTTCACCACGCAGCCGACCGCGGAGGCGCGCCAGGGCCTGCGCCCCGACACGCCGCCCGCGCCGATCGACCGGCTGCCGCTGGAGCGGGGCTAGCGTCCGGGCGCGGCGCGTCCCGGCTCGGTCGGGGCGCCCACAGGCGTTGCGGCAACATGAAAGCCGCGATCCGGGAAGCAGCGATCCGGAGCGCCCGGTCCGGTCAGGCCGGGTGCGCCAGAACCGCCTCGGCCATCGCGACGCCCGAGCACCACGCGTGCTCGACGCCGTCGCCGAGGCACCAGTCGCCGCAGAGGCCGAGGCGACGGTCGGCGTCCCAGAGACAGGGGCGGCCGAGCGGCGTCTCGGTGAGCGCGTAGCGCCAGCGGTGACCGGCGCGGTAGGTCTCGCCCGGCAAGTCCCCGACGGCTTCGGCGAAGGCGGCGACGAGGGCGTCGGCGATCGCGGGCTTCTCGGTGTCGAGGTTGGCGCGCGACCAGTCGGCGGCGGCGTGGATCACCCAGCGCTCGCCGGGACCGTCGCGGCCGGGCAGGGCACTCTGTCGGATCGCCTTGGCGAGGACCGGATGATCGCGCACGCGCCGCTCGACCCCTGCGGGCAGGGTCCCGTCGAGGGCGAGCATGGCGGTCATCACGGGGCGGTAGGCGACGGCGTCGAGCCCGGCGGTCGCCGTCGCGGCGTACGCGTCCGAGTCGGCATCCAGGAGCCGACGCGCCTGCGGGGCAGGGACCGCGAGCACCAGGGCGTCGAACGCCTCGGCCTCGATACCGTCGGCCTCCACCCGCCAGCCGGCGCCCGATCGGGCGAGGGCGCGCGCCTCGCTCGCGAAACGCACCTCGACCGGGGCGCCGCCGAGGAAGCCGCGCGCGAAGCCGCTCGCGCCCGGCAGGCCGACGAAGGCCTCGCCCGGCGGGCCGGAGAGCACGACGGCCTCGCCGCCCGGCCAGGGCGCGGCGGCCCCGGCCGCCACGGCGTGCTCGACGGCGGCGCGAAACCCCGGGTCGGCGGCGGTGAAGCCCGGCGGGCCGTGGTCGAAGGCGCCGACCTCGGCTCGCCTGGTCGCGAGCCGTCCGCCGAGGCCCTTCGACTTCTCGATCACGCTCACGCGCCGGCCCGCTTCTGCGAGGCGCGTCGCGCAAGCGAGGCCGGCGACGCCCGCGCCCACGATCCCGATCGTCCCACTCGTCATCGCGCTCCCCGGTCCGTCGCCTCGCCAGCATGGGGTCGCGCGGCCGCAGGGCAAGTCGGGTGCGGGGCAAGCCGGGTGCGGGGATTGCGTCGTTCGCCAAATCACCGTAGACGCGCGAGCGACATAGGGGTGTAGCTCAGTTGGTAGAGCGGCGGTCTCCAAAACCGCAGGTCGGGGGTTCGAGACCCTCCGCCCCTGCCAGTCACCCGGACCCGCGAGGCCTGCGATGAAGAACCCGGCGGATTTCGTCTCCGAGGTGCGCGCCGAGGGCGCGAAGGTGGTCTGGCCGTCGCGGCGCGAGGCGGCGCTGACCTCGGCGATGGTGCTGGCGCTGACGGCGCTGATCGCCGCCTTCTTCTTCGTGGTCGACCAGATCCTGTCGGTCGCCGTCGGCGTGCTGCTCGGGCTCTGAATTTCGCCCTCGGCTCTTGCGTCGCCGTCCGCTCTCGGATAGATGCGCCATTCTTAGCTCCTCAGAGACGGTGTGACCGACGGTGCGAGCGCCGATCGTGCGACCCGTCCCGAAACCGCGTTCGCGCGGTGTTCGGGTGGACGATCGGACCACGCGGGCGGGGGTGATCGCATCAGACGCGGCTCGTCGCCGCGAGTTGAACGGCGCGGCGATGGTCGCGGCTTGAGTGGCGCGGCCGAGGCCGCGACGGAACACGGACGGATCGCGCGAGACACATGACCGCACGCTGGTATTCGGTGCACGTCCTCTCGAACTTCGAGAAGAAGGTGGCGGAAGCGATCCGCGAGGGCGCCGAGCAACACGGGCTCGCGGACCAGATCGTCGAGGTCCTCGTGCCGACCGAGGAAGTGGTCGAGGTACGCCGCGGCCAGAAGGTCAACGTCGAGCGCCGCTTCATGCCCGGCTACGTGCTCGTGAAGATGGAGATGACCGACGAGGCCTACCATCTCGTCAAGAACACCCAGCGCGTGACCGGGTTCCTCGGACCGCAGGGCCGGCCGACGCCGCTGCGCGAGACCGAGGTCAAGCGGCTGATGAACCAGGTCGAGGAGGGGCTCGAGCGCCCGCGCCCGGCGATCACCTTCCAGGTCGGCGAGCAGGTCAACGTCACCGACGGACCCTTCGAGAGCTTCACCGGCCTCGTGGAGGACGTCGACGAGGAGAACGCGCGCCTCAAGGTGACGGTCTCTATCTTCGGGCGCGCCACCCCGGTGGAGCTGGAATACTCGCAGGTCGCCAAGGCGAGCTGAGAGCCGCGGCGGGAGGCTCGGGGCGACGCGTCGTCCCCACCGCACCGCCCTTTCGTGAACCGTCCCGCTCGCGTGCGGGTCAGGGAAAGAGGATGGAATGGCGAAGAAGCGCATCGGCTCGCTGAAGTTGCAGGTGCCGGCCGGCAAGGCGAACCCCTCGCCGCCGATCGGCCCCGCGCTCGGCCAGCGCGGCATCAACATCATGGGCTTCTGCAAGGAGTTCAACGCGAAGACGCAGGATCTGGAGCCGGGCGCGCCGTGCCCGGTCATCATCACCTACTTCGCCGACAAGTCGTTCACCTTCGAGCTGAAAACGCCGCCAGCGTCGTACCTGCTCAAGAAGGCGGCCGGCCTGAAGTCGGGCGCGAAGACCGCCGGGCGCCAGACCGTCGGCACCGTCACGCGCAAGCAGGTCCGCGAGATCGCCGAGATCAAGATGAAGGACCTGAACGCCAACACCGTCGAGGACGCCATGCTCACGATCGTGGGTTCGGCGAAGTCGATGGGCATCGAGGTGAAGTGATGGCCAAGCTCTCCAAGCGTACGCGCGCGATGCGCGAGGCGACCGCGGGCAAGGGCGCGCTGGCGCTCGACGAGGCGGTCAAGCTGGTGAAGGCCAACGCCTCGGCCAAGTTCGACGAGACGATCGAGGCGTCGCTGAATCTCGGCGTCGACCCGCGCCACGCCGATCAGATGGTGCGCGGCTCGGTGAACCTGCCGAACGGCACCGGCAAGACCGTGCGCGTCGCCGTGTTCGCGCGCGGCCCGAAGGCCGAGGAGGCCGAGGCGGCGGGTGCGGACATCGTCGGCGCCGAGGATCTGATGCAGACGATCCAGGGCGGCGAGATCGCCTTCGACCGCTGCATCGCGACGCCAGACATGATGCCGGTGGTAGGGCGTCTCGGTAAGATCCTCGGCCCGCGCGGCCTGATGCCCAACCCAAAGGTCGGCACGGTCACCACCGACGTGACCAAGGCGGTGCACGACGCCAAGGGCGGGCAGGTGACCTTCCGCGTCGAGAAGGCGGGGATCATCCACGCCGGTGTCGGCAAGGCGTCGTTCGACGACGACAAGCTGGTCGAGAACATCCGCGCGCTGGTGGACGCGGTGAACCGCGCCAAGCCGACCGGCGCCAAGGGCACGTACCTGAAGCGCGTCCACGTCAGCTCGACCATGGGGCCGGGCGTGAGCGTGGCGGTCGACAGCCTCGCCCCCGGCGCGGCGGCGGCCGAGGCGTAACCGAGATCCCCGCTCGCGCGGGGTGTCCCGAGGGCCCGAGCGGCCCTCGCCTGTCCGAGACGGTGGGCGGCGCCCGACAGGGTCGCGGAAGTCCTGCCATAGACGGGGTTCGAGCGTGATCTCTCTCGCCGGCGGGCGAGGGGCGGTCTTGGTCGGGACCCCGGACGGGACCCGAGAGGCGGCGCGGCCCGAACGGGGACGCGCGGCATACGAGCCGGCGGCGGCTAGGACCGTCGCCAGAACTGGAGTAAGACTGTGGACAGAGCCCAGAAAGCACAGGCGGTCGAGGAACTCGGCCGGATCTTTGCCGGCTCGGGGGTCGTGGTGGTCGCCCACTACGCCGGTCTCACGGTCGCGCAGATGCAGGACTTCCGCAGCCAGATGCGAGAGGCTGGCGGCGGGGTGCGCGTTGCGAAGAACAGGCTCGCCAAGATCGCCCTGGAGGGTCAGCCCTGCGAAGGCATGGGTCAGTACCTCAAGGGCCAGACCGTGCTCGCCTACTCCGACGATCCGGTAGCCGCGGCGAAGATCGCCGACGGCTACGCCAAGAAGAACGACAAGTTCCAGATCGTCGGCGGCGCCATGGGGTCGGCCATCCTCGACCCCGAGGGCGTGAAGAACGTGGCGCAGATGCCGTCGCGCGAGGAGGTCATCGCCTCGCTCGTCGGCTGCATCATCGCGCCCGCGGCGAACATCGCCGGTGCCGTCACGGCGCCGGGGGCCGACATCGCATCGATCCTCAAGACGCTCGAAGAGCGCGAAGAGGCCTGATCGCGCGACACGGGAGACGGCGGAGCGGGACGTCCCGCGACACCGAGCCCTGACGCTTTAGAACGGACGGAAGAGAGACAATGGCTGACATCGAGAAGCTGGCCGAGGAACTGGTCGGTCTGACCCTGCTGCAGGCGGTGGAACTCAAGAACCTGCTCAAGGACAAGTACGGCATCGAGCCCGCCGCGGGCGGCGTGGCGATGGCCGCGATGCCCGGCGCCGGCGCCGAGGCCGCGCCCGCCGAGGAGGAGAAGACCGAGTTCGACGTGGTCCTCGTCGAGGCCGGCGCCAAGAAGATCAACGTCATCAAGGAGGTCCGCGCCATCACCGGGCTCGGCCTCAAGGAGGCGAAGGATCTGGTCGAGGCCGGCGGCAAGACCGTGAAGGAGCAGGTCTCCAAGGACGAGGCCGAGGCGATGAAGAAGAAGCTCGAAGAGGCCGGCGCCAAGGTCGAGCTGAAGTGATCGCCCCGCCGGCGAGGGCCGGCTCGATCGCTCTGCCGGCAAGGGCCGGCACGATCGCGCCGGTTCGGGCCGGCGCCTGACGAACCGGCGGGGGGCGGGGGGGGGAGGGCGGCCCGGCCCCCCCCCCCCGGGGAGGGGGCCGGGCCCGGCGGGGGGGGGCGGGAGGGCGCCGGGGGGG
>JBHJHI010000020.1:0-14159 GCA_050330995.1 Paracoccaceae bacterium
CCGCGCCGGCGCGCAGCGCGCCCGGCGGCGCGGCGCCTGGAGCGGGTGCGCCGGCCGGCCGCGCGCCCGACCGCGACGACGACGCCGGGCGCAAGGGAGCGCCGGCCAAGAAGCCCGCGCCCTCGCGCGGCCGCGCCGGCGACGAGAAGCGCCGCTCGGGCAAGCTCACGATCTCGAAGCTCTCCGAGGACGGCGAGGGCGGGCGCCAGCGCTCGCTCGCGTCCATGCGCCGGCGCCAGGAGCGCGAGCGGCGCAAGTCCGGCGGGCGCAACGAGCAAAGGGAGAAAGTCATCCGAGACGTGGTCATCCCCGACGCGATCACCGTTCAGGAACTCGCCAACCGCATGGCCGAGCGGGTCGCCGACGTCATCAAGGCGCTCATGAAGAACGGCATGATGGCGACGCAGAACCAGTCGATCGACCAGGACACGGCCGAGCTGATCGTCGAGGAGTTCGGTCACCGCCACACCCGCGTCTCGGAGGCGGACGTCGAGGAGGTGATCGACACCGAGCTCGACCGCGAGGAGGACATGGTCCCGCGCGCCCCCGTGGTGACGATCATGGGCCACGTCGACCACGGCAAGACCTCGCTCCTCGACGCGATCCGCAAGGCGGACGTGGTCTCGGGCGAGGCCGGTGGCATCACTCAGCACATCGGCGCCTATCAGGTCGAGATCGAGTCGGGTGCCAGGATCACCTTCCTCGACACGCCGGGCCACGCCGCCTTCACCTCGATGCGCGCGCGCGGCGCCGACGTCACGGACGTGGTGGTGCTGGTGGTGGCGGCCGACGACTCGGTCATGCCCCAGACCGTCGAGGCCATCAATCACGCCAAGGCCGCCGGCGTGCCGATGATCGTGGCGATCAACAAGTGCGACAAGCCCGACGCCGATCCCGACGCGGTGCGCACCGAACTCCTGCGCCACGAGGTCGTGGTCGAGAAGATGTCGGGCGAGGTGCTCGACGTCGAGGTCTCGGCCGTCACCCGCCAGGGACTCGACGAGCTGCTGGAAGCCATCGCGCTCCAGGCCGAGATCCAGGAGCTGAAGGCCAACCCGAACCGCCGCGCCGAGGGCGCGGTGATCGAGGCCAAGCTCGACGTCGGCCGCGGCCCGGTCGCGACCGTACTGGTCCAGCGCGGCACCCTGCGCACCGGCGACATCTTCGTCGTCGGCGAGCACTGGGGCCGCGTGCGCGCGCTCGTCAACGATCGCGGCGAGCGGGTGAAGGAAGCCGGTCCGACCGAGCCCGTCGAGGTGCTGGGCCTCCAGGGCACGCCGGAGGCCGGCGACACGCTCAACGTGGTCGAGGACGAGACCAAGGCCCGCGAGATCGCCGACTACCGCGCCCGCAAGGCGCGCGAGGCGCAGGCGGCCAAGGGCTCGCGCACCACGCTCGACCAGCTGTTCGCCCAGGCCAAGGCCGACGAGAACGTCAAGGAGCTGCCGATCCTCGTGAAGGCGGACGTGCAGGGCTCGACCGAGGCGATCGTCCAGGCGGTCGAGAAGGTCGGCAACGAGGAGGTGCGCGTGCGCGTGCTGCACGCGGGCGTCGGCGCGATCACGGAGTCGGACGTGACGCTGGCGGAGGCGTCGAAGGCGCCGATCATCGGCTTCAACGTCCGCGCCAACGCGCCGGCGCGCGAGTCGGCGAACCAGAAGGGCGTCGAGATCCGCTACTACTCGATCATCTACGACCTCGTGGACGACGTGAAGCAGGCGGCCTCGGGCCTTCTCTCGCCGGAGACGCGCGAGACCTATCTCGGCTACGCGACGATCAAGCAGGTCTTCAAGGTCTCGAACGTGGGCAAGGTCGCGGGCTGCGAGGTCACCGACGGCCTCGCCCGCCGCTCGGCCGGCGTGCGGCTGCTGCGCGACAACGTCGTGATCCACGAGGGCAAGCTGAAGACGCTGAAGCGATTCAAGGACGAAGTGGCGGAGGTCCGCGCCGGCCAGGAATGCGGCATGGCCTTCGAGAACTACGAGGACATCCGCGAGGGCGACGTCATCGAGATCTTCGAGAGCGAGCAGGTCGAACGCACGCTCTGAAGCCGCTTCCCGGCCCGGCAGAAGCGGCCAGAGGCCGCACACGCGTCTCCCTCGAAATACGCTCCCACGGGAGCGAAGAGGGCCGGCTCGCCTTGCGCGAGCCGGCCCTTTGCTGCATTCCTGAACTCGGCTCGGTTAGAGCCTCGGGGGACTTCCGCGTCACTATCACCTCCCCTCCGCCGAACGCGCGGTAGGGAAGCGTAAACACTTCGTAGCGACAGTGCCCGCCGTTCGCGTCCGACGCCCTCCCTCGGTCGACACGGGTTTGCAGGCGAGAACTGCCGTTATGGATGCTGCCGCCATGGGTCGTGACGGACGGCCGACGGGTTTTCTGCGCGGGGAGCGCGGGGCCATCACGCCCCTGATGCTCGTGCTGTTCATCGGCCTCACCCTCGTGATCGGCGCCGCGATCGACATGGCGCGCCACGAGGGCGAGCGGGCCGATCTCCAGGACGCGCTCGATCGCGGCGTCCTCGCGGCCGCCTCGCTGCGAATGGCCACGACCGTGGACAGCCCGGAGGCGGTCGCGGTGCTGGTGGACGAGTTCGTGAGCAACCGCAACATCAGCGCCCGCGATGCGAGCGTCACGCTCGATCCCGCCACCGCGCTCGTCTACGACGCCGATACCGGGGCCGCCAGCCGCACCATCGTCGCCGAGGCCCGGTTCGAGCTGCCCACCACCATCTTCAACATGGCGGGGCTGTCGAAGTTCGACGTCGTCACGGACGCGGCCGCGGTCCAGTCGAACCGGACCGAGATCTCCTTCGTCATCGATATCTCGGGCAGCATGGGCCGGAGCGCCGATGGCGGGAACGTGCTGACGGGCCTGTCGCGTATCGAAAGGCTTCGCCCCGCCGCCAAGGCGTTCGTAGAGAACGTGATCGGCGATACGATCGACCAGGTCTCGATCAACCTCGTTCCCTACGCCGGGCAGACCAATCCCGGACGGGCGATCTTCGACTACGTCGGCGGCATCCAGCGCTGGAGGCTCGCCGACGACGGCACCGTCGACCGCGATTGGCTCGCGGAGAACGCGGGCACCGCGAAGACCCGCTTCACGCCCACCGGCCCCGGGGACGACACCGACCCCTGCCTCGACCAGGACGGCGACGGCATCGCCGACGAGCCCGGCGCGTTCGTCTGCGTGCCGACGACCTGCCCCGAACTCGACATCCTCGACTTCGACGCGCTCTCGGGCGCCTATGTCCAGGTGCCCGCGAACGGCCCCTACCTCGCGACGCACCGCTTCCACAACTGGGCCATCGACGCCGAAACGATGGACTGGGGCTGGTGCCCGGGCGAGGCCGGGGCGATCCACGTCCACGAGGGTGACAAGCGAACGCTCGGGGCCGCGATCGACGGCCTGCGCCTGCACGACGGCACGGGCACCTACAACGGGCTGAAGTGGGGCATCGCGCTGCTCAACCCGCTCAGCAACCCGCTGGTGCGCCATCTCGCCGGAGAGGGAGAGGTCGCCGCGGCCTTCGCCGACCGCCCGCTCCCGATCAGCGACCCGACGGTGGTGAAGGCGGTGGTGCTGATGACCGACGGGGGGATCACCGAGCAGGTGCGCCCTCGGGCACCGTCGCGCGCGGCGGGCGCGAGCGACGCCGAGTATCAGGACGAGATCGACACCTGGCTCGGCGAACTGGCGACGGTCGAGATCGAGGGCAGCGACAACACCGCGCCGGTCCGGCCCGGCTTCGCCGCGTGGGAGGGGCGGGACCGCTTCCTCGATCTCTGCGCCGCGGCCGAAGCCGCCCGGATCGAGATCTACGCCATCGCGTTCGAGGCGCCCCTCGAGGCCGCGCAGCAGATGAAGGACTGCGTCGGCGGGCCGGAGACGGGGCGCTACTACGAAGCGGACCGCGTCAACCTCGACAGGGTGTTCGAGGCGATCGCCTCCGAGATCAACAATCTCAGACTGTTCAACTGATCATGGCCGGGCGGGCGTCATATCTCGCACGGCTGCGGCGCGAGGAGGACGGCGGGCCGACCATCGAGTTCCTGGTGGTCGCGATGGCCCTGTTCGGTCTGCTGTTCTTCATGCTGGAGTCGGGGCTGTTCATGGTCCGCTCGGTGATGCTGGAGCGCGGCCTCGACATCGCGGTGCGCGAGGTGCGCCTCGGCCGGATCGGCGTCGACGACGAGACGGCGCTGAAGCGGAGCGTCTGCGACGGCGCCTTCCTGATCGGCGACTGCGTCGCCTCGATCAACATCGAGATGCACCCCGTGGCGGGCAACGACCCGTCGAGCGGGGTGGGCGCGTTCCTGAAGGACGTCGACGCGCTGCCGGCCGCCCAGTGTCGCGACGCCAACAACGCGCCGCCGGCGCCGAACGTCTTCAACGCCGGCGGACCCCATTCGATCGTGCTGGTGCGCGCCTGCCTGCTCGTCGACCCGCTGTTTCCGGGCACGGGCCTCGGCGCGGGGCTGATCGAGCGCTCCGACCGCGACGGCAGCGTCTACGCCCTCGTCAAGACCACCGCCTTCATGAGGGAGCCGCGATGACCCTCCGCCGCCCCCGCGCCGGCTTCCCCCGTGTCGGCTTCGGCGGCGAGCGCGGCGCGATCACCATCGAGTTCGTGCTCTGGCTGCCGCTCCTGGTGTTGTGGCTGTTGGCGTTCGTCTCGCTGTTCTCGGGCTTCACGCTGCGCAACCAGGCCGGCAAGGCGCATTACGCGGTCGCCGACATCGTCTCGCGCTTCGAGACGCTCTCCGGGCCGGACGTCGAGGGGCTGTTCACGCTGTTCCGCGCGCTCACGCCGATGGTCGAGGGCGGCCATCGCTTCAGGATCACCCAGATCCGCATCGTTGTGGACGACGACGCGGTCGAGCACGAGGTCGACTGGTCCTGCGCCTTCGAGACCGCGGGCGCCGAGGTCGTGGACACGCTCGACGACGACGCCGTCCCGGCCGGGCTGATCCCGACGCTGGCGCACAACCAGCGCGTCCTGCTGGTGCAGAGCGAGGTGCCCTACGCCCCGGTGTTCGACATCGCCGATTTCCAGAGCGGTGCGTTCGCCTTCGACACCGTGGTACGCGCGCGCCGCGTCGCCGCGCTGGAGCTGCGCGACCCCGGTGCCGACTGCGCCGCCGCCGACCTGCTCGACGGCAGCGTGGGCTGACCCCGGCGCCGATCGCGCCGTCGCGACCCGCTCCGTCCCCCGCCGCCTCGAAAACCGCCCCGGCCGGTCCATTTCGGGGCCGGAACCTTCGAAGGCGACATTCATGACCAAACTGCTGGTGATCGGCGCGACGCAAGGCATCGGCCGGGCGACCGTCACGACCGCGCTCGACCGCGGCCTCTCGGTGCGGGCGATGGCGCGCGGGATCGAGGCGCTCGAGATCGAGCACCCCGCGCTCGACAAGCACCGGGGCGACGCGACCGAGGCCGAGGACCTGCGCGCCGCGCTCGACGGTGTCGACGCGGTGGCGATGACCCTCGGCGTGCCGATCGACCGCCAGACGCTGACGAGGCCGGTCGCGCTGTTCTCGACCGCCACCGCCACGCTGATCCCGCTGATGCGCGAGACCGGCCCGAGGCGCCTAGTCGCCGTCACCGGCTTCGGCACCGGCGACAGCCACGGGCGCATGAGCTTTCTCGAACGCGCCGGCCACTGGGCGCTGCTGGGCCGGATCTACGACGACAAGTCCCGCCAGGAGACGCTGATCCGCGAGGCGAGCGATCTGGACTGGACCATCGCGCGGCCGGTGATCCTGACCAACGGCCAGCCGACGGGGCGGTACCGCGTGCTGGTCGCGCCGGGCGAATGGCGCAACGGGCTGATCTCGCGCGCCGACGTGGCCGACTTCGTGGTGCGAAGCGTGGTCGAGGGCACCTATATCCGCCAGACGCCGGTGCTCGCGCGCTGAGGCCCCTCGGCCCGCATCGCCCTTCCCGCCGGCACGACGGAGGACACCCCATGGCGACGAGGCCCCAAGCCACCGGCCCTTCCCAGCGCCAGCGCCGCGTCGGCGAGGCGGTGCGCCGCGCGCTCTCCGACATCCTGATGCGCGGCGAGGCGCACGAGCCCGACCTCGAAGGCCTGTCGCTCACCGTGACCGAGGTCCGCCCCTCGCCCGACCTGCGCCAGGCGACGGTCTACGTGATGCCGCTCGCCGGGCGCGAGCCCGAGCGCGCGCTCGACGCGCTGACGAAGGCCCGCGGCCGTCTGCGCGGCCTGGTCGGACGACGCATCGAGACCCGCTCGACCCCGGAGCTGCGCTTCGTGCTCGACGAGAGCTTCGACCGCTTCGACGAGACCCGCGCGATGCTCGCCCGCGAGGAGGTACAGCGCGATCTGGAGTGAGGCGGAGTGCAGGGGCGACGTCGGCTCGGCGCGCGAAGCCGGACGTCGCCGAGGCACCCGGGAGCGGGAAGGGGTGAGCCGAGGCGGGCCTTCGCCGTCCGGCTCCCGGCGGCGCGGGTCTCCGATTCGCTCCCGGCTCGGGATCCGCCGGCGGCACCCGCGGCGACGGCGTCTTTCAGGCGCCCGGCATGCCCCGCTTCCGCACGCCTGTCTACTTAACGGACAAAATATCCAGCGCCGCACGACATGCCGCGACGGCCAATCTCTTGCTCCCGCTGCCGTTTCAACAAATAGGTGTATTCCCCACTGTGCTTTCTCCTTCCTCATATTCAATTCTCTTGTATTAAAATTCTGATATCGGCATCAGGAATGGTTGTGGACCCCTGCTGCGCTTCTGTGTCTGTGGTGGAGTGAACAATGAAGGCAACAAGATCGGGATACCTTCTCTCGTCTGTCGTAGGAATTCTCGCGTGCGCTGCTCCCGGGCTAGCCGACGCGCAGAAAAGAACGCCAGTCGAGCTGCGCTCCAAGGACGGATCGGTGACGGTCTCGGGTGATTTGAAGAAGATCGAGCGGGGCTTCTACTGGCTGGACGTCGCCGGCGTCGGCGAGCTGAAGATCGAAGCGAGCAAGGTCGACTGCGTCGGCCTCGTCTGCCCCGCGGCACCGGCGCCGGTCGACCCGCGCTTCGGCATCCACGGCTCGCGCACCGTCGGCACGACGCTGGTCCCGAACCTTCTGCGCGGCTACGCCGCCAGCGTCGGCGCGACCATGGAGATCGAGGCGACCGACGACTCGGCCGCGCGCATCGTGCGCCTGATCGACGCCGACGGCTCGCTGCGCGCCGAGATCGACCTGCAGACCCGCGGCTCGGGCAGCGCCTTTCCTGGCCTCGCGAGCGGGGCGGCCGAGATCGGCCTCGCCGACCGGCGCATGAAGGACAAAGACCTCGCCAAGCTCGCCAAGGGCGGCATCGGCGAGCTTCGCAATACCGAGAACGAGATCGTCCTCGGCGTGGACGGCATCGCCGTCATCGTCCACCCCGACAACCCGGTGAGGAACCTCACGAGCCTCGAGATCGCGAAGATCTGGTCGGGCGAGATCACCAACTGGCTCGAACTCGGCGGCGGCGACGTGCCGATCACCGTCAACTCCTTCGGCGAGAGCTCGGGCGACCGCGCCGTGCTGATGGACGCGCTGGTGCGCCCGCACGGGCGCGACGAGCGCGCCGACGTCGAGCGCTTCAAGGCCTACCAGGACATGGTGGACGCGGTGATGGCCGACCGCGGCGGCATCGGCTTCGTCGGGCGCTGGCTCGCCAAGACCAACGACGTCAAGCTGCTGACCATCCGCGAGACCTGCGGGCTGCTCTCGCCGCCGACCGACTTCCGCATGAAGATCGAGGGCTACGCGCTCTCGCGCCGGCTCTACGCCTACACCCGTCCGGGCGAGATCCATCCCGAGGCCGGGGCCTTCCTCGACTGGACGCTGACCGACACGGCGCAGCCCTACATCAAGGAGGCGCACTTCATCGACCGCGACCTCGAGCGGATGCGCCTCGAGGACATGGGCATGATGCTCGTGCACACCGCCGCCGTGGAGCCCGACTTCGACGGCGTGCAGTACGCCACGATGATGCGCGAGCTGCGCCAGGCCGACCGGCTCAGCGTCTCGTTCCGCTTCAAGACGGGCTCCAGCACGCTCGCCGTCGAATCGGTGCGCAACCTGCGCGAGCTGGCCGGGCGCATGGAGAGCGGCGAGTTCGCCGGCCACGAGGTGCTGCTCGTCGGCTTCGCCGACAGCGTCGGCGACCGTGTTCTCAACACGACGCTCGCGGAGCGGCGCGCGCTCGCGGTGCGCGACATCCTGGTCGACGCCCTGCGCCCTGAGACGATCGGGAGACTGAAGCTCGCGCCGATGAGCTTCGGCGAGTTGCTGCCGCTGTCGTGCAACGACGACGAGACCGGGCGCGGGCGGAACCGTCGCGTCGAGGTCTGGATCCGGCTGCCGCGCGACGCGCGTGCCCTCTGATCGCCGGGGAACCCTCGTCGGAGCGTGGAGCATGCCGCTCCGTCGGCCGATCCGGCCGGCGGGCGGCAGGCCCGCCTTCCGGCGCCGTCCCGACGACCACGGGCCTTGAGCGAACGTCGGCCGTTCCCCGAACGACCGACGTCCCGCGATACCCCCTCACATCCGGTCGATCCGCATCGCCACCGGCGCCGCGCGGCAGATCGCCAGATCGCCGATCCGCGCGAGCGCCCGGTCGAGCGCCGCGCGCGGCGCCTCGTGGGTGACCATCACCACCGGGACCGCGTCGCCGCCGTCGTACTGGTGCATGCGCTGGATCGAGACCCCCTCCTCGCCGAGGCCGGCGGCGACGCGGGCGAGCGCGCCGGGCGTGTCCTCCAGCATGAAACGGAGGTAATGCGCCGCGCGCTCCTCGCCGGGCGCGACGCGGCGGGCGGCGGCGAGCGAGGTGGCGGGGACGCCGAACAACGGGCGGCGGTGCCCGCGCGCGAGCGCCACCACGTCGGCCAGGATCGCCGAGGCCGTCGGCCCCGCCCCGGCGCCGGGGCCGGTCAGCGCCACCTGCCCGATCGCCTCGCCCTCGACCACCACCGCGTTGGTCACGCCCCGGAGCCGGCCGATGGTGGTCTCCTCGGCGACCATCACCGGGCGCACGCGGGCCTCCAGCCCGGCCTCTGTCAGAGCGGCGAGGCCGACGAGGCGTACCGCGAGGCCGAGGTCGTGGGCGGTCGAGAGATCCTCGGGGCTCACCCGCTCGATACCCTCGACCACCACGCCGTCCATGTCGACGCGGGTGCCGAAGGCGAGCGCGGCGAGGAGCGCCAGCTTGTGCGCCGCGTCCCAGCCGCCGACGTCGGCGGTCGGGTCGGCCTCGGCGTAGCCGGCGCGCTGGGCCTCCGCCAGCACGGTCTCGTAGGCCGCGCCGCGCCGCGCCATCTCGGTCAGGATGAAGTTGCAAGTGCCGTTCAGGACGCCGAACACGCGGGTCGGCCGGTTGGCCGCGAGCCCCTCGCCGATCGCGCGCAGGCAGGGGATGCCGCCCGCGACCGCCGCCTCGGCCATCAGCCCGACGCCCGCGGCCTCGGCGGCCTCGGCGAGCGCCTGGCCGTGGTGGGCGAGCAGCGCCTTGTTGGCGGTCACGACGTGCCTGGCGTTCGTGATCGCGCGCTCGACGGTGGCCTTGGCCGGCCCGTCCGAGCCGCCGACCACCTCGATCACGCAGTCGACGTCCTCGCGGGCGGCGAGCGCCACCGGGTCGTCCTCCCAGTCGAAGCGGCCGATATCGACGCCGCGCTCGCGGGTGCGGTTGCGCGCGGCGACGGCCGAGATCGTCACCGGGCGGCCCGCCCGCGCGGCGATGGTCTCGCCCTCGGCGTCGAGCAGCGCGACGACGCCCGCGCCGACGGTGCCGAGCCCGGCAATGCCGAGGCGGAAGGGGGTGGTCATGAGCGGGCTCCGTCGTCGGCGGGAAACGCCGGGCTTCTAACGGGACAGGGCGACAGGGTCCATGACGCCGGGCCCGACGGCGAAGGGCAGCAGAGCCGGGGGCTCAGCGCTCCGGCGCCTCGAAGCCCCAGCCGGCCGGCTCGAAGCCGTGGGCCAGCGCGATCGCCGCGGTGCGCTCCTCGTGCGCCCAGATCGCATCGGCCTCCAGCGCGACGTCGGGCACCAGCGCCTCCAGCTCCTCGACCGTGTCGGTGGTGTAGGCGTTGCCGGCGTAGCCCGCCGCCTTCATCGCCGCGACGAAGCCCTCGCGGTCGGCCGCCGGTCCGGGCACGAAGCGCAGGTCGAGCAGGACCCGCGTGCCGACGGCGAGGCCCGCGTCCTCGGCGAGTTCGGCGACCGAGGCTTCGGTCTCCGCACGCGCGGCGGCCGGGTCCCAGGCGGGCGGCTCGTCCCCCGCCCGGCTCACTCCGCCGCCGCCCGCCCACCGAAGTGACGCTCTATCGCCGCCGCCGGGTCGGCCATCAGCGCGCGTACCCCGCGGGCGGCCTGGCGGATGCGCTGCTCGTTCTCGACGAGGCCGAGGCGCACGAAACCCTCGCCGTGCTCGCCGAAGCCGACGCCGGGGCTGACGGCGACGCCGGCCTCGGCGAGCAGGATCTTGGAGAAGGCCATCGAGCCGAGGTCGGCGAAGGGCCGGGGGACCGGCGCCCAGGCGAACATGGTCGCCGGCGGCGCGGGGATCGCCCAGCCCGCGCGCCGGAACGCTTCGACCAGCACGTCGCGCCGGCCGCGGTAGAGCGCGCGCACCTCGTCGATGCAGTCCTGCGGCCCGTCGAGGGCGTGGGCGGCAGCGACCTGCACCGGCGTGAAGGCGCCGTAGTCGAGGTAGCTCTTGATCCGCGCGAGGGCCGCGATCAGCCGCTCGTTGCCGACGGCGAAGCCCATGCGCCAGCCGGGCATCGAGTAGGTCTTGGACAGCGAGGTGAACTCGCCCGCGCACTCGCGCGCGCCCTCGACCTCCAAGATCGAGGGGGGCGGGTCGATGTCGAAGTAGACCTCGGCGTAGGCGAGGTCGGAGAGCACCCAGACCCCGTGCGCGCGCGCGAGCGCGACCAGGCGGCGGTAGAAGTCGCGGTCGCAGACCTGCGCGGTCGGGTTCGAGGGGAAGTTGACGATGATCGCGACCGGCGAGGGCACGCTGTGGTGGATCGCCCGCTCCAGCGCGGCGAGGTAGGCGTCCGGGTCGAAGCGCCCGTCCGGCCCGAGCGCCGGGATATGGCGCAGCGCGCCGCCCGCGATGATGAAGCCGTAGGGGTGGATCGGATAGGACGGGTTCGGGCTCAGGATCACGTCGCCCGGCGCCGTAATCGCCATGGCGAGGTTGGCGAGCCCCTCCTTCGAGCCGAGGGTGGCGATCACCTCGGTGTCCGGGTTCAGCGTCACGCCGAAGCGACGCTCGTAGTAGCGCGCCTGCGCGCGGCGCAGCCCCGCGACGCCCTTGGAGGCCGAGTAGCGGTGCGTGCGCGGCCGGCGCACGGTCTCGACCAGCTTGTCGACGATGTGCGCGGGCGTGTCCTGGTCGGGGTTGCCCATGCCGAAGTCGATGATGTCGCGCCCCTCCGCGCGGAACTCGGCCTTCAGCCGGTTGACCTCGGCGAAGACGTAAGGGGGCAGGCGCTTGATGCGGTAGAATTCCTCGGGCATATGGACGACCTCGCTCGCGGGGTCTCGCCACCCCGCCGAATCTGCCTGCCAGCGCCTCGCGCGCGACGCAAGCGGCGCGTGCGCGCGGGCGTTCGGAGGGGCTCGACACGCGCTTCGCGGTCACGCGCGCCGAACGACACGGCGACCGGGCGCGTTCGTCGGGGAAGGTCGGGTTCAGCGCCCCGCCGCCTCGGCGAGGCGACGGCGCTCGGCCTCGGTCAGCACCGGGGCCGCGAGCGCTCCGGCGCGGGCGTTCTGCGCCTCGGCCACGGGGTCCAGCTCGGCGCGGATCGCGCGTCCGCGCGCAGGGTCGGGCGCCGCGTCCGAGAAGCTCCCCGGCGGCGGTGCGGCCGGGACGTTGACGAGGCGGGGGTAAGGCGCGTCGCTCGCACCGCCCGCCTCGAAGCGTTCGAACACGTCGAGCGTTTCGCAGGCCGGAAGGCTCACGACGAGGGCGATGGTGGCGAAGAGACGAAGTCGCATGATACCGAAATGAGGCAGATCAAGGCTGGGCTGGCGCCAGCACCATAGGGCCGGTCGCGATCCGCCGCCAGCGCCGAACGGGCGGCGCGCCAAGGGACGGGCCGACGACGCGATCGGTCCGCGAGGAGGAGACGAGATGGCCAAGGACGAGACCCGCAAGGGCGAGCAGCGCGCGCCCGCGCCGACCGGCGGCGACGCCGCGACCCACGACCCGGCGATCGCCGAGCGGCTGCAGGCGCTGACCGAGCGCTCGCAGCGGGTCTGGCTGAAGTCGCTCGACCGCGCGGTCGACGACATGGCGACGCTGCGCCCCGATCCGCTGAACGCGACGCCGGCGATGGCGCGGCTCGCCTACAGCTACGCAGAGCATCCCCAGCGCATGGCTGAGGCGGCGGTGAGCTACTGGTCGAGCCAGGCCGATCTGTGGCTCAGGACCTGGCAGCGCGCCATGGGCGGCGAGGTGGCGCCCGCCGTGCCGCCCCGGAAGGACAAGCGCTTCAAGAACGAGGCCTGGGAGAAGAACCCGGTGCTCGACTACATGAAGCAGTCCTACCTGCTCACCGCCGACTGGATGATGGAGCGGGTGCGCCAAGCCGACGATCTGTCGCCGAAGGACCGCAAGAAGCTCGATCTGGTGGTGCGCAGCTTCATCGCGGCGCATGCGCCCAACAACTACCCGGGACTGAACCCGGACGTGCTGGAGGCGACGATCGAGGAGGGCGGGCAGAACCTGCTGCGCGGCCTCGAACATCTGATGCGCGACATCGAGCAGGGCGGCGGCGTCCTGCGCATCCGCCAGACCGACCTCGACGCCTTCCACGTCGGCGGCAACCTCGCCAACACGCCGGGCAGCGTGATCTTCGAGAACGAGGTCATGCAACTGATCCAGTACGCGCCGCAGACCGAGCAGGTCTACGAGAAGCCGCTGCTGATCGTGCCGCCCTGGATCAACAAGTTCTACGTGCTCGACCTCAACGAGAAGAAGTCGATGGTGCGCTGGCTGACGGCGCAGGGCTACACGGTGTTCCTGATCTCGTGGGTCAACCCGACCGAGAAGGAAGCCGGCGAGACCTGGGCGGGCTACATGCAGAAGGGTGTGCTGACCGCGCTCGACTGCGCGCTCGCCGAGACCGGCGCCGCGAAGGCCAACATCGTCGGCTACTGCATCGGCGGCACCATGCTCGGCACCACGCTCGCCTACATGGCCGAGACCGACGACGACCGCCTGGGGAGCGCGACCTTCTTCACCTCGCAGCTCGACTTCACGGACAGCGGCGAGCTCGGCGCCTTCGTCGACGACGAGGTGATCTCGCACATCCGCAGCGTGGTGAAGGAACACGGCGTCCTCTCGTCGGAGAACATGTTCAACGCCTTCAACTGTCTGCGCTCGTCCGACCTGATCTGGTCGTTCGTCGTGAACAACTACCTGCTCGGCAAGGAAAACTTCCCGTTCGATCTGCTCTACTGGAACAGCGATTCGACGGCGATGCCGGGCACGGTGCATCTGTTCTATCTCGACACGTTCTACAACAAGAACGCGTTCGCGCGCGGCGCGGTCGAGATCGACGGCATGCGGCTCGATCCCAAGAAGATCGCCCTGCCCTGCTATCATGTCGCCACAGTCGAGGACCATATCGCTCCGGCACCGAGCGCGTACCGCGCGGCCAAGCTGATCGGTTCGGCCAACCAGAAGTTCGTCCTGACCGGCTCGGGGCACATCGCCGGCGTGGTCAACCCGCCGGCGGCGGGAAAGTACCAGTTCTGGGTCAAGCCCGGCCTCGAGGAGCCGGACCTCGAGAGCTGGCGGCGCGACGCCGAGGAGACCGCGGGCTCGTGGTGGCCCGACTGGGACGCCTGGCTCAAGTCGCGCTCGGGCAAGAAGGCCGCCGCGCGCGAGCCGGGCGCGCGGCTCGGACGCATCGAGCCGGCGCCCGGACGCTACGTGCGCCGGCGCGCCGACGCGGGCTGAGGCCGACGCGCCTCCCGCCCGTCGACAAAAGGGGGGAGGCGCGCATGACACGGACCCTGGCGATCATCGGGGCGGGCCTCGCGCTCGCCGCCGGTGCGGCCGCGGCGGCCAAGGCCAGCGACGGCCACGCCGACACGGGCAGGGAGCGGGCGGCGGGGCGCAAACACC
>JBHJHI010000021.1:0-7317 GCA_050330995.1 Paracoccaceae bacterium
GCCGCCCCGCCCTGCGCGCGCGCGAGCGCTATGCCGACCGCGCCCGTCACCCCCGGCCGGGCGTGGCCGAGCTCGTCGAGCCCGCCCGGCTCGACCCGGCCGTCGAGCGCGACCGTCCGCCCCCCCGGTCCCGGCCCGTAGCGCTCGCGCCAGTCGAGCTGTCCGACGACGCCGTCCGTGCGGACCTCGCCCGCGAGCGACAGCGCCCGCGTATCGGCGTCGAGGCGGAGGCGCTCCGAGGCGAGCGCGACGCGGCGGCCCTCGCGCGTGACGGCGAGCCCGACGTCGTCGAGCGTGGCCGCGACCTCAGCCTCGACCGCCTCGATCGGCAGATCGTCGACCAGGGGCAGCGCGAGCCTCGCCTCGACGCGCGCGCGCCCCGTGACGTCGTCCAGCGGCGTGCCGAGGCGGTCAAGGAGCCTCAGCGGCGGGCGCGCGACCAGCGCCAGCGCACCCGCGAGCGGCCCGCTCACGTCGAGATCGATGTCGGCCGAGGTGACCGCGCCGTCGAAGTCGGAGATGCGCACCGAGGAGCCGGCGAGGTCGAGCCCTCCGGCGCCGGCGTCGGTCTCGCCGCTCTCAAGCGCGAGCACAAAGTCGTCGAGCGTCACGCTCGCCGTGCCGGCCCCGCCGGTGATCGGCGGCAGCGTGTCGAGCACGCGCGAGACCACCTCCTCGAAGGCGAAGTCGAGCGCGAGCGCCTCGCCTCGACCCAGCCGCAGGTGCGCGACCGCCCGCGGGATGCGCCCGGAGACCAGGTTCTCGCGCACCCAGGCGCGCGCGTTCTCGCCGGCGCCGACCGGCCAGAACGCCTTGACGTCGGCGACCCGCGCGCCCCGCGCCTCGACGCGCAGCGCGCCCTGCGCCGTCTCGGCGGCGTCGAGGCCGAGCCGGCCGCTGGCCGAGAGATGCAGGTCGTCGAGCGTCACGCCCGCCTCGGCGATCTCGATCCGCGGCGGATCGAGGGTCGCGACCAGGGCGAGCCGGCCGGCGTCGAAGGCGACCGGCTCGGACAGCGTCTCCGGCAGGTCGAGCCGCGCGGGACCGAGGGCGAGATCGGCGTCGAGCCCGGTGACCGCCGCCCCCTCGCCGCGCGCGAGCGCCACGCTGCCGGAGAGCGCGGCCTCGAGCGCGGAACTCTCGAGCGTCAGCCGCTCGATCGCGAGCCGGTCGTCGTCGCGGGCGTAGGCCAGCCGCGCCTCGGCGCCGGCGAAGGGCAGGCTGCTCGCCCGGCCGCGAAAGCGCCCCGCCCCGGCCGTCAGCGTCGCCTCGATGTCGTCGAGCCCGCCGTCGGCGGCGAGCCGCGCGGCGAGCCGTCCCGAGAGCGGCGCCTCGACGGGCGCGAGCCAGGCGACCTCGGCGATCTCTCGGCCGAGCCCGTCGAGGCGCAGGTCCTCGATCTCCAGCGCGAGGCGCGCGTCCGGACGGTCGCGCGCCATCGTGCCGGTCGCCACGAGCACGGTGGTCTCGCCCCCGCCGGTGGAGACCGGCACGCGCGCCTCGCCGGACAGACCCGCCGCACCGCGCTCGATGGCGAGGCTCGCGCCCTCGGCGCGCCAGACGGTGCCGGTGGCGGCATTGCGGAAGACCACCGTGGCGTCCTCTATGCCGGCGCGCTCCAGCACCTCGGCACCGGGCGGCGGGGGCGCGCGGCCCGCCAGCCCCTCGACCAGGCGGCGCACCGCCTCGAAGCCGCCGCCGTCCGTGGCCGGCGAAGCGGGCGGGCGCGCCGCGGACCCGGTTCCGTCGAGCCCGGTCCCGTCGGCGCCGATGTCGACGCGGAACCGTCCGTCGCGCTCGCGCACGAGCCGTGCCACCGGGCCGATCGCCGTCACAGAGACCGGCGCGAGGCGCCCGAGGAGCAGCGCCTCGGCCGAGAAGCGCGCCGTCAGCCGCGGCACGGCGAGCAGGGTCTCGCCGGTGGGCGCGTCGATCAGGCCCACTTCCAGGAGGTCGAGCGCGAGCCTGCCCTCGACGAGCGAGAGGCGGACCGCGCCGATCTCGACGCCGACGCCGTCGCGGACCCCGGCGAAGGCCCGCTCGGCGAGCGGGGCGAGGCCGGGCAGCGGGACCGGCCCGCGCGCGAGCGCCAGGGCGAACAACCCGAGGCCGAGGAGCAGGATCGCCACCGCCGCGACGCCGAGCCGCCAGAGCCTGCGGCAGGCCGCGCCGTGGCCGCCGCCGCGCGGTCGCCGCCCCGGCTTGGCCGGCGCGGCGGGACGGCTATGCTCGCGCCGCCGCGCCGGGTCCGGCGCGGCTCGCTCGTCGATCCCCATTGGAGGCGTCCCCCGTGACCACCACCGACACGACCACCGCCGCGACCGACGCGCCGGGCGCGGGCGAGCCCGCGCGCCCCTTCGTCCTGCCCGCGAGCGACGGTCGCCTCGTCTCGCTCGCCGATCTCGCCGGTCACCCGTTCGTGCTCTACTTCTACCCGAAGGACGACACCTCGGGCTGCACCAAGGAGGCCCTCGCCTTCAGTGCCGCCGCGCCCGACTTCGCGGCCCTAGGCGCGCGCGTCCTCGGCGTCTCGAAGGACCCGGTCGCCGCGCACGAGCGCTTCGTCGCCAAGCACGGCCTCGATCTCGTGCTGCTCTCCGACGCCGACGGCGACGTCTGCGAGCGCTACGGCGTCTGGCGCGAGAAGTCGATGTACGGCCGGCGCTTCATGGGAATCGAACGCGCCACCTTCCTGATCGACGCGGACGGGACGATCCGTCGCGTCTGGCGCAAGGTCCGCGTACCCGGCCACGCCGAGGCGGTTCTGCACGCGCTGCGCGAGATCTGACGGGGCGCACCCGGAACCGTTGTGCGGGATTTCGGTTGGCTAGAGGCGGGAGCGCCGTTATACCCTCGCGTTGCAACAAGGGCGCAGTCGAGAAAAATCGCGCCCGGCACGAGCGGGACAGAGAGAGTTGCAGAACGCCAGTTCACGACGCTGCGCGTCGCCGCCGGGCGATGGCGCGGGCGGCGGTAGCGTATGCGCCGTCACGACGGGCCGCCCTACGCGCCCGGCCACCCCGATCTTCGTCCTCGGCCTCGTGCTGGGGATGGTCGCGGCCCTCCTCGCCGCGCGCGCCGCCGACGGGCTCGACGCCGACGTCGCGGTCGAGCGGACCGACGCGCGCCGGCTCGCGCGCGATCTCGGCGAGACGGAAGCCGCCCGCGTCGAGGCCGAGGCGCGCCACGAGGCAGCGGCACGCCGTCTCGCCCTCGCGCACCGGCGCCTTCTCGAGAGCGAGCGCCGCTCGGCGGAGGCGGAGGCGAGCCTCGTCGCGCTCTCGCGCGAGAGCGGGGAGGCCGAAGCCCTGCGCCGCGACCTCGCCGCGCGCGTCGACGAGCAGGCCGCCGAGATCGCCCGTCTCACCGCGGCGCTCGACGCAGCGGGTCCCGGCACGTCGGGCGCGGCGCGGGCGACGGTCGAGCGGCTCGACGCGGCCATGGACGCGGTGATCGCCGCGCGCGACCTGCTGCGCGCCGAGCTGCAGGCGACGAGCCGACGCGCCGACGCGCTGGAGGCGGCGCTCGCCGAGGCCGAGACGCGCGAGGCCCGTCTCGTCGCCGATCTCGAAGCCGCCGCCGCCGAGGGTCTCGCGCGGCTCGAGAAGATGTTCGAGAGCGCCGAGATCGCCCTCGACCGCGTGCTCGGCGCGGCCAAGGGCGCGCCCGGAGACGAGCACACGGGCCAGGGCGGCCCGCTGGAGCCGGCCACGGCCGAGGCGCTCGCCGTCGAGGACACACGCGTCGCCGCCCTGCTCGGCGATCTGGAGCGGGTGAGCCTGATGCGCCTCGCCGCCGACCGCGTGCCCTTCGCCATGCCGGTCGCTGGGGGCCGGCTGACCTCGTCGTTCGGCTACCGCAGCGATCCGTTCCGCAAGCGCCGCTCGATGCATTCGGGGATCGACATCGCCGCGGCCCGCGGCACGCCGGTCAACGCCACCGCCGCGGGCGTCGTCACCTTCGTCGGCTGGCAGCGCGGCTATGGCCGGGTGGTCGAGATCCGCCACGCCTTCGGCTTCGAGACGCTCTACGCCCACCTCGACCGCACCCGCGTCGTGCTCGGCCAGCGTGTTGCCAAGGGCGAGCGGATCGGCGACATGGGAAGCACCGGGCGCTCTACGGGCAACCACGTCCACTACGAGGTGCGCCTCGACGAGACCGCCGTGAACCCGCTCAGATTCATCGAGGCCGCCCGCGATGTTCTCTAAGAAGATCAGCGACGCTCAAGCGAAGGAGAAGGGCGGCGCCGAGCCCAAGCCCGCCCAGACCGTGCTGCCCGCCCCGGCCGGCGAGTCGCGCCCGCCCGCGCCGGAGCCGAGCGCGTCGCTCCCGGCGCGGTCGAAGCCGTCCCCCTCGCTCCTGTCCTCGGACCTCGTGGTCACCGGCAACGTGGTGACCGAGGGCGACATCCAGATCGAGGGCACGATCGAGGGCGACGTGCGCGCCTACCTGCTGACCGTCGGCGAGAGCGCGACGATCCGCGGCGAGATCGTCGCCGACGACGTGGTGGTCAACGGCCGGGTCGAGGGCCGGGTACGCGGGCTCAAGGTGCGGCTGACCGCGACGGCGGTGGTTCAGGGCGACATCGTCCACAAGACCATCGCCATCGAGTCGGGCGCGCATTTCGAGGGCTCGGTGCAGCGCCAGGAGAACCCGCTCGACGAGGCCCGCACGGCGCCGCCGCGTCCCGCGCCGGAGCCCCGCGCCGCCGACCCGAAGCCGGCGCAGAACGCGCCCGAGCCCGCCCCCGCCGCGCCGCCGCGCGACGCGGCCGAGTAGGCCCCGGACGCTCGGCCGCGCCGGGGCCGGCCGCCGCTCAGGCGATGCTGGCCTGCACCTCCGGCATCGGGTCGCGCAGCACGTAGCCGCGGCCCCACACCGTCTCGATGTAGGTGTCGCCGCCCGTGGCCGAGGCGAGCTTCTTGCGCAGCTTGCAGATGAAGACGTCGATGATCTTCACCTCCGGCTCGTCCATGCCGCCGTAGAGGTGGTTGAGGAACATCTCCTTGGTCAGCGTCGAGCCCTTCCTGAGCGAGAGCAGCTCGAGCATCTGATATTCCTTGCCGGTCAGATGCACGGGCCGGCCGTCGACGTCGACCGTCTTGGCGTCGAGGTTCACCGCGATCTTGCCGGTGCGGATGATCGACTGCGCATGGCCCCGCGAGCGGCGCACGATGGCGTGGATACGCGCGACCAGCTCCTCGCGGTTGAACGGCTTGGTGAGGAAATCGTCGGCGCCGGAGGCGAAGCCCTTGAGCTTGGCGTCGAGGCCCTGGCTGCCGGTCAGGATCAGCGTCGGCGTCTCGATCCGGCCGAGGCGGGTGCGGCGCAGCACCTCGTAGCCGTTCATGTCGGGCAGGCTGAGATCGAGGATGATCAGGTCGTAGTCGTAGAGCTTGGCGAGCTCGACCCCCTCCTCGCCGCTATCCGTGGCATACACGTTCAGGTCCGCACGTTTCAGCATCGCTTCGATGCTGTCCGACATGCTCGGATCGTCCTCGATGAGCAGAACGCGCATCCCGTCTCCCCGCTACCAACTCGCGTTACGTGCGAGGGGTGGTTAACCCTAGAGTGGTAAACACCGCATTACTAGCAGAGCCGCGAAGACTGCAAGAGAGACGGGCTTCATTCTGAAGCCCGGCGCAGCTCGGCGAGGCGGGTCACGCGCAGACCGCGCATGCCGTGACGGGAGAAGGCGCTGCGCCAGGCGCCGATCTCCTCGCCGCTGAGCGCGTAGCGCGCGCACGCCTCACCTTCGCTGATGAGGCCGCCATCGAGGGCGGCGACCACCTTGGCCTTGCGGCGCGGTACCCAGCGCAGGGTGCCGGGGGGCGGCAGATCGGCGCGGGTCATCACCTCGCCGTCCGGCCCGATGCAGCTTGCGACGATGACGCCTATGTGGTCCTCCCTCGGTGGCTCGCGACGACCGAAGGGTAGGGCGAGCCCGTGAATTCGGAATGAAACGGGAACGGACCATGGACGGCGCGCTCTCCGACGCCGCACGGCCCGCGCGGGCCGGTGCGGCCGGCAACAGCCTCGGCTTCGACAAGGCCCCCGCCGAGACGCGGGTGGTGGTGGCGATGTCGGGCGGCGTCGACAGCTCGGTCGTCGCCGCCGTTCTCGCCGCCGAGGGCTACGACGTGGTCGGCATCACGCTCCAGCTCTACGACCACGGGCGGGTCGGCGCGCGGCGCGGCGCCTGCTGCGCGGGACGCGACATCCACGACGCGCGCCGCGTCGCCGAGCGCCTCGGGATCGCGCACTACGTGCTCGACTACGAGAGCCGGTTCCGGTCGTCGGTGATCGACGACTTCGCCGACAGCTACCTCGCGGGCCATACCCCGATCCCCTGTGTGCGCTGCAACGAGCGCGTGAAGTTCCGCGATCTCCTGGAGACCGCGCTCGATCTCGACGCCGACTGCCTGGCCACCGGCCACTACGTCGAGCGCCGCGACGGTCCCGCCGGTCCCGAGCTGCACGCCGCCGCCGATACCCGGCGCGACCAGAGCTACTTCCTGTTCGCGACCACGCGCGCGCAGCTCGACGTCCTGCGCTTCCCGCTCGGCCACCTGCCGTCCAAGGACGCGACGCGGGCGCTCGCCGCGCGCCACGGTCTCGCCGTCGCCGACAAGCCCGACAGCCAGGACATCTGCTTCGTGCCCGACGGCGACTACGCGGGCCTGATCCGCAAGCTGCGCCCCGAGGCGGCGGAGCCCGGCGAGATCGTCGATCCCGACGGCCGCGTTCTGGGCCGTCACCAGGGCATCGTCGGCTTCACCGTCGGACAGCGCCGCGGCCGCGGCCTCGGCGGCACGGCCGAGCCGCTCTATGTGCTGCGCGGCGAGCCCGAGACCCGGCGCGTCGTGGTCGGCCCTCGCGCGGCGCTCGCGGTGCGCCGCGTCCGCGTGGGCGATCTCAACTGGCTCGGCGACGCGCCCCCCGACGCGGCGGGCGTCGAGGTCGCGGCCAAGGTCCGATCGACGCGCGCCCCCCTGCCCGCCCGGCTCCTGCCCGACGGCGAGGGCGGCGCGGTCGTCGAACTCGCCGCCGCGGCGGAGGGCGTGGCCCCCGGACAGGCCTGCGTGCTCTACGCGCCCTCGAGCCGGCGCATGCTCGGCGGCGGCTGGATCCTGCGCGACTGACGACGCCCGACGGGGCCGCGACGGGCCGTCGCGGCGCCGGGCGCCCCCTCGCGCCTCACCGGGCGCGGCGGCGCAGGACGGCGGGCGCGCCCCGGCCCCCGCGCGCGCGGGGCCGGCAACCCGGCCGCGGCCCCACCCCCCCAAGCGCCGCGGACAACAAGGGCAAGCGGGACAG
>JBHJHI010000022.1:0-108365 GCA_050330995.1 Paracoccaceae bacterium
GGGGGCGTGGTGGGCGGCTTCCTGCGCGGCGTCGTGCCCTTCCACGCCCACTATGGGGGGGCGTTTGCCGTTGCGCCCCGCTACGCGGCCCACGAAGGCGTCCTCGCCGACGCCGATCTCGGCACCGGCGAAGAAGCCGCCCCGGAGCGTAGGCTCGCGCAGCGTCGCGCCGGTCTGCCACTGCCCCGTGCCGAGGAAGGGCGTCTCGGGCTGGCGCATCCCGTTGGCGCCGAGCGTGCGCGCGGCCGTCGTCAGCCCCGGGCCGCCGTCGGGGATCAGCACCGCGCGCGCCCCGGCGCGGCGGGCCTCGGCGACGAAGCCGGGCGCGGTGCGCTCGATGTCGCTGACGCTGAGCGGGTAGCTCTCGCGCGCGACCACCGCGACGCCCGCGCGGGCGGCGGCCTGGTCGAGCCCCGAGAGCGCGGCGCGGCCGTAGGGCGACTGCGGGGCGTAGACGCCGATCGCGTCGAAGCCCTGCCGGCCGGCGAAGGCGAGGATGCGCGCGACCTCGCCCTCGGGCGCCGAGCCGGTGACCCAGACCGGCGCGCCGGCGACGGTGGTGTCGGTCGAGAACGAGAGCACCGGGACGTCGGCGCGCCGCGCGAGCGGGGCGACCGCCTCGGTGCTCGACGAGAACAGCGGGCCGAGGATCATCTCGGCGCCCTCGTCGATCGCACGGGCCGCCGCGGCGCGCGCGCCCTCGGGGCTGCCGAGCGTGTCGTAGGTCGCGAGCGCCACCGCCTCGCCGTCCCCGCCTTCGAGGGCGAGGCGCGCCCCGTCGGCGATGGCGCGGGCGTCGCGGGCGACGCGCGCCTCGCCGGCGCCGAGCGGCACCAGGAGCGCCACCCGCGCCGGTGACGGCGCCTCGGGCTCGGTCACGACGGGGGGCGGGGGCTCGGAGGCCGCGCAGCCCGCGAGTGCCGCCGCCGTGGCGAGCGCCGCGAGCCGCGACCAGAGACCGCGTCGCGTCGTGCCTCGTCCCCAGAGCCGTCGCGTCATCACTCGCCCCCTTCGACCGATCCTCGCCCGAGGCGCGCGGGCGCGCCGCCTTCGCGAGCGCGAACCCTTGCATCCCGATGGCGATAGGTAAACGCAAGGCGCGGCTTGGACAGGGAGCGCGTATGGCCGAAGAGGGGCAGGGCGGCCTCGCGCCGGGGCTTTATCTCGTCGCGACGCCGATCGGCAACGCGCGCGACATCACGCTGCGCGCGCTCGACGTGCTGGCGCGCGCCGACGCGATCGCCGCCGAGGACACGCGCGAGACGCTGAAGCTGATGGAGATGCACGGCCTCGCGCGGTCGGGGCGCCCGGTGATCGCCTATCACGACCGCAACGCCGCCCGCGTGCGGCCGCAGATCGAGGCCTGGCTCGCCGAGGGGCGCGCGGTCGCCTACTGCACGGACGCCGGCACGCCGCTGGTCGCCGATCCGGGCTTTCGCTTGGTCGAGGCGGCGGTGGCGGCGGAGCACCCGCTCACCGCGCTTCCGGGACCCTGCGCGGCGGTCGCCGCGCTCGCGCTCTCGGGCCTGCCGACCGACCGTTTCCTGTTCGCGGGCTTCCTGCCGCCGAAGCGGGCCGCGCGCCGGCGCGCGCTGGAGGCGCTGGCCGCGGTGCCGGCGCCGCTCGTGCTCTACGAGAGCCCGCACCGGGTGGTCGAGGCGGTGGCGGACATGGCCGCAGTGCTCGGCGAGGCGCGCCCGGCGGCGCTGGCGCGCGAGCTGACCAAGCGCTTCGAGACGGTGCGGCGCATGACGCTCGGCGATCTCGCCGCGGCGCTCGCCGCCGAGGGCGCGCCGAAGGGCGAGATCGTGCTGCTCGCCGGTCCCCCCGTCGCCGCCCCGCCGCCCGAGGCGCGCGACGTCGACGCCGCGCTCGACGAGGCGCTCGGACGGCTGTCGCTGCGCGACGCGGCCGCCGAGGTCGCGGCCGATTTCGGGCTGGCCAGGCGCGAGGTCTACGCGCGAGCCCTGGAGCGGTCGAAGGGAAAGGATTAACCGGCCTCGCGCGAGGCTCGGCCGCCATCGCCGAAAAGACGCTCTCGGGGGCGCATTGCCCTGCGAGTTGTCCGGCACCGTAGCGGAGCCCGCCATGCCCGTCGTCTCACCCGCCGAGATCCGGACGCGCCGCGGTCGCGCCAACCACCGCGCCGGGCTCGCGGCCGAGGACGCGGCCGCGGCGCTCTACGCCCGGCGCGGCGCCTCGGTGCTCGCGCGGCGGCTGCGCCTGGGCGGCGGGGAGATCGACCTCGTCGTCCTCGACCGGGACGTCCTCGTCTTCGTCGAGGTCAAGCGCCGCAAGCGCCTGGTTCCCGACAGTCCCGTCTCGGAACGGCAGTGGTCGCGCTTGGAGCGCGCCGCGACGGCGTATATGGTAGAGCATCAGCGGACGACGGGCGCCGCCCGCCGCGCGCGCTTCGACGTCGTCCTCGTCGATGCCGAAGCCCGCCCGACGGTGATCGAGAATGCCCGCGTCCCGAGCAGTAGCGACGAAGGGCAGGCAGGATGAACCCGATGATCGTTTGGCTGGCGCTCGCCGTGACGGCGGCGGCGCTGGGAGGTTGCGCGCCCGTGGCCGCCGTGGGCGGGGCGGGCGTGGTGGCGCACTCGGTGGTGCAGGAGCGCTCGACCGTGGACGCGCTGCGCGACAACGAGGCTGCCATCGCCATCGCCGCGCGTCTCGCGCAGCATTCCGGCGAGTTGTACCGCGACGTGAGCGTCGACGTGGTCGAGGGCCGCGTGCTGCTGACCGGCTCGGTGCCCGAGCGCGAGGACGCGGTGACGGCCGAAGCCCTCGCCTGGGAGCCGGAGGCGGTGCGCGACGTCACCAACGAGATCACCGTGGCCGAGGACGCCGGCACCCGCGCCTACTGGCGCGACGTGCGCATCTCGAACGCGCTGCGCCTCTCGCTCCTGCGTGATCGTGACGTGTCGTCGTGGAACTACAACGTCACCACCATCGACGGCACGGTCCACCTGACCGGCCTCGCCCGCTCGGAGCGCGAGCTGTCCAAGGCGCTCTGGCACGCGCGCGGCACCGACGGCGTCGGCCGCGTGGTCAGCCATGTCCTCGTGATCGACGACCCCCGCCGTCTCGCGCCCCCGGAGGACGCGACGGAAGCGGCCAAGCGCGCGGCCGGCTGAGCGCGGGCCCGCCGGCTCGATCCGGGTCCGCCGGGAAGGGGTGGCCCCCGGACGGTGCGACGTCCGCGCGGCCGGTCGTCGAAGGACGCGCCGCCCGCGTCCGGCCTTGCGGGCGCGGGGGCTCTCTGGCAACGCTCCGGCCGCCGGGGACGCACGAAGCCCCACAGCCGAGGAGCGATCGACCGTGGGCCTCCGCGTCGCCTTCCAGATGGACGCCATCGCCGGCGTCGACATCCGCGCCGACAGCACCTTCCGCCTCGCGCTGGAGGCCCGCGCGCGCGGGCACGAACTATTCTACTATCAACCCCCCGAACTCGTGTACGCCGAGGGGCGGCTCAACGCCTACGGCTGGCCGCTCGACGTGCGCGCCGAGCCGGGGAACCATTTCTCCCTGGGCGAGCGCGGGTACCGCGAGCTGACCGCCTTCGACGTGGTCTGGCTGCGCCAGGACCCGCCGTTCGACATGGGCTACATCACCAACACCCACCTGCTGGAGCGCGTCCCGAAGCCGACGCTGGTGGTCAACGACCCGTTCTGGGTGCGCAACAGCCCCGAGAAGGTGTTCGTGCTCGACTTCCCCCACCTGATGCCCGCGACCACGATCGCGCGCACGCTGGCCGATCTGCGCGCCTTCCGCGAGCGCCACGGCGACATGATCGTGAAGCCCCTCTACGGCAACGGCGGCGCGGGGGTGTTCCGCCTGAAGCCCGACGACGGCAACCTCGCCTCGCTGCACGAGCTGTTCACCGCCATGTCGCGCGAGCCGCTGATCGCCCAAGCGTACCTGCCGGCCATCAAGCAGGGCGACAAGCGCGTGATCCTGGTCGACGGCGAGCCGGTCGGCGCGATCAACCGCGTGCCCCAGGGCGGCGACACCCGCTCGAACATGCACGTCGGCGGCCGGGCCGAGGCGGCCGAACTGGACGACCGCGACCGCGAGATCTGTGCCGCGATCGGCCCGACGCTGCGCGAGCGCGGCCTGATCTTCGTCGGCATCGACGTGATCGGCGGGCTGATGACCGAGATCAACGTCACCTCGCCGACCGGCATCCAGGAGCTGGAGCGCTTCTCGGGCGTCAACGCCGCCGGGCTGATCTGGGACGCGATCGAGCGCCGGCACGGCCGATGAGCGAGGCTCCCCAGCGCCGGCCGGCCGCGGGCGCGGGCCTGCGCACGGCGATCCGCCGGTTCTTTCCGAAGGCGACGCCGCCGCAGGCGGTCAACTTCCTCCTGCGCCGCACCGCCAAGCGCATGCTCGCCGAGTTGCAGGAGCCGCGTCTCCTGCGCGAGGCGCTGGAAGCCGACGCCGAGCACCTGTTCCGCCTGCCGCCCCGTGCGCGCTTCGCCGAGGCCTCGATCCCCCGCCGCGGCGGGGCCATGCCCGCGCTCTGGGCGACGAGCGGCGACGGCCCCGCCCCCGACGCCGCGCCGGGCGAGGCGCCGGTGATCCTATATCTGCACGGCGGCGCCTACATCGCCGGCTCGCCGCGCACGCACCGCCACCTCGCCGCGGCGCTCGCCGGCGCGATCGGCGGGCAGGCGCTCGTGCCCGACTATCGCCTCGCCCCCGAGCACCGCCTGCCGGCCGCCCTCTCGGACGCGCGCGCCGCCTGGGACTGGCTGGTGCGCCGCGGTCACCGTCCGGGGCGGATCGTGGTGATGGGCGACAGCGCCGGCGGCGGTCTCGCCTTCGCGCTGCTCGCCGATCTCACCGCCGACCGCGAGCGGCTGCCGGGCGCGCTGGTCGTCTTCAGTCCCTGGGTCGACCTGAGCGGCACCGCCGGCTCGCTCGCGCGCAACGCCGAGGCCGAGGCCATGCTGCCCGCGGGGCGCTTCGAGGACCTGATCGGCTTCTGCCTCGGCGAGGGCGGCCCGGCGCGCGACGACTGGCGCGTCTCGCCGCTGAACGCGCGGTTCCGCGCGCCGCCGCCCGCCATGATCTTCGCCGGCATGACCGAGATCCTGCTCGACGACGCGATCGCGATCGCCGAGGCGATGCGCCGGGCCGGGGGCGATCCGGAGCTGGAGCTTCGCCAGGCGCTGCCGCACGCGTGGCCGGTGTTCCTCGGCTACATGCGCGAGGCGGACGAGACGGTGGAGAAGGCGGGGCGTTTCGTGCGGCGGGTGTTGAAGGGGTAGGCCAGCGCGCCCGCCGCGGCGCGCGTCGGCGACCGGCCGGGGGCGACGAGCCCCCAGCCGGCCGCCGTCAGAGGGAGGTGCGCTCCTGCGGCACCGGGCTCACGAAGGGCGAGAGCGCGCCGTCGACGCCCGGCAGGACGCTCTCGTCGCCGTCGTCGAAGCGCATGACGAGGCGCGAGGCCTCGCGCTGGATCGTGCCGGCGCGGGCGGGCTCGATGACCAGCTCGTCCTCGGCCGGGTCGAAGTCCTCGATCTCGACGCGCTGGGCCTTGCCGTCGGCCGCGGGCGCCAGCACGAAGCGGTCGCGGCCGGGGCCGCCGACCATCGTGCCGCCGCCCGGGCCGGACACGAGGAGATCGTCGCCGGGGCCGCCGACGAGGCGGTCGTCGCCGGGGCCGCCGTAGAGGCGGTCGTCGCCGGGGCCGCCGTTCAGGCCGTCGTTGCGGTCGTGGCCCCAGAGCGTGTCGTCGCCGCCACGGCCGATCAGGTAGTCCTCCTCGACCGTGCCCACCATCTCCTCGCCCCGCTCGTCGCCGAACAGCGTGACGCCCTGGAGGAAGGTGCCGGGCGCGCGCTCGTCGGGCCACCAGCGCGCCTCGGTGCGGTTGCGCCCGAACACCGCCTCGGCGACCGCGTTGGTGTCGCCCACGTGGGACAGGAGACCCCAGGACCCCCACCGGTTGGGCCGCCTGATGTCGCCGGCGTGCCGGAAGGGGCCGTCGCCGATCTCCATCCAGCCGTCCCAGAGGCGCATGTAGAGATCGGCCATCTTCGGCGAGCGGACGAACTCGATCATGAAGTCGTTGAGCGGGGGCTTGAGGCCGCCGCTGTGGATGTGCTGGCCGCCCTCGTAGAGAACGAAGTCCAGCCCGTGCTCGGTCGCGATCGCGGCGTCCTCGCGCAGCTCGTCGAGGTTCGCGGGCAGGCTGTCGCCGCGCTCGGGGTCGAGCGACCAGTCGTAGAGCAGCTGCGCCGCGTCGATCTCGGGATCGACGACCGCCCGGGTCAGCGTCTCGCGGTTGTCGTTCTTCGGCTTGGCGAGGGCGCGGCCGAAGTAGCCGGCCACCGTGAAGGCGTCGAACACCTCGGAGGGCGCGACCGCGGCGTCCGGCTCGAAGTCGAACCAGTGCTTGGCGTTCATCCGGTGGCGGTTGCGGCTGTGATGGCCCGCCTGTCCGGCCAGCACCTGGCGCAGCCGCGTCTCGGCCTCCTCGCCGAACACGTCGTCCCAGATCAGCGCGACCTCGGTCGCCAGCTTGGTGTGATAGCCGTCGACGCGGTGGCCGCGCACCGTGCCCCAGTCCTCCCTGGTCAGGCGTATGAGCCTCTGCGCCTGCGCGAAGCGCGTGTTCCAGGTCTCGTTGGACAGCTCGACCGAGGCGACGAGCCGGGGGTCGAGGTGATCGCGCACGTAGGTCGCGAAGGCGCGGACGTAGGCCTCGCTCGCCTCGATGGGTATGTTGAACCAGGGATCGGCGCCGATCTCGTTGGCGAGGCGCACCAGCACTTCGACGGGGGCGCCCTTGCGCCAGCTCTGGTCGGCCAGCGCGCTCGCGTCCTCGAGATCGCGTCCGACCGTGTTGTTGGCCTCCATCCAGCTCAGGAAGCGGATCCCGCGCGCGTCGGCGATGGCGTCGATGTAGTCGGGGTTGAACATCGCCCCGGCCTCGAAGAGTTCGAGCCACTCGCGCTTGACGACGGTGATGTCGCGCAGGTGGTCGCCCGTGCCGGCCGGATCGCTCGTCTCGATGGTCAGCCGCCACTCCTTGCCGGTGCGGTCGAGCACCGTGAGCGCGCCCGGCCGATCGCCGCGGACCTTCACCCCCTTCGTGCCGAAGCGGCCCGCGCCCTCGTAGCCGATCGTGTAGAGCCCGCGCAGATACGGCTCGAACGGGTCGTAGTCCGTCCCGAAGCGGAAGGTCGGGCCCTCCTGGCCACGCTTGATCGAGAGGGGCCAGCCGTGTTCGTCGAGCGCGATCCCCTCGGCCTCGATCGGATCCTGCGCCTTCATCAGATCGAGGAAGGGCCGTCGGGTATCGGCGCGGGTGTAGTGCACCAGCCCGAACGAGATGACCGGATCGGCGACCCCCTGCGCCGGCGTCGGCGGCGGAGGGGTCTGGGCGGCGGCGGTCGCGGCGAGCGCCACCGACGCCGCGGCGAGGACGGATCGGCCGGCGGGGATCTTCAGCATGGGCACGAACTCTCCGGAGGATCGAGGGGTGCGTCGGGCGTCGCCCCGGTCGCGCGGGGAAGGGCGGTCCGGCGTGTCGTCGCTCGCCGCCCCCGTCCGGGCGTCCGCGCCGGAGGGCCTCGCCGACGCCGCGCCGGCCGGGTCTGCCGCCGCGCAGCGTCCCGTGGATCGCGGGAAAACGCAAGGCGCCGGGGGCGGCGGGCGCCGGCGCTCACGCCCGGCCGAGCCGGCCTCGCGCCACCTCCCAGGCGGGCGCGATCACCCGGCCCACCAGCGGGATCAGCCCGAGCCCGAGCGCGAGCCCGACGAGACCCGCGCCCGCGGCCTGGACGAGCCAGCCGAACACCCCGCCGAGCGGCAGCGCCCCGGCGACGGCGTGCGCGACGTCCTCCAGCCAGTGCTCGGGGCCGGCGAGGCCGAACTCGGCGAGGCCGTGCAGGATGATGCCGCCCCCCACCCAGACCATCGCCGCGGTGCCGATCACGGTCAGGCCCCACATGATCCAGGGCACCGCGCTCCTCACCAGGAAGCGCCCGAAGGCGCGGACGCTCTCGCTCGCCCCCTCGCGCTGAGCGAGGCGCAGGCCGAAGTCGTCGGCGCGCACCAGCAGCGCCACCGCGCCGTAGACGACGAGGGTGATCAGCGTGCCGACGACGCCGAGCACCACCGCCTTGGTCAGGAAGCTCTCCTGTGCCACCGAGGCGAGGGTGATCGCCATGATCTCGGCAGAGAGGATGAAGTCGGTGCGGATCGCGCTCGACACCCGCTCCTCCTCCATCGCCTTCGCGTCCCGCGGCTTGCCGGCGCGCGCCTCGTGCGCCTCGGCCTCGTGGGGCATCACCGCGTGGAGCACCTTCTCGGCGCCCTCGTAGGCGAGATAGGCGCCGCCGAGCATCAGGAGCGGTGTCACCAGCCAGGGCGCCAGCGTGCCGAGCAGGAGGGCCGCGGGCAGCAGGTAGAACAGCTTGTTCCTGAGACTGCCGACCGCGATGCGCCAGACGATCGGAAGCTCGCGCTCGGCCGGCAGCCCGGCGAGATAGCCCGGCGCCACCGCCGCGTCGTCGATCACGACGCCCGCCGTCTTGCCGCCCGCGCGCGCGGTGTGCATCGCGATGTCGTCGAGCGAGGCGGCGGTCGCGCGCGCGAGGGCGGCGACGTCGTCGAGTAGGGCGAGCAGTCCGACGCTCATGGGCGGCCTCCCTGTGCGGCACGGGCGCCCGATCGGGCCTGGCCCCGGCGCGTCCTGTCAATTCGGAAAGGCGACGCGGGGTTCGCCGGGCGGTGTCATCGAAATTTTTCGAACCGGTTTTTCCTGTCGCGACAGGGACTTGACCGCCGCGTTGCGGGGCGGGGGTCAGGGAAGTGTCGTTTTCAGGCTATACGATGTCGGTTCCAAACTATATCGGAGCGTCATCCGCTGCGTTCGGCCCGGGTGGGGGCCAGCGACGCCGAGACTTCGTCTCAGATGGCGGCCCGACGCGCGGATACCGGGGAGGACGGGCGAATGCCGCGGCCGCACGGTCGTGCGCGCCGTTCGATCCCTGCACGCAGAAGGGGCCGCCGCGACGCGGCCTCCGACGGCGGGCCACCCGGCCCCGCCGCCTGAAGTTCGGGAGAAGGTGTCCACCATGGCCAACGACGCGCTGCGCCTATCGAACGACGAGCTGAAGCTCGATCGCCAGGTCTACGGCGACGATCCGCTGACCGACCGCCAGACCGATCTCTACCGCGGCGAATACGTGATGAGCTTCGTCGAGAAGTGGGACGAGCTGATCGACTGGCGGGCACGGGCCGAGAGCGAGGGTCAGTTCTTCATCGACGTGCTGCGCGCGCGCGGCAAGCAGACCGTGCTCGACGTCGCGACCGGCACGGGCTTTCACTCGGTGCGCCTGTCCGAGCAGGGCTTCAACGTCACCTCCGCCGACGGCTCGGCGGCGATGCTCGCCAAGGCGTTCCAGAACGCGCAGTCGCGCGGGCTGATCATGAAGACGGTGCAGGCCGACTGGCGCTGGCTCAACCGCGACATCCAGGGCAAGTACGACGCGATCATCTGCCTCGGCAACTCGTTCACCCATCTGCACGAGGAGAGGGACCGTCGCCGCGCGCTCGCCGAGTTCTACGCCGCGCTGAAGCACGACGGCATCCTGATCCTCGATCAGCGCAACTACGACGCGATGCTCGATCACGGCTTCTCTTCGAAGCACAAGTATTACTACGCGGGCGAGCAGGTGAAGGCCGAGCCGGTCCATATCGACGAAGGACTGGCGCGTTTCCAGTACACGTTCCCGGACGGGGCGCAGTACACGCTGAACATGTGCCCGATCCGTAAGAATTACATGCGCAAGCTGCTGCTGGAAGCTGGCTTCGAGCGGGTCCGCACCTACGGCGACTTCCAGGAGACCTATGCCGAGGACGACCCCGACTTCTTCATCCACGTCTGCGAGAAGTCGACGCTGCATGTGGTGCGCTGGGGCGGCGGCACGCGCGACGATGGCGAGACCGACGTGCGCGACGTGGCCGAGGACTACTACGACAGCGACGACGCCGACGCGTTCTACTCGACCGTCTGGGGCGGGCGCGACCTGCACGTCGGCATCTACGACACGACGCGCGACATCGGCGAGGCCTCCGACCAGACGGTCGACGCGATGGCGGAGGTGGTGCCGACCCTCGGGCCGGACTGCCGCATCCTCGACATCGGCGCGGGCTACGGCGGCGCGATGCGCCGCGTGGTGACGAACCACGGCGGCACCGCGACCTGCCTCAACATCTCCGAGGTGCAGAACGACACCAACCGGCTCCGCAACCGCCAGCAGGGCTTCGCCGACCGTATCAAGGTCGTGCACGGCGTGTTCGAGGACATCCCCGAGCCCGCGGCCAGCTACGACGTGGTCTGGAGCCAGGACGCGATCCTGCACTCGGACCGGCGCGAGACGGTGCTCGCCGAGGTCTGGCGCGTGCTGAAGCCGGGCGGCCACTTCGTGTTCACCGACCCGATGCAGGCCGACGACGCCGATCCGGCGATGCTGAAGCCCGTCTACGACCGGTTGCAGCTCTCGAGCCTCGGCTCGATGGGGTTCTACCGCGAGGCGGCCGAGGCGCTCGGGTTCGAGACCGTGTTGCAGCGCGAGATGACAAACCAGCTGCGAACGCACTATGATCGCGTGCGCGAGGATCTCGTCGCGAACTACGACAAGCTGCGGGACACGGGGGCGTCGGCCGCCTACCTCGACAAGATGATCGTCGGGCTCGAGAACTGGGTCAAGGCGGCGGACGCGGGGCAGCTCGCCTGGGGCATCCAGCTGTTCCGCAAGCCCGCCTGAGCATCGAAGCCATCGCGCGCCTCGCCCGCGGGCGGGGCCGCGCATCGGAGGATTGATGATGAAGGACGTGCGAACCGACGACGCTGGCTTCCGCGTCTCGTTCGAGCTTTTCCCGCCCAAGACCGAAGACGCATTGCCGAAGTTCGACGATGTGGTCGACCAGCTGCTGTCGGTGGGGCCGGAGTATTTCTCGGTCACCTACGGCGCGGGCGGCACCACGCGCGACCGCACCCGCGGCTGCGTCGAGCGGGTGCGCGAGCGCACGGGCCTGCCCGTCTCGCACCACCTGACCTGCGTGGAGGCGAGCCGCGAGGAGATCGACGATCTCGCGCGCGATCTCTGGGAGAGCGGCATCCGCAAGCTGGTCGCGCTGCGCGGCGATCCGGTCGGGGGGGGCACCTACACGCCCCCCGCGAACGGCTACCCCTACGCCGCCGAGCTGGTCGCGGGCCTGAGGCGCGTCGCCGATTTCGACATCGCCGTCGGCGCCTATCCCGAGAAGCACCCGGAGGCGTTCTCCGAGGAGAGCGATCTCGACAACCTCAAGCGCAAGGTCGACGCCGGCGCCACCTCGGCGATCACGCAGTACGTGTTCGACACCGAGACGGTGCTGCGCTTCGTCGACCGCGCCCGCGCCGCCGGCATCACCGTGCCGATCATCCCGGGCATCATGCCGGTGAGCCATTTCGGCGGGCTGAAGCGCTTCTCTGAAAAGTGCGGCGCCTCGATCCCCGACTGGATGTCGGAGATGTTCGAGGGGCGCGACGCCGATCCGGAGATGCGCGCCATGGTCGCGACCACCATCGCGACCGAGCAATGCCGGCGCTTCCTCGCCGAGGGCATCGACGAGTTCCATATCTACACGCTCAACAAGGCGACGGTGCCGCTCGCGATCTGCCGAGCCCTGGGGCTGAACGCGGATCCCGCGCAGAGCGCCGCCTGAAAGGATCGATCATGACCACACGGGACATCGCCGCGCACGCGGCGGACCGGATCCTCGTGCTCGACGGCGCCATGGGCACGATGATCCAGGCCGAGAAGCCCGACGAGGCGACTTATCGGGGCGAGCGCTTCGCGGACCACCACTGCGATCTCGCGGGCAACAACGAGCTGCTCTCGATCACGCAGCCCGCGATGATCCGCAAGATCCACGAGGCCTTCCTGGAGGCGGGCGCGGACATCGTCTGCACCAACACCTTCTCGGCCAACAGCGTCAGCCAGGCCGACTACGACCTCGTGCCGCTCTCGGCCGAGCTGAACCACGCCGCGGCGAAGGTCGCGCGCGAGGCGGCCGAGGCGTGGTCGACCCCCGAGCGGCCGCGCTGGGTCGCGGGCGCGATCGGGCCGACCAACCAGACCGCCTCGCTGTCGCCGGACGTGAACGATCCGGGGCTGCGCAAGGTGACCTTCGACGATCTGGCGAAGGCCTACGGCGAGGCGGCGCGCGCGCTGATCGAGGGCGGGGTCGATCTGCTGCTCGTCGAGACGATCTTCGACACGCTGAACGCCAAGGCCGCGCTGTTCGCGATCGACAGTTTGCGCGACGAGGGGCTCGACGTGCCTCCGATCATGATCTCGGGCACCATCACCGACCGCTCGGGCCGCACGCTGACGGGCCAGACGCCGGAGGCCTTCTGGGTGTCGATGAGCCACGCGCGCCCGTTCTCGGTCGGGCTCAACTGCGCGCTCGGCGCGGGCGAGATGCGCCCGCACGTCCGCGCGCTCGCCGAGGTCGCCGACACGCGGATCTCGGCCTACCCGAACGCGGGGCTGCCGAACGAGATGGGCGGCTACGACGAGACGCCCGAGGAGACGGCCTCGCACCTCGGGGAATGGGCCGACAAGGGCCTCGTCAACATCGTGGGCGGCTGCTGCGGCACGACGCCCGAGCACATCCGCGCCATCGCCGCGGCGGTCGAGGGCAAGGCGCCGCGGCGCGTGCCGGAGGCGGCCACGCGGCTCAGGCTCTCGGGGCTCGAGATGTTCGAGGCCGACGCCATGGTCGGCGACGACGCGGCTTTGGAGGGCGCTGAATGACCACGGGACGCTTCATCAACATCGGCGAGCGCACCAACGTCACTGGCTCGGCCAAGTTCAAGAAGCTGATCATGGCCGACGACTACCCGGCGGCCGTGGAAGTGGCGCGCCAGCAGGTAGAGAACGGCGCGCAGATCATCGACGTCAACATGGACGAGGGCCTGCTCGACAGCGAGCGGGCGATGAAGACCTTCCTCAACCTGATCGCCGCGGAGCCCGACATCAGCCGCGTGCCGGTGATGGTCGACAGCTCGAAGTTCGAGGTGATCGAGGCCGGGCTGAAGTGCCTGCAGGGCAAGGCGGTGGTGAACTCGATCTCGCTCAAGGAAGGCGAGGACGCCTTCCTCGAACAGGCCCGCATCGTGCGCCGCTTCGGCGCGGCCGTCGTCGTCATGGCCTTCGACGAGGACGGCCAGGCCGAGACCGCCGAGCACAAGTTCGCGATCTCCGAGCGGGCCTATCACCTCCTGATCGACAAGGCCGGCTTCGCGCCGCAGGACATCATCTTCGACCCGAACATCTTCGCGGTCGCGACCGGCATCGAGGCGCACGACGACTACGCCGTCGCCTTCTTCGACGCGACCGAGATGATCAAGAAGCGGTTGCCGCACGCGCACGTCTCGGGCGGGCTGTCGAACGTCTCGTTCTCGTTCCGCGGCAACAATCCCGTGCGCGAGGCGATGCACTCGGCGTTCCTCTACCACGCCATCCGCCGCGGCATGGACATGGCGATCCTGAACGCCGGGCAGATCACCGTCTACGACGAGATCCCGCAGGAGCTGCGCGAGCACGTCGAGGACGTGCTGCTGAACCGGCGCCCCGATTCGACCGACCGCCTGCTCGCCATCGCCGACAAGTACCGCGACAGTGGCGAGGCGCAGAAGAAGTCCGACCCGAAGTGGCGCGAGCAGCCCGTCGAGGCGCGGCTTTCCCACGCGCTGATCCACGGCATCACCGACTTCGTCGTCGACGACACGGAAGAGGCGCGCCAGAAGGCCGAGCGGCCGCTGCACGTGATCGAAGGCCCGCTGATGGACGGCATGAACGTCGTCGGCGACCTGTTCGGCGAGGGCAAGATGTTCCTGCCGCAGGTGGTCAAGTCGGCGCGGGTGATGAAGACCGCGGTCGCCCACCTGATCCCCTTCATGGAGCAGGAGAAGGCGGAGTCCGGCGACACCTCGGCCAAGGGCAAGATCCTGATGGCGACGGTGAAGGGCGACGTCCATGATATCGGCAAGAACATCGTCGGCGTCGTGCTCGCCTGCAACAACTACGACGTGGTCGACATGGGCGTGATGGTGCCGACCGAGGACATCATCGCCAAGGCCAAGGAGGAGAAGGTCGACATCGTCGGGCTCTCCGGCCTGATCACGCCCTCGCTCGACCGCATGGTCGACGTGGCCGCGGAGATGAAGCGCGCCGGCCTCGACGTGCCGCTGCTGATCGGCGGCGCCACCACCTCGAAGAAGCACACCGCGATCAAGATCGCGCCGGAGTATCCCCACGGCGTGATCCACGTCGACGACGCCTCGAAGGCGGTCGGCGTGGTCTCGCGGCTTCTCTCCAAGGAGCGCAAGCCGCAGTACCTGGCCGAGATCGCCGAGGAGCAGGAGCGCGTCGCCGGCAAGGGCGCGAAGAAGGAACGCCCGACCACGCCGATCGCGGAGGCGCGCGCGAACGCCTTCTCCTTCGGCGACCACGTGCCGGAGACGCCCAACGTCACCGGGCTGCACGCCTTCACGCCGACGGTCGCCGAGGTCGCGCCCTACATCGACTGGTCGCCCTTCTTCTGGACCTGGGAGCTGAAGGGCATGTACCCGCAGATCCTCGACGACGAGCGCCAGGGCGAGACCGCGCGCGAGCTGTTCGACGCCGCGCAGGCGATGCTCGGCCGCATCGCCGAGGAGGAATGGTTCGCCCCGCGCGCCGTGGTCGGCCTCTGGCCGGCCAACCGGCGCGGTGACGACATCGTCGTCTGGAACGACGAGGACCGCGCCGCGGAGATGACCACCTTCTGCATGCTGCGCCAGCAGGGCGCGAAGTCGGGCGAGCGTGCGGCCTACTGCCTGTCGGACTTCGTCGCCCCCGAGGGCACGCCCGACTGGATCGGCGGCTTCGCGGTCACGACGGGGCCCGAGGTCCACACCATCGCCGACCGGCTGAAGGCCGAGGGCAACGACTACGACGCGATCCTGGTGCAGGCGCTCGGCGACCGCTTGGCCGAGGCGCTGGCCGAGTACATGCACGCGCGCGTGCGCCGCGAGCTGTGGGGCTACGCCGCGGACGAGGACCTGTCGGGCGAGGACCTGATCTTCGAGAAGTACCGCGGCATCCGACCGGCGGCGGGCTACCCGGCCTGCCCCGACCACACCGAGAAGCGCACGCTGTTCGAGGTGCTCGACGCCGAGCACCACACCGGGCTCTCGCTCACCGAGAGCTGCGCGATGTGGCCGGCGGCCTCGGTCTCGGGGCTCTACTTCGCCCATCCCGACAGCGCCTATTTCGGCGTGGGCCGCATCGGGCGCGACCAGGTCGAGGACTACGCCGCCCGCAAGGGGTCGAGCGTGGGCGAGGTCGAGACCTGGCTCGCGCCGAACCTGGCCTATACACCGCGACGCCGCGACGCCGGGGCGCTGGAAGGGGAGGCCGCCGCCGAGGCGGTCGAGGATCTCCAGCCCCTGCGTGCGAGCGCCTGATCCCGCATCGCCGGGGCGCGCGTGAGCGCGCGCCCCAACCACGACGACATCCGAGAGGAGGCAACACGATGAGCAAGAGCTGGCTGTTCACCAGCGAATCGGTGTCCGAGGGCCACCCGGACAAGGTCTGCGACCGCATCTCCGACGCCGTGCTCGACGCCTATCTCACGGCCGACCCGCAGGCGCGCGTCGCCTGCGAGACGCTGGCCACCACCGACCACGTCACCGTCGCCGGCGAGGTGCGCGGCCCCGACAGCGTGCTGAAGGAGGTCGAGGGCATCGTCCGCGACGCCATCCGCGACATCGGCTACGAGCAGGACGGCTTCAACTGGAAGACCGTCGAGGTCGTGAACCGCCTGCACGCGCAGTCGGCCGACATCGCCATGGGCGTCGACGAGGGCGACAAGGGCGAGGAAGGCGCCGGCGACCAGGGCATCATGTTCGGCTACGCCTGCAACGAGACGGCCGAGCTGATGCCCGCGCCGATCCAGTTCAGCCACAAGATCCTGCGGCTGATGGCCGAGGACCGCAAGTCGGGCAAGGAGCCGCGCTTCGGCCCCGACGCCAAGTCCCAGGTCACGCTTCGCTACGAGGACGGCAAGCCGGTCGGCGTCGACGCCATCGTCGTCTCGACCCAGCACTCCGAGGACGTCACGCAGGACCAGGTCCGCGAGATGGTGCTGCCCTATCTCTCGAAGGCCGCGCTCGAAGGCTGGAGCGTGCCGAAGGACCGCGTGTTCGTGAACCCGACGGGGCGCTTCGTCATCGGCGGGCCGGACGGCGACGCGGGCCTCACGGGGCGCAAGATCATCGTCGACACCTACGGCGGCGCGGCCCCGCACGGCGGCGGCGCGTTCTCGGGCAAGGACCCGACCAAGGTCGACCGCTCGGCCGCCTATGCCGCGCGCTACCTCGCCAAGAACGTCGTCGCGGCCGGTCTCGCGGACAAGTGCCAGATCCAGCTCGCCTACGCGATCGGCATGCCCGAGCCCGTGGCCGTCTACGTCGAGACCTTCGCCACCGGCAAGGTCGACGAGGCCAAGCTCGGCGCGGTGCTGCCCGAGATGGTGCGGCTGACGCCGCGCGGCATCCGCGAGCGGCTCGGCCTGCTGAAGCCGATCTACACCCGCACCGCCGCCTACGGCCACTTCGGCCGCACGCCGGAGGACGACGGCGGCTTCGGCTGGGAGAAGACCGATCTGGCCGCCGACCTCGCCCGCCACTTCGGCCATACGCTCGCCGCCGAGTGAGCCGCGCCGGCCCCGGACGGGCCGGCCGAGACGACCCACGCGCGCCGTCGGCCCCTCGCCGGCGGCGCTTCGCGAAAGGGACGACGCGCCGCATCCCCCCCGCGGCAGCGCGTCCCGTCAACGAGAGGAGACAACGATGGCGCTCGACAAGGCCCCCGACTACGTCGTCAAGAACATCGAGGACGCCGCCTACGGGCGTAAGGAGATCGAGATCGCCGAGACCGAGATGCCCGGTCTCGTCGCCTGCCGCGAGGAGTTCGGCCCGTCGCAGCCGCTCAAGGGCGCGCGCATCGCGGGCTCGCTGCACATGACGATCCAGACCGCGGTGCTGATCGAGACGCTGACCGCGCTCGGCGCCGAGGTCCGCTGGGCGTCCTGCAACATCTTCTCGACGCAGGACCACGCGGCCGCGGCCATCGCCGCCGGCGGCACGCCCGTGTTCGCCGTCAAGGGCGAGACGCTGGAGGAGTACTGGGAGTACGCCGACCGCATCTTCGACTTCGAGGACGGCGCCAACATGATCCTCGACGACGGCGGCGACGCCACGATGTACATCCTGCTGGGCGCGCGCGCCGAGGCCGGCGAGGACGTGCTGTCCAACCCGACCTCCGAGGAGGAGGAAGCCCTCTTCGCCCAGATCAAGCGGCGCATGGAGAAGTCGCCGGGCTGGTTCGCCAAGCAGCGCGACCAGATCAAGGGCGTCTCCGAGGAGACGACCACCGGTGTCCACCGCCTCTACCAGCTCGCCAAGAAGGGGGCGCTGCCGTTCCCGGCGATCAACGTCAACGACAGCGTCACCAAGTCGAAGTTCGACAACAAGTACGGCTGCCAGGAGAGCCTGGTCGACGGCATCCGCCGCGCGACCGACGTGATGATGGCCGGCAAGGTCGCGGTCGTCTGCGGCTACGGCGACGTCGGCAAGGGCTCGGCCGCCTCGCTCCGCGGCGGCGGCGCGCGCGTGCTGGTCACGGAAGCCGACCCGATCTGCGCGCTGCAGGCGGCGATGGACGGCTACGAGGTCGTCACGCTGCAGGACGCCGCGCCGCGCGCCGACATCGTCATCACGGCGACCGGCAACAAGGACGTCGTGACCGTCGACGACATGCGCAACTTCAAGGACATGGCGATCGTCGGCAACATCGGCCACTTCGACAACGAGATCCAGGTCGCGGCTCTCAAGAACATGAAGTGGACCAACATCAAGCCGCAGGTGGACATGATCGAGTTCCCCGACGGCAAGCGGATGATCCTGCTGTCGGAAGGGCGCCTGCTGAACCTCGGCAACGCGACCGGTCACCCGTCCTTCGTGATGTCGGCGTCGTTCACCAACCAGGTGCTCGCGCAGATCGAGCTCTGGACCAAGGGCGATCAGTACGAGAACCAGGTCTACGTCTTGCCGAAGCACCTCGACGAGAAGGTGGCGACGCTCCACCTCGCAAAGCTCAACGCCAAGCTGACCCGGCTCAGCGAGCAGCAGGCCGAGTACATCGGCGTCACGCCCGAGGGGCCGTTCAAGCCGGACGCCTACCGGTATTGATCTGATCGCGGGCGCGCCCCTCCGGCGCGTCCGACCCTTCGACGGCGGAGCGACCCCCGCCCTACCGGAGCGCCGCGAGGCGGCGGGCACCCCGCCTCGCGTTGCGCCCGTTATCCTCACGGGAGGACATCATGGCATCATCCACGGGCCCGATCGTGGGTCTCGGCAACGCGCTCGTCGACGTGCTGGTCTCGGTCGAGCCGGACGTGGTCGCGCGCCACGACCTGACGCCCGGCGGCATGCACCTCGTCGACACCGACGCCGCCGAGGCGCTGTTCGCCGAGGTCGGCCCCGGCCTCACCCAGTCGGGCGGCTCGGTCGCCAACACGGTGGCCCACCTCGGCGGCCTCGGCCTCGACGCCATGTTCGTCGGCAAGGTGGCCGAGGACACCCTCGGCGCCGCCTTCGCCGAGGACATGGGCCGCGTCGGCGCCAGCGTGCCGACCGCCCGGCTGACCGGGAGCGTCTCGACCGGGCGCTGCGTCGTGCTGGTCACGCCCGATGGCGAGCGGACTATGTCGACCTATCTCGGCGCGGCGCTCGCGCTCGGCGCGGGCGACGTCCACGCCTCGCTCCCGGACAGCTTCCCGATGCTGATCGTCGAGGGCTACCTGTTCGACGCGCCCGAGGGCGCCGAGGTGATCGCCGCGGGCGCTGCGCGGGCCAGGGCGGCGGGCGCGCGCATCGCGCTGACCCCGTCCGACGCGGGCTGCGTCGGTCGCCATCTCGACGCCATGCGCGCCTTTATCGGCGACCACGTCGACGTGCTGATCGGCAACGAGACCGAGATGGCCGCGCTTTCCGGCACGAACGGCCCGGAAGCCGCGCTCGACTGGGCGGCCGAGCACGCCGAGATCGCGGTGGTGACGCTGAGCGAGAACGGCTCGATGGTCGCGCGCGGCGCCGAGCGCGTGCGGGTGCCGGCGGAGCGGGTCGAGAAGGTCGTGGACACCACCGGCGCCGGCGACGCCTATGCCGCGGGCTTCCTCGGCGCGATCGCCTCGGGCGAGGGGATCGAGGCAGCGGCGCAGGCAGGCGGCCGGCTCGCCGCGAAGGTGATCCAGCACATGGGCGCGCGCGAGCGGGCAGCGGCCTGAGGTCGCCCGGCGTCCGCGTCCCCCTCGAGCGGAAGGGGGACGCGCGACCGAGGAAGCCGAAAAGAAGGCGTGGGCTTTCCGATGACGAAGCCCTGCCGTCCCCGTGGCGTCGCTCAGGCGGGGGCGCGTCCGCTCCGACGGAAGAACACGAGCGCCCCGAATGCGCCCATGAGCGCCATCGTCGGCGGCAGCGGAACGACCGCCTCCCCGTCGACCGTATTAGTGTAGCCGAAGGACGGCGTTGACGCACTGAAGCCGCTCGTGACGAGCGTGTAGGTCGTCCCGGCCGACAAAGCTACACCGAGGATCTCAGATGTGCCGATGCCGCCTGCGCCGTCGTCACCTGCGATCAGGTTCTGCAACTGCATCGCCGGATCGAACGCGTTCTCGTATAGATGAATGTATCCGTCCGAGGTTTGCGTACTCAGAATATCGTAAGCGGCAGTGATCGGCACGGTGAAGATATGGGTTTCGTAGTTCACCGGACCAAGAGACGAAATGCTTGGGCCACCACCTATCGGCCGATTCCAGAGCGGGTCCGTGTCATCCACAGTGCCGGTCAACGTCAGAGCGAGTGCGGGCGCTGGTACCGATAGGCCGAACGCCAGACACGCCACGATTGCATGACGCATGATCTCATCCCCCATTTGACGAACCCTATTTAACTTATTCGTAATGAATGTCGAAATTGAGGATAAGAAATGCTTTATCGCTTCGGCACGATGCGACGACCGCCTCCAGCACGATGACATGGCCGCCGACCGCGCGACGGCATGGGCGTCCGGGTGGCGACCTCAGATCGCCCCTTCCTCGCGCAAGGCGGCGATCGTCGCGTCGTCGAGCCCCATGCCCCGCAGCACCGCCTCGGTCTGCGCGCCGGGGCCGGGGGGCGGGGCCGCGAGCCGGCTCGGGGTGCGGCTCATCTCGATCGGCTGGCCGAGGAGGGCGACCGCGCCGCGACCCTCGACCTCGACCTCCTGCGCGAGGCCGAGGTGGACGACCTGCGGATCGGCGAACACCTGCGCCATGTCGTTGATCGGGCCCGCCGGCACGCCCGCCTCGACCAGCCGCTCGACCAGGTCCGCGGTCTCGTAGCGCAGCGTCTCGGCGGTGATCGCGACCGCGAGGGCGTCGCGGTTCCGCCGGCGGGCGGCGTTGTCCTCGAAGCGGGGATCGCCGATCCAGTCCTCGCGCCCGAGCACGGCGCAGAAGCGCTTCCAGATCACCTCGCCGGCGACGGCGATGTTGCAGTGGCCGTCCATGGTCGGGAACACGCCGGTCGGCAGCATGGTCGGGTGCTCGTTGCCGGCCTGTCCGGGCACCTCGCCGTCGGCGGTGTAGCGCGCGCCCTGGAAGTCGAGCATGAACACCATCGCCTGCAGGAGCGAGGTGCGCACCCACTGGCCCTTGCCCGAGCGCTGGCGCTCCAGCAGCGCGACCAGGATACCCTGCGCCGCGAACAGCCCGGCGGTCAGGTCGGCGACGGGGATGCCCGCGCGCATCGGCCCGCGGCCGGGCTCGCCGGTGATCGACATCAGCCCGCCCATGCCCTGGGCGATCTGGTCGAAGCCGGGGCGCCTGGCGTAGGGGCCGTCCTGGCCGAAGCCCGAGATCGAGGCGTAGACGAGGCCGGGGTTGTCGGCCGACAGGGTCTCGTAGTCGATCTCCAGGCGATGCTTCACTTCGGGGCGGAAGTTCTCGACCACCACGTCGGCGCGTCGTGCGAGGCGGCGGAACAGGTCCATGCCGCTCTCGGTCTTCAGATCGAGCGTCAGGCTCGCCTTGCCGCGGTGGAGGTTCATGAAGTCCGCGTTCTCGCGCGGGCCGCCCAACCCCCCGTCGCCCGCCGGCGCCTCGATCTTGACGACGTTGGCGCCCCAGTCGGCGAGCTGGCGCACGCAGGCCGGTCCCGCACGCACGCGGGTGAGGTCGAGCACCAGGAGATCGCCGAGCGCGGTGCTCGCGGGCGGCACGAGGCGGCCGGGCGAGGCCTCCCCGGAATGGTCGTTCGGCATCGGGCGCGTCCTCCGTTTTCCGCAGGCTAGCCCGGCACGTCCGTCCCCGATACGCCGTCGGGCAGAGACCGTCGTCCTTCCGCCGCCGTGGTCCTCGCGGGCCGTTCCTTCCGATCCGGGGCCGGGGCGCATCGTTCGCCCGTCCGCCCTGCGGATACGACGGCCTCGCGGCCGCGGATCGCGTCGGCCGGCGTCGTCGCCCCCGCGCCCCGTCTCAGACCTCGGCCCGTTCGCGCACCGCCCAGTCGCCGAGGCGCCACGCCCTCTCGGGTAGTTCCGCGAGCCCCGCCGCGACGAGGACGGCCGCGCCCACCGCCTCGCAGGCCTCCTCCAGGTGATAGAGATGGATGTAGAGTACGCTGTGGCCCTGCGCGTCGGCGACCGCGGCGCTCACCGCCTCGATCCCGATCGCGCCGCCGAAGAACAGCGCGAGGCCGAGGACGAGGGCGCGGCGCACCGGCGCCGACGAGGTGCGGATCGACCGCACGAACAGACCGACGATCGCGAGCGCGATCACCGAGCCCGGCACGACCCAGGCGTGATAGGTCAGCCCGCTCTGGCCCGCGATCGCCGCGCCCACGGGATCGAGGAACCGCTCGTGCAGCGCCACCATGTCGTCGAACGACAGCGCCGCCATGATCGCCGCGGTGACGGCCCAGGCCCCCGCGCCCGCCCGGCGGCGGCGCCAGCGCGCGTAGGCCGCGCCGGCATGGGTGTAGGCGCCCGCCATCAGGACGGTGCCCGTCATCCAGGTCCAGGCGTTGGCTTCGGTGGTGACGTCGAGCATCAGCAGCAGCCAGTGCGGCGAGCCCACCCAGCCGAGCACGACGGCGAGGCTCACGAGCGTCCAGACGAGCGCGAGCGCCGCGCGCGCGCCGCCCACCGCCGGCGCGACCGGCCACGCGCGCCAGTCGGGGGAGACGGGACGCCACGGTCTTCCCTCGCGCAGGATCATGGGCATCGCCGCTCCCTCTGTCCGCCGGCCTCGCTGTCATGAAAACGTCGTAATGTCGTCGCGAGGCGCGGGGCAAGCCGCGATCGGCCTCTCCTCCGCGCGCGCCGCGGCGACGCGCCTCGGAGGGCGAGGGACGCGGTCCCGGTCGCGCGCCCGTCCCGCCGCCGCCGGGCGCCGCGCCCCGGCGCGGGGCTCCGGTCTCTCCCCGGTCTTTCAAAGCATGCGGCGATCTGCCTAAAACTGTGGAGATGAAAGACCGATCCTGAACGAGAGGTCGGCGTCGCGGGGAGGACGACCCATGGAGATGACCGGCGAGCGCATCATCGCCGCCGACCGCGAGACGGTCTGGCGCGCGCTCAACGACCCGGAGGTGCTGAAGGCCTGCATCCCCGGCTGCGAGCGCATGGAGAGGACCGGGCCGCAGTCGCTGGAGGCGGACGTGACCCAGAAGGTCGGCCCGGTGAAGGCGAAGTTCAAAGGCGCGGTCACGCTGGAGGACGTGGTCGAGGCCGAGAGCTATCGTCTGGTCGGCGAGGGCAAGGGCGGCGCCGCCGGCTTCGCCAAGGGCGCGGCCAAGGTCGACCTCAGCGACGCGCCCGAGGGCACCAAGCTCGCCTACGACGCCGAGGCCAAGGTCGGCGGCAAGCTCGCCCAGCTCGGCTCGCGCCTGATCGACGGCTTCGCCAAGAAGATGGCCGACGAGTTCTTCGACCGCTTCAAGGCGCAGGTGGAGGGGCCGCGGTCCAGCCCGGACAACGCGGTCGCCGAGGCGAGCGGCCTGCCGGCAGGGGCGGTATCGGCGGGCGCGGCGGGCGCAGCGGCCGGCGAGGCACCCTCCCGCGAGGCGCCTGCCAGCGCGCCGGCCGACACCGCCGGCGGGCCGGGCGAGCCCGAGCACGCGACCCCCGAGGGCCGCGAGGCCGAGCCTGCCGCCGCCTCGGGCGCGACCCCGCCGCCGGGCGAGGCCGCATCCCCCGTCGCCGCCTCCGCCGAGCCGGCTGCGGCGGTGTCCGGGGGCGGCGCGCCGGCGGACACCGATCCCATGGCCATGGAGGGCGGACAGGAGCCTTCCGCTCTGGAGGACGCCGGCGCCTCGCGTCCGGTCTCGGTCGAGCCGGCCGCGCCGCTCGCCTACGGCGACGCCGCGAGCAACACGCCGCCGGGCGCGGGCGTCGCCGCCGCCCCGGTCGCGACCGACGCCGCCGCGCCCGCGCGCGACGACGCGCCGGCTGGCGCGGGCGCGCGCCATGAGGCCGAGATGGACGCCGCGACCGGCGACGCGCCGGCGGACGAGAAGAAGAAGGGCTGGTTCAGCCGCCTGTTCGGCTGAGACCGCGTCCGCATCCGACAGACAGAGAGAGACACCGATGCCGCAAGTATCCCTGAGCGTGAACGGCAAGCCCGTCACGGCGGAGGTCGAGGGGCGCACGCTCCTGGTCGAGCTTTTGCGCGAGACCCTCGACCTCACCGGCACCCACGTCGGCTGCGACACCTCGCAGTGCGGCGCCTGCGTCGTCCATCTCGACGGCGACAGCGTGAAGGCCTGCTCGGTGTTCGCGCTCGCCTGCGAGGGCCGCGAGATCACCACGATCGAGGGCATGGCGAACGCCGACGGCTCGCTCGGACCCATCCAGGCGGCCTTCCGCGAGCACCACGGGCTGCAGTGCGGCTTCTGCACGCCCGGCATGATCATGTCGGCGGCCGATCTCCTGAAGCGCAACCCCGCCCCGACCGAGGCCGAGGTGCGCCACTGGCTGGAGGGCAATTTCTGCCGCTGCACCGGCTACCACAACATCGTCAAGGCGATCATGGCGGCCGCCGCTGACATGCGCGGCCAGTCCGTCGCGGCGGAGTGACGCGCGACCCGGCACCATAGTCCCGCGCGGGCGCCGCGTGGGGCTCTACTCGGATCGAAGCCACGAAGGCGGCTCGACACCGCCGACCGGCGCCCAAGCCGGCAGCCACGAGGGAGGGGCCCCATGCCCAAGGACCAGACGCTCAAGGATCACGGGATCGGCGCCAGCTCGAAGCGGCGCGAGGACCTGCGCTTCATCACCGGCGAGGGCCAGTACACCGACGACATCGACCGCGTCGGCCAGTGCCACTGCCACTTCGTCCGCTCCGACGTTGCGAACGGGCGGATCGTCTCGATCGACGCCTCCGCCGCCAAGTCGGCGCCCGGCGTGATCGCCGTCTTCACGAGCGAGGATCTGGCCGGCCTCGGCGGCATCCCCTGCGGCTGGCAGGTGACCGGCCGCGACGGCCAGCCGATGAAGGAGCCCAAGCACCCGATCCTGGCCGAGGGCAAGGTGCGCCACGTCGGCGACCCGATCGTCGCGATCCTCGCCGAGGACGTCGAGCAGGCGCGCGACGCCGGCGAACTGGTCGAGATCGAGATCGAGGAGCTGCCCGCGGTCATCGACATGGCCGAGGCGCTGTCCACCGAGGCCAGCGTCCATGACGACGTGCCGGGCAACCTCTGCTTCGACTGGGGCTTCGTCGAGGAGAACAAGGCCGCCGTCGACGAGGCGATCGCGAACGCGCATCACGTCGCCAAGCTGGAGCTGGTCAACAACCGCGTCGTCGCCAACGCCATGGAGCCGCGCGCGGCGATCGGCGAGTGGGACCGATCGGCCGACAGCTACACGCTGTATACGACCAGCCAGAACCCGCACGTGATCCGCCTGCTGATGGGCGCCTTCGTGCTGTCGATCCCCGAGCACAAGCTGCGGGTGGTGGCGCCCGACGTCGGCGGCGGCTTCGGCTCGAAGATCTATCACTACGCCGAGGAGGCCTTCGTCACCTGGGCGTCGAAGAAGGTGCGCCGCCCGGTCAAGTGGGCCGCGACCCGCTCCGAGGCCTTCCTGTCGGACGCGCAGGGGCGCGACCACGTCACCACGATCGAGCTGGCGCTGAACGAGAACCACGAGTTCACGGCGCTGCGCTGCCACACGCTCGCGAACATGGGCGCCTATCTCTCGACCTTCGCGCCCTGCATCCCGACCTGGCTGCACGGCACGCTGCTCGCGGGCAACTACAAGACGCCGCTCATCTACACCAACGTGAAGGCGGTGTTCACCAACACGGTGCCGGTCGACGCCTACCGCGGCGCCGGGCGGCCGGAGGCGACCTACCAGATCGAGCGGGTGATCGACGCGGCCGCGCGCGACCTCGGCGTCGATCCGGTGGCGCTTCGCCGCAAGAACTACATCCCGAAGGACGCCTTCCCCTACCAGACGCCGGTCGCGGTGCAGTACGACACCGGCGACTACGAGGCGACGCTCGACAAGGCGCTGGAGCTGGCCGACGTCGCGGGCTTCGCGTCGCGGCGCTCGGAGTCCGAGGCCAAGGGCAGGCTCCGCGGTCTCGGTATCGCCTCCTACATCGAGGCCTGCGGCATCGCGCCGTCCTCGCTGGTCGGCAGCCTCGGCGCGCGCGCGGGGCTCTACGAGGCGGCGACGGTGCGGGTGAACCCGACCGGCTCGGTCTCGGTGTTCACCGGCTCGCACTCCCATGGGCAGGGCCACGAGACTACCTTCGCGCAGGTGGTGGCCGAGATGCTCGGCTGTCCTGAGGATCAGGTCGACATCGTGCACGGCGACACCAACCGCGTGCCCTTCGGCATGGGCACCTACGGCTCGCGCTCGCTCGCGGTCGGCGGCTCGGCGATCTACAAGTCGGTCGAGAAGGTGGTCGCCAAGGCGAAGAAGATCGCCGCCCACCTGATGGAGGCCTCCGAGACCGACGTCGTGTTCGAGAACGGCCAGTTCACCGTCGCGGGTACCGACAAGGCCGTGGCCTGGGGCGACGTCTGCCTCGCGGCCTACGTGCCCCACAAGTACCCGATCGAGAGCCTGGAGCCGGGGCTGGAGGAGACCTCGTTCTACGACCCGGCCAACTTCACCTATCCCTCGGGCGTCTACGTCGCCGAGGTCGAGGTCGACCCCGAAACCGGCGTGGTGCAGGTGCTGAACTTCACCGCCGCCGACGACTTCGGCAACGTGGTGAACCCGATGATCGTCGAGGGTCAGGTGCACGGCGGCCTCGCCCAGGGCATCGGCCAGGCGCTGCTCGAAGAGGCGGCCTACGACAAGGACGGCCAGCTCACGGCGGCCTCCTACATGGACTACGCCATGCCGCGCGCGGGCCACTTCCCGATGTTCACGGTCGACCACTCCTGCGTGACGCCCTGCACGCACAACCCGCTCGGCGTGAAGGGCTGCGGCGAGGCCGGCGCCATCGGCTCGCCGCCCGCCATCGTCAACGCGGTGATCGACGCGCTCGCCCCTTACGGCGTGCGCCATATCGACATGCCGCTGACGCCGCGCAAGGTCTGGGCCGCGATCGACGCCGCCCGTCCGGCCGCCGCGGCCGAGTGATCGCCAGGGGCGCGTCCCTCGGGGCGCGCCCGTCTCTCCGGCACGGCCGGCCCCGGTCGCGTCCCCCCTCTGATCCTCGGAGAGCCCCAATGTACGCTTTCGACTACGTCAAGCCGACCTCGCTGCAGGAGGCGTTAAACGCGCTTGCGCAGGAGGACGCCCAGCCGATCGCCGGCGGGCAGACCCTGATCCCGACGCTCAAGAGCCGCCTCGCCCAGCCCTCGATCCTCGTCGACCTCACTGCCATCGCCGAAATGCGCGGCATCTGCGAGGGCGAGGGCACGGTCGCGATCGGCGCGGCCACCCGCCACGGCGAGGTCGACGCCTCGGAACTGGTCCGCTCGAAGATCCCCGCGCTCGCGAAGCTCGCGAGCCGGGTGGGCGATCCGCAGGTGCGCAACCGCGGCACCATCGGCGGTAGCCTCGCCAACAACGACCCCTCAGCCTGCTACCCGGCCGCCGCTCTCGGCCTCGGCGCGACGCTCAAGACCTCCTCGGGCCGTGCGATCGTCGCGGACGACTATTTCCAGGGCATGTTCGACACCGCGCTAGAGGAAGGCGAGCTGCTGGTCTCGATCGACTTCCCCGTGCCGAAGCGCGCGGCCTACATGAAGTTCGAGCAGCCGGCCTCGCACTTCCCGCTCGTCGGCGTGTTCGTGGCCGAGCTCGCGGACGGCGCCCGCGTCGCCGTCACCGGCGCGTCCGAGAGCGGCGTGTTCCGCTGGGCGGAGGCCGAGGCGGCGCTGTCGTCCGACTTCGCGCCCTCGGCGGGCGAGGGGCTGAAGGCGTCGGCCGACGGTCTGATCGGCGATCTGCACGCGAGCCCGGCGTACCGAGCCCACCTGATCGGCGTGATGACCAAGCGCGCGGTCGCCGCTGCCGTCGAGCGCTGAGACCCGTGGGCCGCGGGCGACGCCCGCGGCCATCCTTCGAGGACCGCATGCGCGCGGCCGGGAGTGCACCGTCGCCACGGGACCGGGCTGCGTCCGGTCTCGCCGCCGGCCCGGCCGGACGAGCAGGGCCCCGACGCGCCGCTGCGACGTAAGCGAACCCGGCGCGTCGCCGCGGCGGGAGCGAGAAAGTCCCCATGACCGCCTCGACCATCGCCGCCGCACGCCCCGACCGCCCCACGCGCTCGGTGGCGCTCCTGCTCGGTGCGCTTCTTCTGCTCGCGGTGCAGGACGCGCTGGTCAAGCTCACCAGCGACAGCGTCTCGCTCTGGCAGTTCCAGCTCCTGCGCGCGAGCCTCAACGCGGGGCTGCTCGCGCTCGTCGGCCTCGCGATCGCCCCGGCGCGCCCGCGTCCGCCGCGGCGGCCGGGCCTCGTCGCCCTGCGCGGCGCCCTGGTGGCCGTGTCGATGCTGCTGTTCTTCGGCGCGGTGCCGTTCCTCTCGCTCGCCGAGATCGCCGCCGGGCTCTACTGCTTCCCGCTGTTCGTCACCCTGTTCGCCGCGGTGCTGCCGGGCGAGCGGGTCGGCTGGCGGCGGCTCTCGGCGGTGGTCGCGGGCTTCTGCGGCACGGCGCTGATCCTGAAGCCCGGCACCGACGCCTTCGCCTGGCACGCGCTGATGCCGCTCGGTGCGGCGGTGTCCTATGCCGCCATGGTGATGATCACGCGTCGGGGCTGCCGGGACGAGCACCCCGCGACCCTCGCCTTCGCGGTCGCGGGCGCCTTCGTGGTCATGGGCCTGAGCGGGCTCGCCGTCACCGCCGGGCTCGGGATCGAGGGCGGTGCCTGGCCCTACCTCACGAGCGGCTGGCATCCGCTGTCCGCTCCCCTTCTCGCCACGATCGCGCTCTGCTCGATACTGAACCTCGCGGCCAACGTCGGCCTCACCGTCGCCTATCAGGAGGCGGAAGCGAGCTTCCTCGTCCCCTTCGACTACAGCTACCTCGTGTTCGCGGCGGTGGTCGGCGGCCTCGTCTGGGGCGACTGGCCGGACGCGGCGGCGTGGACGGGCATGGCGCTGATCGCGGGGGCGGGCGTGTTCGTCGCACTCAGGGAGCGCGCCCGCGGGACCGCGCCTTCGCCGACGCGGGACCGCGCCTGACGGCCTCTCGGCTGGCGCGGTGGCGCGACGTCGCTCGCTCGCTGGCGAACGCCCCGCCCGGGCCGGCGTTCTTGCATCGCGCGGCCCGGGGCGCGAGGGTCGCGCTCGTGGCCTACGGGGAGCCCGCCTTGCTCAGACTAGCGATCTTCGACGTCGACGGCACCCTCGTCGACAGCCAAGCCACGATCGTCGCCGCCATGGCCGCTGGCCACGACGCGGCGGGCCTGTCCATGCCTTCGCGCGAGCGCGTGCTGTCGATCGTCGGACTCTCGCTCGACGTCGCCTGCCGCGCGCTGCACCCCGAGGCCGCCCCCGATCGCCTCGACGTGCTCGCCGAAGCCTACAAGCGCGACTACGCGGCGCGACGCGCGCGGGGCGAGGCCTCGCCGCTGTTTCCGGGCGCGCGCGAGGCGATCGCGCGGCTCGACGCCGCCGGCTGGCTGCTCGCGGTCGCCACCGGCAAGTCGCGCCGCGGGCTCGACCACCTGATCGCCGAGCACGGCTTCGCGGGCGTGCTCGTGGCGACCCGCACCGCCGACGAGGCGCCCTCGAAGCCGCATCCGGCCATGGTCGAGGACCTGCTCGGCCTGACCGGGGTCGAGGCGGGACGGGCGGCGATGATCGGCGACACCAGCTTCGACATGCAGATGGCCCGCGCCGCGGGCGCCCGCGCGGTCGGCGTCGCCTGGGGCTACCATCCGCCCGAGGCGCTGCGGACGGCCGGCGCCGAGACGGTGATCGGGGACTTCGCCGATCTCGACGCGGCGCTCGGCGGGGCCGATCAGGCGGTCGGCTCGTGAAGCGCTTCTGGTCCGAGACCCGCGTCCTCGCCTCCGAGGCGCAGCCGGGCGCCTTCGAGGTCGCGCTCGACGACAAGCCGATCCGCACGCCCTCGCGCGCGGCGCTGGCGCTGCCGACGCGCCCGCTCGCCGAGGCCGTGGCGGCGGAATGGGCGGCGCAGACCGACCGGGTCGATCCCCTGTCGATGCCGCTCACGCGCGCGGCCAACACGGCGATCGACCGGGTGCTGCCCGACCCGACGGCGGCGCGCGCGCAGGTGGCGGCCTACGGCGAGACCGACCTTCTGTGCTACCGCGCCCCCGAACCGGAGGCGCTCGCGGCCGAACAGGCCGAGGCCTGGGACCCGCTGCTCGACTGGGCGGCGAGGCGCTACGGCGCGCGGCTCTCGGTCGCCGAGGGCGTGATGTTCTCGGCGCAGGACGAGGCGGCGATCGCGCGCCTCGCCGAGGCGGTGGCGGCGCTCGGACCCTGGCGGCTGACGGCGCTCCACGAACTGGTGACGCTCTCGGGCAGCCTGGTGATCGGCCTCGCGGTGATCGAGGGGCGGCTCGAGCCCGGCGACGCCTGGGCCGCGAGCCGGATCGACGAGCGCTGGAACGAACGCCAATGGGGCTGGGACGCGGAGGCCGCGGCCCTGGCCGAGCGGCGCGAGGCCGCGTTCAGGGCGAGCGCGCGGCTCGTGGCGCTGCTCGACGCCGAGGCGGCCGGCGCGGGCTGAGGGCGGCCGCGGCACGGGGCGACGGGGCGGGCGGCGCAACGCCCCCGGCCCCTGGCGCATTGACCTCCCCTAGATCGGCGCCCGGCCGGCGCCGCAGGAACCGGAGGCCGTCATGCCCGCCGATACGCCGCCCAACCTCGCCCCCCGTGCCACTCGCGTCGAGAGCCATCGCCCCGACGTCGGCGCCGGGCCGGGCGGCGCGCACGCGCATCCCGGCGAGGGGCCGGAGGTCGAGGACCCCGCGCGCCTGCGCGCGATCCATCCGGACGGGATGCAGGATCACGACTTCGAGCGCCGGGTGAAGCGGATCGAGAGCTTCGCGCACCTGATGGACACCTCGATCGCGCTGCCGGTGGTCGGCTGGCGCGTCGGGCTCGACGGGCTGATCGGCCTGATCCCCGGCGTCGGCGACACGGTGACCACCGCCGCCTCGACCTGGCTGGTCGCCGAGGGGTGGCGCCTCGGCGCGCGCAAGCGCGTGATGGGCCGGATGCTCGTCAACCTCGGCATCGACTGGGTGATCGGCCTGGTGCCGCTGATCGGCGACATCCTCGACATCGGCTACAAGGCCAACGCCAAGAACGCCCGCATGCTCGTGGAGGAGCTGCGCACCCGACGGCGCGCGGCGCGCGAGATGCCGATCCGCCCGCCGGAACGCAGGACCGCCTGACCGAGCCACGGCCACGAAGGTTTCCACCGACCATCGGGGGAAACCTTCACGACGCCGATGGTTCAACCTGTAATTGTTCGGCATTGAATAAGACTCTGTAATGTTGGTATTGATACTGCTTCAAACAAATTAATTTAAATTAAAACTACAAAGTGAGAGCGTCCATGCTAAGACTCGATTGTGTCAGAAGAGTGAGGGTGGCAGCGGATCGCTGCAGCTTCTACGCATATATTTTGACGCTTGCTATAAGCAGATCAGGGAGGAAGTGCCCATGCGCCTTAGCAGTGCGATCGCGGGAACAGCCACGCTCGCGATGATCGCCGCTCTGTCGCCCGCCCGCGCCGGGATCATCGACGGCAGCACCTACAGCCTCGACACGCAGATCGTGAATCTCCAAGTCCTCGGCGTCGGCGTCGATGTCTCGCGTAACGATACCGGACAGGCGACGCCAGCGAACGGCGCGGATCCGCTCGATATCGCGCTCGCCCAGGCCGCTCTGGGCGTCGACCTGACGGTCGGCGCGACCGACGTGGGCGTGGATCTCGATCTCGGCGTCCTCGGATCCGAGTGGACCGCGCCCGACGTCTTCGACCTCGTGATCGATCTCGACCTCGACGGCACCATCACGCCGGCGAACGCCCTGCTCCAGCCCCTGCTCGACACCTTGCTGAGCGATCCGGCCACCGCTACCGCGGCGCCGACCATCGACTGGGTGCTCTCGGACCTTGATCTAGAAAACGGCGAGATCATCACCAGCGTGACGCAGATCAACGACGCCTCGCTGCCGGTGCCCGACATCTCGTTCACCGACGATACGATCACGATCAACTACGACAACCTCGTCGGGCTGCAGGCGGCGCTGTTCAGCGATGCCGACTTTCGGCCGAGCTTCATGATCACGACCGCCGTGCCGCTGCCTGCGAGCGCCTGGCTGCTCGCCGCCGGCGTCGCCGGTCTCTGGACCCGGCACCGTTTCGCCCGAGGCTGACCTTAGCGGGCTCGTCCCGCTCGAGCGGAACGTTCGGGCGCCACGAAAATGGTGAGCCGTGGCGTACGGCCCGCCTCCGTGGGGCCGTACGCCCTGGAAAGGGGGGAAGGCCCGGCCGGGCCTTCCCGATCAGGCCCGCTCGCGCCGCCGCCGGCGCCGGCCTTCGCCCTCCGCCGCGCCGCCCGCGTCCCAGCGCACCGCCGGCAGCGTCGCGACGTCCCGCAGCCGCTCGTAGGGGGCGGTCTTGTGCGGCACGGCCATGGCGGCGACGAAGTGCTTCTGAAAGCGCGGCTCCAATGCCGTCTCGACCTTCTCTATTTCGCGCACGATCCGCTCGACCTCCGCGCGCGCCGCGCGGTTCAGCAGCGCGATCCGCGCCCCCGTCCCGGCGGCGTTGCCGACCGCGGTGACCGCCTCGACGGCGCAGTCGGGGATCATGCCGAGCACCAGGGCGTGCTTGGGCGAGATATGCGCGCCGAAGGCGCCCGCGAGCACCACGCGATCGACCCGCTCGACGCCGAGCGTGTCCATCAGGAGCCGCGCGCCGGCGTAGAGCGCGGCCTTGGCGAGCTGGATCGCGCGCACGTCGTTCTGCGTGACCGTGACCGGCGCGCCCCCGGTCGCCCGCGCATCGGCGAGCACGAAGGCGCGGGTGCGCCCGTCGGCGATCACGCGCTCGCCGAGGCTCTCGGCCGGGCCGATCGCGCCGTCCGCGTCGATCACGCCCGCGAGGCGCATCTCGGCGATCGCCTCGATGATGCCCGAGCCGCAGATGCCGGTGACGCCGCGCGGGCCGACGGCCGCGGCGAAGCCGGGCTCGTCCGACCAGAGATCGCAGCCGATCACCCGGAAGCGCACCGCCCGGGTCTCGGGGTCGATGCGCACCCGCTCGATCGCGCCGGGGGCGGCGCGCTGGCCGGCCGAGATCTGCGCGCCCTCGAAGGCGGGGCCGGTCGGCGAGGAGCAGGCGACCACGCGCCGGCGGTCGCCGAGCAGGATCTCGGCGTTGGTGCCGACGTCGACCACCAGGGTCAGGTCATCGCGCTCGTGCAGCGCCTCCGACAGCGCGACGGCCGCGGCGTCGGCGCCGACGTGGCCGGCGATGCAGGGCAGGACGTAGGCGCGCGCCTCCGGCGCGAGCGACAGCCCGAGATCGCGGGCGGCGAGCGAGAGGCTCGCCGAGGTCGCGAGCGCGAAGGGCGCGCCGCCGAGTTCCACCGGGTCGATGCCGAGCAGGAGGTGGTGCATCACCGGGTTGGCGACCACCACCGCCTCCAGCACGTCCGAGGGCGCGGCGCCGGCTTCGGCCGCGAGGTCGGCGGCGAGGGTGTCGATCGCGGCGAGGATCGCGCGGGTCATGGCCTCGGCGCCGCCGGGGTTCAGCATGGCGTAGGACACCCGGCTCATCAGGTCCTCGCCGAAGCGGATCTGCGGGTTCATCGCGCCACCCGAGGCGATCACCCGCCCGTCGCGCAGATCGCAGAGGTGGCCGGCGATCGTGGTCGAGCCGACGTCGATGGCGAGGCCGAGCACCGCGCCCCCTGGCGCGAGATTGGACACCGCGCCGGGGGGCGCGAGACCGGGCACCGTGCCTTCGGGCTCGCCCGGCCAGACCCGGAGCACGCGCGCGGGGCCGCCCCGGTGGTCGCGGTGCACCGCCGCCGTCACTCGCCAGCCGCCCGCGCGCAGCGCCGGCTGAAGCGCGCGCAGCACGCCGAGGCCGATCTCGAGGTCCGCGACGCTCTCGCGGGCGAGCGCCTCGCAGAGCCGCTCGGCGTCGCCGGTGGGGGCGTGCATGTCGGGCTCGGCCACCGTGACGGTGACGAGGCGGGTGGCGGGGTCGAGCACGATCTCGCGCTCGGCCGCGTCCTTGCGCACCACCTGGCGGTGAAGCTGGCTCTCGGGCGGCACGTCGATCACCACGTCGCCCTGGATGGTCGCCTGGCAGCCGAGACGGCGGCCGGGCGTCAGGCCGCGCTTTTCGTGGTAGCGCTGCTCGACCGCGCCCCACGGCCCGAGCGCGCCCGCCTCGACGGTGACGCCGTGCTTCGGGAAGTGCCCGTAGGCCGGCTCGCACTGGCACTTCGAGCAGATGCCGCGTCCGCCGCAGACGCTGTCGAGGTCGACGCCGAGCGAGCGCGCGGCGCTCAGGACGGGGGTGCCCGCCGGGAAGCGGCCGCGCTTGCCCGAAGGGGTGAACACCACGAGCGGCAGGCTCTGATCGTCGGCCATGGGGCACGTCCTTCTCTCGACCGTTCCACCCTGAGGGCAGGTCGCCGGGGAAGGCTGGCGCGCAAGCGGCATTTCGTGTCGCAGGAGCGTCGCCGTCTTATTCTACAATTCTTTCCGTAATTATTGACAATCCACGCGTGCGCTCGCACCTGCGGTGAAAGCCTTCGATGGAGAGACCCATGACCCGTACCACGCTCGCGCTCGGCGCGACGCTCGGCCTCCTCGCCGGCCCCGCCGCCGCCGCGCCGCTCGCGACGCCCGGGGAAACCCGCGCGGCCGTCGAGGACGGCGCCGTGCTGCTCGACATCCGCGGGGCGGAGGCCTTCGCCGAAGGCCATGCCCCGGGTGCCGTGAACGTGCCCTACGCCGCCTTCCGCGGCCCGGAGGAGAGCCCGGGCCGGCTCATCTCCGACGCCGAGCTGACCGACGCGCTCCGACGCGCCGGCATCGAGCCGGGCGAGCGGGTGATCGTCGCCAACGCCGGCGAGGACCCGAGCGACTTCGGCGGCATGGCGCGGGTCTACTGGACGCTGAAGTCGGCCGGGCTCGAGGACATCTCGGTGCTGAACGGCGGGCTGGCGGCGTGGCGCGACGCCGGCCTGCCGACGACGACCGAGGCCGTCCCGGTCGAGCGCTCGGACGCCACGTTCACCCTGTCGGACCGCTGGGCCGCGACCCGCGAGGAGGGCCGCGCCGTGGCCGAGGGCGAGGGCGACGCGCTGCTGATCGACGCGCGCCCCGACGCCTTCTTCCGCGGCGAGACCAAGCACGACGCCGCCACTTGGGCGGGCACGCTGCGCGGCGCCGCGAACGTGGTCTACTCGCGGTTCTTCGGCGGCGACGCGGTGCTGCGCGCCGACGCCGAGGCGGTGCGCGAGGTCGCGCGCGAGGCCGGCTGGACGCCCGGCCGCACGGTGGTCAGCTTCTGCAACACCGGCCACTGGGCGGCGTCGAACTGGTTCGCGCTCTCCGAGGTCGGGGGCATCGAGGACGTGAAGCTCTACCCCGAGAGCATGGTCGGCTACTCGGCCGCCTACACGAACTGACGCGCCCGGCGCCCGCTCGCCTTCGGGCGGCGCGGGCGCGGGGCCTTCCCGCGGGGATCGGCGGGACCACCGGTCCCGCACATTCCGATAGGCGCGGTATCAGGCCCCGTAGGCCCTGTTCAGGTTCTCGTCCACCTTGTCGAGGAAGCCGGTGGTGGAGAGCCATCCCTGGTCGGGGCCGACCAGCAGCGCGAGGTCCTTGGTCATGTGACCCGCCTCGACCGTCTCGACGGTCACGCGCTCCAGCGTCTCGGCGAAGGCGCGCAGCTCGTCGTTGCCGTCGAGCTTGGCGCGGTGCTTGAGCCCGCCGGTCCAGGCGTAGATCGAGGCGATCGAGGTGGTCGAGGTCTCCTGCCCCTTCTGGTGCTGGCGGAAGTGGCGCGTGACAGTGCCGTGCGCGGCCGCGGACTCCACGATCTCGCCGTTCGGGGTCATGAGCACGGAGGTCATCAGCCCGAGCGAGCCGAACCCCTGCGCCACCGTGTCGGACTGCACGTCGCCGTCGTAGTTCTTGCAGGCCCAGACGTAGCCGCCGTTCCACTTCATGGCGCAGGCGACCATGTCGTCGATCAGCCGGTGCTCGTAGGTGATCCCGGCCTTCTCGAACTTGTCCTTGAACTCGTTGTCGTAGATCTCCTGGAACAGGATCATGAAGCGACCGTCGTAGGTCTTCAGGATCGTGTTCTTGGTCGAGAGATAGACCGGCCAGCCCATCGCCAGGCCGTAGTTCATCGAAGCGCGGGCGAAGTCGCGGATCGACTCGTCGAGGTTGTACATCGACATGGCGACGCCGGCCGAGGGCGCCTGGAACACCTCCTCCTCGATCACGGTGCCGTCGTCGCCGACGAACTTCATGGTGAGCTTGCCGGGGCCGGGGAACTTGATGTCGGTGGCGCGGTACTGGTCGCCGAAGGCGTGGCGCCCGACCACGATCGGCTTGGTCCAGCCGGGCACGAGGCGGGGCACGTTGCGGCAGATGATCGGCTGGCGGAAGATCACGCCGCCGAGGATGTTGCGGATCGTGCCGTTCGGCGAGCGCCACATCTTCTTGAGGCCGAACTCCTCGACCCGACCCTCGTCGGGGGTGATGGTCGCGCACTTGACGCCGACGCCGTGCTCGCGGATCGCGTGGGCGGCGTCCACCGTCACCTGGTCGTCGGTCGCGTCGCGGTGCTCGACACCGAGGTCGTAGTACTTCAGGTCGATGTCGAGATAGGGGAGGATCAGCTTCTGCTTGATGAATTCCCAGATGATCCGGGTCATCTCGTCGCCGTCGAGCTCGACGACGGGGTTCTCGACCTTGATCTTCGTCATGGCGCTCGGGCTCCCCTGGGTGTGGCTCGTCGGGCGCGCGGGTTATAGCGACGCGGTTTCCGCACTGCAACGCGGGGTTCCGAACGCGTCCCGGGCTTGCCGCGACGGCGCGAAGCGGCGAAGGGCGGCGCCATGACCGCCCGCACCCGCCTCCGCCGTCTCTCGATGGGCCTCGCTACTCTCGCGGGCCGGCCGCGCGGGTTCTTCTCGCCTTACCGCCACGCCGCTTCGGTCGTCGCGCCCGCCGGCTATCCTTCGCTCGCGCCGGTGTTCGAGCGCGCCTTCGCTGCGCCGCCGACGGGGGCCATGGCCGTGCCGGCCGACGTGATCGCCGCGATCCGGACCCATGCCGGGCGCTTGGCCGCCTTCGACGGCCCGCCCCCCGAGCCGCGCTGGGACCAGTCCTGGTATCCCCGCCTCGACGGCGTCGCGGCCTACGCGATCGTCCGCGAAGTCCGGCCCGCCCGCGTGATCGAGGTCGGCTCGGGGCACTCGACGCGCTTTCTCGCCCGCGCGCTCGCGGACGCGGGGCAGGGGAGCCTCGCCTGCATCGACCCCGCGCCCCGCGCCGGCCTCGACGGGCTCGACGTCCGATGGGAGCGCCGGCTGCTCTCGGCGGACGACGTCGAGACCTTCGCCGCCCTAGCGCCGGGCGACGTCGCCTTCTTCGACAGCTCGCACCTGCTCTGGCCGGGCTCGGACGTGGACCTGATCCTGAACGCCATCCTGCCGGTACTGGCGCCGGGCGTGCTCGTGCACCTGCACGACGTGTTCCTGCCCGATCCCTACCCGGCGGACTGGGCGTGGCGGGGCTACACCGAACAGCTCGGCCTCGCGGGCTGGCTCTGCGGGGCCGCGCGGCTCCTCTGGTCGAGCCACTGGGCCTTGCGCACGGCTTTCGTGCAGGATCCGGCCGTCGCGCGGCTGCCGCTCCCGGACGGCGCGCGCGAGTCCGCGCTCTGGCTCGTGACGGGGCGGGGCCGAACCGACCCCGCGTAACGGCGTTTTCCTCGGCAACGAATAATCCACGGGAGAACGCCATGCGCCTTGCCTTCGCCACTGCCGTCGCCGCGCTCGTCGCGGCCCCCGCCCTCGCCGGCCCCGGCGACGTCCACGAGGTCACGGCCGATCTCGTCAACCTGCGGGCGGGGCCGTCCGACGACGCCTCGATCCGCGACCGGCTCGAAGGCGGCGCGCAGGTGATCGAGCTGACCCGCGACGGCGGCTGGATCGGCGTGCGCGTCGAGGGCACCGGCCAGCAGGGCTGGATCTACGGCGAGCTGCTGGAGCGGGTGTCGAGCGCCGATCTCGGGTCGGGCTCGGAGGAGACCGCGGGCTTCGGCGCCTACAGCCAGGACTTCGACCGGCTGATGACCCAGATCTCCGACCGCCTCGGCGCCGACCTGTTCTCGAACGTCGCCGAGGAGGGCTCGACGCTGACGCTGACCCTGTCCGCGCCCTGGCTGCGCGCGTCGAGCCAGGAGGCGCAGGTGATGGCGGCCTCGGCCGTCTACGGCATGTGGAAGGCCTATCGCGACCAGGCGCCGGTGACGGTGCAGCTAGCTCCTCGACGGCGAGGGCGGCGAGCCGTACGTGACCATCGCCGACGAGGGCGAGGCGGGACCGGGCCTCACCGTGCGCGACGTCGCTCGCGGCGGCGAGGGCTGACCCTCTGGCGGGCCGGTCCGGGGTCCGTCCGGTCACGGCGCGTCCCGAGGACGGGCCGGCCCGCGACCTCGCCGCCTTGCCCCGGCCCTCGGGCCGGGGCTAGAGCCGGGCATCCCCCGCCGCCCGGAGCCCGGCCATGCCCGACGCCCCCTTCGTCGTCCTCGTCCGCCCGCAGATGGGCGAGAACGTCGGCGCGGCGGCACGGGCCATGCTGAACTTCGGGCTGGAGCGCCTGCGCCTCGTCGACCCTCGCGACGGCTGGCCGAACCCCAAGGCGGTGGCCATGGCCGCGGGCGCGGGGCGGGTGCTCGACGACGCGCGGCTCTGCGAGACCACGGCCGAGGCGGTCGCCGACTGCACGGTAGTCTACGCCACCACCGCCCGCGCCCGCGAGATGACCAAGCGCGTGCTGACGCCGGAGGCGGCGATGGTCGAGGCGGCCGGGCATGTCGCCGCCGGCGAGCGGGTCGCGGTGCTGTTCGGGGGCGAGCGCGCGGGGCTCGCCAACGAGGACGTGGTGCGCGCCTCGGCGATCGTCACCGTGCCGGTGAACCCGGAATTCGCCTCGATCAACCTCGCGCAGTCGGTGCTGCTCATGGGCTACGAGTGGCGCCGCGCCAGCGCCTCGGTCGAACCCGAGCGTCTCGACACCGGCCGTGCCGGTCTGGCGCGGCGCGAGGACGTCGCCCGCCTCGTCGAGCACCTGATCGCCGAATTGGACGAGGCGCGCTTCTTCCACCCCGAGCACAAGCGCGCCGCGATGGTCGCCAATCTCACTAACCTGTTCGAGCGCCAGACGCTGACCGACCAGGACGTGCGCACGCTGAGGGGCGTGGGGCGCGCGCTCGCCGAGGGGCCGCGGCGGCGCGACGGGTGACGCGCTCGCCGCCCGGCCCGCCGCGCCCCGTGCCGTGCGCCCGGCCGCCGTGGCGACCGCGATCCCTTGCTTCGTCGCCCCCGGGGAGCGCCGCGCGCGGCGCCCTCTAGGCTCCCGAGCCCGTCCCGACCGTCGTTTCGTCGCCGCCGCGGCTTCAGGTCAGCGCGCTCTCCTTACCCAGATGCTGCGCCAGCCGGTAGTACATCACCGCGCGGAACTTGTTGCGCGTCGAGCGGCCGTATTCCTCGATCACCTTGTCGATCGCCGCGTCGATCTTCGCCTCGTCCCCGACCCCGAGCTTGTTCGTGGCGAAGCGGCGTACCGCGGCCAGCTCCTCGGGCTTGCTGGTGGCGACGACCTCGCCGTCGGGGTTGTAGATCGACGGCCCGCAGGCCTTCACCACCTTGTCGAGCAGCGCCGGGTCCGGCTCGACGCCGAACTTGTCGCGCAGCACGCCATGGTATTTCGCGATCAGGTCGTCGCGCTTGGACATGGGGGCCTCCCTGTTGGGGACGGCTATACTGCCGCCCTGCGTCGCGACCCATCCTACAGACACGCGCGGCACGGTCGAGCCGCGAGATGCCAGGCTCGCGTTGCCGTCCCGGCCGGTGCGGCGACGGGGCGGCGTAGCGGCGCTTGTGAGCCGCTCGCCGGCCCTTTATCTCGCCGCCGAGCAGTCGAGGAGGCCACGGATGGTCAAGAAGGGCGCCGTCTTCGAGGAGGTCTCGGGTCCGCGGCGACAGGCGAGCGCGCCGGCGCGCAAGGGGTCGGCCGCGGGCGCGCGCACCGCGATCGCCGCCTGGCTCTGGGGCCTCGCGGGCCTGGTCGCGGTGATGGTGCTGGTCGGCGGCCTCACGCGGCTGACCGACTCGGGCCTCTCGATCACCGTCTGGGACCCGGTGATGGGCGCGATCCCGCCGCTGAGCCAGTCGGGCTGGGAGGAGGCCTTCGCCGCCTACAAGACCACGACCGAGTTCCAAGTGCAGAACTCGGCGATGACGCTGGCCGAGTTCAAGCCGATCTACTGGTGGGAGTGGGGACACCGCTTCCTCGGCAGGGTGATCGGTCTCGTCTGGGCGGTCGGGCTCGGCGTGTTCCTCTGGCGGCGCATGGTGCCGCCGGGCTGGACGCCCTGGCTCGTGGTCCCCGGCGTGCTGGGCGGCGTGCAGGGCGCGGTCGGCTGGTGGATGGTCTCCTCGGGCCTCGTCGGACGCCTCGACGTCGCCTCCTACCGCCTCGCCGTGCACCTCGGCCTCGCCTTCGCGATCCTCGCGCTGCTCGTCTGGCTCGCGCGGCGCATCCGTCTGCCCGAGGCCGAGGCGATGCAGGCGCGGCGCCGTCGCGCCGGCGGGCTCGGGCTGGTGGCCGGCTTCGGCGCGCTCGCCTTCCTGCAGATCGAGACCGGCGCCCTGGTCGCGGGCATCGACGCCGGACGCTACTATCCGGAATGGCCACTGATGGCGGGGCAGTTCTTCCCGCCCGACGCGCTGTCGCTGGAGCCCGTGTGGCGCAACCTGTTCGAGAACGCGGGGCTCGTGCAGTTCGTCCACCGCATGCTGGCCTACGCGCTGGTGGGCTTCGGCGCCTACGTCGCCTGGCGGCTCTGGAAGCGGGCCGAGCCGGTCGTGCGGTGGCACGGGCTCGCCCTCGGCGCGACGGTGTTCGCCCAGACCGTGATCGGCATCTGGACGGCGGTGAACGCCGCGCCGCTCGAGATCGCGATCTGGCACCAGGCCGGCGCGCTGGTGGTGGCGGTGGTGACGGTCTCGACCGCCTTCGCGCTGGCCTATCCGCCGGCGAAGCGGCTGCGTCCGGCGACTGCCTGAGGCGCCGGGAGGGGCACCGCGCCATCGCGGGATCGGCAGGGCGTGGTCCCGCTCAGCCGCCCGGCCGCATCGGCGCGCGTTCCAGCATGGCGCCGAGCAGGGCCGTCGCGTCGTCGCGATAGGTGTAGGCCCGTCCGTGCAGCGGCAGGACGTGGGCGATCCGCGTGGTCCCGAGGAGCGCGCGCCAGCGCGCGGCGAACACCGCGAAGGCCTCGTCGTCCATCCGCGGATACTCGATCCGTTCGGGTTCGGCGTCCTGCTCCGGCCCCGGCGTCACCGCGCTGTCGCCCGTCAGGAGCGCGCCGCCCTCGCGCGGGTCGTAGAGCATGACCGAGCCGGGGCTGTGGCCGGGGATCTCGACCAGCTCCAGCCGCAGCCGGTCGAACGACGCCACGGCGACGGGCAGCCCCTGGACCGGCGAGAAGCGCTCGCGCCGGCCGTCGAGGCGACGATCGGCGATGTCGGCCTCGTGCAGGAACACCGCGCAGCCGTGTGCCTCGGCGAGATCGTGGACCGCCTCGGCCTGCGCGGCGACGTCGGCGTGGCTCAGCACGATCGCCTTCAGGGGCACGTCGAGACCGTCGAGCGCGTCCAGATGCGCCGGCAGCCCCGCGTCGAAGGCGATCGCCTCATTGTCGAGGCGCAAGAGCCAGCCGTTCAGCGGCCGGCCCGTGCCGCCCGAGGGCGAGCCCTTCTGCGCCAGCAGCGCGATATGCTCGGTGAGCGGCTGGGTCGTCTCGGCGTAGAACTCCATCGGGCTCTCCCTCGGCCGGGTGCCGGGACCAATCCGGGCGGGGGCGGGGCGGTTCCTCCCGCCGTCGCGTTCGGTCGCCCTTGCCGCGACGGTGCCTTCCGACACCCCGCATCGTCGCCTCGTCCGGCGAAATCGTGGTTCCGGCGGGAGGGCGCGGCTCGTGGTCGCCCGACTGCGTCGAGCCCGTCTCGCCGTGGGGTTCGCGACCCCGATCCCGCGGATGACGCGATCGATCGGCAGGACATCGCCCGTCGTCTCGCTCGCCCGGTCCACCGTCGCGTCCCGCCCGCGTTTCGCCTAACGCTGACGGCCCGGCCGAGCGGTCGGCGAACGCAGGAGGAGCGAATGGACGAGACGCGCGCGCCGAGGCTGACGGCCGAGGAGGTGGCGGCCTTCCTCGACGAGGTGTTCCCCCAGGTCCGCGGCGAGATGGCGATCGAGGCGGTCGGGCCGATGACCGCGCGGCTGCGCCTGATGACTGCCGAGCGCCACCTGCGCCCGGGCGGCACGATCTCGGGGCCGGCGATGTTCATGCTCGCCGACTGCGCCTTCTACGTCGCCACGCTGGCGATGATCGGGCGCGAGGCGCTGACGGTGACGACGTCGCTCACCGTCAACTTCATGCGCAAGCCCGAGGCCGAGGCGCTGTGGGCCGAGGCGCGCATCCTGAAGCTCGGGCGGACGCTGTCGGTGGGGGACGTGACGCTGCACCAGCAGGGCGAGGCGGTGGCGCATGCGGCGGTGACCTATTCGATCCCGCCGCGGCGCTGAGTTGCGGTATTATATTACCCCTACCGTAAGTGCCGACATGCACGTGCGAAATTCCGTAAGCCGCGCGCTTGACACGATGTGCGCGGGGCGCCATAGCCCCCGCCGGACAGCGAGCGGAGGAGCCGCCATGAAAACCTATTCCGCGCGCCCCGCGGACATCGACAAGAAGTGGATCGTGATCGACGCCGACGGGCTGGTGCTCGGGCGGCTCGCCGCGATCGTCGCCACGCGCCTGCGCGGCAAGCACAAGCCCTCGTTCACGCCGCACATGGACATGGGCGACAACGTGATCGTGGTGAACGCCGAGAAGGTGCAGCTCACCGGCAAGAAGCGCCGCGACAAGGTCTACTACCGCCACACCGGCTACCCGGGCGGCATCAAGTCGACCACGCCCGAGCAGGTGCTCGAAGGCCGCTTCCCCGAGCGGGTGATCCACATGGCCGTCAAGCGGATGATGCCGGGCGGGCCGCTCACGCGCCAGCAGCTCACCAACCTGCGCGTCTACGCCGGCCCCGAGCATCCCCACCAGGGCCAGACGCCCGAGGCGCTCGACGTCGCCGCGATGAACCCCAAGAACCTGCCCTTCCAGGGAGCCTGACGATGTCGGACATTCGCTCGCTCGACCAGCTCAAGGACGCGGTCGACGCGCAGGACCCGCCCGCCTCCGGCCTCTCGGGCGCCGAGGATTCGCCGACGCCCCGCGAGCCGGTACGCGACCAGTGGAACCGCGCCTACGCCACCGGCAAGCGCAAGGACGCGACCTCGCGCGTCTGGGTGAAGCCCGGCTCGGGGCGCATCGTCGTGAACGGCAAGGAGGTCGAGGCCTACTTCGCCCGCCCCGTGCTGCAGATGGTGGTCAACCAGCCCTTCCGCGTCGCCAACGTCTCGGGCCAGTTCGACGTGACGTGCACCGTCAAGGGCGGCGGCCTCTCGGGCCAGGCCGGCGCGGTCAAGCACGGCATCTCGAAGGCGCTGAGCCTCTGGGACCCCGAGCTTCGTCCCTCGCTGAAGGCGGCCGGGTTCCTCACCCGCGACAGCCGCGTGGTCGAGCGCAAGAAGTACGGCCGCGCCAAGGCGCGTCGCAGCTTCCAGTTCTCGAAGCGCTGAGCGGCGCTCTCGCCGCCCCGGTCCGGCCCGTGCCCGCCTTACGCCCTCGCCTGGAGCGCGAGGCGGGCCGGGGTGCGACCCCCCTCGTCCCGCCGCGCGCGAGCGTGTAGCCTTCGCGCCGCGGTTGCGGAGGAGAGCTGCGATGCACCGGCGGGCGTTGATCCTCGGCACGGCGGCCTTCGCCGCCGGAGCGGGCCGGGCGGCCTTCGTCGCCGGGGCGGATCGGGCCGAGGAGCCCGACGTCGTGCCCGGCTCGTTCACGGTCAGCTTCGACGCGAGGCAGCGAACCTTCGTGCCGGTGGCCGAAGGCGTGAGCGGCTGGTCGAGCACGCCGCTCGGGCGCCGGGTCGTGCTCGTGACCCGTCCCGAGGAGGGCGGCGGCAACGAGCGGCTGCGCCTCGCCTTCGATCTCGTCGGGGACGAGTCGGTCCACGAGGTCGGTCGCGCGGAGGCGCGCTACCAGCCCCGCGGCCTCGATCCCCCCTACACCGCCAGCGAGCGGCGCTTCGAGGTGCGCGTGCACCAGGCCATCGAGACCGAGGAGGGCCGGCTGCGCCTGACGGGGAGCTTCCACGCGCGCATGACGGCCGGCAGCACGCTCGGCCTCGGGCAGGACGAGCGGCTCGGCAGCATCGCCGGCACGCTCGGCCGCGCGTCCGACGAGCGTCGCGCGATCACGCTGCGCGGCCGCTTCGATCTGCGCCTGCCCGATCTCGGCCGGGCGGCCGCGGGTTGAGCGCGCTCAGAGCCGGCGCAGCTTGAGCGGCATCCCCGTGCCCGGGCGCAGCGTGAACACCATGCGCGGCTCGGGTGCGAAGCCCGCCGGCAGCGCGACCGCGAAGCGCGCGAGGATCGTCGCCAGGATCACCTGCGCCTCCATCAGCGCGAACTGCAGGCCGATGCAGACGTGCGGCCCGGCGCTGAAGGGCAGGTAGGCGAAGCGATGGCGCTTCGCCCTGGCCTCGGGGGCGAAGCGGTCGGGGTCGAAGGCGTCCGGGTCGTCCCAGAGCGCGCGGTGTCGATGCAGCGCCCAGATCGGCAGGATCACCGTCGTCCCGGGCAGCACGCGCCGCCCGTGGAGCTTGTCGTCGGCCTTGGCGGTCTTGGTCATCATCCCCGCCGGCGGGTAGAGCCTGAGCGCCTCGTCGATGACCTGGCGCACGTAGGGCAGCCGCGCGAGGTCGGCGGCGGTGGCGGGGCGGTCGCCGAGCACGTCCTGCGCCTCGGCGCGCGCGCGCTTCTGCACGTCCGGGTCGAAGGCCACGAGGTAGAGCGCCCAGGCGAGCGCGAGCGCGGTGGTCTCGTGGCCCGCGACGATGAAGGCGAGCAGGTTGTTGCGCAGATCCACCGCCGCCATGCCCTCGCCGCTCTCGGGATCGCGCGCGGCGATCAGCATGTCGAGGAGGTCGGGCCGCGCCGACGGCCCGCGCGCGAGGCGCTCGGCGATGACGCGGTCGCCCATGCGGTCCATGCCCCGGCCCTCGGCGTCGAGGAGCCGCGCCGGGCGCGGGATCCACTCGGGCGCGCCGAGGACGTCGAGCAGCGACACGCGCGCGACGCGCTCGATGAAGGCGGTGACCGCATGCGTCAGCGCCGCACGGTCGATCGCGTCGCGCGCGCCGAGCGCCACGTCGGCGATCACGTCGGCGGTCGCGCGCACCATCTCGGGGTAGACGTCGACCACGCCCTCGCGCGCCTGCGTGGCCGACAGGCGCTCGGCGGTCTCGCCCGCGACCGAGGCCATCACCGGCACTAGCCCTTCGAGCGAGCGGCGCTGGAACATCGGCGTCATCGCGCGGTGCTGGAAGCGCCACTCGGCCTCCGGCGCGGTGAACAGGCTCTGCCCCTCGCGCGGGCGCAGGATGCGCAGCGTCACGTCCGAGCGCGGGTAGACCGCCGCGCGGGTCTTCAGCACCCGCTCGATCGCGTCGGGATCGGTCACCATGATCCATCGCGCGCGCCGGCTCTCGACGAAGCCTTCGTGGAAGGCCTGCACCGGGATGATGTCGATCAGGTTGCGCCGTGCCGCGCGATAGCCCGCCCAGAGCGTGAGCGGTGCGGGCGGCGGCGTGACGGTGACGGGCCGGCGCCGCGCCGGCGTCGCGTCGAGGGCCATGGGCTCGGTCTCCGCTGCGGGGTCGTGACCTCGAGCATGACGCTCTCTGTGGGGAAGACAAGCGCGTGGCCGGGGCGTCGACGTCGCGGCCCGGGCGGCGCGCCGCGCTCAGCCGAGCGAGGTCCAGACCACGGCGCCGACGAGCGCGACCACGGCCACGCCGATCAGCACCGCCTTCTGGTAGACCATCGCCGCCGTGCCGATCTTGGTGCCGCACTCGGGGCATTCGGTGAGCGTGCCCCCCACGTCGGCCCCGCACTCGCTGCACTTCGCCATGGTCCTCGTCCTTTCGCGGCCGGAGTGGTGGGCGCGATAGGTAGGACGTCGCCCGCTCCGCGTCACCACGTCGCGCACTGACCCCGCCCCTATGGCGCGCCTGCCTCGTGCGGGCGCCATCGGCTGCCATGACCGCGCGCCGCGCGGGATTGCGGGCGCCGGCGGCGGGCGATAGAGCGCGGTCCGGGCCGGGCGCGCGACCGCGCCGGCCGCCGGCGCAGGCGAGGGAGGGCCTCGGTGAGCGATACCGACAGCTTCATCCGCGAGGTGAGCGAGGAAGTCCGCCAGGAACGCTTCGCCACGCTCGCGAAACGCTACGGACCTTACGTGCTCGGCGTCGTCGCCGTGGTGGTGCTGGCGGGCGTCGTCGCCTCGTGGCTGGAAGCCGAAGCGCGCGAGGCCGCGCTGGAGACCGGCGGCGCCTTCGCGCAGGCGCAGAACGCCGAGCCCGGACAGGTCGAGACCCTGCTCGCCGGCATCGAGGGCGAGGCGCGGATCCTGGCGCGGATGCGTCTCGCGCGCGCGCAGGCCGAGGCCGGCGACCGCGCCGTCGCCGCCGACACCTACCGCACCGTGGCCGACGACGCGGGCGCGCAGCCCCGCTACGCCGACCTCGCGCGCCTGGAGGCCGCGCGCCTCGACGCGGCGACCGGGCGGGGCGACCAGGCGCGCGCGGCGCTCGACGAGCTGGTGCTCGCCGGCGGCGCCTACGCCATGCTCGCGCGCGAACTCCGCGCGGTGCTCAGGCTGAACGCCGGCGATCTCCCCGGCGCGCGCGACGATCTGGACGCGGTGGCGAACGACGCGGGCGCGAGCCGCGACACGCTCGCGCGGGTGCGCGCGCTCGCGGCGACGCTGCCGGGCGAGACGCCCGCCGCGCCGGAGGCCGAGGCCGCGCCGGGCGGGGAGACGCCCGTGCTGGCGCCCGCGCCCGCGGCGCCGGCGATGGAGGAGACGCGATGAGGATCGCGCCCGGCGCCCTCGCCCTCGTGTTCGCCCTCGCGGGTTGCGACCTGTTCGGGGGCGAGGAGCGGCTGGAGGGTGAGCGCATCCGCATCCGCCCCGACCGCGCCGAGCGCGAGGCGCAGGAGGAAGGGACGAGCTTCGGCGCCGCGGGCGTCGCCGGCGTCGCGACCGCGCTGCCCGCGCCGCGCCCGATCGACGCCTGGACCCAGACGAACGCGGTGCCCTCGCACAACGCGGGCCACCTCGCCGGCCCTGCGAGCCCGGAGCGGGCCTGGGCCGTCGATGCCGGCGAGGGCTCCAGCGCCGAGGGCGCGATCACCTCGGCCCCGGTCGTGGCCGGCGGCCTCGCCTTCGCCCTCGACGCCGCCGCCGAGGTGCGCGCCTTCGACGCGGGCTCCGGCGCCGAGCGCTGGCGCCGGTCGCACGCGCCAGAGCGCGAGGGCGGCGAGGAGGGCTTCGGCGGCGGGCTGGCCTGGGCGCGCGGGCGGCTGTTCGCGACGACCGGCGTCGGCGAGGCGCTGGCGCTCGACCCCGGCTCGGGCGAGATCCTGTGGCGCGTCCGCCTCGGCGCGCCGGTGCGCGCGGCGCCGGCGGTCGAGGGCGGCGTGCTGGTCGCGGTCGCGCGCGACAACAGCGCCTACGGCCTCGACACCGGCTCCGGCGCGATCCTCTGGCGCGCGCGCGCGGCGAGTTCCGGCGCGGGGTTCCTGGGCGGCGCCTCGCCCGCGATCGCCGGCGGCGGCGCGCTGGTGCCGTTCGGCTCGGGCGAGATCGTCGCGCTCGACCTCGCGACGGGTCGGCGGTTCTGGTCGGCGATCCTCTCGGGCGGGCGGCGCGGGCTCGCGCGCGCCGCGATCTCGGACGTCACCGGCGATCCGGTGGTGGTCGGGCCGCTGGTGATCGCGGCCAACCAAGCCGGGCGCATCGTCGCCGTGGTCGGCTCCTCGGGCCAGCGGGCCTGGACGCGCTCGATCGGGGCGGTGGGGCCGATCTGGGCGGCGGGGCGCTCGCTGTTCCTGGTGACCGACACCGCGCGGCTGATGCGTCTCGACGCTTCGAGCGGCACGACCGAGTGGGCGGTCGATCTGCCGGCCTTCGAGGACATGGAGGACCGCGAGGGCCGGATCCTCTACTCCGGCCCGGTGCTGGTGGAAGGGCGGGTCTACGTAACCTCGTCGCAGGGCGAGCTTCTGGCCTTCGAGGGCGTCGACGGCGGTGCCGTCTCGACCACCGAGCTGACGGGCGGCTCGCGCACCGGACCGGTGGTGGCGGACGGAACGCTGTTCGTGCTGACCGACGACGGGACGCTCGAAGCCTACCGCTGAGGTGGGCGCGTTACGGCGCCCGATGTCTTCCACGGCGACGCGACGGCCGCCTCGGGTGTGAAGCCGGAGGCGGCCGGCTTCGGGGCCTCTACCGGGGCGCGGGGGACAAGGGGATCGGGGTCGGCATCTTCGGAGGCCCTCGCCCCCTTCCGGCAGCGGGGCGCTCAGGCGTCCCCTTCCTCCGGCGCGCGTCGGGCGAGGCCTGCCAGGACGTCCTCCGGGCGGAGCCGGCCGACCAGGCGGCCGTCCTCCTCCACCCCGACCGGGCCGTTCGCGCCGAGCAGCCGGTCGAGGACGTCGCGCACCAGCGCGTCGGCCGCGACCGCCGTCTCGGCCGTCTCGTCCGGCGGCCCCATCAGGTCGCGCGCCCGCAGCACGCCGAGCGGGTTCAGGTGGCGCACGAACTCGGCGACGTAGTCGTCGGCCGGGTCGCGGAAGATGGCCGAGGGCGTCCCGGTCTGCACGATGCGCCCGCCCTCCATGATCGCGATGCGGTTGCCGAGCTTGAACGCCTCGTCGAGGTCGTGGGTGACGAAGACGAGGGTGCGCCCGAGTCGCTGCTGCAACTCCAGCAGCGCGTCCTGCAGCTTGGCGCGGATCAGGGGATCGAGCGCGGAGAACGGCTCGTCCATCAGCAGGACGGGCGCCTCGGTGGCGAAGGCGCGGGCGAGGCCGACGCGCTGCTGCATGCCGCCCGACAGCTCGCCGACGCGGCGGTCGGCCCAGCCGGAGAGACCGACGAGGTCGAGCTGCGCCTCGACGCGCTCGTTCGTCTCGCGCCGCGACAGACCGGCCAGCTCGAGCCCGAGCCCGACGTTCTCGCGCACCGTCCGCCAGGGCAGCAGCGCGAACTGCTGGAACACCATCGCGACCGCCTCGCGGCGCACGCGGCGCAGCTCCGCCGCGGTGGCGGTGCCGATCTCCTGGCGCCAGCCGTCGCCGTGGACGGTGACGCGCCCGCGCGCGAGCGGATTGAGCCCGTTGATCGCGCGCAGCAGCGTGGACTTGCCCGAGCCCGAGAGCCCCATCAGCACCACGATCTCGCCGGTCTCGACGTCGAGCGAGCAGTCGTGTACGCCGAGGACCTGTCCCGTCTCGGCCTGGATCGCGCTCCGGTCGGCGCCGGCGTCCATCATCGGCAGCGCCGCCTCCGGGCGGTCGCCGAACACGATCGAGACGTTCTCGATCTCGACCGCGACGCTCACGTCCGCCGCCCCGCCGCCAGCGCGCGGTCGAGCATGATGGCGACCACGACGATGACGAGGCCCGACTCGAAGCCGAGCCCGGTGTTGACCGAGTTGAGCGCACGCACCACCGGCACGCCGAGCCCGTCGGCGCCGACGAGGGCTGCGATCACCACCATCGAGAGCGAGAGCATGATGGTCTGGTTGAGCCCCGCCATGATCGAGGGCACGGCGCAGGGCAGCTCGACCTTCAGGAGCGCCTGCATCGGCGTCGCCCCGAAGGCCAGCGCCGCCTCCAGGAGCGGCTTCGGCGTCGAGACGATGCCGAGGTAGGTGAGCCTGATCGGCGCGGGCACCACGAAGATCACGGTCGCGAGCAGGCCCGGCACCATGCCGATGCCGAAGAACACGATCGCCGGGATCAGGTAGACGAAGGGCGGCAGCGTCTGCATCAGGTCGAGCACCGGGCGCAGGGCGGCGTAGAGCCTCGGGCGGTGCGCGGCGGCGATGCCGATCGGCACGCCGACCCCCATGCAGACGAGGCAGGCCGAGAGCACGAGCGTCAGGCTCTCGGTGGTCTCCTCCCAGTAGCCCTGGTTGATCACGAACATGAGGCCGACGACCACGAGCGCCACCGGCTTCCAGCCGCGCTGGAGCCACCAGACCAGGGCGGCGAAGACGGCGACGACGAAGATCGCGGGCGGGGCCTGCAACAGCCAGAGCATCGCGTCGATCAGCGCGCCCATGACATCGGCGACACCGTCGAACAGCCAGCCGCCGTTGCTCTGCAGCCAGTCGAAGGCGTCGCCGGCCCAGCGTCCGACCGGGATCTTGTAGTCCGTCAGGAAGTCCATGGCGGTGCTCGCGTTCCTCTGATCATCGGCCGCCGCCGGCCGTGCGTCATCTGCCGCCGCCGGCCGTGCGGCGTGTCCCGGCCCGCGCGAGCGCGCGGGGCGCCCCGTTCCGTGCCGGGCGAGGGGCGCGGACGCGGCCCGCGCGACCGGACGGCCTCGCGAACGCCCCGTCCACGCGTCGCGGGCGGGGCGGGACGCGTGCCGCGCGGGCGACGGCTCAGAGGCCGAGGGACTCCTTCACCGCCGGCAGGCCCGGCTCGCCCTCGACGGTGGTCACGCCGTCGAGCCAGCCGTCGAGGACCTCCGGATGCGCCTCGATCCAGGCGGCGGTCGCCTCGGCGGGGTCCGCGCCCTCGTCGAGGATCGCGCCCATGATCTCGTTCTCCATCGCCAGCGTGAACTCAAGGTTGTTCAACAGCGCACCGACGTTGGGACACTCTTCGACAAAGCCCTCCCGCGTGACGGTGTAAACGTCGCCCTCGCCGCCGAAGAAATCCTCACCGCCGCTCAGGTACTTCAGCGAATAGTTCGCGTTCATCGGATGCGGCTCCCAGCCGAGGAACACAATACCCTCCTCACGGCTGTAGTGGCGGCCGACCATGGCGAGCATCCCCTGCTCGGAGCTCTCCACCACCTCGAAATTCCCGAGCCCGTGCTTGTCCTGCTCGATCAGCGAGACAAGGTAGACATTGCCTTCGTTACCCGGCTCGATGCCGTAGATCTTGCCATCCAGCTCGTCCTCGAACTCGGCAATGTCGGCGTAGCTCTGCAGACCTTTCTCGTAGAGATAGGTCGGCACCGCGAGGGTGTATTTCGTGCCTTCGAGGTTCTTGTGGACCTGCTCGATCTCGCCCGACTCGAGATAGGGGGTGATCGCGCTGGTCTGCGCCGGCATCCAATTGCCGAGGAAGACGTCGACGTCGTCGCTCTCCAGCGAGGCGAAGGTGACCGGCACCGAGAGCACCTTCACGTCGACCTCGTAGCCGAGCCCTTCGAGCAGGTGGCGCGCGATGGCGGTGGTGGTGGTGATGTCGGTCCAGCCGACGTCGGACATCACGACCTCGTCGCACTGCGCTTGCGCCAGCGCCGAGCCGGCCATGACGGGCGAGGCGGCGAGAGCGAGGGCGGCGAGCGATCGGGTAGGGCGCATGGTTGAGAAACTCCTCGGTCTGGTCTCCCGGACCTCCGGCAAGGCGCCGGCGTCCGATCGGCACGATGCCGACATGCTGCCGGCTCGGGGCGCGCAGCCGGGCCGGACGCCCGCCGCGAGACGGGCAGGCTATGCCGACAGCCCCTCCGTGGCTATGCCGACCACCCCTCCACGGAGGGGCGGACCGCTCCTTCGTCGGGCAGCGCCGTCGGTTCGTCGCGAATGCGGGGCGCCGCACCGACTTGATTGATCGGTCAATCAAAGCCATCATCAGGGCGGATGTAAAGCGCTCCGTGCGGCACGGGCGACGCGAGCGACGGCACCGGAGGCGAGACGAGCGATGGGGGCGCGGATGGACGCGGCGATCCGCCGGGAGGCGCTGGTGCGCGCGGCGATCGCCGAGGTCGGCGCGGTCGGCTCGCTCGACGTGACCGTCGCCGACATCGCGCGGCGCGCGGGCGTCTCCGCCGCGCTCGCGCACCACTACTTCGGCTCGAAGGACGCGCTGTTCCTCGCCGCGATGCGCCGCATCCTGCGCGACTTCGCGGCCCTCGTCCGGGCAGGCTACGCCGAGGCCCGGACGCCGCGCGCGCGCCTCGACGCCATCGTGGGCGCCAGCTTCGACCCCGGACAGTTCGACCGTACGGTCGTGAGCGCCTGGCTCGCCTTCTACGTCATGGCGCAGCGCTCGCCGGCGGCGGCGCGGCTGCTCGCGATCTACCAGCGCCGCCTCGACAGCAACCTGGTGTTCGCGCTGAAGGCGCTCGCGCCCGCCGCGGAGGCGCGGCGCATCGCCGGCGGGGTCGGCGCGATGATCGACGGCTTCTACATCCGCGCCGCGCTCGCGACCGCCGGCGTCGACCGCGAGGAGGCCGCCCGCGCCGTCCTTCGCCACATCGACCTCGGCCTCGCCGCCGGCGGGGCTGCCCACCACGCGCCGCACGGGACCAGCGCATGAGCCGCAAGCCCAACATCCTGATCCTGATGGTCGACCAGCTGAACGGCACGCTGTTCCCCGACGGCCCGGCCGACTGGCTGCACGCGCCGAACCTGAAGCGCCTCGCCGAGCGGTCCGCGCGGTTCGCCAACGGCTACACCGCCTCGCCGCTCTGCGCGCCGGGACGGGCGTCGTTCATGTCGGGCCAGCTTCCCTCGGTGACGCGCGTCTACGACAACGCTGCCGAGTTCGCCTCCGACCTGCCGACCTACGCCCACCACCTGCGCCGTGCGGGCTATCGCACCTGCCTCCCGGGCAAGATGCACTTCGTCGGCCCCGACCAGCTGCACGGCTTCGAGGAGCGGCTGACCACCGACGTCTACCCCGCCGACTTCGGCTGGACGCCCGACTACCGCCGCCCCGGCGAACGGATCGACTGGTGGTATCACAACCTGGGCAGCGTCACCGGCGCGGGCGTGGCCGAGACCTCGAACCAGATGGAATACGACGACGAGGTCGCCCATCACGCGCTCGCCAAGCTGCGCGACCTCTCGCGGGGACACGACCCGCGGCCCAGGTGCCTGACGGTCAGCTTCACCCATCCGCACGACCCTTACGTCGCGCGACGGCGCTTCTGGGACCTCTACGAGGACTGCGCGCACCTCGAACCCGAGGTGCCGGCGATGGCGTACGAGAAGCACGACCCGCACGCGCGGCGCATCTTCGACGCCAACGACTGGCGCCGGTTCGAGATCGGGCGCCAGGACATCCGCCGCGCGCGCCGTGCCTATTTCGCCAACATCTCGTATCTCGACGACAAGATCGGCCGGATCCTCGACGTGCTGGAAGCGACGCGGCAGGAGGCGATCGTGCTGTTCGTCTCCGACCACGGCGACATGCTCGGCGAGCGCGGGCTCTGGTTCAAGATGAGCTTCTACGAGGGCTCGGCGCGGGTGCCGCTGATGCTGGCCGCGCCGGGCGTCGCGCCGGGACGCGTCGAGACCCCGGTCTCGACCATCGACGTCTGCCCGACGCTCTGCGACCTCGCCGGGGTCTCGATGGACGAGGTCGCGCCCTGGACCGAAGGCGAGAGCCTCGTGCCGGTGGCCGGCGGCGCCGGGCACGGGCCGGTCGCCATGGAGTACGCGGCCGAGGCCTCCTACGCGCCGCTGATCGCGCTCCGGGACGGGCGCTACAAATACACCCGCTGCGCGCTCGACCCCGAGCAGTTGTTCGACCTCGACGCCGACCCGCACGAGCTATCGAACCTGGTCGCCGACCCCGCGCGCGCCGAGGCGCTGGCGCGGCTCAGCGCCGAGGCCGACCGGCGCTGGGACCTCGACCGCTTCGACGCCGAGGTGCGCGAGAGCCAGGCGCGGCGCCGGGTGGTCTACGAGGCGCTGCGCTCGGGCGCCTACTACCCCTGGGACTACCAGCCGCTCCAGCGCGCCTCCGAGCGCTTCATGCGCAACCACATGGATCTCAACCAGGTCGAGGAGCGCCAGCGCTTCCCGCGCGGCGAGTGAAGCGAGCCATGACCCATGACGCCCGGCCGAGCGCCAGCCACTACGTCGACGGCGCCTATCTCGACGACGAGGCGGGCGAGGAAATCCCCGTCGTCTATCCCGCGAACGGCGAGCGCATCGCCACCGTCCACACCGCGACCGAGGTCGTGCTCGACCGCGCTCTCGACGCAGCGGCGCGCGCGCAGAAGGACTGGGCGCGGCGCTCGGGGCGCGAGCGCGGTCGGGTGCTGACCCGCGCGGCCGCCCTCATGCGCGAGCGCAACCGCGACTTGTCCGTGCTGGAGACGCTCGACACCGGCAAGCCGCTGTCCGAGACGCTGGTGGCCGACGCGACCTCGGGCGCGGACGCGCTCGAATACTTCGGCGGGCTGGCGGGGAGCCTGACCGGCGAGCACATCCCGCTCGGGGCGGACTGGGCCTACACCGTGCGCGAGCCGCTCGGGGTCTGCGCCGGGCTCGGCGCCTGGAACTATCCGACCCAGATCGCCTGCTGGAAGGCCGCCCCCGCGCTCGCCTGCGGCAACGCCATGGTGTTCAAGCCTTCCGAGACCACGCCGCTCTCGGCGCTCAAGGTGGCCGAGATCCTGACCGAGACCGGCCTGCCGGCGGGTCTCTTCAACGTGGTGCAGGGCGCGGGGGCGGTCGGCGCGCGCCTCGCCACCGACCCGCGCGTCGCCAAGGTGTCGCTGACCGGCTCGGCGCCGACGGGCAAGCGCGTCTACGCCGCCGCGGCGGCCGAGATGAAGCACGTCACCATGGAATTGGGTGGCAAGTCGCCGATGCTGGTGTTCGACGACGCCGATCTCGACAACGCCGTCGGCGGGGCGATCCTCGGCAACTTCTATTCCTCGGGCCAGGTCTGCTCGAACGGTACGCGGGTGTTCGTGCAGTCCGGCATCAAGGAACGGTTCCTCGACAGCCTGGTCGAGCGGCTGGCGAACGCGGTGATCGGCGACCCGCTCCTTGAGGCGACCACCTTCGGCCCGCTGGTCAGCGAGCGGCAAATGGAGATCGTGCTCGGCTACATCGACAAGGGCCGCGTCGAGGGCGCGCGCCTCGTCGCCGGCGGCGAGCGGCTCGACCGCGCCGGCTTCTGGGTCGCGCCGACGGTGTTCGCCGACGTCACCGACACGATGACCATCGCGCGCGAGGAGATCTTCGGCCCCGTCATGGCCGTGCTCGATTTCGAGGACGAGGACGAGGCGGTCGCGCGCGCCAACGCCACGCCCTACGGCCTCTCGGCCGGGGTGTTCACCCGCGACCTCGCGCGCGCGCACCGCGTGATCGGCCGGCTGGAGGCCGGAAGCTGCTTCGTCAACTCCTACAACGACGCGCCGGTCGAGGTGCCGTTCGGCGGCGTCAAGATGTCGGGCGTCGGGCGCGAGAACTCGAAGGCGGCGATCGAGCACTACAGCCGGCTGAAATCGGTCTATGTCCGCATGGGCGACGTGGAGGCGCCGTACTGATGCGCGCCGACTACGTCGTCGTCGGCGCCGGCAGCGCCGGTTGCGCCATGGCGTACCGCCTCGCCGAGGCCGGCCGCAGCGTGATCGTGATCGAGGCCGGTGGCTCCGACTGGGGGCCGTTCATCAACATGCCGGGCGCGCTCAGCTACCCGATGAACATGGCGCGCTACGACTGGGGCTACGCTTCCGAGCCCGAGCCGCACCTGGGCGGGCGCCGCCTCACCGTGCCGCGCGGGCGCGTGATCGGCGGCTCGTCCTCGATCAACGGCATGGTCTACGTCCGCGGCCACGCGCGCGACTTCGACCACTGGCGCGACCGGGGCGCGGACGGCTGGGGCTTCGCCGACGTGGCGCCCTACTACAAGCGCCTCGAACGCTGGGACGACGGCGGGCAGGGGGGCGATCCCGACTGGCGCGGGCGGGACGGGCCGATGCACGTCTCTCGCGGCCCCCGCGAGAGCCCACTGACGCGCGCCTTCGTGGAGGCCGGCCGGCAGGCGGGCTACGCCGTGACAGGCGACTACAACGGCGCGCGCCAGGAAGGCTTCGGCCCGGCCGACATGACCGTCCATCGGGGCGAGCGCTGGTCGGCGGCCAAGGCCTACCTCCGCCCGGCGATGGCGACCGGGCGCTGCACGCTGCTGCGCGCCATAGCGCTCCGCGTCGTGGTCGAGGAGGGCCGCGCGACCGGCGTCGCGGTCGCGCGCGGCGAGAGCGAGGAGATCGTCGAGGCGGGCTCGGAGGTGATCCTCGCCGCCTCCTCGATCAACACGCCGAAGCTCCTGATGCTGTCGGGCATCGGTCCGGGGGAGCATCTGGCCGAGCACGGGATCGCGACGGTGGCCGACCGCCCCGGCGTCGGGCGCAACTTGCAGGACCATCTCGAACTCTACGTCCAGGCCGCAGCCGCCGAGCCGGTCAGCCTATTCCGCTACTGGAACCTCCCCGGCAAGGCCTACGTCGGCGCGCGCTGGCTGCTGACGCGCACGGGGCCGGGCGCCTCCAACCAGTTCGAGAGCATGGCCTTCGTCCGCTCCGCCGCCGGTATCGACTACCCGGACGTGCAGATCCACTTCCTGCCGATCGCGGTGCGCTACGACGGGCGGGCCGCCCCCGAGGGCCACGGCTTCCAGGCCCATGTCGGGCCGATGCGCTCGCCCTCGCGCGGCGCGGTGACGCTCGCCTCGCCCGACCCGGCCGAGGCGCCGCGCATCGCGTTCAACTACATGAGCCACGACGAGGACTGGCGCGACTTCCGACGGTGCATCCGCCTCGTGCGCGAGATCTTCGCCCAGCCGGCCTTCGCGCCCTACTACCGCCACGAGATCCAGCCAGGCGCCGACGCCACCTCCGACGACGCGCTCGACGCCTTCATCCGCGAGCACGCCGAGAGCGCCTATCACCCCTGCGGCACCTGCCGGATGGGCCGCGCCGACGATCCGGGCGCGGTGGTCGACCCCGAGACCCGCGTGATCGGCGTCGAGCGGCTGCGCGTCGCCGACAGCTCGATCTTCCCGCGCATCACCAACGGCACCCTCAACGCCCCCTCGATCCTGGTCGGCGAGAAGGCGGCCGACCACGTCCTCGCCCGCCCGCCCCTGCCGCCCGGGAACGCCGAGCCCTGGGTCCACCCGGACTGGCGCACCGCGCAGCGCTGAGCGAAGGCGCCCGACCTCGAGGGAGGCGCCGTCGGTGCCGTTCCGGAGCGGCGGGGTCCGGCGTCGCCGCCGCCATGGGCCGGGGCGGCGGACCCGGGTCGGGAACCGACCACCGCCGCGCGTCCCCGCGCTTGCCGTCACCCCGCCCCGGCGCTAGAGGCGCGCCATGTTCACCCTCGCGATCATCGGCCGGCCCAACGTCGGCAAGTCGACGCTGTTCAACCGCCTCGTGGGCAAGCGCCTCGCGCTGGTCGACGATCGCCCCGGCGTCACCCGCGATCTGCGCGAGGGCGAGGCGCGGCTCGGCGATCTGGCCTTCCGGGTGGTCGACACCGCGGGGCTTGAGGAGGTCGAGGACGATAGCCTGCCCGGACGGATGCGGCGGCTGACCGAGCGCGCGGTCGCCGAGGCCGATCTCTGCCTGTTCCTCGTCGACGCGCGCGCCGGGATCACGCCCACCGACCGGCTGTTCGCCGATCTTCTGCGAAAGCGCGGCGCGCCGATGCTGCTCGCGGCCAACAAGTCGGAGGGGCGCGCGGGCGACGCGGGCTACTACGACGCCTTCGAGCTCGGCCTCGGCGAGCCGCTCGCACTCTCGGCCGAGCACGGCGAGGGGTTCTCGGAGTTGTACGCGGCGATCGAGCCCTACGTCCTCGCCGCCGCGGCGACGGCGGGCGAGGCGGTGGACGACGGCGAGGCCGATCCGCTGGCCGAGCGCCGCCCGCTCCGCCTCGCCGTGATCGGGAGGCCGAACGCCGGCAAGTCGACGCTGATCAACAGCATCGTCGGCCACGACCGGCTGCTGACCGGGCCGGAGGCTGGGATCACCCGCGACGCCATCGCCGTCGACGCCGACTGGGGTGGACGCCGGGTGCGTCTCTACGACACCGCGGGCATGCGCAAGAAGGCGCGGGTGGCCGAGAAGCTGGAGAAGCTCTCGGTCGCCGACGGCCTCCGCGCGATCCGCTTCGCCGAGGTCGTGGTGCTGCTGATGGACGCCGAGACCGCGTTCGAGACACAGGACCTGCGTCTCGCCGATCTCGCCGAACGCGAGGGCCGCGCGGTGGTGTTCGCCGTCTCGAAGTGGGATCTGGTCGAGACGCGCCAGGAACGGCTGCGCGATCTGCACGAGCGAGCCGGGCGGCTTCTGCCCCAGCTCGCCGGCACGCCGCTCGTGACGGTCTCGGGCGTCACCGGACGCGGCCTCGACCGCCTCGCGGGCGCGGTCGAGCGCCAGCACCGGCTCTGGAACACGCGGGTGTCGACGTCGAAGCTCAACGACTGGCTCGCCCTGATGCTCGACGCGCACCCGCCGCCGGCGCCGGGGGGGCGGCGCATCCGCATCCGCTTCATCACCCAGGTGAAGGCCCGTCCGCCGAGCTTCGTGGCGTTCTGCTCGCGCGCCGAGGCGCTCGATGCGGCCTACGCCCGCTACCTCGTGAACGGGCTGCGGCGCGACTTCGGCCTGGACGGCGTGCCGATCCGGCTGGCCTGGCGCAAGCCGGACAACCCCTACGCACAGCGCGGGCGCTAGGGCGCTCCGTCACCGGGCGAGCCACATCGGCGTCGCCGTGTCCGATCGGGCCGCGGGACGCCACCGAGTCGAGCCCGACGGGTCCTGAACGGCTCGTTTACGACCATTAACAAAAAAGATGTTGTTTCATTTGGAACCATTTCCTATTGGCCTCACACGGCCACCCAGGGGACCGGAGGGGGAACCATGCGGACAGTGTCTGTGTTGACATGCCTCGGCATCGCGGCGGCGGGGGCTGCCGACGCCGCCGTCTTCAGGCTCGATCTCACCGCGACCGTCGAGCGCGTCGATGCCGTCAGCCTGGAGGCCGTCGAGCTGCGCGAGGTCTCGGGCGGCGGCCTCATCACCATCGACGACACGCTGCTGACCGGCGTCGGCGCCACGATCCCCGGTACGGCATCCGGCATCAGCTACGACATCACCTTTGACGGCATCGAGTTCGTCGGCGCGTTCGATGGCGCGGACGACGCGTTCGAGGTGCTCTCCCTGGTGCCGCCGAGCGTCGGCCTCGCCCCCGACCCCGAAACTTTCTTCACCCTCGTGAGCGCCGCGAACGTGGACGGCGATCCGGATCGGCAGGACCCCTTCCTCGCCCTCACCCCCACGGGCGACGGCACGAGCGGTACCTTCTCCAGCCGCCAGCTTCGCACGCTCGCCGACTCGAGCGAGAACGTCATGGAATCGATGCCTGGCAGCTACTCGCTGTCGCTGGTGCCGGGCGCGGTGATACCGGTGCCGGCCTCGGGGGTCCTGTTCACCGGCCTCCTCGCCGGCCTCGCGTTCTGGCAGCGCCGGCGCGCCGCCTGACGGCCTGATCGCGGCTCAGTCCGCGCCGACCCGTGCGGGGCGCACGCAGGCGTGCGCCGCGCATTCCAGCTCGATCGTGGTATGGGCGACGGCGAAGCGCTGCGCGAGGCGGCGCTTGACCGCCGCCTTGACCGCGTCGGCGCGCCGCCACTGCCCGGCTTCGATCGTCACGTGGGCATCGAGGGCGTTCCGCCGCTCGTCGAGCTGCCAGAGGTGCAGATGGTGGACGTCGGCCACGCCCTCCACCTCGGCGATCGCGTCGAGCACGGCGTCGACCTCGACGTCCGGCGGGCTGCCGAGCATCAGGACGCGCACGACCCCGCCCGCATCGCGCCCGACGTGCCAGAGCACGTAGGCGGCGATCGCGAGCGTCAGCAGCGGGTCGACGAGACGCCAGTCGTAGAGGATTACCAGCACGCCCGAGACCAGCACCGCGATCGAGCCGAGCGCGTCGGCGAGGTTGTGCAGCACCGCCGCGCGCATGTTGGCGCTGCCCGCGGCCATCGGCCGGGTCAGCCGGACCGTCGCCACGTCGACCGCGAGCGCGACCGCGGCCACCGCGACCACCACCCAACCGACGACCGGTTGCGGGTCCACGAGGCCGAGGCAGGCCTCGACCGCGAGCCAGGCGCCGATCGCGGCGAGCAGGGTGTAGTTGACGAGCGCCGCCACCGCCCCCGCTCGGCCGTAGCCGAAGGTCATCGCCGCGCTCGCCGGACGCCGGGCGATGCGCCGCGCGGCCAGCGCGATCACCAGCGACAGCGCGTCCGAGAGGTTGTGGATCGCGTCGGCGACCAGCGCGAGGCTGCCGGCGAACAGCCCGCCCGCGATCTGTGCGAGCGTCAGCGCGAGGTTGGCGCCGACCGCGAGCGCCACGCGGGTGTCGCCGAGCGCTTCGGGACCGGCATCGTGGTGGTCGTGGCGGCGAGGCGCCGCGGCCGGGGCCGGGCGCGGCTCGGACCGGCGGCGCGCGCTTCGCGGGCTCAAAGCACGCGCCTCTCGCCGGGGGCGACGCCCGCGTCGAGCGCGGCGCAGAGCCGCTCGGCCGCCTCGGCGCAGCTCGTGAGCGCGGCCGGGTCCTGCGTCGGGTAGAACCGGCTCCTGAGCGCGGTCGCCATCGCGGGCGGGACCACCTCGGCCACCCTGATCTCCTCGCGGACCTCCAGCGCCCAGGCCCGTGTCATCGCCGACTGCGCCGTCTTGATCCCCGCGTAGAGCCCCCAGAACGGCGCTTCCTCGCGGTGGTCGGTCGCGATCAGCGCGGTCGCGTCCGGCGCGAGGCGGAGCAGGGGGTCGAGCACGCGCACCAGACGCTGGAAGGCGCGCAGGTCGGTCGCGAGCGCACGGTCGAGATCCTTGTCGGTCACATGCGCGAGCGGCGAGAGGAACGGCGCGAAGGCTGCGGTGTGCAGCCAGAGGTCGAGCCGGCCGAAGCGCTCGTAGAGCGCGGCCCCGAGGCGGGCGAGGCCCTGATCGTCGCCGATGTCGAGCGGCACCAGCGTCGCCGCGCCCGCACCGTCGGCCCGGATCGCGTCGTCGAGCGCCTCCAGGCCCCCGATCGTGCGCGCGACCGCGACGACGTGGGCGCCGCGCGCCGCGAAGGCCCGCGCCGAGGCGTGGCCGAAGCCGCGCGAGGCGCCGGTGACGAGGGCGATACGCCCGTCGAGGGAGCGATCGGGCACCGGATCAGGCGTCCTCGCGCACGCGGATCTCGCCCCGGGCCAGCGCGTCGGCCGGGGCGATCGGGTAGTCGCCCGAGAAGCAGGCGTCGCAGAACTGCGGCTGCTCGCCGTCGCGCCCCGCCTCGGCGCCGGCCGCGCGGTAGAGCCCGTCGAGGGAGACGAACTTCAGGCTGTCGACGCCGAGGTGGTCGCGGATCTCGTCCTCCGACATCCGCGCCGCGAGCAGCTTCGAGCGCTGCGGCGTGTCCACGCCGTAGAAGCAGGGCCACTTGGTCGGCGGAGAGGCGATGCGGAAGTGCACCTCGCGCGCGCCGGCGTCGAGCATCATGGCCTTGATCTTGGCGCTGGTGGTGCCGCGCACGACCGAGTCGTCGACCAGCACCACCCGCTTGCCCTCGACGATGGCGCGGTTGATGTTGAGCTTGAGGCGCACGCCCATGTCGCGGATCTGCTCGGTCGGCTCGATGAAGGTGCGACCCACGTACTGGTTCTTGATGATTCCCATGGCGTAGGGGATGCCCGACTGCTGGGCGTAGCCGATCGCCGCGGGCGTGCCCGAATCGGGCACCGGGCAGACGATGTCGGCCTCGGCCGGCGCCTCGCGCGCGAGCTCGACGCCGATGCGCCGGCGCGCCTCGTAGACCGAATGGCCGCCGATCACGCTGTCCGGGCGCGAGAAGTAGACGTACTCGAAGATGCAGAAGCGCGCGCGCTTGGGCTCGAAGGGCCGGTGGCTCTCGACGCCCGCGTCGGTCGCGATCACCATCTCGCCGGGCTCGACCTCGCGCACCAGCTCGGCGCCGACGATGTCGAGCGCGCAGGTCTCGGACGACAGGATCCAGCCGCCCTGCTTCATGCGCCCGAGCACCAGCGGGCGCACGCCGAGCGGGTCGCGCACGCCGATCAGCTTGGTGCGCGTCATCGCGATCACCGAGAAGGCGCCCTCGACCAGGCGCAGCGCGTCCTTCAGCCGCTCGGCGATCGTCTTCTGGATCGAGCGCGCCATCAGGTGGACGATGCACTCGGTGTCGCTGCCCGACTGGAAGATCGAGCCGCGCTCGATCAGCTGGCGGCGCAGGTCGTCGGCGTTGGTCAGGTTGCCGTTGTGCGCGATCGCGCAGCCGCCGAGCGCGAACTCGGCGTAGAGCGGCTGCACGTCGCGGATCGAGGTCAGCCCCTTGGCGCCCGTGGTCGAGTAGCGGGTGTGGCCGAGCGCGGTGCGGCCGGGCAGCACGTCCATCACCGACTGCTTGGTGAAGTTGTCGCGCACGAGCCCGATCCGGCGCACGGTGTTGAAGCCGGTGTCGGGGGCGTAGGAGACGATGCCCGCCGCCTCCTGACCGCGGTGCTGCAGCGCGTGCAGCCCCAAGGCGACGTAGTTCGCGGCCTCCTCGACGCCGATGACGCCGTAGACGCCGCACTCCTCGTGCAGCGCGTCGTCGAACGGCGTGGCGCCGTCGTCGGGATGATGGGACAAGGGCGTGCTCCTCGCGCTCGCGACGCGGCGGATATAAAGGGCGGCTACCCGGGTGTCACCGGGGTGTCGCACGGGTTCCCCCGCCGCGGTAGCGGCGACGTGCCGTCGCGGGCGGTCGGGAGGGCCCGAACGGCCGGGACGGTCGCGCTCAGCCGGGCAGGGTCAGGGGGACGGCCCGCGCCGCGCTCCCGGCGTCGTCTTCCTCGTCGACGCCCGCGCCGCAGGGGGCGAACAGCGCGTCGATGCGCGCGCCGAACCAGCCGGGGATGTCGCTCGGCAGCGCGATCTCGACCTCGGTGATCGCCTCCTCGAGGTAGGGACGCGACGCGGCCTCGGCCACGGGCGGCCATTCCTGCTGACCCTTCAGGCTGTCGTAGACGAAGTAGGCGACGGCGACGAGCACCAGCCCGCGCACGACGCCGAAGGCGAAGCCGAGCGCGCGGTCCAGAGGAGCCAGCGCGCTGTCGAGCACCGCGTTCGAGGCGAGCGGCGTGAACACCGACAGGACCAGGAGCGCGAAGGCGATCACCACCACGATGGCGGCGATGATCGAGAGCACGCAGCTGCCGGCCAGGAAGTCGCCGATCACCGGCGCCTCGCGGATCAGCGGCTCGACGAAGGGTGCGAGGTAGAGACCGACCGCGCCCGCGACCACCCAGCCCGCGAGCGCGAACGCCTCGCGCGTGAAGCCGCGCGAGTAGGCGAGCAGGCCCGAGACGAGCGCGACGCCGAGCACGCCGAAGTCGACGATGGTGAACGCCATGCGAGGTGCCCCCGAAGACCGTGGGCGGCGCGCCCCTCGCGCCGCCGCGCCGCGCCGCCTCAGTCGGCGCCGACGCCGACACGTCTAGCAAACGCGGCGAGATCCGCAACGCGGTCGAGCGCGAGATCGTGCGGCGCGGCGACGGTGGTGCTCTCGGGCAGGAGCGCGCGGGCGAAGCCGAGCTTGGCCGCCTCGCGCAGGCGCGCGTCGGCCTGGGCGACGGGGCGCAGCGCGCCCGAGAGGCTGATCTCGCCGAACACCACCGTCTCGGCCGGCGGTGCCTCGCCCGAGAGCGCCGAGAGCAGGGCGGCGGCGGCGGCGAGGTCGGCCGCGGGCTCGCTCACGCGCAGGCCCCCGGCGACGTTGAGATAGACGTCGTGGCCGTGCAGCGCGACGCCCGCGCGCGCCTCCAGCACCGCGAGCGTCATGGCGAGGCGCCCCGAGTCCCAGCCGACCACCGTGCGCCGCGGCGTGCCGAGCGCGGAGGGCGCGACGAGCGCCTGGAACTCGACCAGCAACGGGCGCGTGCCCTCGACGCCGGCGAACACCACCGAGCCCGGCGTCGGCTCGCCGCGCTCGCCGAGGAACAGCGCCGAAGGGTTGGCCACCTCGGCGAGGCCCCGTCCGGTCATCTCGAACACGCCGATCTCGTCGGCCGGGCCGAAGCGGTTCTTGACCGCGCGCAGGAGCCGGAAGTGATGGCCGCGCTCGCCCTCGAAGTAGAGGACCGTGTCGACCATGTGCTCGACCACGCGCGGCCCGGCGATCGCGCCTTCCTTGGTGACGTGGCCGACGAGCAGCACCGCGGTGCCGCGGCGCTTGGCGAAGCCGACGAGTTCGTGGACGGCGGCGCGGAGCTGGGCGACCGAGCCCGGCGCGCTCTCGACGGTGTCGAGCCAGAGGGTCTGGATCGAATCGATTACCACGAGCCCCGGCGGCTTGGCCGCGAGCGTCGTCAGGATGTCGCGCAGCCCCGTCTCGGCGGCGAGCGCGACGGGGGCGGCCTCCAGCCCGAGCCGGGAGGCGCGCATCCTCACCTGCGCCGTCGCCTCCTCGCCCGAGACGTAGACGGTCGAGAGCCCGCGCGCGGCGAAGGCGGCGGTCGCCTGCAGGAGCAGCGTCGACTTGCCGATCCCCGGATCGCCCCCGACCAGCACCGCCGAGCCCGGCACGAGGCCGCCGCCGAGCACCCGGTCGAACTCGGCGATGCCCGAGGCCGCGCGCGCGGGCGGCGCCTCGACGGCGTCGAGGGCTTCGAGCGCCATGGCGCGGCCGCGCTTGGCGCCGAGGCCGGTCGCGACCGGGGCGGCAGCGCCGAGCCCGGTGTCTTCTTCGAGCGCGTTCCAGGCGCCGCAGCCCTCGCACTGCCCGACCCACTTGGAATGGACCGTGCCGCACTCGCGGCAGACGTAGCGGGTGCGTGTCCTGGCCATCTCAGAGAGCGACCAGACCGGCGATCAGGACGGCGGCGAAGAGTTGGTGCAGCACCGGGAACACCTTGAACCAGCGCTCCTCCAGATAGGCGCACCAGAGCGCGAGGCCGAGAAGCGGCAGGGCGAGGAGCCGCGCCGCGGGCACCGAGCCCAGTTCGAGCGCGGTCATGACCGCGAGCACGCCCAGGATCGCGCCGACGTGCGCCCAGCGCACGCTGCCCTCGCCCATGATCGCCTGGGCGAGGCTGTAGAGCGTGGCGAGGCAGACGAACAGCCCCGCGAAGATGCCGGCGACGAGGAGCAGGAGACCCATGGCGCGCGGTGTCCCACGTTCCGCGGCCGCGGGGAAGGGGACGCCGAGGGGACGGGGCGGCGAGGATCGGTTATGGTTCGCGCTCGGAGGTGGCGATGACCGAACAAGCCGTGATCCGACAGAGCCCCGCGACCTATGCGGACGTACTCGCCGCGCCCGAACACATGGTCGCGGAACTGGTCGACGGGGCGCTGCATCTACAGCCGCGGCCGCGCTCGCGCCATGCGCGGGCGCAGTTCGCGCTGGCCGGGCGGCTCGAAGGCCCCTACGGCCCCGAGAGCGACGAGCCGGGCGGCTGGTGGTTCTGCGTCGAGCCCGAGCTGCATCTCGGCGACGACGTGGTGGTCCCCGACCTCTGCGGCTGGCGACGCGAGCGGATGCCTGAGTTCCCGGACGTCGCCTATTTCACGCTCGCGCCCGACTGGGTCTGCGAGATCCTGTCGCCCTCCACGCGCCGGCTCGACACCACGGCCAAGCGCGACGTCTACGCGCGCGCGGGCGTCGGGCACCTCTGGCTGATCGACCCCGACGCCGGCACGCTGGAGGCCTTCGCTGGCGAGCCCGAGGGCTGGCGCCTGATTGCCAACCTCGCTGACGGCGACGTGGTGACGGTGGCGCCGTTCGCGGCGGCGGGGTTCCGGCTGTCGGCGCTGTTGGTGCCGCCGGGGTAGGGCAGGGCTCGCGGCTAAGCGAGAAGCGAAAAACAATGAAGCAGGACACCGAGAGCCTTCAGATCACGGATCGCTACACTCTCGATCGATTTCTGGAAAGGCGGTCTCGTGAGGACGTCGAAGCAATCGCAATTCGCGCCGCCCTGCGCTTTCTTCCGCTTCTCAGCAAAAACGTCTGGTCCCGCAACGCTTCGGATTCCTCACGCTCGATAGTGGAAGTGTTTCGTGCTGCGTCTGCTTCATGGTTAGCTGCGCACGGTGGTGTGTATGGTTCAGGTGAAATCCGCGCAGCCGCCGCCGCTGCAGATCCCCCAGGAGCGGCCTTTGGTGCAACTGCCGACGTCGTCGCAGGATCTGGGTTTAATACTAACACCGCCGTTGTAGCGATTGCCGCCGCTAGTGAGTACTTTCTTTCAAATCACGGGAATCTACACTCTTTAAGCATGTGGAAAATAGTCGAGGCAGACGTCGACTTGCTGCGCAAAGTCGAGCGAGAGTACGGTGGGGGCGCCGCTTACCTCTTGATTGACCGCCCTCTGTGGCCTGAGAGCGAACCGCTACAGGACTTACGAGAAGCATGGCATGATATACGCTTGGTCTTGCTCGCTGAGAAAGATGCGCACTGGTGGGTCTGGACCGAGTGGTACGAAGCCCGCCTGCGTGGCGACCCGCCCGACCTCCCGCTCGAACGCGAGCGCGTCCTGATCCCGAACGAGGACTGGGAGAAGGGACCGGCGCACGTCAACGCGATTATCGCCCGGCTGATCGAACGACATCGACATCCGACACCCGAAGACCTGCCCGCCGAGCGGCCATCGCCGCTCCATTTCGACTATCGCGACGGCGCGATCCGCCTGACGCCACCTCCGTCCCCGAGCATCGAGGCCGAGCGGCGCGCTGGCGTCGACAGCGCGCACGACGCTTTGAGCGAGTTGATCGCTAATTTTCTCGAAGGCGGCGGAGGCGGCCAGAACCGTCGTGTCGCCAAGACGCTGGATCGTTGCCTGAACGCACTGGGCGGCAGCATCGCCAATCTCGATCCGGTCAAGCTCGGCATTCACGCCAGCGCCCTGCAAGCCTTCGCCGAACGGGCGGACGAGGTCATGCTCGCCGAGGATGCGGCCGAGTTGGTGACGATTAACGCTCAACTCGCTCTCTTCGTCGGACAGTTCCCCGAATGGGCGGACTATCAGCGCGGTGTTGCGGACGCGTTCGCGGCGGCGGAGACCGAACAGGAAGCGGTACGCCTCGCCAGCGAGGCCCGAGCGCGCATGGCTGAGGTGGAACCCGACCTCGTCGCACCGGAGGCAGAGGACGAAATTCTCTCGCTCGAAGGCTACGCGATCCCGGAGCCGAGCCCGGAAGACGAGGCGTCGGTCGCACCGCCCCTAGCCAGACGCGCCTACCTCAGGGCGATCCGCTCTTTCCTGCGCGCCAACGCGAAGCAGGCGCTCGCCGACTTGGAGGCTGGTCGATCGACGGGGATGCAGAAGTTCGCGGAATGCACCACCGTCTCGGCATTCACCGCCGCCGGTAGCACCATCCTCGCTCTTGCGGCCGGCCTTCCGAGCGAATTCGGCTGGATGGCCGGCATCATCACGTTCCTGACGCGGATGCGCGGCAGCTCGCCGGGGAGCGGACGAACCGGCAAGGACGACGACACGCTCGACACCTGACGAAGCGCCCGATCAGCCTTCACCCGAACTGCACCCGGCTCGCCGGATACCGCACCAGCGGCGCCGTCCGCGTCGCCAGGAAGAACCCCAGCGCCAGCGGCCCGAGCCGGCCGACGAACATGGTCGCGATGATCATGCCGCGCCCGACGTCGTCCAGCTCGCCCGTGGCGCCGCGCGAGAGGCCGACGGTGCCGAAGGCGGAGGCCGCCTCGAAGGCGAGGTCGAGGAACGGCGCCTCGGTGGTCAGCGCCAGCACGAAGGTGGTCAGCACGATCAGCATCAGGCTCAGCGTCACGATCGCCATCACCTTCATCGCCTCGGCCATCGGGATCGAGCGGCCGAACGCGCTCACGGCCGACTGGCGGCGGAAGAAGGCGAGCGTGGCGAGGCCCATCACCACGAGCGTCGTCACCTTGCTGCCGCCGGCGGTCGAGGTCGGCCCGCCGCCCACCACCATGAGGCAGATCACCAGAAGCGCCGTCGCGTCGTCGAGCCCGGCGATGTCGATGGTGTTGAACCCGGCCGTGCGCGGCGTCACCGCCTGGAACCAGATCGCCATGACCCTGGGCTCGTTCTGGAGCCCGCCCAGGGTGGCGACGTTGTTCCATTCGAGCACGCCGATGCCGATCACGCCGACCGCGATCAGCACCGCCGTGCCCGAGAGCATCAGCTTGGCGTGCAGCGTCAGCCCCCGCCAGCCCCGCGCGCGGGCGAGGTCGGCGAGCACGCTGTAGCCGAGACCCCCGACGATGAAGAGAAGCGGCACCGTCACGTTGACAACCACGTCGTCGACGTAGCCCGCGAGGCTGTCGGAGAAGATCGAGAGCCCCGCGTTGTTGAGCGCCGAGACCGAGTGGAACACCGCCGCCCAGAGCCCGGCCTCCCAGCCCAGATCGGGCACGAAGGCGACCGCGAGCGCCGCGGCGCCCAGAAGCTCGAGCGCGATCACCACCCGCGCGATGGTCGCGATCAGCTGGCCGAGGTCGCTGAACGAGGTCTGGTTGAGATCCTCGCGCAGCCAGGAGCGCCCCGCGAGCCCGACCGGCAGCCCGAGCGCCGAGAGCACCAGCACCCCGAACACCATCAGCCCGAGCCCGCCGAGCTGGATGAGCACGAGCAGGATGCCCTGGCCGAGCGGCGTCAGCACCGCGGCCGGGTCGACCACGATCAGGCCCGTCACCGTCACGGCCGAGGTCGCCGTGAACAGCGCGTCGCCCCAGGTGAAGGGGATCGCCTGCGCCGCCGGCAGCATCAGCCCGGCCGTGCCCGCCGCGATGAAGCAGGCGTAGGCGATCGCCAGCACCGCCGGCGGCGGCAGCGCGATGCGCCCGCGCCGCGAGCCCCGCAAGGCCATGCGTCAGCAGACGTCGGCGAAGGCGCGCAGATCGGCGCGCTTGCCGAGCAGGAGGAGGCGGTCGTCCTTCTTGATGGCGGCCTCTTCGTCGACGGGCAGATGCTTGCCCCCGCGCATCAGCGACAGGCACTTGAGGTCGTGCCCGGCGAGGCCGAGCCGGCCGAGCGCCTGGCCCGCGAGCCGCTCGGGCACGATCACCACGTAGGCGTGGAAGCCGTTGCCGAGGCTGACGTAGTCGCGGAGCACCGGGTTGTGCAGCATCTGGGCGACGTGCTCGCCGAACTCGCGCTCGGCCTCGACCACGCGGTCGGCGCCGATCTTGGTGAGGATGCGGTGATGCGTGCGGTTCTGCGCCTTGACCCAGATGGTCTCGATGCCGAGGAGGCGGCAGTTCATGGTGCAGACGATCGAGCCTTCGAGGCTCTCGCCGATGCCGACCACGGCGACGTCGTAGCCCGCGACCCCGGCCTCGCGCAGCGCCTCCTCCGAGCGGCCGTCGGCGATCACCACGTCGGCGAGCGTGCCGGCGAAGCGCGCGACGGTCGCCTCGTCGAGATCGACGCCGAGCACGCGGTTGTCGAAGCGGGCGAGCTCGGTGGCGATGGTGCCGCCGAAGCGGCCGAGGCCGATCACGGCGAAGCTGCGGCGGGCGCGGCGCGAGGACATGGTCTCGGGTCCGGATGACGAGGCGTGATCGCTCCCAACGCCGCCGGCGGCGGCCGGGTTGCGCGGGCGCCGACCGGCGGGGTCAGCCGGCGGGGAAGGAGGCGACGAGGCGCGCCCCGCCCGCGGCGCCCGCGCCCGCGTGGAGCCGGCCGCCGATGCGACCGAGCTGGCTTCGCACCACCAGCATTCCCGTGCCGTGGCTCGCGGCCGGGTCGAAGCCCGCCGGCAGCCCGCACCCGTCGTCCTCTACCGCCATCACCACGCGATCGTCCTCGCGCCCGAGCGAGAGCACGACCTCGCCCTCCGTGCCGGGGGCGAAGGCGTGCTTCTGCGCGTTCAGCACCAGCTCGGTGGCCACGAGCGCCACGGGCAGCGCCTGTTCCGGCGTGGCGACGACCTCCGCGCCCGGCGCGAGGCGCACGCTCACGCTGGCGCTGAGATCGAGGTCGCAGCAAAGCGTCGCGAGCAGGGGGCGAAGCGCGACCGCGCGCTCGTCGACCGCGACGCCGTCGAGCAGCCCCTGGATGCGCCCGACCGCGGCGATGCGTCCCTGCACCTCGCGCAGCATGGCGCGCGCGTCGTCGGTCGCGGCCGTGCGGCGCTGCAGCTCGATCATCGAGGACAGGAGCGTCAGGCTGTTGCGCACCCGGTGCGTCACCTCGCGCGCGAGCAGCTCGCTGCGCCGCGCCGCCTCCTCCAGCGCGCGGGTGCGCTCGGCGACGCGCGCCTCCAGCTCGGCGCGGGCGCTCGCGAGATCGCGCGTCGCCTGGACCCGGTCGGTGACGTCGACCTGCGAGGCGATGAAGTACGAGACATCGCCGGTGTCGTCGAACACCGGGGCGACATGCAGCTCGTTCCAGAACGGCGTGCCGTCGCGGCGGTAGTTCAGGATCTCGGTGCGCACCACCTCGCGGGCCTCGATGCCCTCGCGCAGGCGCCTGACCGTCTCGCGGTCGGTGTCGGGGCCTTGCAGGAAGCGGCAGTTGCGCCCGAGCGCCTCGCGCTCGGGATAGCCGGTCAGGCGCAGGAAGGCGTCGTTGGCGAACACGATCGGATTGTCGGGCGCGCCCGGGTCGGTCAGCACGATCGGGATCGCGCTCGCGGTCACGGCGTGCACGAAGGGCTGGACCATCAGCTGGCGCTTGCGGGTCTGCCAGGCGTCGTCGGTGTTCGATGCGTCCATGATCGGCCGTGTCGCCCCTGCGGGAGTCGATTGCAGGAGATAGTCGAAAGCCGCCCTCGCCTGAAGTGGCGAGGCCCCTCGACGTGGTCGGGCGGTCGTCTTGCCCGCGACCGGGCACGCGGCTAGAGAGGCGCGCGATCGGACGGGGCCGCGGGGGCCGGCCGTCCGGGCGGCGAGGGCGAGAGGCGCGCGATGGCGAAGATCAACGGCAACGAGATCCGGGCCGGCAACGTGCTCGAACACAACGGCGGGCTCTGGGTCGCGGTCAAGACCGAGCACGTGAAGCCCGGCAAGGGCGGCGCCTTCGCCCAGGTGGAGCTGCGCAACATCCGCAACGGCTCGAAGCTGAACGAGCGTTTCCGCTCGGCCGACAAGGTCGAGCGCGTGCGCCTCGAGCAGCGCGACCAGCAGTTCCTGTACGAGACCGACGGCATGCTGGTGTTCATGGACAGCGACACCTTCGAGCAGATCGAGCTGCCGGCCGAGATCCTCGGCGAGCGCCGCGCCTTCCTGCAGGACGGGATGACCGTCACGATCGAGTACTACGAGACCGAGGCGCTGAACGTGACCCTGCCCGAGAAGGTGGTGTGCACGATCGCCGAGACCGAGCCGGTGGTGAAGGGCCAGACCGCGGCCAACAGCTACAAGCCGGCCGTGCTCGACAACGGCGTGCGCATCATGGTGCCGCCCTTCGTCGGCCAGGACGAGAAGGTGGTGGTGGCGACCGAGGACGCGACCTACGTCGAGCGGGCGTGAGGACGCGTCGCGCGGCCTCGTGAGGGCGCCGGGGCGAACCCCGCCCCGACGGCGAGCCGCGCGCGATCGCGCCGACCGCCCGATCCCGTAGGACGGGGGTCACCCCGCCGACGCCCCCGATCGTCCGCGCCGGACGCGCGGCCCGCTCGACCACACCCCCGAGGGCACGCCCATGGCCACCGCCTCCGCCAACCTCAACGTCATGATCCAGGCCGCGCGCAGGGCCGGGCGCGGTCTCGTGCGCGATTTCGGCGAGGTCGAGCAGCTTCAGGTCAGCCGCAAGTCGGCCGGCGACTTCGTCTCGACCGCCGACCGCAAGTCCGAGGCCACCATCCGCGAGATCCTGTCGGAGGCGCGTCCCGCCTACGGCTGGCTCGGCGAGGAGACGGGCGAGGAGACCGGCCGCGACGAGACGCGGCGCTGGATCGTCGATCCGCTCGACGGCACCACCAACTTCCTGCACGGCCTGCCGCACTGGGCGGTCTCGATCGCGCTCGAGCACAAGGGCAAGATCGTCGCCGGCGTGATCTTCGACCCCGTGAAGGACGAGATGTTCGTGGCCGAGACCGGCGCGGGCGCCTGGATGAACGACCGGCGCCTGCGCGTCTCGGGCCGGCGCGAGCTGTCGGCCGCGATCTTCGCCACCGGCCTGCCCTGGGGCGCCAAGCGCACGCTGTCCGAGAGCTTCCGCGACCTCGCCGAGGTCCTGCCGCGCACCGCGGGCGTGCGCCGCTTCGGCGCGGCCGCGCTCGATCTCGCCTACGTCGCGGCCGGGCGCTACGACGGCTACTGGGAGCGCGAGGTCAACCCTTGGGACATCGCCGCCGGCCTCGTGATCGTGCGCGAGGCGGGCGGGCTGGTGGGCGGCATCGGCGAGGGGGAGCCGTTCGAGACCGGCCGCCTCGTCGCCGCCAACGCCGAGGTGTTCGACCCCTTCCGCGCGCTCCTCGCGACGTAAATACGCCGCACGAGGGCGGGAACGACACGGCCCGGCCTTTCCCACGTCGCAACGACGCGCCATAAGGCGCCGTCGCGGCGGGACGAGCCCGTCGCATCGTGTGGTCGGGCGGCCAGGGGGACCGGGAAGCGCGATGAGGTTGTCCGACGAGGGCCGCGTCGACTTCTCGCCGCCGGCGCGCCAGACCTTTCCCATGCTGATCGTGCTGGCGCTCGTTGCCGCCGCCGGCGTGGTGCTCGCTCCCCAGATCGAGACCGTTTTCTCCGCCAACCCCTATCTCAACGCCGTGATCGCCGGCGTCTTCGTCATCGGCGTGGCCGCGACCTTCTGGCAGGTCGGCCAGCTCGTGGCGGCGGTGCGCTGGCTGCGCGATCTCGACCGCAACGTCGCCGCGGGCGTGACGCCGCCGCGCCTGCTCGCGGCCATGGCGCCGATCGTGCGCGAGGGGCGGATGCAGAACCGCCTCGCCGCCTCCTCGACGCGCACCGTCCTCGACAGCGTGGCGACCCGGCTCGACGAGGCGCGCGACATCACGCGCTACATCACCACGCTGCTGATCTTCATCGGGCTCCTCGGCACCTTCTGGGGCCTCAGCCAGACCGTGCCGGCGGTGGTCGACACCATCCGGAGCCTCGCGCCGGCCGAGGGCGAGACCTCGGACGCCTCGACCTTCGACCGCCTGATGATCGGGCTCGAGGACCAGCTCGGCGGCATGGGCACCGCCTTCGCCTCCTCGCTCCTGGGCCTCGCCGGCAGCCTCGTGGTCGGGCTCCTGGAGCTGTTCGCGGGCCACGGCCAGAACCGCTTCTACCGCGAGCTGGAGGAGTGGCTGTCGCAGTTCACCCGCCTCGGGCTCGTGGGCGAGGGCGACGGCGCCGAGGGCGCGCTGGTGGCGCTGCTCGAACGCGTCGACGAGGGGCTGGAGAAGACCACCGAGTTCGCGACCAAGGCCGAGGTCGCGCGCATCGAGGCCGAGAACCGCCTCGCGCGCGCGGCCGACGTGGTCGCCGAGATGGCCGACCAGATCGAGCACGAGCGCTCGGCGGTGGCGCAGATGGTCCACGAGATGCGCGAGGCGCGCGAGAACCAGTCGGGGCGCGACTACGCCACGCTGAACGTCCTGAAGCGCATCGACGCGGCGCAGGCCTCGGTCGCCTCGGGCCAGCAGGCGGTGGTGCAGCTCCTCGACCGCGCGCTCGACGCGCGGCGCGGCTCGGGGCTGGACGCCGAGATGAAGGGGCACATGCGCTCGCTCGACCAGCAGTTGCGGCGCATCGCCGACGAGATGACCACCGGGCGCCACGAGGCGACCCGCGCGCTCCAGAGCGACATTCGCGCGCTGACGCGGCTGATCGACGAGCGCACGAGCGGCGAGTGACGGACGGCGCTTAGGGCGGGGCGGGCAACCGACGGAGGAGCGGCATGGCGCTCAGACGACGCGGCGGGAACGGCCGGCTCGAGGCCTCGGTCTGGCCGGGCTTCGTCGACGCGATGACGGCGCTCCTGCTCATCGTGATGTTCGTGCTCTCGATCTTCATGATCGTGCAGTTCTCGCTGCGAGAGGCGGTGTCCGAGAAATCGGAGCGCATCGACGAGCAGGACGAGACGATCGCGCGCCAGGAGAACGTGATCGTCGAGCAGGAAAGCGTGATCGTCGAGCAGGAGAGCGCGCTCGACCGGCTCGGCGCGGAACTCTCCGAGCTGTCCGACGCCCTGGCGCTGGAACGGGCCGAGCGCGAGGAGGCGCGCGAGACCTCCGGCCAGCTCCGCGCCACGCTCGACGGGCGCGACGCCGAGATCGCCGGTCTGAGAGCGCGCCTCGCCGGGGCCGAGCGGGAGACCGAGCGCCTCCGCCTCGCGCTCGCCGAGGCGCGCGAGGCGGAGGGCGCGGCGAGCCTGCGCGCCGACCGCCTCGACGCGCGCCTCGAGGAGGTGGCGGCCGCGCGCGAGGAGATCGCTGGCCAGCTCGCGAGCGCGCGCGAGGCGCTCGACGCGGAGGCCGAGGCCGCCCGCCGCGCCGCGGCCGAGCGCGAGGCGATCGAGGCGCTGGTCGAGGACCTGCGCGCCGACCTCGCCGCCGAGACGGAGCGGGCCGGGAGCATCGCCGCGGAACGGCTGCGCGCGCTCGCGCTCGTCGCCGGCCTCGAGGACGAGACCGCGGCGCTCGCGCGCGAGCGCGACCGCCGGGACGAGCGGATCGCGCGGCTGCGGGCCGAGGCCGAGGCTCTGCGCGAGAGCGGGGAGGACAGCGCAGAGCGCGCCGCCCGGCTCGAGGAGGAAGCGGCGGGCCTGCGCGAGACCGCGGCCGACCGCGCGGCACTGCTCGACGAGCTGCGCGCGACCGTCGTCGCGCTGGAGGCCACGCGCGACGCCCAGGCCGGGCGCATCGAGGCGCTGGAGGCCGAGGTCGCGGCGCGCACCGAGGAGGCCGAGGCGCTCTCGGCCGAGATCGCCCGCCTCGACGCCGCGGGCGCGGAGCGGGCCGACCGTCTCGCAGCGCTCGACGAGACCCGCGCCGCGCTCGCGGACGAGGTCGCCGCGCTGGAGGCGCGCCTCGCGGCGGTGCGGGACACCGCCGACGAGCGCGAGCGGCGCTTGCAGGCGCTGCGGGCGGAGCGCGAGACCCAGGACGAGCGGATCGCGCGCCTGGAGGCCGCGCGCGACGACCGCACCGGCGCGATCGCCGCGCGCGAGGAGCGCATCGCGAGCCTGGAGGCCGAGACCGAGGCGCAGGCCGGCACGATCGACGCCCAGGCCGAGCGTCTGTCGAGCCTGGAAGCGGCGTTGGCGGCGGCGCGCGCCGAGGCGGACGAGCGCCTCGGGCAACTCGCGGCGGAGGCTGACGAGGACGAGGCCGAGATCGCGCGGCTGCGCGCCGCCCGTGCCGAGGCGCTGGCCACGCTGGAGGCGACGACCGAGGAGTTGTCGGCCGCCGAGGAGGCGCGTCTCCTGGAACTCGCCGCCGCGGAGGGGCTGCGCGAGCGTCTGGCCGAGGCCGACGACGCGCTCGACGCCATGACGCTGACGCTGGAGGACGCGCGGCGCGAGGCGGAGGAGACGCTGACGCTGCTCGCCGCCGCCGAGGCCGCGCGCGACGACCTGGAGAACCGCGCCGGGGAGGCGCTCTCGGAGAGCGAGCGCCTGGCCGCGCTCAACACCGTCGCCGAGGCGCGTCTCGCCGAGGCCGAGCGCCAGGCGGTCGAGGACGCGCGCCAGACCGAACTCCTGAACCGCCAGGCGAGCGAGCTTCGCGCCCAGCTCTCCGCGCTGCAGGGGCTGCTCGCCGAGGCCGACGTCGAGAGCGCGGCGCAGGAGGCCGAGATCGCCGATCTCGGCAACCGCCTCAACGCCGCGCTGGCCGAGCGGGTCTCCGAGCTGGAGCGCTTCCAGTCCGAGTTCTTCGGCCGCATGTCCGAGGTGCTCGGCGGGCGCGCCGACATCCGCGTGGTGGGCGACCGCTTCGTGTTCCAGTCCGAGGTGCTGTTCGACCCCGGCTCGGCCACGCTTGGCCCCGACGGGCGCGCCGAGCTGGAGGCGCTCGGCGAGGTGCTGCGCGAGATCGCGGACGAGATGCCCGACGGGCTCGACTGGATCCTGCGCGTCGACGGCCACACCGACCGCACGCCGCTCAGGGGGGGCGGGCGCTACCGCGACAACTGGGAGCTGAGCCAGGGCCGGGCGCTCTCGGTCGTGCGCTACCTGATCGAGCAGGAGGACGTGCCTCCCGAGCGGCTGGCCGCCACCGGCTTCGGCGACAACCAGCCGCTGCTCGACGGCGACGACCCCGCGGCCCTCGCCGCCAACCGGCGCATCGAGTTCAAGTTCACCGAGCGCTGAAGGGCGTCGTTGCAGTGTCGTCGTGGTGCCCGCACGCACCGGAGGACCGCCCATGCGACCGCTTCTCGTGCCTTGCCTCGCCCTCGCGCTGGCGCTCGCCCAGCCGCTCGCCCGTCCGGCCATGGCCCAGGACGCCGACGGCACCGCGATCCAGACCGTGATCGAGGACCAGATCGGCGCCTTCCAGCGTGGCGACCTCGACGCCGCCTTCGCCCACGCCTCGCCCTCGATCCAGGGCAAGTTCGGCTCGGCCGGGCGCTTCGGCCACATGGTCGAGCACGGCTATCCGATGATCTGGGCGCCCGAGCGCTACGCCATGGGCGCGCTCGCCGACAGCCCGCACGGGCCGGTCCAGACCGTCACGTTCGTCGACGACACCGGCGAGGTCTGGGAGGCGGACTACCTGATGCGCGAGGTGGACGGCCGGTGGCGCATCAACGGCGTGCGCCTGCGCCGGCTGCCGGGCGTCGCGAGCTAGGGCGCGACCCGGCCGGAGCGAGACGGGCAAGGATCGGACGAAGCGCGCGCTTGGGCGACGATGCGGAGCGCCCGATCCGGTCGGGTCGGACGGCGCGCCGGGACGCTCGTGCGGGCAAGATGCCGGCGCGAGCGCGCGACCGCTGCCTCAGAACGTCCGCCAGACCGAGAGCGAGACGCCGAGGCCGCCGCCCGTGTCGACCAGCTCGCGCGAGAGGCCGATCTGCAGGAACGCCCGGTCGCGCCCCGCCTCGGCCGGCCCGCCGGGCAGGCGGAACGCGACCGAGGGCGCGATCTTCAGGCTCGCGCCGCCGTCGACCGGCGGGACCGCGCGGCCGGTCATTCGCCCCGCCATGGCTGCGAGCGCCGGCGTCTCGTAGCGGCCGTGGAGCGAGACTATCGCCATGCAGCAGTCGGCGGGCTTGTAGCCGAGGGTGCTCTCCGAGCGGACCTGGCCAGGCGCGCCTTCGCCCCTCAGCGCGTAGCCCCAGGACGAGGACAGGAACGCGCTGCCCCAGTCGCCCCACCAGCTTCGCCCGACGAGCCCCGCGACCGACAACTCGGCCGCGTTGTCGGGCTGGGGCGCCGAGTAGCGGTCGCCGAGCAGCCCCTCCATCGGCACGGCCGCGCCGAGTTCGACCGAGGTGACGCTGGCCTCGCCGGCCCAGAGCCGCACCCGCGCGAAGCCGCCGGCCTGGGCGCTGCGGGCCTCCGCGCCGTCGTGGCGGCGGTCGGCGAACAGCTTGGCGCCGAGCGTCACCCGCTCGGACAGGCCGTACTCGACGTAGAGCTGGCCCGAGTGCTTGGCGCCGTCGGGCGCGCGTCCGGTAAGCATCCCCGCGGGCGCCCCCTCGCGGCCGATGCCGAGGATCGCCACGCCCTCGCCCTCGGGCTTGGTCCAGGCGCCCGCCGGGGCCTGTAGCGGCGCGAGGAGGGCGGCGACGAGGGCGAGGGCGGGGCGGGCGATCATCGGCGAGGCTCCCGGCGGATGCGGATCTCTCTGGCGCCGAGCCTCGCCGGGCGTGGTGAGCGCGGGGTTAAGCGCACGACCCGCGCCCGTGACCTCGCGCCACGTCGCGTTAGGTGCAGGCGACCGGGAGCAGGGGAGACCGCATGACCGCCGACGCGCAGCTCGCGCCAGAGGAGACGGCCCCCGCCGTCCGTCGCCAGGAGACGGCGGTGTTCGACGGCCACAACGACACGCTCCTGCGCCTGGAGCTGGCCGAGCGGCGCGGCCGGTTCGCCGACCCCGCCGCCGAGCCCGAGAGCGTCGGAGGCCGGCGCGTCGCCCGGCTCGACATCGACTTCGCCCGGGCGCGCGCCGGCGGCCTGCGCGGCGGGCTGTTCGCGATGTTCACGCCCTCTGGGCTGCTCGATCCCGCGCCCGCCGGCGCCGACGAGGCGGTCGCGCGCGACGCGCCGGTCGAGCAGACCGCGGCTCTCGGCTTCACCATGGCGCTGTTCGCGCGACTGCGCCGGCTCGCGCGCGCCCACCCGGACGAGATGACGATCGCGACCGACGCGGGCGCGATCCGCCGTGCCATGGCTTCGGGCCGCATCGCCGCCGTGCCGCACGTCGAGGGGGCGGAGTGCATCGACACCGACCTCGCCGCGCTCGAGGTTCTCTACGTCGCCGGGCTGCGCTCGCTCGGGCCAGTCTGGTCGCGCGCGAACGCCTTCGGCCACGGCGCGCCGATGGCCGCGCAGCCGGAGCCGGACGAGGGCGAGGGACTGACCCAGGCGGGCCGGGCGCTGGTGATGGGCTGCGAGGCGATGGGGGTGCTGATCGACTGCTCGCACCTGACCCAGGCGGGCTTCTGGGACGTCGCCCGCGTCTCGGACCAGCCGCTGGTGGCCAGCCACTCGAACGCGCACGCCGTCTCGCCGTCCGCGCGCAACCTGACCGACCGCCAGCTCGACGCGATCGCCGAGCGGGGCGGGCTGGTCGGGCTCAACTTCCACGTCGCCTTCCTGCGCCCCGACTGCCGACACGATCGCGACACGCCGATCGAGGTGATGCTGCGCCACCTCGACCACCTGCTCGCGCGTCTCGGCGAGGACGGCGTGGCCCTGGGCTCGGACTTCGACGGCTGCCTGCTGCCGCGCGCGATCAGCGACGTGGCCGGCCTGCCGCGGCTCGTCGAGGCGATGCGCGCGGCCGGCTACGGCGAGGCGCTGATCGCCAAGATCGCGCGCGAGAACTGGCTGAGGATGCTGGAGCGGGTGATCGGATAGAGCGTTCGGCCCGCCCGAGCGAAAGGCTCGGGCGTCGCGAGAACGCGCGCGTTCCGATGACTGGTGGCGCGCGGCCCGATCCGATCGGGTCGAACGGCGCCCGAGGGGGCGCGCCGGCTCAGCGCACCAACTGGGCGAGCAGCCAGAGCGCGACCAGCAGCACGACGCCGCTCACGAGCGCCTGACGTCGCCCGCCGGCGAGTTCGAGGATGCGCGCGCCGAAGCGCTCGGCCAGGAAGGCGAGGCCGTAGTAGCGGATGCCCCGACTGAGCGCGACCGCGGCCATGAACACCACCACGTTCTCGCCCATGGTGCCCGCGCCGAGGGTGGCGAGCTGGAACGGCAGCGGCGCGAGCGAGATCAGGAACACCGCCCAGAACAGCCCGCTCTCGTCGAGGCGCTGTCGGGTCTCCTGGAAGGTTTCGGTCAGCCCGAGCGTCTCGATCGCGGGCTCGATCACCGGCTCGTACAAGAGGTTGCCGAGGACGTAGAACATGAGCGCGCCGACGAGGCAGCCCGCGAAGATCGCGTGCGCGATGCGCCAGGCGCGCTCGGGGTTGGCGACCATCAGCGGCACCACCAGCGTCTCCAGCGGGATCGGCACGATGGTGCTCTCGAGGAACGAGGCGAGCGCGAGGCGTCGCTTGCCCGCCTCCTCGTGCACCAGCGCGTCGGAGACGCGGTCGAGATCGAGGCTCGCCATTCGGGGGATCTCCTGTCGTCGGGCTCGCGCGGCCCGCTCGGACCGGGCGCCGCGGGTCAACGACGGGCCGGGCGTTCGCGTTGCTCCCCCATGGCTCCCCCGTGCGGCGGCGCGCCCGGCCTCGCGCTGGCGGCGACGTGTCCGGCCCGGCTCCCGGCGCGGCGGCGGGCCCGAGACACGGGTCGTGCTTGACGCTCCCGCGCGCAGACCGTAAGTGCCCCCGCGGCGGCGAGGTAGCTCAGCCGGTTAGAGCGCACGACTCATAATCGTGAGGTCGAGAGTTCAAGTCTCTCCCTCGCCACCACCCATCTCCGCCGGAGGGCGCATGGCCTCGCGGCTCGCCACCATCGGCTACGAGAACGCGGCGCTCGGCGACGTGATCGCCCGGCTGCGTGCGGCCTCGGTCGCGCGGGTCGTCGACGTGCGCGCGGTCGCGGCCTCGCGCCGGGCGGGCTTTTCCAAGCGCGTACTCGCCGCCTCGCTCATGGAGGCCGGCATCGGCTACACCCACCTGCGCGCGCTCGGCACGCCCAAGGCCGGGCGCGAGGCGGCGCGGCGCGGGCGCGTGGCCGAGATGCGCGCGATCTACGCCGACTGGCTCGCCACGCCCGAGGCCGTGGACGCCTTCGCCGCCCTCGCCGCGCTCGCGCGGGCCGAACCCTGCGCGCTGCTCTGCTACGAGGCCGACGCGAGCGGCTGCCACCGCCGGGTGCTCGCCGAGCGGCTCGACCTGCCGACAGTCGATCTCTGAGCGCCGCCCGCCTCGGTCGCGCCGCGCGCTCGGGCTCGTGTTCCCCGCCGCGATGGCCGAGCGCTCCGCCCAGGCGAGGCGAGCGCCCCGAAGCCGCGCCGCGGCCGGGGCGCCGTCAGGGAGCGCGGGCGGCCCGCGCGCGCCGCGCCGAGCCGAGCGCCGCGAGCCCCGCCCCGAGCGCGATCAATCCCGCGGCGGCGAACAGCCGCCAGGACGGCGCGGCGACGCCGGCCGCGACCAGCGCGGCGGTCGAGAGCACCGGCGCGGCATAGGCCGAGACGCCGAGGAGCTGGAGGTCGCCGCGCTTGCAGCCATGGTCCCAGGCGTAGAACGCCGCGCCGACGGGGCCGAGCCCGAGGCCGAGCACCGCCGCCCAGCCGAGCGCGTCCTCCGGCCAGACCGTCGCCTCCAGCGCGAGATGGGCGAGGGCGGCGAGACCGGCGACGACGAGGCAGAAGCCCGCGACGCTGTCGGTCGGCGCCTCCCCGACCACGCGCGAGAGGACCGAGTATCCCGACCAGATCAGCGCGCAGGCGATGGCGGCGGCGTAGCCCGGCAGATGGGCGGCCTCGGGCGTCGAGAGCCCGCGCTCGCCGAGGATCAGGAGCGCCGCGCCCGCGAGCCCGAGCAGTCCGCCGGCCACGTGCAGCCCCCCGAGCCGCTGGCCGGGCAGCAGCCCCGAGAACAGCACGATCAGGAGCGGCCAGAGATAGGCGATCAGCCCGGCCTCGGCCGGCGGCGCGTTGTCGAGCGCGGTGAAGTAGGCGAGGTGGTAGCCGAACAGGCCCGCCACCCCGAGCGCCCAGACCCGCACGGGCTGGGCGAGCGCGCGTCCGAGCGCCGGAGCCGTCGGTCCGGGCCGTGACACGATCGCTGCGAGGCCGATCGTGCCCCCGACCGCGAAGGCCATGGCGGTGAGCTGAAGGGGCGGCACGCGCCCGGTGCCGACGGTGAAGAGCGCGAGCAGGGCCCAGAGCAGCACGGCGACGAAGCCGATCGCGGTCGCCTTCGCGTCGGGCGACCGCGGTGCTCCCGGAGGAGCCGAGCCCCCTCCGGACCCGGACGCCGGGGGGGCGTCCCGCCATCGCCTCGGTTTCGACGCTTGTCCGCCTCGGTCATCACGACCTCTTGTTTCGTGCTCGGGTTGTCTAGGGGTGAACTGCGCTCTCCTCGCAACAACGTTCACGGAAAGGCGTCACTGCCGTCCATCGGCCCCAATGCTGCGATGATCTATCACGACGATTGTCACAGACTGAAACCCTGGGGGGGGCCGAGGATGCGGTCGCGTTCGAGGCGGTCGGGAAAAACGGGCGGCGGATCAAGGGGATGATCGAGTGACGCGAGATCGGGGAGGGGAGCCTGGGCGGCTCGGGAAGGCACGGCGCGCGCTCGTGGGGGCGACGCGCGCCGTGGCGGACGCCGTGGTCGCGGCGCGCCGTCGCAGCATGCCGCTTCTGTATCATATCGGCAACAAGGCCGGACACGCCCGCGCCGCGCTCGGGCGCCTCGTCGTGCGCGCGCGCGTGCCGCTGCGCCCCGAGGGCGAGACGCCGGTCTCGAACATGCGCGGCTTCTGGGGGCTGGTCACCGCCTACTGGACCTCCGAGCGCTGGCTCGAAGCCTGGTCGCTGACGGCGGCCGTGATCGCGATGACGACGCTCCTGTCGAAGTCCTCGGTCTGGGTGGCGATGGCCTCGGCCGACTTCCTCGGCGCCCTCGTCAACGTCCACGCCTCCGCCGCGGGCGACGCGCCGCTGGTGGCGATCCTGACGGCCGCCGGCGTCTACGGCGCGATCGCGCTCTCGCGGATCGGCGGCATCGGCATCCGCCACTTCTTCTCGACCACGCTGCACCGCAAGGCGCGCGGCTGGACGCAGGAGCGCTTCCAGGCCGCGATGCTCGCGCGCGGACAGGTGGCGCTGAACCTCACCTCCGACCGCGCCGGCGACGGCGACGGCGACCCGACCTCGACGATCGCGCGGCTGCCCGACAACATCGACCAGCGCGTCGACGTCTGCACCACCGGCGTGTTCGGCGCGACCATCGGGCTGGTGATGGGCCTCTGGGGCTCGGTCGCCTCGATCTACTTCGTCTCCGAGGCGCTGATCGAGCGCTCGGCGCCGGTGCCCGTGCTCGACCGCTGGGCCTTCGACCTGAAGCAGTGGCTCGGCGACACCTTCGGCCCGGCCTTCGCGGTCGACCTCGCGCCGGGGGGCTACGGCTCGGCCGTGCTCGCGGCCGTGCTGATCGTCGTCTACGTGCCGCTGATGACCTTCGCGGCCTACCGCCTCGGGCGGGTGCTGGAGCGTCAGACCATCGCGCGCCAGAAGGCCGACGGTACGTGGCGCGGCGAGATGACCCAGATGCTCGGCCGCGCGCCGCGCATGGCGATCTCGCGCGGCGAGCGGGTGCAGGCGCGGCTGAACGCGCGGCTCTACGGCGGCATCGACCGCACCTGGCACCGCCTGAACGGCACCGAGTCGGCGTTCCTGAGCTTCACCCAGGGCACGCAGTTCCTGACGATGCGGCTCCTCGGCTACCTGCCGGCGCTGCCCGCCTATCTATCGGGCACGATGACCTTCAAGACCTACGCGGCCGGCTCGGAGCTGGTGGCCGAGCTGATCAACGACTGCTCGTGGTTCGTGCAGGTCATGCCGGCGCTGGCGACGCTCAAGGCCAACACCGGGCGGCTGACCGAGCTTGCCGAGGCGATCGAGCGCGTGGGCGATTCGGCCTCGTTCTACCGCGAGACCGGGCGCTACGACTTCGCCTACCGCGAGCAGGACCCCGCGCTCGGGCTCACGATCAAGCACCTCGCGCTCTGCCATCGCGGCCACGACGCCGAGCCCTTCATCCGCGCGCACGCGCTGACCGTGCGCCCGGGCCGCTGGGCCTACGTCCGTGGCCAGAACGGCGCGGGCAAGTCGTGCCTGCTGAAGGCGATCATGGGCCTCTGGCCCTACGGCGAGGGCGAGATCGCGCTGCCGAAAGGCGTCGACGCCTTCTTCGCGGGCCAGGATCCGGACCTGCCCGAGCGGCTGACGCTGAAGGAGCTGGTCACCTATCCGCACATGGCCGAGGACTTCGACGACCTGAAGGTCGCCGCCGCCCTGGGCGAAGCCGGGCTCGCGCGCTTCGTGCCCCACCTCGGCGAGACGCTGATGGGCGGGAAGTCCTGGGCCAACGTGTTCTCGGGCGGGCAGAAACAGCGCCTGGTGCTAGCGCGCATCCTGCTCCAGCGCCCGGGCCTCCTGATGCTCGACGAGGCGCCCTCGGCGATGGACCCCGACGCGACGCTCGATTTCCACCGCCTGCTCAAGGAACATCTGCCGCGCGCGATCGTCGTGTCGGTGATGCACGAGCACGAGCCGCCGATCAGCCCCGAGGGGGTACCGTTCTACACCGATCTCCTCGTGATCGAGGACGGGATCGCGCGGATCGAGCCCGCGCCCGAGCTGCCGCTGCGCCGCATCGCGGCGGAGTGACCCCCAGAAGCTTCCACGAGCGGTCCATGAGCGAGACGATCGACGACACGGCGGCCTTCGTCGCCGACCTCATGGGCCGCATGACGCCGGCCGAGAAGATCGGCCAGCTCGTGCTCTACGGCGCGAACGAGGGGCAGGCGACCGGCGTCGGCGAGGTGCCGTGGGTCGACCGCCTCATCGGCGAGGCCAAGGTCGGCTCGGTGTTCGGCACCAAGTCGTTCGCGACCGTGAAGCGGATGCAGGAGGCGGCGCTCTCGACCCGTCTCGCGATCCCGCTCCTGTTCGCCGAGGACGTGATCCACGGCCACCGCACGCTGTTTCCTCTGCCGCTCGGGCTGGCCGCCACCTGGGACATGGGCCTCGTCGAGGACGCCTCGGCGGCGGCGGCCTTCGAGGCCGCGGCCGAGGGGCTGCACCAGGCCTACGCGCCGATGATCGACGTCTGCCGCGATCCCCGCTGGGGGCGCGTGGCCGAGAGCCCGGGCGAGGACCCGTTCCTCGCCTCCGCCTACGCCGCCGCCGTGGTGCGCGGCTTCCAGGGCGACGACCCGAAGGCATCGGGGCGGGTCTCGGCCTGTCTCAAGCACTTCGTCGGCTATGGCGCCTCCTTCGGCGGGCGCGACTACGACGCCGCCGAGATCGCGCCCGAGACGCTGCACGACGTCTACCTCGCCCCGTTCAAGGCCGGCGTGGAAGCCGGCGCGCAGGGCGTGATGGCCGGCTTCAACGCGCTGAACGGCACGCCCTGCCATGCGCATCGCCCGCTGATCGAGGGCTGGCTGAGGGGCGTGGCTGGCTTCGAGGGCATCGTCGTCTCCGACTTCACCGGCATCCGCGAACTCAGCGACCACGGCATCGGCGGTCGCGAGGCGCGCACGGTGCGCGCGCTGCTCGCGGGGATCGATCTCGACATGATCTCGGGCGACTTCCTGGAGGTGCTGCCCGGCCTCGCCGAGACCGGCCTCGACGACCCCGAGAGCGGCACGAAGGTCTCCGCGCAGGAGATCGTGGCCGCGATCGACGCCGCCTGCGGCCGTGTGCTCGCGGTCAAGCACCGCCTCGGGCTGTTCGACGACCCCTACAAGGGCGCGGTCGAGGAGAAGGCCACTACCTCGGCGCTCCTGCCGGAGACCCGCGCGCTGTCGCGCCGCGCGGCCGCGGCCTCGATGGTGCTCCTGAAGAACGAGGCGGGCGTGCTGCCGCTCGCCGAGGACGGCCTCGACCTCGCGCTGATCGGCCCGCTGACCGACGACCGCCCCAACATGCTCGGCACCTGGGCGGTCTCGGGCAAGTCGGAGGCCTGCGTCACCCTCCGCGAGGGGCTCGCCGCCTCGACCAACACGATCCGTCTCGCGCCCGGCGCGCCGGTCGAGAGCGACCCGGCCATCGTCGACCGCCTCAACTTCGTGCCGAACACGGTGACCCCCGATCCCCGCGACGAGGCGACGCTCGTCGCCGAGGCCGTCGCCGCGGCCGAGGCCGCGGGCGTCGCGGTCGTGGTGATCGGCGAGGCCAAGGAGCACTCGGGCGAATGCGCCTCGCGCGTCTCGGTCGAGATCCCCGCGCCGCAGCGCCGCCTGTTCCACGCCGTCGCCGACACGATCGAGGGCACGGGCAAGCCGCTCGTCGCCGTGGTCCTCGCCGGCCGACCGCTCAGCCTCGGCGAGATCGCCGAACGCGCCGACGCGGTGGTCTACGCCTTCTTCGCCGGCACCGAGATGGGCAACGGCCTCGCGGACGTCCTCTACGGCCGCGCCGAGCCGCAGGGGCGGCTGCCGGTCTCGCTGCCCGCGCACTCGGGGCAGGCGCCCCTGCACCACGGCGCCGCGTTGAGCGGTCGGCCTTGGCCGGGCCAGTGGCGCAAGTTCACCACCAACTACATCGACCTCGCGAGCGAGCAGCCGCCCGCCCGCGGCCTGTTCCCGTTCGGCGCCGGCCTGTCCTGGACCGAGTTCGCCTATCAGGCGCCCGCGCTCGACGCCGACCGGCTCGCGGGCGAGGGCGAGGCGGTGGTCCGCGTCGGCGTCACCAACGAAGGCGAACGCGCCGGCACGGCGGTGGTGCAGCTCTACGTCCACGACCCGGTGGCGCGCATCCAGCGCCCCGACCAGGAGCTGAAGGGCTGGCAGCGCCTCGCGCTGGAGCCCGGCGAGCGGGGCGAGGCGGTGTTCCGCCTGTCGCGCGCCGATCTCGCCTACACGCTCTGCGACGCCGCGGGGCGTCCCGAGCGGGTCTGGGACCCCGGCGCGTTCGAGATCCGCACCGGCCCGAACGCACGCGACGTTCAGGCCGTGCGGCTCCACTGGGACGCCTGAGCGAGCACGAGATCGATCTGGCGCGCCACCTCGGCGCGGTAGGCGCGGTGGCAGGGGCAATGGTCCTCGCCGGCCATGACGTCGTGCGCGACGACGTTGGGCAGCATCCCCGGCAGGCGCGCCACGGCCTCCGGCCGGGTGAGCCCGTCGTCGCGGCCCACGATCAGCCCTACGGGCTGGACGACCTCGCTCGCGAACGACGCTACGTCGTGGGCGGCGTAGTCCGCGGCCGCGCCGGGCGTCTCGGCCTCCAGCGCGTCGAGCGCCTGCGGCCCCATGGCCCCGCGCGCGTCGAGGAGCGCCTGCCCCGAGACCACCGGCGCCACGGCGACGACGCCCGCGACGACGTCCGGGCCGCGCTCGGCCGCGAGGGAGAGCGCGGCGTAGCTGCCCATCGAGTGCCCGATGACCAGCACGGGCGCGCGGGCGACGCCCGCGGGCAGCGGCGCCTCGTCGAGCAGCCAGTCGAGCGCGCGCCTCGCGTCCTCGACGTGGCGCCCCATGCGAAAGCCCGACAGCCCGCCCGGCGCGTCGTTGGCGTCGGAGTGGCGCAGCTCCGGCACCGCGACCGCGAGACCGCGCGCGAGCGCCGCGTCGGTCGCGGGCGCGAGCACCGCGGTCAGCCCGAAGCCGTTGCGCCCGTGCAGCACCAGCGCCGTGCCGACGGGACGGGTCGGCAGGTGTAGCGCGACCGGCAGCGCCGTCTCGCCCCGGCCGATGGTCGAACGCTCGCTCCGCGCCGCGCGCGACAGCCGCGGCACGGCGCGGCGGGGGTCGACGAGGCGGCGGACGAAGGCGATCGGGCGCGTGATCAGGCGCATGGGGCGGGCTCCGGGCGCGGGGACGGCGCGGTTAGAGCCCGGCGCCCGCGGCGTGGCAAGCGCCCGGACGGAAGTGTCCGTCTCGGAGTCGCCGGTGGCGACCGGGAGACACGGCGCCGACCACGGCTCGGGTCGGCGCGAGCGCCTCGGGATCGACCCCGGCCGCCACGCGCCGGGACCGAACGGCCGAGAACGGACGCGTCGGCCCGGGCGGGGAGGGGCGCCGCCGATCGAAGACGCCGGCTTCGCGGGTCGGCGCCGGGTTAACCGTTCCGCTTAGGTTCGCCTTCAGCCGCATGGTCTCAGATCGTTCCCGTCAACGAGGAGAGACCAGCCATGCGGACCCTGCTCCCCCTCTCGTCCCTGATCCTGGCCGGGTCGCTCGCCGCGCCCGTGCCGGCCGTCGCGGCGCTGAGCGCTATCCCCTGCGAAGCGTGTGCGGCCTACGAGCCGGTGACGCGCACGGTATCGGTCCGGGAGCCGGCGACGCGGGTCGCCGAGATCGCGTTCGGGGCCGGCGCGGCGCCGCTCGGGCTCCACGCCGACACGCTCGCCCTCCCCGCGCTCCCCGACGCGGTCGGGGACGACCGTTCGCTCGCGCTGGCCTGCCTCGGCGCCGCGCTGCTGCTGATCGGTCTCTCGCGCGCCCGGCCGGCTTGAGCCCGCGCTCGCGCGGCGGACTGTGCCGGCGCAGCTCAGGGGCGGATGGTCTCGCTCGCTCCCGGCGCGACCGTTCCCGCGCCCAGACGGGCGCCGATGTACGCCGCCGCCGCCGCTACGCCCGAGCGCCCCATCGGCGCGTCGAGGCGCGCCAGCACCGCCTCTATCGTGGCGAGCGTGCCGAGGATCATGGGCGGGCTCAGATGACCCATGTGCCCGATCCGGAAGGTCGAGCCCGCGTAGTCGCCGAGCCCGATGCCGAGCGTCAGACCCGCGCGGGTCTCGGCGATCGCGCGCAGCCGCGCCGCGTCGACCGCGCCGGTCGTCACGGTCGTGACCACGTCCGAGCGCGCCGCCGGATCGGCGACCAGGAAACCGAGCCCGCCGCCCCCCGATCCCTCGACCGACCAGGCCTCGACCGCCGCGCGCACCGCGCCCGCGAGCGCGGCGTGGCGCGCCCAGACGTTCTCGAGCCCTTCCTCGTCGAGCATCGCGAGCGCCTCCGTCAGCGCGAACAGGTGGCTGACGGGGGGCGTGCCGCAGTAGCGCAGGTAGTGCGCCCCCTCTGACGCGCGCGCGGTCCAGTCCCAGTAGCCGGTGCGCAGATCGGCCCGCTGGTGCGCCGCCCAGGCCTTGTCGTTCGCCCAGGTGAAGCCGAGTCCCGGCGGCGTCATCAGCCCCTTCTGGCTGCCCGCCACCGTCACGTCGACGCCCCAGGCGTCCATCTCGAAGGGCACGCAGCCGAGGCAGGCGATGCAGTCGACCATGTAGAGCGCGGGATGGCCGGCCGCGTCGATCGCGGCCCGGATCGCGGCGATGTCGTTGACCACCGAGGAGGCGGTGTCGACCTGCACCACCAGGACCGCACGGATCGCGTGCGCGCGGTCGGCGCGCAGCCGGTCCTCGACCGCCTGCGGGTCGACGGCGTGGCCCGGACCGGCGGAGGCCAGCACCTCGACCTCGACGCCCATCGTCGCGGCCATGCCCCCCCAGCCGACGGCGAAGCGCCCGCTCTCCAGCACCAGCACGCGGTCTCCGCGCGAGAGCGTGTTGGTCAGCGCCATCTCCCATGCGCCGTGCCCGTTGGCCGCGGCGCAGAAGACCCGCCCGGAGGTCCGCGCGATCGCCGGCAGCTTGGCGAAGACCGCGTCCGACAGCGCCAGCAGGTCGCCCTCGTAGATGTTGGGCATCGCGCGCGCCATCGCCGCCATCACCCGCTCGGGCATCACCGAGGGGCCGGGGATCGACAGCGCGTGGTGGCCATGCGCGAGGCTCGCCGCCTCCGGCGCCGGGCTCGGGGTGGCGCGATCCTCGCGAAGCGGCGTGGCGATGGTCATGGGGGCTCCCCTCGGCAGCTCGGGACACGAGCCTACCGCCGGCCCCGGGTGGTTCAAACCTCTTCGCGTGCGCCGCATCATCACGGTTCGCGATGGCGGGGGCGTTCGCACGGGGACGCGCCGGCGGGCGAGCCTCTCCTTCGCGGCACGGGCCGAGGCTGCGGTGCGGGCGGACGGCCTCCGCCGTCATACCGCGCGACGGATCGCCCCGGTGTCCCGGGCGGCCTATAAGGGCGGCCCCCGCCGCCCAGGAGACCAGCCATGACCACGCCGGACGACGATCGCCGCCACCGCGCGCTGCTGCGCCGCCTGTTCGACGCCGCCGTCGCCGCGGCCGATCCGATGACGGTGCTGCCCGAGCATCTGCCCGTCCCGCCGGCCGGGCGCACGGTGGTGGTCGGCGCCGGCAAGGCCTCGGCGCGCATGGCCGAGGCGCTGGAGCGGGCCTGGCCGACCGAGGCGCGCGGGCGTCTCTCCGGCATCGTGCTGACCCGCTACGGCCACGCCCGCCCCTGCGAGCGCATCGAGATCGTCGAGGCCGCCCATCCCGTGCCCGACGAGGCGGGCGCCGAGGGCGCGAGGCGGATGCTCGATGCGGTCGCCGGCCTCGGCCCGGACGACCTCGCGATCGCGCTGATCTCGGGCGGCGGCTCGGCGATCGCCACCGCGCCGGCCGAGGGGATCACCCTGGCCGAGAAGCAGGCGGTCAACCGCGCGCTGCTTGCCTCGGGGGCGGCGATCGGGGAGATGAACGTGGTGCGCAAGCACCTGAGCCGGATCAAGGGCGGCCGCCTCGCCGCGGCCGCCTATCCCGCGCGGATGCTGTCGCTGATGATCTCCGACGTGCCCGGCGACGATCCGGGCACCATCGCCTCGGGCCCGACCGTCGGCGAGGCGTCCACCCCCGAGGACGCACAGGCGATCCTGAAGCGCTACGCCATCGAGCTGCCCGAGAGCGTCGCGCGTCGTCTCGAGACGGCCGAGCCCTGTCCGGCGCCGGACGACCGAGCGCTCTCGGCCTGCGAGAACCGGATCGTCGCCGCGCCGCAGCGCTCGCTGGAGGCGGCGGCCGAGGTCGCGCGCGAGGCGGGGGTCACGCCGGTGATCCTCGGCGACGCGATCGAGGGCGCGGCGCGCCACGTCGGTCGCGCCCTCGCGGGCGTCGCCGCACAGGTCGTGCGCCACGGCCAGCCGGCGGCGCGGCCCTGCGTGCTGCTCTCGGGCGGCGAGACCACGGTGACGCTGCGCGGGCAGGGGCGCGGCGGGCGCAACGTCGAGCTGCTGCTCTCGGCAGCGCTCGCGTTGGAGGGTCTGCCGGTCTGGGCGCTCGCGGGCGACACCGACGGGGTCGACGGCGCCGAGGAGATCGCGGGCGCGCTGGCGACGCCCGACACGCTGGCGCGGGCGAGGGCGGCCGGGCGCGACCCGGCGGCGGACCTGGCCGAGAACGACGCGCACGGCTTCTTCGAGGCGCTCGGCGACCAGGTGGTGACGGGGCCGACGCTGACGAACGTGAACGATTTCAGGGCTTTCCTGATCCCCTGACCTGTCGGGAGGGACCATGCTCGCCCCCGCGTGCTCGACGGCCGCGAAAGCCCGGAGAGGCGAGGAGGCCGAGCGCGATCCGACCCCGTCGGACCGCGTTCCGGTCGGCGCGAGCCGGCCGCGCCGGCGACGGCGGGCGATCCTGCCGGGCCGCCGCCATGGAAGGGATCGTGCCCCCGCGACCGTGGCGCGGTGCTGCGCCACGACGACCGCTCCCCGACGACCGGCCTGTCTTCCTCCCGCCCGGCGGTTCGACCGCGACGGCCCGAACCACCGGCTTCCCGGATGGCGGATCGGCTCTCCGGGGTTTTCTGGGGGGCTTCCTTCCGGAGCGGCCGGACAGGGGCGCGGGCGCCTCGGCCGATCCGCTAGAAGTCGTCCACCCGCCCCGTGATCAGGTTCTCGCGCCAGAGCGCGGCCTCGTCGATGCCGATGGCGCGGGCGGGGGCGATGCTCGCGATCAGGCGCTCGACGCGGCGCGCCGCCTCGCGCGCCAGGCGCGCCCCCTCGGCCGCGTCGACCGCTTCGAAACGCAGCACGTCGCCCGGGCCGAGCCGGCCGAGCAGGGCGAGATCCGCGCTCACGGCGCAGGCGATCTTCGGATAGCCCCCCGAGACGCCGCGATCGACCAGCAGCAGGATCGGCTGGCCCGAGCCCGGCACCTGGATCGTGCCGGTAACGATGCCGTCGGAGGTGATGTTGGCCCCCTTCTCCGAGTGCTCGATCGCCGGTCCGTCGAGGCGCAGCCCCATGCGGTCGGAGGCGCGCGACACTTCCCAGCGCGTCGACAGCAGCGTCTCGACGGCGGCGTCGGTGAAGTGGTCGCGTTGAGGGCCGAGCACCCCGCGCACCCCCGCCTCTGCCGGCGGCGCAGCGGGCGGACGGGGCACCTCGCGCTCGGGACCGCCCGGTGCCGGCCCGCGGGCCGGCAGGCGGTCGCCGGCCGCGAGCGCCCGGCCGTCGAACCCGCCCAGCCCTGCGCGCGCGAGCGACGAGCGGCTGCCGAGCGTGGCGTCGAGGTCGAGCCCGCCCGCGACCGCGATCGTGGCGGTGGTTCCCTCGGCGAGCGCGCCGACCGCGAGCCGGTCGCCGGGCGCGAGCGTCAGGCTGCGCCAGGCCGGCACCGTCTCGCCCGCGGCCTCGCCGGCGCGGGTCAGCGTCATGCGCGGCGCCGCGCAGCCCGCGATGGCGAGGCGCACGGGGCCGCCCTCGGCCGCGAGGGTCGGGCCGGTCCAGCGGCATTCGAGCGCCGCCTCGTCCGCATCGTTGCCGACGAGGGCGTTGGCCACCGCCAGCGCCTCCGCATCGAGCGCGCCCGCCGGCGGCACGCCGTAGCGTGCGAGGCCGAAGCGGCCGCGGTCCTGCACCGTGGTCGCGAGGCCGGGGTCGATCACGTGGAGTTGCGGGGTCATGCCGCCTCCGGGGAACTGGTCATGCCGACGCCTCCGGCGGAATGGTCATGATGACGCCTCCGGCTCGGGCGCCCACTCGCCCGCGGCGACGGCCTTCTCCAGCCGGTCGAACTCGGCGCGCCCGACCGGCTCGAAGCGCACGCCGTCGCCGGGCGACAGGAGCGCGGGCGGCTCGGCCGAGGCCGCGAACAGCCCGACCGGCGTGCGCGCGAGCACGTGCCAGCCGCCGGGGCTGGTCACCGGATAGACCACCGTCAGCCCGACCGCGATCGCGACCGAGCCCTTCGGCACCGCCGTGCGCGGCTCGGCCCGTCGGGGCCGGTCGAGCGCGGGGTCGAGATCGCCGAGGTAGGGACACCCCGGCAGGAAGCCGATCATGTAGACGTGGTGCTCGGCGCCCGCGTGGCGCTCGATCACCTCCGCGGTCGTGAGCTCGGCCGTGCGCGCCACCTCGTCGAGATCGAGCGCCAGATCGCCCTCGTAGCAGGCCGGCAGCCGCCAGCGCCGCGATGCCGGCGCCTCGCCCGCGTCGAGGCCGGACAGCCGCTCCCGGATCGCCGTCTCGACCGCCTGCGCGTCGGTCGCGAGCGGATCGAAGGTCACCAGCAGCGAGCGAAAGCTCGGCGCTGTCTCGACCACCCCCGCGATCGGCTCGGCCGCGGCGAGCGCGCGGTCGAGCGCCAGCACCGCGCGGCTGAGGCGGCGGTCGATCGCCTCGCCGAACTCGACGAGCAGCGCCGCCTCGCCGAAGGGCAGGAAGCGCGCCGCGGCCTCCGGGGTGTCGTCCATCGTCCGCCTCGCTCCTGCGTTCGGCCGCGGGCCGGCGGCGTCACTGTCCTCGCCCCGACGGGGCGTTGCTGTCTCTGCCCCGACGGGGCGTTGCCATCCTCGCCCGACGGGGGCGTTATCGTCGTCTCGACGGCGGCGGCATCGCCCCCGACCCTGCCACTCATGGAGCCCGCCATGGCGCGACGGATCAACATCAATGCCGACCTCGGCGAGGGGTTCGGTCCTTACGACATCGGCGACGACGCGAACCTCCTGGAGATCGTGCGCACCGCCAACGTCGCCTGCGGCTTCCACGGCGGCGACCCCGCGGTGATGGCGCGCACGCTGAGGGCGGCCGAGGCGCACGGGGTCTCGGTCGGCGCGCATCCGGGCTTCGACGATCTCGCGGGCTTCGGCCGGCGGCGCATCGTCATGGACCCCGCGCGGCTCGAGGCCATGATCGCCTACCAGATCGGCGCCATGCTCGGCATGGCGGCCTACGCGGGCGTGGAGGTCAGCCACGTCAAGGCGCACGGCGCGCTCAACAACATGGCCTGCGACGACCGTCCTTACGCCGACGCGATCATGCGCGCGCAGGCGAGGGTCGCGCCCTGGGCCATCGCGCTGGTGATCCCGAACACCGAGCTGGAGGCGGCGGCCGAGGCGGCCGGGCTCAGGGTGGCGCGCGAGGCCTTCGTCGATCGCACCTACGAGGACGACGGCCGCCTCACCTCGCGCTCGGAGCCCGGCGCGGTGCTGAAGGACCCGCGCGAGGCCGCCGAGCGGGCGGTGGCGATGGTGCGCGAGGGCGTGATCGTCTCGCGCCACGGCACGCGGCTGGAGACGGGCTTCGATTCGCTCTGCGTCCACGGCGACGAGCCGACTTCGGTCGCGGTCGCGCGCGCGACGCGCGAGGCGCTGGAGGCCGACGGCGTCGAGATCGTGACGCTGCCCGCGATGCTCGGCTGAGCCGGCGGTCCACGGTGCTCGGCCGAGCCGAGGGTGCGGCACTGGCGCGCGATCGGGCCTTGGCGTCGGCCGAAGGGCTGCTAGGCTGGGCAGAGCCGCGCCGCACGGCGCCGAAACGAGCAACCGGAGACCCCCATGTCGCTGCGTGTCGCCCTCGCCGGCCTTGCCGTCGTCCTCACCGCCGCCCCCGCGCTCGCCCAGTCCTGGGACATGCCGGTGCCCTACGGCGACACCAACTTCCACACGCAGAACGACCAGCAGTTCGCGAAGGACGTCGAGGCGGCGACCGACGGCGCGCTGACCCTCACGGTCCATCCCTCTGGCTCGCTGTTCAAGCATCCCGAGATCAAGAACGCGGTGCGCTCCGGGCAGGTAGCGATCGGCGAGTTCCTGCTGTCGCGCCTCGCCAACGAGAACGCGCTCTACGCCGTCGATTCGGTGCCGTTCCTCGCGACCTCCTACGACGAGGCGCGCCGGCTCTGGGAGGCCTCGCGCCCCGAGATCGAGCGGCTGCTGAACGAGGAGGGGCTCACCGTCCTCTACGCCGTGCCCTGGCCGCCGCAGGGGCTCTACGCCGACCGCGCGATCGAGGACGGCTCGGAACTCGCCGGGCTCAACTTCCGCGCCTACAACGTCACCACCGAGCGGCTCGCCGAGCTGATGGACGCGGTGCCGACGCAGGTCGAGGTGCCCGACCTCGCGCAGGCGTTCTCGACCGGCCGCGTCGACGCGATGATGACCTCGCCGTCGACGGGCGTGAACACCAAGGCCTGGGACTACCTCAGCCATTACTACGACGTGGCCGCCTGGCTGCCCAAGAACGTGGTGGTCGCCAACCGCCGCGCGCTCGACAGCCTGGACGAGGCGACGCGCGAGGCGCTGATGCAGGCCGCCGCCGAGGCCGAGGAGCGCGGCTGGGCCGCCTCGCGCGAGGAGACCGAGACGCAGACGAAGGCGCTCGCCGAGAACGGCATCGAGGTCTCCGAGCCCTCGGAGGAACTCTCCTCGACGCTGCGCGAGATCGGCGAGACCATGGTTGAGGGCTGGAGCGAGGACGCGGGCGAGGCGGGCTCCAAGGTGCTGGAGGACTACCGCTCGGCGAGCTGAGATCGTGCGTCGCGCCCTCGACGCGCTCTACGCCGCCTCGGGCGTGCTCGGCGCGGTGTTCCTCGCGCTGATCGCGCTCACGGTGCTGGTGCAGGTCGGCTTCAACATCGTCGACCGTCTCGCCGCCCTGGTCACGGGCAGGCCGATCGGGCTGGTGCTGCCCTCCTACGCCGAGTTCACCGGCTACTTCCTCGCCGCCTCGACCTTCTTCGCCGCCGCCCACACGCTCGCGCGCGGCGCGCACATCCGGGTGACGCTGGTGCTCTTGCGCCTGCCCGCTAGCGCACGCCGCGTGGCCGAGGTCTGGTGCGCCGGGATCGGGCTCGTGTTCGCGGCCTACTTCACCTGGGCCTCGATCGGGCTCGTGCGCGACAGCCTGACCTACGGCGACGTCTCGCCGGGCATGGTCGCGGTGCCGCTCTGGCTGGTGCAGGCGCCCCTCGCGCTCGGGCTCGCGGCGCTGACGATCGCGCTCGCCGACAGGCTCGTCGGCGCGCTTCTCGGCCATGTCGCGGAGGATGCCTGATGGAGATCGTCGCCGGCGTCGTCCTGGTCCTCGCGCTGTTCGTCCTGCTGGGCTCGGGCGTCTGGGTGGCGCTGTCGCTGTTCCTGACGGGCGCGGTCGCCTTCCTGCTCTTCACTGGCAAGCCGCTGTTCGGCGGCTTCGGCACCGTCGGCCAGACGCTCGCCTCGACCACCTGGGGCGCGTCGAACGCCTGGGCGCTGGCCGCGCTGCCGCTGTTCGTGTGGATGGGCGAGATCCTGTTCCGCTCGCGGCTGTCGTCGGATCTGTTCTCCGGGCTCGCGCCCTGGCTCGGTCGGCTGCCGGGCTCGCTCCTGCACGTGAACATCCTCGGCTGCGGCATCTTCGCGGCCGTCTCGGGCTCGTCGGCCGCGACCTGCGCCACGGTCGGCAAGATGTCGATCCCGGAGCTGGAGGCGCGCGGCTACGACGACCGCCTCGTCATCGGCACGCTCGCGGGCAGCGCCACGCTCGGGCTGCTGATCCCGCCCTCGATCATCCTGATCGTCTACGGCGTGGCCATCGAGGAATCGATCGCGCGGCTGTTCCTTGCCGGTATCGGCCCGGGGCTGATGATGCTGATCCTCTTCGTCGGCTACGTGATGGTCTGGGCGCTCCTGAACCCCGCGCGCATGCCCGAGCGGCGCGAGGTCGAGATGCGCCTTAGCCAGAAGCTTCGCGCGACCGGCGCGCTGCTGCCGGTGCTGGGGCTGATCGCGGGGGTGATCGGCTCGATCTACCTCGGCATCGCCTCGCCGACCGACGCCGCCGCGGTCGGCGTCGCGCTCGCCTTCGCGCTGCTCTGGGCGGGCGGCGAGCTGACCCGCGCGGTGTTCGTCGACAGCCTGATGGCCGCGACGCGCACCTCGTGCATGATCGCCCTCATCCTCGCGGGCGCGGCCTTCCTGACAGTTGCCATGGGCTTCACCGGCATCCCGCGCGCGCTCGCCGACTGGATCGGCTCGCTCGGGCTCGGACCCTACGGGCTGCTCGCCGCGCTCACGGTGTTCTTCATCGTGCTCGGCTGCTTCCTCGACGGCATCTCGGTCGTGGTGCTGACCGCCGCCGTGATCGTGCCGATGGTCGAGGCGGTCGGCATCGACACCATCTGGTTCGGCATCTTCCTCGTGCTGGTGGTCGAGATGAGCCAGATCACCCCGCCCGTCGGCTTCAACCTGTTCGTGCTGCAGGGGATGACCGGGCAGGACGTCCTCAGGATCGCGAGGCATGCGGCGCCGTTCTTCGCACTCCTGCTGGCGGGCGTGGTGCTGATCGTGCTGTTCCCGGGGATCGCGACGTGGCTGCCGACGCGGATGGCGGGGTAGGGGGCGGAGCGAGACCGCGCCTCGACCCGCCGCCGGCGTCGGGGACGCGTTTCCTGGCGCGCCCGTAGGGCGCGACGCGGGGACGGTCCCGCCGCCTGCCTTCCGGTATGCGCCACCCGGTGGTGCGACCGGGACGGTCCGGACCGCCGGGTCCTCCTCCGACGACGGATCGGCCCTCCGCGATCTCGCCGGAGGACCGCCCGTTTCCGGAAAGGCCCGGCCGGCGGCGCCGGCGTCTCGGGCGCCTCGCCGGAGCGCCGCCGAACGACGCGGAAACAGGCGGATGGGATACCGGCCCCGGTCCGGCCGGGTCGAACGGCGCCTCAGCGCACCGGCGAGGCGAGCGGGTCGAGCACCGAGCGCCCGCCGTCGACGGTGACGATCTGGCCGGTGATGAAGCTCGCGCGCGAGGACATCAGGAACAGCGCCGCCTCGGCCGCCTCCTCGGCCTCGCCGATGCGCCCGAGCGGGGTCACCCGAATCAGCTCGCCGCGCAGGTCCTCGCGCTCGCGCAGCTGCAGGCGCATCCGCTCGGTCATCACCGCGCCGAGGGCGATGCCGTTCACCCGCACCTGCGGCGCGAGATCGGCGGCCATCGAGCGGGTGAGCTGGTCGAGGGCCGCGCAGGAGACCGAGTAGGCGAGGAGCCGGCCGACCGTGCGCCGCGCGGCGATCGAGGAGACGTTGATGATCGAGCCCTCGAACCCCTCCGAGCCCTCCGCCTCGCGCACCATGCGCTTGGCCACCGCCTGGCTGAGCAGGAACGACGAGATCACGTTCTGGTAGAGCGCCTCGGCGAAGCCCTGGCCGTCGAGTTCGGCGAAGGTGCCGGGCTGGGTGGCCCTGGGGATGTTGACCAGGATGTCGACGCGCTCGAAGGCGTCGAGGGTGGCCGCGAGCAGGTTCGCCGCGCCGAGCTTGTCCTGCACCTTGGTGTGGAACTTCGCGACGCGATGCTCGGGCGCGCGCATCTCGGCGACCGAGTGGCCGAGCGCCTGCTCGCTCTCGTCGGTCAGCATCGCCGCGCCGCCGAGCGAGACGAAGCGCGCGGCGATCGCGCGGCCGACCGCGCCGCCCGCGCCGGTGACGATGGCGACCTTGCCGGAGAAGCCGTCGCTCACGGGGCGGTCCTTTCCTGGGGACGGGAGGGCGGCCGTGCCGGGCGCGTCCCGACGCGGGCGGAGGGCGGCGGTCTCAGCCGAGGCGCGGGCAAGCGCGTTCGGCCGCGGCGGGGCGGCGCGTCACCGGGCCGTCCCGCCGCTCGGGCGCGGGCGCGGCATCCGCCCGCTCGACGCGCCCTATCGCCCCGGGCGCGCGGCTGTCGAGGGCGGCGAACAGCGTGGCGGCGTCGGGTGTTGCGAGCACGACCCGCAGGCGGCCCTCGAAGCCCCCGCCGGCGTCGAGCGCGATCGTCGGATCGCCGGCCTCGGCGAGGCACCAGTCGAGGCCGGCCGCGTCGAGCGCGCCGAAGAGGCGATCGCGCCGCCCGGCGAGCGTGCGGGCGGCGTCCGCCGCCGAGCCCGCCTCGGCCAGGAGAGTGACGCCGTGGCGCGCGCCCCGCCCGACGCCGACGCGCAGCCGGCGCGGCTCGGCCGGCGCCATGGCCGGGCGCGGGCGCACGGGGCGCGGCCGCGGCGTGGGTGGGCCGGGGATCACGATCACCTCGGGCGCGCCGCGTTCGACGATGACGGGAAAGCCGTAGAGGCCGGGCCGGGCCCGGCGCAGGCCCTTCCGCCCGCCGCGGTGCGGCGCGGGGCGAACCGGTCTGCGGGGTCGCGTGCCCTCGACCACGGGCGTGCGGTGCGTGCCGATCACCGTGCCGGGCGTGCGGTGCAGGAGGCTGCCCGCCCCGGTCGGGGGCGCGGGCAGGGCGAGGAGGACGGCGAGCGCCGCCGCGATCGGGAACGAGCCTTTCATCGCCCCTCCAGATCGGCACGGAACGCCGGCGCGATCAAGCGGGACGCGCACGCGAGACGGCCGTCTCAGTCGCCGATCACCACCAGCAGGTCCTTGGCCTCAACCTGGGTGCCCGAGGGGGTGACCACGCGCTCGACCCGGCCGGCGCGCTCGGCGCGGATCGCGGTCTCCATCTTCATCGCCTCCAGGCTCAGCAGGATGTCGCCGGCCCTGACCTTCGCGCCCTCCGACACCTTCACCTCGCCCACGAGCCCCGGCATCGGGGCCGCGACGTGGCCGGGGTTCGCCTCGTCGGCCTTCTCGCGCTTGGCCGTGGTCGCGGCGATGTGTCGGTCGTCGATGCGGATGGTGCGCGGCTGGCCGTTCAGCTCGAAGAACACCTTGACCTCGCCGGCGTCGTCCGGCTCGGAGACGGTCTGGAGCCGGACGATCAGCGTCACGCCAGGGCGCAGATCGACCGCGATCTCCTCGCCGGGCTCCATGCCGTAGAAGAAGGTCGGCGTCGGCAGCACCCGCACCGGGCCGTAGTCGCGACGGCGGCCCATATAGTCGAGATAGACCTTGGGATACATGCAGTAGGAGGCGAGATCCTCGTCGTCGACGGTGGCGCCCTCCATCTGGTCCGAGGCTTCCTTGCGCGCCGCCTCCAGGTCGACCGGCTCCAACAGGCTGCCGGGGCGGGCCGTGATCGGCTCCTCGTCGCCCAGCACCTTCTTCTGGAGGTCTTCGGGGAAGCCGCCCGGCGGCTGGCCGACCGCGCCCTTGAAGAAGGTCACGACGCTGTCGGGGAAGGCGACCTCGGTCTTGGGGTCCTCGACGTCGGCGCGGGTCTGGCCGGCCGAGATCATCGAGAGCGCCATGTCGCCGACCGTCTTGGCGATCGGCGTCACCTTGATGACGTCGCCGAACATGGCGTTGACGTCCGAATAGGTCGCGGCGATTTCGGGCCAGCGCCCCTCCAGTCCCATCGATTTCGCCTGCGCGCGCAGGTTGGTGACCTGGCCGCCCGGCATCTCGTGGAGATAGACCTCCGCGCCGCCCGAGCGCAGCTCCGGCTCGAAGGCGGCGTACTGGCGCCGCGCCTGCTCCCAGTAGCGCGAGATCTCGCGAAGGTTCGGCATCGAGAGGCCGGTGGCGCGCTCGTCCTGTCGGAGGGCTGCGACCAGCGAGCCGATAGGCGGCTGCGAGGTCAGCCCCGACATCGCGTCCATGGTCGCGTCGGCCGCGTCCACGCCGGCCTCGGCCGCCATCAGGATGCTCGCCCCCGAGATGCCCGAGGTGTCGTGGGTGTGCAGATGGATCGGAATGGTCAGCTCGCCCTTCAAGGCCTCGACCAGCTTGCGCGCGGCGAGCGGCTTCAAGAGACCGCCCATGTCCTTGATGCAGAGGACGTGCGCGCCGGCGTCCTCTAGCTCGCGGGCCAGACGCACGTAGTAGTCGAGCGGGTACTTGGCGCGCTCGGGATCCTCGATGTCGCCGGTGTAGCAGATGCAGGCTTCGAGCAGCTTGTCCGCCGCCACCACCTCGTCCATCGCGAGGCGCATGTTCTCGACCCAGTTGAGGGGATCGAACACGCGGAACACGTCCATGCCGGTCTCGGCCGACTGGCGGATGAAGTGGCTGACCACGTTGTCGGGCAGGTTGGTGTAGCCGACCCCGTTGGAGGCGCGCAGCAGCATCTGCGTCATCATGTTGGGCATGGACCGGCGCAGCTCGCGCAGCCGCTGCCAGGGGCACTCCTGCAGGAAGCGGTAGGCGACGTCGAAGGTGGCGCCGCCCCAGCACTCGACCGAGAACAGCTCCGGCACGAGGCGGGCGTAGGCGGGCGCCACGCGCACCATGTCGATCGAGCGCATCCGCGTCGCCAGCAGCGACTGGTGCGCGTCGCGCATCGCCGTGTCGGTCATCAGGAGCGCCTTCGAGGCCAGCATCCGCTCGGCGACCGCCTTCGGCCCCTCGGCGTCCAGGAGCTGCTTCCAGCCGTCCGGCGGCGGGCTCTTCGGCGTCTCGGGCGGCTCGGGCGGGCGCACGCCGGGGTTGGGCAGCCCCGCCACCTCCGGGTTCCCGTTGACGGTGACGTCGGCGATGAAGGTCATCAGCCGCGTCGCCCGGTCGCGGCGCTTGGCGAACTGGAACAGCTCCGGATGGGTGTCGATGAAGGTGGTGGTGTAGTCGAGCGCCGTGAACTTCGGGTGCTGCAGCAGGTTCTCGACGAAGACGATGTTGGTGGCGATGCCGCGGATGCGGAACTCGCGGAGGGCGCGGTCCATGCGCGCGACCGCCTCCCCGGGCGTCGGCGCCCAGGCGGTCACCTTCTCCAGGAGGCTGTCGTAGTAGCGGGTGATGGTGGCGCCCGAGTACGCCGTGCCGCCGTCGAGGCGGAGGCCGAACCCCGTGGCGCCGCGGTAGGCGGTGATGCGGCCGTAGTCGGGGATGAAGTTGTTGAGCGGGTCCTCTGAGGTGATCCGGCACTGGATCGCGTGGCCGGAGAGCTCCACCGCGCCCTGCGAGGCGGCGCCGGTGGCGTCCGAGAGCGTGTCGCCCTCGCACACCCGGATCTGCGCCTTGACGATGTCGATGCCGGTGACCTCCTCGGTCACCGTGTGCTCGACCTGGATGCGCGGGTTCACCTCGATGAAGAAGAACTCGCCGGTGTCGGCGTCCTGCAGGAACTCGACGGTGCCGGCGCACTGGTAGTCGGCGTGACGCGCGATCTTGAGGCCGAGGTTGCAGATCTCGGCGCGGCTCTCGGGCGAGAGGTACGGCGCGGGGGCGCGCTCGACCACCTTCTGGTTGCGCCGCTGCACCGAGCAGTCGCGCTCCCACAGGTGATAGAGGTTGCCGTGCATGTCGCCGAGCACCTGCACCTCGACGTGGCGCGCGTGCTGGATCAGCCGCTCCAGATACCCCTCGCCGTTGCCGAAGGCGGCCTCGGCCTCGCGCCGGCCCTCGCGCACCTTGTCCTCCAGCTCGTCGGGCGAGTGGATCGGGCGCATGCCGCGCCCGCCGCCGCCCCAGGAGGCCTTCAGCATCATCGGATAGCCGACCTCTTCGGCCATCTCGCGGATGCGCTCCATGTTGCCCTCGGGCTCGGGCAGCACCTCCGAGGCGGGCACGACCGGCACCCCGGCCTCGACGGCGGCGCGCCGCGCCGAGGCCTTGTCGCCGAGCATGCGCATGGTCTCGGACTTCGGGCCGATGAAGGTGACCCCGGCCTCGCGGCAGGCGTCGACGAAGTCGGGGTTCTCGCTGAGGAAGCCGTAGCCCGGATGGATCGCGTCGCACTCGGCCTCGCGCGCGATGCGGATCACGTCCTCGATGTCGAGATAGGCCGCGACCGGCCCCTTGCCGTGGCCGACGCGGTAGGCCTCGTCGGCCTTGAAGCGGTGCAGCGCGAGCTTGTCCTCCTCGGCGTAGATCGCGACCGTGCGCTTGCCGAGTTCGTTGGCCGCGCGCATGACGCGGATGGCGATTTCGCCGCGGTTGGCGACCAGGATCTTGCGGAAACGGGTCATCGAACGTCCTCCTCGCGCGGCACAGGGGATCTGAGTAGCCCCGCCTCCGGTGCGCCGCAACAACGCGCAGGCGCCGCCCGGCGGCGCGTGGGGGATGCCGTTTTTTACGCCAGCCCCCTCGATGCTGCACAAGCGAACGGCGTGTCGAAACACGTCATGGTTGACGGCGGTTGAAACCGTCCTCCCTATGGACGGGTTACCCGGGCGTTCGGCCCGACGCCGCCCGGAGGCGACGATCTCGATAGACGACAATGGCGCCGGACGGGCCGAGACCGAGCCGCACGGGCGCCGATCCGACCGCCGCCCGGCGCGGCACCTGACAGAACGACACGGGAGACACGCATGACCCTCGTCCGCAGCCTGGCCCTCGCCGGCGCGCTCTCGACCACCGCGCTGCCCGCCCTCGCGCAGGAGACCTTCGTCACCATCGGCACCGGCGGCCAGACCGGCGTGTACTACGTGGTCGGCCAGTCGATCGCGAAGCTGGTGAACCGCGGCACCTCCGATCACGGCATCCGCGTCACCGCGCCCTCCACCGGCGGCTCGGTCGCGAACCTCAACGCGATCAAGTCGGGCGACATGGACATGGGCGTGGCCCAGTCCGACTGGCAGTACCACGCCTACAACGGCTCCTCGAAGTTCGAGGGCGACCAGTTCGAGGGCCTGCGCGCGCTGTTCTCGGTCCACCCCGAGCCCTACAACGTCGTCGCCCGCGCCGGCACCGAGATCGAGGCGTTCGAGGACCTCGAGGGCAAGATCTTCAACATGGGCAACCCCGGCTCGGGCCAGCACGCCACCACCGAGGTCGTGCTCGAGGCGATGGGCTGGACCCAGGACGACTTCGCCCAGCTCACCCAGCTCAAGGCCTCCGAGCAGGCCGCGGCGCTCTGCGACAACAAGATCGACGCCTTCGCCTACGTGGTCGGCCACCCGAACGGCTCGATCGAGGAGGCGATGACCGCCTGCGACACCCACCTCGTCAGCGTGCAGAACGAGCAGATCGACAAGCTCGTCAACGACGCGCCCTACTACGCCTACGCCACCATCCCGGCCGGCACCTACGGCCCGCAGGAGGAGGACGTCACCGTCTTCGGCGTGCGCGCGACCTTCGTGACCTCGGCGGAGGTGCCCGAGGAGGTCGTCTACACCATCGTCTCGACGGTCTTCGACAACTTCGACCGCTTCAAGTCGCTGCACCCGGCCTTCGCCAACCTGAATCCCGAGGAGATGGTCTCGGCCGGTCTGTCGGCGCCGATCCATCCCGGCGCGATGAGGTACTACAAGGAGAAGGGCTGGCTCGAAGGCGAGGGCTGAGCCCAGACGGCGGGGCCTGGCCCCGCCCGTGAGCTACCGGGGGCGGGGTCCAGCCCCGCCCGTGAACCACTAGGGGCGGGGTCCGCCCCATCGTCCGTGAGGCGAGCACGGGGCCACGCTCCACGCCCGCCCTCCCGCGGGCGGCCGGCCCCGCGCCGCGACGCTCAGCCCCCGCGACCTCCGGGCCGCGCGGGCGCCGCCGACGAGGCGCTCGCGTCCCGCCGGCCAACGCGAGGTCATCGAGGGACGGGCGATGAGCGACACCAGAGAAGGCGCGAGCCGAGAAGAACTCGACGACCTCGTCGCCGAGGCCGACACCGGCGCGCGCGACCCCTCCGGCCCGGTCCGGGTGCTGATCCTCACGACCGCCTGCGCCTGGTCGCTGTTCCAGCTCTGGATCGCCTCGCCGCTGCCGTTCATGGTCGGCTGGGGCGTGTTCGGCTCGAACGAGGCGCGCTCGATCCACCTCGCCCTCGCGCTGTTCCTCTGCTACCTCGCCTTCCCGGCGCCGGCCTCGAAGGGCTCCTACGTCCTCGGCCTCGCGGTGCCGCTCGCGCTCGGGGCGCTGTTCTTCTACGGCGCTGTCTCGCACATGCAGTGGTACATCATCGCCATCACCGCGGCGGTGGTGGCCTGCGTCGCGCTCGGCTCGCCGCGCGACAAGGTCGCTCCCTGGGAATGGGTGCTCGCGATCGCGGCCACCTTCTGCGCGCTCTATCTGTTCATCTTCTACCAGGAGATCGCCAACCGCGTCGGCGCACCGATCACGCAGGACATGATCGTGGGCGCGGCCGGCCTCATGCTGCTCCTGGAGGCGACGCGCCGCTCGCTCGGCCCCGCGCTCGTGCTGATCGCGACGCTGTTCCTGGCCTACGCCTTCCTCGGGCGCTACGCGCCGTCCATCATCGCCCATCAGGGCGTCTCGCTCAGCCAGGTGGTCAACCACCAGTGGATCACCACCGAGGGCGTGTTCGGCATCGCGCTCGGGGTCTCGACCGATTTCGTCTTCCTGTTCGTGCTGTTCGGCGCGCTCTTGGACAAGGCGGGCGCGGGCAACTACTTCATCCAGGTCGTCTTCTCGCTGATGGGCCACCTGAGGGGCGGCCCCGCCAAGGCGGCGGTGGTCTCCTCGGCGCTCACCGGCATGATCTCGGGCTCGTCGATCGCCAACGTGGTCACCACCGGCACCTTCACCATTCCCCTGATGAAGAAGGTCGGCTTCAAGGCCGAGAAGGCCGGCGCCGTCGAGGTCGCCTCCTCGGTCAACGGCCAGCTCATGCCCCCCGTCATGGGCGCCGCCGCCTTCCTGATGGTCGAGTACGTCGGCATCCCCTACTTCGACGTCGTCAAGCACGCGATCCTGCCGGCGGTGATCTCCTACATCGCGCTCGTCTACCTCGTGCACCTCGAAGCGATGAAGCAGGGCATGAAGGGGATGGAGCGCGCCTACACGCCGCCGCCGCTCGTGCAGTACCTGATGGGGCTCGCGATCGGCATCGTCGCGCTCTGCGCGCTGTCGTTCGCGGTCTACTACGGCATGGGCTGGGTGGAGACCGCGTTCGGCGCCTACTCGGGCTTCGTGGTGTTCGGGGTGCTGGTCGCGGCCTATCTGGGGCTGCTGTTCCTCGCCTCGCGCCACCGCACCCCAGCGATGGAGGATCTCGACAAGCCGGGCGCGAAGCTGCCGCTGCCCGGCCCGACCGTGAAGTCGGGGCTGCACTTCGTGCTGCCGGTGATCGTGCTCGTCTACGCGCTCATGGTCGAGCGCATGAGCCCCGGCCTCTCGGCCTTCTGGGCCGCGGCCTTCATGATCTTCATCCTGCTGACGCAGCGGCTGTTCCTGGCGCTGTTCCGGGGCGAGCTGCGCAGTGTCGGGGCCGCCATCGCGGGCGGCGCGGGCGATCTGGTGCAGGGCCTCGTCGCGGGCGCGCGCAACATGATCGGCATCGCGATCGCCACCGCCACCGCCGGCATCATCGTCGGCACGGTGACCCAGACCGGCGTCGGCACCGCTCTGGCGGACGTGGTCGAGGTGCTCTCGGGCGGCTACATCCTCGCGATCCTGGCGCTCACGGCCGTGCTGTCGCTGATCCTCGGCATGGGGCTGCCGACCACGGCCAACTACATCGTGGTCTCGGCGCTCCTCGCCCCCGTGATCGTGACCCTCGGCGAGCAGAACGGGCTCCTGGTGCCGCTCATCGCCGTGCACCTCTTCGTGTTCTACTTCGGCATCATGGCCGACGTGACGCCGCCCGTGGGCCTCGCCTCGTTCGCCTCCGCCGCCGTGTCGGGCGGTGACCCGATCAAGACCGGCGTCGTGGCGTTCTTCTACTCGCTGCGCACGGTCGCGCTGCCGTTCCTGTTCATCTTCAACACCGACCTGCTGCTGATCGACGTGACCTGGTACGAGGGCGTGTTCGTCTTCGTGGTCTCGACGGTGGCGATGCTGCTGTTCGCCGCGGCCATGCAGGGTTTCTTCCTCGCGCGGTCGAAGATATGGGAGACGGTGCTGCTCCTCCTGGTCGCCTTCACGCTGTTCCGGCCGGGCTACTGGATGGACATGATCGCGCCGCCCTTCGAGGAGGTCGAGCCGGCGCGGATCGAGGAGGCGGCGGCGAACGTGCCCGCGGGCGGGGAACTCCGCCTCAACATCGCCGGCACCAATCAGATCGGCGAGCCGATCACCTTCACCACGCTCCTGCCGATCCCCGAGGGCGAGGGCGGCGCCGCGCGGCTGGAGGCGGCGGGCCTCACGCTGGTCGAGCGCGACGGCAAGGTGATCATCGACAACGTCGCCTTCGGCAGCCCGGCCGAGGACACCCAGCTCGACTGGGACCAGGAGATCCTGAGCGTGCTCCAGCCCCAGCCCCAGCCGTCCAAGTACTGGATGTTCATCCCCGCGCTCCTGATCCTCGCCCTCGTCGTCGCGCTCCAGCGCCTACGCCTCGGCCTGCCGGCGATGCCGTCCTTCAAGCCAGCGCCGCGCGCCGAGCCGGCCGAATAACGGAGGGTCGCATGGGTCATCCCGTCCTCGTCCCCGTCGACGTCGAGCACGAGGAGAGCTGGCGCCTCGCCATGCCCGCCGCCCAGGCCGAGGCGCGCCGGCGCGGCGCCGAGCTGCACCTGATCGCGGTGCTGCCCGACTTCGGCATGTCGATCGTCGGCCAGTTCTTCCCCAAGGGCTTCAGCGAGGACGTGATCCACACCACGCATCAGGCGCTGGAGAAGATCGCGGCCGAGATGCTCGGCGACACCGTCACATGGAAGGCGCACGTCCACCAGGGCGAGGTGACCGAGACCATCCTGAGCCATGCCGCCAAGCTGCACGCGGGACTGATCGTGATGGCCGCCCACGCGCCCGGCGAGCGCGGCTTCCTCGCCGGCACCCATGCCGACCGCGTGGTGGCGCGGGCGGAATGCTCGGTGCTCGTGGTGCGGGCGGGGACCGCCTGAGAGGGGAACGGGCCCCGCCGCGCGACGGGGGCTGCCCCGCGCTACGCCCCCTCGTCAGGCCGCCCGCTCGGCCGCCTTCGCGACGGCGAGGCGGACGTGGACGATGCCCTCCTCGTGGTCGACCTCGCGCTCGAAGCCGAGCGCCGTGTTGAGACCGAGCATCGCGCGGTTCTCGCGCAGCACCTCGCCCCAGATCTCGCGGATGCCGACGCGCTCGGCGTGCTCGACGAGCCGGCGCATCAGCGCGCGGCCGAGCCCGCGGCCTTTCTGGTCGCTGCGCACCTGCACCGCGTACTCGGCGCGCTCGAGGCTCGCGTCCGCCACGAGGCGCGCCGAACCGATGATCGAGCCGTCGCCCGGATCGAGCGCGACGAAGGCCATGGCGCGCGCGTAGTCGATCTGGGTGAGCGAGGCGATGGTCGCGGGGGGCACCTTGCGGATGGTCGAGAAGAACCTGAGCCGCAGGTCCTCGGGGTCGATGCCCTCGAAGAAGCGCGCGTAGAGATCCGCGTCCTCCGGGCGCACGGGCCGGCAGGGGACCCGCGCGCCGTCCTTCAGCGCGATCTCGCCCACCAGCTCGTCGGGATAGGGGTGGATCGCGAAGCGCGGGTTCGGCGCGGGGATGGTCATCCGCCCGTGCGACACGGTGATGCGCGCGTCGAGCGCGACCGCGCCGTGCTCGTCGGCGAGCAGCGGGTTGATGTCGAGCTCGGTGATCATCGGCAACGCGCGCGCGATCTCGGAGAGGCGCACGAGCACCGCGGCCACGGCCGCGCGGTCGGCGGCCGGGTGGCGGCGATAGCCCGCCATCTTGCGCGACACCCGCGTCGCCCCGATCAGGTCGTCGGCGAGCGCCATGTCGAGCGGCGGCAGTCCGAGCGCCTTGTCGTTGACCACCTCGACCGCGGTGCCGCCCCGGCCGAACAGCACCGCCGGCCCGAACACCGGGTCGTCGGAGAGGCCGCAGATCAGCTCGTGCGCGTCGGGCTTTCGCAGCATCTCCTGCACGCTGAGCCCGCAGAGGCGGGCGCCGGGCGCGCGCTCGCGCACCTCGGCGAGCATCCGCCCGGCCGCCGCCTCGACCGCCGGCGCGCCCTCGATGTCGAGCATTACCCCGCCCGCGTCGGACTTGTGGACCAGATCGTCCGACAGGATCTTGAGCGCGAAGCGGCGCACGCCGTCCGCGGCCAGCGCCTCGGCCGCCGCGCGCGCCTCGGCCGGATCGGCGCCGACGCGGCGCGTGCGCACGGTCGGCACCCCGGCGGCGATCAGCACCTCCTTGGCCTCGGCCTCGTTCAGCGTGCGCGCCCCGCGCGCGACGGCGCGCTCGATCGCGGCGCGCGCGGCGGCCCAGGAGGGGGCCGCGCCCGAGCGGCGCGCGGGGGGCCCCGCGAGGGGGCGGCGCGGAAGAGGAGCGGGGGGGGGGCCGGCGCCGGGCACAGCACCGACGCGACCCGCGGGCCCCGAGGAGAGAAGGGGGGCGCGCCGAAGCGGGGGGGGGGGGGGCCGCGCGCGCGGGAAAACAGAAAACGGCCCGGCCCGGCCCCGAAGGCGCCGGGGGGCCCCCCCAAGGGGGGGGGGGGG
>JBHJHI010000023.1:0-20150 GCA_050330995.1 Paracoccaceae bacterium
TGCTCGGGCGGCACCGGCCGGGCGCGCGCGACCGCGCCGACGCGTGCCGGGGCGCGGCGCTGCTCGCCGCGCTCGGGCCGCACGACGTCGGGCAGGCGGCGGTGGTCGCGGGCGGCCTCGTGCTCGCGGTCGAGGCGATCGAGGGCACCGACGCCATGCTCGACCGGGTCGCGGCGCTGCCGCGCGAGCGCCGCCGCGCCTCCCCGCCGCCCTCGGGCGTGCTGGTCAAGATCCCGAAGCCCGGCCAGGACGCCCGGCTCGACGCGCCCGCCGTCGGTCCCGAGACGGTGCGCCGCGCGGCACGGGCCGGGCTCCGCGGCATCGTCGGGCTCGCCGGCGGCACCCAGGCGCTCGACCGCGCCGAGATCGCGGCCGTGGCGGACGCGCACGGGCTGTTCGTCTGGGGCGTCGAGGCGGCCGATCTGGGCCTGGAGGCGTCGTGAGCGGGCCGCGGCTGTTCCTGATCGCGGGCGAGGCCTCGGGCGACCGCCTCGGCGCGAGCCTGATGCGGGCGCTGCGTGTCGAGGCGCCCGACGCCGTGTTCGGCGGCGTCGGCGGCGAGGCGATGCGCGCCGAGGGGCTGGCGCCGGTGTTCGACATCCGCGCCCTCGCCGTGATGGGCCTCACCGAGGTGCTGCCGCGCCTGCCGACCATCCTGCGGCTGTTGCGCCGCGCCACCGAGGCCGCGCTCGCCTTCCGTCCCGACGCGCTGATCACGATCGACAGCCCGTCGTTCAGCCTGCGCGTGGCGAAGCGCGTGCGCGCCGCCGCGCCGGGCGTGCGCACCGTCCACTACGTCGCCCCCTCGGTCTGGGCCTGGCGCCCCGGCCGGGCGGCGCGGATGGCGCGCCACGTCGCCCACGTCCTCGCCCTGCTGCCGTTCGAGCCACCCTACATGCGCGCCGCCGGGATGGGCTGCGACTTCGTCGGCCACCCGATCGCCGAGGCGCCGGTCGCGACCGAGGCCGAGGCGCGGGGCTTTCGCGAGCGCCACGGCCTCGGCGATGCCCCTTTGCTGCTCGTCGCCCCCGGCAGCCGGATGGGTGAGCTGCGCCGGCTCGGTCCGCTGTTCGCCGACGTCGTGGCGCGGCGCGGCGCGACGCGGCCGGGGCTGCGCACCGTCGTCCCGGTCGCCTGGACCGTCGAGGACGCGGTCGAGGGGCTGTTTCCGAACGCGCTCAGGCTCGGGCGCGAGACGGGCGAGGCCGAGCGTCGCGCCGCCATGGCGGCCGCCGACGCGGCGCTCTTGAAGTCCGGCACGATCACGCTGGAGGCCGCCGCCGCCGGCACGCCGCAGGTCGCGGCCTACCGCGCCTCGGTGCTGACGGCGGCGATGGTGCGGTGGCTGATCCGGGTCGACACCGGCAACCTCGTCAACCTCGCGGTCGGCTGGGAGGACGGCGCCCGTCCGGTGCCCGAGTTCTACCAGGAAGCCGCGACCCCGGCGGCGCTGGCCGGGGCGCTCGGGCCGCTCCTCGACGGCGGCCCCGAGCGCGAGGCGCAGCGCGCCGCGGCCGATCTCGCCCTGCGGCGCCTCGGCCGTGGCGGCCCGGCCTCGTCGACCCGCGCCGCGCGCTCGGTGCTGGCCGCGCTCGGGTAGGTCGGGGCGTCCGCGCGTCAGGGTCGCGGCCTTCAGAGCGCGCGATCCGGCGGGCTCGGGTCGCGCTCCCGAGATCCTCGCTTCTCCGCCTTGCCGCGATGACCGAACGCCCCGCTCGGACGGGACGAACGCCTCAGCCGAGGCGGGCGAGCGCGGCGTCGAGCGCGGCCGGGTCGAGCCGGCTGTCGCTGCGCTTCTCGCGTCCGGCCTCCGAGCGCGCGGTCAGCGCGACGTGCTCGAACCCTCGCTGCCAGGCCATCAGCGCGAAGCGCGGCGTGCCGAAGTTGTCGGCGTAGATCTCGACCACCGAGCAGGGGTCCCGGCGGAACATCATGTTCACGAGCCCCGCGCCGTGGGCGGCGACGATCCACCGGGCCGAGGCGAAGGCGGCGATCTGCTCGGAGAGGGCCATGTCCTCGGCCACCAGCCGCTCGACGCCGTGGCGCGCGAGCACCGCGTCGATCTCGCCCTGGTTGGCGAAGCGTCGCCCGAAGCGGGGGGAGCGAGCCAGGAACAGCCGCCGGTCCCCGTGCGCCGTCTCCGGACGGAGCCGATCGGCCAGCGCGTCGAAGCGGAGGCGGTCGGTGTCGAAGGTGCGGATCAGCCAGGCGCGGCCGACGCGCAGCGCCTCGCGGCGGCCCTGCACCACGACGTCGCGCCCGGCGAAGGCGCCGAGGGCTCGGGCCTCGGCGAAGAACGGCGTCTCGGCGATCGCCGCAGGCACGACGAAGGGCGCGCCCGGCGCCACGCCCCACTCGTCGGCGGCCGCGGCCTTCACCAGGAAATCGTTCCAGAAGTGGAAGTAGCTCGGCGCCCAGTGGTCGTGCAGCAGGATCGCCTCGTCGAGGCGCCGACGCGCGAACGGCACGGTGTGGTAGGCGAGATCACGCTCGCGGTAGGGGAAGTCGGTCGAGCCCCAGACCACGCGGCCGCGCACGAAGGCGACCCCGAGCTTGGGCTCGACCACGCAGGGCTCGGTGACGACGCGGAGCGATTCCTCCGACGTCGCATGGCGCCAGCCGTCGAGCTTGGCGGCGATGGGGGCGGGCAGCCCGTCCGAGGGCATCCCCTGCGCCCGGTCGCGCACGGTCTGGAACCGCGTCTCGATCACCGCGTCGTGCGGGATCGAGGGGATAAGCCGTTGCAGGCCGAACACCAGATCGCGCCGCCTTCGCTGGACCGCCTTCTCGGCGGCCAGGAAGCGGCGCGTCAGGCGGGCGTAGAGGCCCGCGGGGAGGGCGTCGCCCATCGCGCCCTCCGGGTTCGGGTCAGCGCTTCTCGACGTCGACGTAGTCGCGCTGGGCCGCGCCCTTGTAGAGCTGGCGCGGGCGGCCGATCTTCTGGGTCGGGTCCTCGATCATCTCCTTCCACTGCGCGATCCAGCCGACGGTGCGCGACAGCGCGAAGATCGGCGTGAACATCGCCGTCGGGAAGCCCATGGCTTCCAGGATGATTCCCGAGTAGAAGTCGACGTTCGGATACAGCTTCTTCTCGACGAAGAAGTCGTCCTTCAGCGCCCATTGCTCCAGCTCCTTGGCGGTCTGGAGGGTGGGGTTGTCGGCGGTGCCGAGGAGGTCGAGCACTTCCTCGCAGGTCTTCTGCATGACCTTGGCGCGCGGATCGTAGTTCTTGTAGACCCGGTGGCCGAAGCCCATCAGACGGAACGGGTCGTTCTTGTCCTTGGCGCGGTTGACGTATTCCTCGACGCGGTCGGGCGTGCCGATCTCGCGCAGCATCTCGAGGCAGGCCTGGTTGGCGCCGCCGTGCGCGGGACCCCAGAGGCAGGCGACGCCGGCGGCGATGCAGGCGAAGGGGTTTGCGGCCGAGCTTCCTGCGAGGCGCACCGTCGAGGTCGAGGCGTTCTGCTCGTGATCGGCGTGCAGCGTCATGATCCGGTCCATGGCGCGTGCCAGCACCGGATCGACCACGTATTCCTCGCACGGCACCGCGAAGCACATGTGCAGGAAGTTCGAGGCGTAGTCGAGGTCGTTGCGGGGATAGATGAACGGCTGGCCGATCGAGTACTTGTAGGCCCAGGCCGCGATCGTCGGCATCTTGGCGATCAGCCGGATCGAGGCGACCTCGCGCTGCCACGGATCGCGGATGTCGGTGCTGTCGTGGTAGAACGCCGACATGGCGCCGACCACGCCGCACATGATCGCCATCGGGTGCGCGTCGCGGCGGAAGCCGCGGAAGAAGTTCACCATCTGCTCGTGCAGCATGGTGTGGTTGGTCACCCGCGCCTCGAAGTCCTCGAGGCCGGCCGCCGTCGGCAGCTCGCCGTAGAGCAGCAGATAGCAGACTTCGAGGAAGTGCGACTGCTCGGCGAGCTGGTCGATGGGGTAGCCGCGATAGAGCAGCTCGCCCTTGTCGCCGTCGATGAAGGTGATGGTCGACTCGCAGGACGCGGTCGAGGTGAAGCCCGGGTCGTAGGTGAAATGGCCCGTCTCGGCGTAGAGGCGGCGGATGTCGAGCACCGAGGGGCCGTGCACGCCGTCGTAGATCGGCAGATCGACGGTCTTGCCCTCGACGGTGAGCTGGGCGGTGCGCGTGGCGGTATCCGGCATGGGTCCCTTCCTCGTGTCGCCGGGGAACCCGGCAGCCTGTGACGTCGGGCCCTGGGCCCGGAGCTGGCGTAGAAGGTGCGCCGCAACATGAGCGACGTCCAGCCCCCGCCACGACATCGGGCGGGCGGCTCAGCGCGTCGCGGCGTCCTCGATCCGGGCCAGCGTCTCGTCGCGCCCGAGCGTGACCATGACGTCGAAGACGCCGGGACTGACGGCGCGCCCGGTCAATGCTGCGCGAAGCGGCTGCGCCACCTTGCCGAGCTTGAGGTCTTCCGCCTCGGCGAAGTCGCGCGCCACTTGTTCGAGCGCCTGTTCTTCCCACCGGCTAGCATCCCGCAGGGCGAGCGTCAAACGCGAGAGCCGCTCGCGCGCCGCCTCGTCGGCGAGCAGCTTGGCCGCCTTCTCGTCCGGCTCCAGCGGGCGTGCGGCGAGGATGTAGTAGGCGAGATCGACCAGTTCGGCGAGCGTCTTGGCCCGTTCCTTGAGGCCCGAGAGCGCGGCTTCGAGCCGAGCGCGCTTCGGCTCGGCGAGGTCGATGCCGTGCAGCGCGCAGTAGGCCTCGACGTGGGGCATGAGCGTCGCGTCGTCCATCGCGCGCATGTGCTGGCCGTTCAGCGCGGCGAGCTTGGCGAGGTCGAAGCGCGCGGCCGAGCGCCCGACCGCGCCCAGCCCGAACCAGTCGACGAGCTGATCGGTCGTGAAGAACTCGTCGTCGCCGTGCGCCCAGCCGAGGCGGGCGAGGTAGTTGCGCATGGCCTCCGGCAGATAGCCCATCTCGCGGTAGGCCTCGGCGCCGAGCGCGCCGTGGCGCTTCGACAGCTTGGCGCCGTCGGGGCCGTGGATCAGGGGAATGTGCGCGAAGACGGGCGGTTCCCAGCCCATGGCGCGGTAGATCAGCGTCTGGCGCGCGGCGTTGGTCAGGTGGTCGTCGCCGCGGATCACGTGGGTCACGCCCATGTCGTGGTCGTCCACGACCACCGCCAGCATGTAGACCGGCGTGCCGTCCGAGCGCAGCAGGATCAGGTCGTCGAGCTGGTCGGCGCGCCACGTCACCGCGCCCTGCACCGTGTCCTCGACGGTGATCTCGCCCTCGCGCGGGGCCTTGAGGCGGATCACCGGCGGCACGCCCTCGGGCGCGGTGGCGGGATCGGCGTCGCGCCAGGGCGAGCGGAAGGTGGGCGGGCGGCCCTCGGCCTTGGCGGCCTCGCGGAACGCCTCGATCTCCTCCTTCGAGGCCCAGCAGCGGTAGGCCGAGCCGTTCGCCAGCATCGCCGCGGCCACCTCGGCGTGGCGGGCTTCGCGCGAGGCCTGGGAGACCGCCTCGCCGTCGTGGTCGAGCCCGAGCCAGGCGAGCCCGTCGAAGATCGCCTCGGTGGCCTCGGGCGTCGAGCGCGCGCGGTCGGTATCCTCGATTCTGAGCAGGAAGCGTCCGCCCGCGCCGTGGCGCTGGTGATGGCGCGCGAAGGCCCAGTTGAAGAGGGCGGTGCGCGCGCCGCCGATGTGGAGGAACCCGGTCGGCGAGGGGGCGAAGCGGGTGACGACGGGGGTGTCGGTCATGGAGGTCCCTGGGCTCCTGTAGGGTCGCGCGCGAGGTCGCACGAACGACCGTTTCGCCGCAACCGCCGTCGGGCTAGGATGGAGACCACGATCGTGCCGTCGCCTCGTCCAAAAGCACGATGGCCTTCGATCAGAGAGGCGGCTCGGTGTCGATTGCTTGTCGGACGCATTGGAAACGCTGGCTGCCGCTGGGGATTGTAGCGACTCTGTCCGTTCCCATGCTTTGGTTTGCCTCTGTCGTCACTGGCTCGGTCATTCTATCGACGTGCGAAGCTGCGATGGTGGGTAGGGCTCAGGGCGGGATCTTATTATGCAATCTGTTTCTCGAGGAAAAAGACGGTTACGCTCGCGAGGTGAATTTCTGGCTTGGTTTCGAATATATAGATAATGAAGATACTAATTCAAGCAGAATTTCCATCAAAAAGTATTGTCTGCCTGTTTCTCAGCGATGTTTTCATGTAATAATATCATCTGATGGCGATAAGGTGCAGGGAACAGTTCCAACCTATGAGTAAGGACGATCTCTAGATGTATTCGATCGCTCCGTTATCGTGAGCAGCTGATCCGTAGGGGGCGTGCTCTGGACGTGCCATCCCGTGTCCGCGCGCGTCGGCAATGCGGGCCATCCGTTGCCGTGCGATGATGCGTGCCGAGCACGCACCCTACCTTAGCGTCGTCTTAGCTCGATCCGGCGTCCATCGTCTCGATGCAGACGCGCACACGAGCCTGGATCGAAGCCGTCATCGCCGCGGAACTTCGCCGCGCGATCCTCTGGGCGCCCGTCGGCCTCGGGGTCGGCATCTGGCTCTATCTCGCCGCCGCCGTCGAGCCGCCCGCCTGGGCCGTTTGGCTGCCGCTCGCGCCCGCCCTCGCCCTCGCGGGCCTGCACCGGCGAATGGGCTGTCGGCTGGTGTTCGGCGCGGCGCTCGCAGTGACGACCGGCCACGCGCTCGCGCAAACCTCGGCCTGGCGTGCGCACCAGCCAACGCTGGACCGCCCCACCACCACCACGATCGAGGGGCGGGTGGTGGCGCGCGACCGCTCGGCGAGCGGCGCGCCGCGGCTGACGCTCGACCGGGTGTCGGGCTTCACGCTGCCCGAACGCGTCACGCCCGAGCGGGTGCGCGTCAGCCTGATCGGCACGCCGCTGGCCGAGGCGCCGCGGCCGGGCGACTGGGTGCACGTCTTCGCCACCCTCTTGCCGCCCGGCCACCCGGTCGAGCCCGGCGGCTTCGACTTCGCGCGCCGCGCCTACTTCGACCATCTCGGCGCCGTCGGCTTCGCGCGCACGCCCGCGCTGAGGGTGCCGCCCGAGGAACGGGCGGGCGCGCGCGCCGCAGCACCCGTCGGGCCGCTCGCCCGCCTCGGCGCGCGGCTCGAACGCACGCGCCTCGCGCTCGCGGAAGGCGTGCGCGCCGAGATGCCGGGCGCGGCCGGGGCCTTCGCCGCCGCCATCATGCTCGGCGACCGCGGCGCGATCGACGAGGCCGACGCCGAGGCGCTGCGGATCTCCTCGCTCGCGCACCTGCTCGCGATCTCGGGGCTGCACATGGGGCTGCTGACCGGGCTCGTGTTCGCCACGGTCCGCATGGCGCTGGCGCTCGCGCCGCCCGTGCGCCGGGGCTGGCCGGCCAAGAAGGTCGCCGCCGGCGCGGCGCTCGCGGCGGGAGCGGCCTATCTCGCGCTCTCGGGCGCGACGCTCGCGACGCAGCGCGCCTTCGTCATGGCCGCCGTCGCGCTGGTGGCGGTGATGCTCGACCGCCCGGCGATCTCGCTGCGCGCGATCGCGCTCGCCGCGGCCGTGGTGCTGGCGATCCGCCCCGTCAGCCTGGTCGATCCGGGCTTCCAGATGAGCTTCGCGGCGACCATCGCGCTGGTTGCGGCCTACGACGCGCTGCGCGAGCGGCGCCGGCGCGCGGCGGACGGGGCGACGCGCCGGCCGGGCACGCTCGGCGCCCTCGCGGCGCGCTTCGCGCCGTCCCAGACCGTCGAGGCGGACGCCCCGGAACCGGCCCCGGACCGGCCGGTCGGGGTGCGTGCCGCGATCCTCGCGTGGCTCCGGCGCGCCAGCCGATCTCTCGTGCTGGGCGCGGCGGCGGTGACGTTCACGAGCGTCGTCGCCGGGCTCGCCACCACGCCGTTCTCGGCCGCGCACTTCAACCGCCTCGCGCCCTTCGGGCTCGTCGCCAATCTCGCCGCCGTGCCGGTGATGGGCGCGCTGGTGGCCCCCATGGCGGTGACGGCCGCCGTCGCCGCGCCCTTCGGCCTCGCGGGACTGCCGCTCGCGGCGATGGGGGCCGGAATCGACTGGATCCTCGTGGTCGCGCACTGGACCGCGAATTTGCCGGGAGCGGACGCGCGGGTGGGCGAGGGGCCGGGCTGGCGGCTCGGGGCGCTGGCCCTCGCGGGGCTCTGGCTCGCGCTCTGGCGCGGGCCGTGGCGGCTCATGGGGCTCGCGGCCCTCGGGCTCTGCCTCGGGCTCGCCGAGCCGGCGCGGCGGCCGGACGTGCTGATCGCGCCGGGCGCGCGGCTCGTGGGCGTGATGGGACCGGAGGGACGCGCGCTCGACCGCGCGGTCGGGCAGGGCTACGCCGCCGAGCGCTGGCTCGCCGCCGACGGCGACGGCGCCTCGCAGGCCGAGGCCGCCCGCCGCCCCGGCCTCGTGCCCTCGCCGGACGAGAAGGGACGCCGGCGCGGTCCGCTCTCGGCGCGGATCGGCCGGGGGGACGCGGCTCGGGATCTCGTCGTCCTCGCGGGCCGTCTCACCACGCCCGAGCGGCTCGCCCGCGCCTGCCGTCCGCGCGCGATCGTGGTCGCCCCCTTCGCCGACGAGGCGCCCGAGGGCGCCTGCCTGTTCCTCGGCCGAGCGGCGATGACGGGGGCGGGCGCGCTCGCGATCACGATCGACGACGGCGCGCCCGTGATCGAGAGCAGCGCCGCCGTAGGGGGGCGCCCCTGGCACCACGCGCGCCGCTAGGGCGCTGTCCGACCCGATCGGATCTGGTCGCGCGCGTCATGCTGTCGAAAGCACGCGCTTTCGCGAGGTCCGGGCGTCGCGAAGCTCGCCGAAGCACCGACGCGGGGCGCGCGAGGCGATCCGGTCGAGGCGGATGGTGCCCCGGGATGTCTCCCGGTTCGGGCGGGATGCCGACGCGTCGCGCGGAACGAGGGGGCGGAGCGCCCGCATCGCCCGCGCCCGACCGGGTCGAGGCAGAGGGGCGCTCGGAAGCCACTCGCGACCCGCGCGATCAGGCGAGGAGCGCGTCGTCGTAGAGCGCGAGGTTGTCGAGGAAGAACCCGAGCGCCGCGTCGCCGTCGGCGCGGACGGTGTCGGCTCCCTCGACCGGGAGGCCGGAGCGCTCGAACACGTCGACGGCTTCCGCGCGGGTCAGGTCCTCGCCGAGCAGTTCGAGCGAGGCCTCGGAGAGGCGCGCGACGATGCCGGCGATCCCGGGGGCGGCGAGGCTCGTGCCCGAGACTTCCAGCACCGTGCCGTCGAGCGCGCGCACGGGCACGTCGACGCCGTTCGCCGCCGTGTCGAGCAGCGTGTCCGAGCGCTGCGAGAAGTCCGCGAGGCGGCCGTCGGCGTCGACCGCCGCGACCGCGAGGGCGCTCGGGTCGGCGGCGATCACGCTGACCCCGTCGGCGTGGGCCGCGCCGTCGTTGCCGGCCGCGGCGATCACCACCACGTCGAGCGCGTCGAGGGCGGCGATCTCGTCGGAGAGCGGCGAGAGCGCGGGCGCCGTCGCGTTGCCGAGGCCGAGGCTGAGGTTCACCGCCGCGACCTCCCTCTCCCCGGCGAGCATGGCGGCGAAGCGCAGCGCCTCCTCGATGTCGACGAGCCGCCCGCCCTCGCGCGCGTCGTCGGGGAACACCTTCAGGTGGACAATGTCCGCGTCCGGCGCGGCGTCGAGCGCGGTCTGCGCGACCCAGTCGCCGTGGCTGGCGTAGCCCGGCACGCGCGCGTCGTCGTCGCCCGCGCCGCTGAAGTCGTAGGCGAGGACGGTGCGCGACTGGTCGTAGGCCTCCGAGAAGCCGGCGTCGATCACCACGATCGCCTGCCCCTCGCCCGCGAAGTCCTCGACGCTCGCGCGCGAGGACGCCTCGGGCGCGACGGCCCAGGTGCCGGGCGCCGTCTCGACGAGGGCGTCGGGATACGCCGCCCGTGCGCGGTTCTCCTCGGCGGTCGCGAAGGCGAGCAGCAGATCGGCCGGCCCGATCGCCGGGTCCGCGGCGATCCCGGTCCAGAACGACACGCCCGCCGCGTCGCCCGGCCGCTCCAGCACGTTGAGATAGAGCGCTTCGACCAGCGCGCGCGGCGAGAGCGCCGCAGCGTCGCCGACGCGGGCCTCGAACTCCTCGGAGACCAGGAAGTGCTCGGCGATCTCGGCGAGCGAGTGTCCCGCCTCGAAGCGGCCGATCCAGAAGTTCAGCCCCGCCGGGTCGGCCGCGCGCCCGAGGGCGGCCTCGTAGACGAGCGCGATCGTGCGGGCGGCGTCGGCGGATGAGAGCGGATCGTCCATCGGGGCTCCGAGCCGGGAAGCCGGGCGTCCGAGCGGGTCGGCCCGGCGATGACCTCACGCACCGAACGCGCGAGGCCGTCGCCCGGACGCGGGATGACGTCGCGGCGCTCGCCGATGGCCCGTGCCGGCCGACCGTTCGCGGGGGCGAAGGCACGGATGACCGCGGCGCGCGGGCGGGCTATCCTGCCGCCCGGACCATCCGGGGGACGACGATGCTCCGCCTGCTCGCCGCGCTCTGCCTCCTGCTCGCGCTGGGGCTGCGCGCCAACGACGCCTGGCGCTCGTGGGGCGCGGGCGGCTGGGCGCCGCTCGCGCTCGGCGAGCTGTGGTCGCGGCTGCATCCGCCATCGCTCCAGCAGCTCCAGCCCGCGATCGAGCGCCACGTCGATCCCGCGCTCTGGGACCCGGTGCTCGCGGTGCTGCTCGCGCCGGCCGCGCTCGACGTCGCGGTGCTCGGGCTCGTGTTCGCCGCCCTCGCGCGCGTCTCTCGCCCGCGGCGACGGCGACGCGGCTGACGCCCGCGCCGCCGTCGCGAGCAGGGCCCCGTCTCAGGCCGCCCGGCGCGGCGGACGGCGGCGCACGGCCCGCCGGCTCGCCCGCTCGCGCGTGCGCGCGTCCGCTTCGAACAGGGCCGCGAGCTGCTCGGTGATCGCGCCCGCGAGCTGCTCGGCGTCGGTGATGGTCACCGCGCGCGAGTAGTAGCGCGTGACGTCGTGGCCGATGCCGATGGCCAGCAGCTCGACCGCGCGCTTGCGCTCGATCATGGCGATCACGTCGCGCAGGTGGCGCTCGAGGTAGGTCGAGGGGTTCACCGACAGCGTCGAGTCGTCGACCGGCGCGCCGTCGGAGATCACCACCAGGATGCGGCGCTGCTCGGGCCGCCCGGTCAGGCGCTTGTGCGCCCATTCGAGCGCCTCGCCGTCGATGTTCTCCTTCAGGAGCCCCTCGCGCATCATCAGCCCGAGGTTGCGCCGCGCGCGCCGCCAGGGCGCGTCGGCCGACTTGTAGACGATGTGGCGCAGGTCGTTGAGCCGCCCCGGCTGGGCCGGTCTTCCTTCGGCGAGCCAGCGCTCGCGGCTCTCGCCGCCCTTCCAGGCGCGGGTCGTGAAGCCCAGGATCTCGACCTTGACCGAGCAGCGCTCGAGCGTGCGCGCCATGACGTCGGCGGTGATGGCGGCGATCGAGATCGGCCGCCCGCGCATGCTTCCCGAGTTGTCGATCAGCAGCGTCACCACCGTGTCGCGGAACTCGGTGTCCTTCTCGACCTTGTAGCTGAGCGGCACGGTCGGCTGGGCGACCACGCGCGCGAGCCGGCCGGCGTCGAGGATGCCCTCCTCGCGGTCGAACTCCCAGGAGCGGTTCTGCTGTGCCTGCAGCCGGCGCTGCAGGCGGTTGGCGAGGCGCGAGACCGCGCCCGTGAGCGGCTCCAGCTGCTTGTCGAGATAGCCGCGCAGCCGCTCCAGCTCGGCGGTGTCCGACAGCTCCTCGGCGGTGACGATCTCGTCGAAGCGGTCGGAGAACACGCGATAGGCAGGATCGGCCTCGGACGCCGGGCGCGGTCCCCGCTGCTCGGGCGGGGGCAGGCCGTCGTCGCTCTCGGTGCGGTCCTGGTCGTCGTCCTCGGGCAGCTCCTGCTCGTCCAGCTCCGCCTCGATCTGGCGCGCCTGGGACTGCTGCTCGCCGCTCTGGGTCTCGGGCTCGGCGTCCTGCTCCTCCTCGTCGTCCGAGCCGCCGTCCTCGCCCTCGTTCTCCTCGGGCTCCTCCTTGGGCGCGTCCTCCTCGGACTGCTCGTCCTCCTGGCCCTGGTCGGGGTCGTCGCCGAGCTGGTCGCCGAGGCCGAGGTCCTCGATGATCTTCCAGACGCGGCGCGCGTAGGCCGACTGGTCCTCCAGATCGGCGATGTCCTTGAAGGCCTCCGCGCCCAGATGGCGCTCGAAGTGCGAGCGCCAGAGGTCGAGTACGTTGGCCGAGCCGCCCGACGGCGTGCGCCCCGTCAGCGCCTCGCGCATCAGGAAGCCCGCGGCCTCGGCCATCGGCGCCTCCTCGGGCGTGCGCATCGCGCCGTAGCCGCGGCTCTCGGCGTCGTGGGCGAGGCGGGCGTCGAGGTTGTCGGCGACGCCCGACATGGCGCGCGCGCCGATCGCCTCGCAGCGCGCGTGTTCGAGCGCGTCGTAGATCTCGCGCGCGCTCTCGCCGGCGGGCGCGTACTTGGCGTGGCAGTCGGGGTCGTGGAAGCGCTCGCGGAGCGCGTAGGCGTCGGCCGTGCCGCGCGCGAGCATCACCTCCTTGCGCGTCATCCGCCGCGACACCTGCGGCAGGCGCATGCCCGAGTTGGTGCGCCCCGGCGGGTCGGCCGAGTAGGTGACGTCGATGTCCTGCTCGCCCGAGAGCGCGCGGGTTGCCTCGGCGAGCGCCTTCTTGAAAGGTTCGGCGGGGTTGTCGTTCTTCATCGCGGCGTCCGTGGCTGGCCTCGACCCTCCATTGTAGCCGGGTCGCGGCCTGCCGCTAGGGCGCTCCATCCCCGGCAGCAGCACCGAGCGTTGGGCGCGGGTCGCGCGCTTCAGCCCGCCGGTGGCATCGGTGCCCGCGTGCGGGGGCAGGGCTTTCGGCGGCTGCGGGCGCTGCGAGGCGCTCATCACGTCGCTGTCGATGGTGCGCGAGAGGGCCGCGAAGAAGCGCGAGCCGGGGGGTCTGAAGCGCATGGGGGGTCCGCCTTCTGCCTGTCGGAAGCCGCTCTCAACGACAGCGCGACAAACGCCCTCCCGTCAAACGGTAGCCCCTGCGACGCAATGCCCGCTCGGCGACGCGTCGCTCGCGCGCGTCGGAGCGCTTGTCGAGCCCGCCGAGCAGGACCGCGAGCGCGAGGATGGCGACGGCGGTGCCGGCGAGCAGGTTGGCGACCGTGACCTCGACGCCCGCGAGGCGGTAGCCGACGCGCAGCGCCACGATGGTGGCGAGCGCGGTCAGCAGGAAGCGCGGGTCGATCGCCATCCAGGCGAGACGGACGCGCGCGCGCACGAGCTTGAGCGCGATCAGCTTCGCCTTGAGCGACACGCGCGGATCGAGGGACCAGAGGAGCGGGTGCATAGGCTCGGCCTGTCTTGGCGACGTCGCGCGCGGCGACGGATCGGACGATCGCGATCCACTGTGCCAAGGCGGGGCGAGCGGGGGCGGTTCCGGCAGCGACGTCGCGTCGCAATCGGTCGGCCCGCGTCCGTCGCGGAGACGGCGCTCAGTCGATCTCGTCGTGCAGCGCCTCGCAGAGATGGAACTCGTCGCCGAGCAATCGGCACGTCGTCTCCTCCGCGTCGCGCGCCTCTCGGCACTGCGCGAGGTAGAGATCCGCGAGGGGCGGGACGCGGGCGGTGGCGAACCGGCGCGCCAGCGTCCCGCCCCGCTCGGCGCCGTCGGAGAGCGACGCGCCCGCGGCCTCCATGAGCGCCGCGCCGCGGGCGAGAAGCCCCTCGCCCACCGCCGGATCGCCCTCTCGCACCAGAAAGCCGGTCGCGAAGAACAGGGCCGAGCACTGCATCAGCGCGCTCGCCCTCGCGCCGTCGTCGAGCATCTCGTCGATCGGCCGAAGCTCAGAGGGCGGCACGGGGAGCTCGATCGGGGGCGGGTCGAGGGTCTCCTCCGATGTGGGGAGGAAATCGAGATCGACGGGGGTCACGGCGAACACGCGCGCATGTCTTCGCCCATCGCGGTCACGGGACGACCGTGGTCGGCCATTCCCCAGCGGTCGGCATAGGGGCGGGACAGAGGGAGAACCGCGTCGATCGTCCTCCCGGCACGCGACGCCCGGACGTCGGCCGCTTCCCGAGCGAGACGTCCCGCCGCGCCCTGCACGGCCGCCGGAGCGCCGGCCCGATCGAGGAAAACGGTGTTGGCCGCGTGGAGCGCGGCGCACTGGCCGAGCGCTCCGGTGATATCCCCGCGTTCCAAGAGGTCGCCGGCGCGCGGCAGCGGATCGGGTGCGGCGGCGTCGGGCTCGGCGACGTCGGAGGGCGGTTCGAGGTGGAAGGCGAGCGCGGCCGCCGCGAGGAGCACCGCGAGGGCGGGCAGGGCGGCCGGAACGCCCCGTCTCACCCCAGGCTCACCGACGCCGCGCTCTCCGGCAGCTCGCGCCCGAAGCACTTCTGGTAGATCTCGGCCACCAGCTGGCGCTCCAGCTCGTCGCACTTGTTGAGAAAGGTGACGCGGAAGGCGAAGCCGATGTCGCCGGCGAAGATCTCGGCGTTCTGCGCCCAGGCGATCACCGTGCGCGGCGACATCACGGTGGAGAGGTCGCCGTTGATGAACGCCTGACGCGTCAGGTCGGCGACGGTGACCATGCGCGAGATCGTCTTCTCGCCGTCGCCGCGGTAGTTCGGGCACTTGGCGAGCACGATGTCGGCCTCGTCGTCGTGATCGAGGTAGTTGAGCGTCACCACGATCGACCAGCGGTCCATCTGGCCCTGGTTGATCTGCTGCGTGCCGTGGTAGAGCCCGGTCGTGTCTCCAAGGCCCACGGTGTTGGCGGTGGCGAACAGGCGGAACGAGGGGTGGGGGTGGATCACCTCGTTCTGGTCGAGCAGCGTCAGCTTGCCGTCGACCTCCAGCACGCGCTGGATCACGAACATCACGTCCGGGCGGCCCGCGTCGTACTCGTCGAACACGATGGCGGTCGGCGTGCGCAGCGCCCAGGGCAGGATGCCTTCCTGGAACTCGGTCACCTGCACGCCGTCGCGGAGACGAATCGCGTCCTTGCCGATCAGGTCGATGCGGCTGATGTGGCTGTCGAGGTTGACGCGCACGCAGTTCCAGTTGAGCCGCGCGGCGACCTGCTCGATGTGCGTCGATTTGCCGGTGCCGTGGTAGCCCTGGATCATCACGCGGCGGTTGAAGGCGAAGCCGGCCAGGATCGCGAGCGTGGTGTCGTGGTCGAAGCGGTAGGTCTCGTCGATCGCGGGCACGCGGTCGGTCGCGTTCGCGAAGCCCTTGATCGTCATGTCGCTGTCGATGCCGAAGGTCTCGCGCACCGAGATGTCCACCGTGGGCATGTCGGCCGCACCCATCTTGCCGCCGTCGGCCATCGCTCGCTCCTGTCCGTGATCCGCGCGTGAGCATAGGGGCGCGGGGCCGCAGAACAACCCGATCGTCGCGCAAGGGAGCCTTCGGGCAGGGTGGCGAAACCGCGCCCGCCGCCCCTCGTTGCGACCGGACGAGGCAACGGGAGCGACGGGCATGGCCGGGATGACGGGCAAGACGGCGATCGTGACGGGCGCGGGCTCGGGGATCGGGGCGGCGACCGCGCGGCGCCTCGATCGCGACGGCGCGAACGTGGTGCTGGTCGGGCGCACGCGCGAGAAGCTCGACGCGGTCGCGGCCGATCTGGACGGCGCGCGCACGCTGGTGGTCGCGGCCGACGTGGCGAAGCGCGAGGACGTGGACCGCGTCGTAGCCGAGACCCGCGCGCGCTTCGGGGGCATCGACGTGCTGGTCAACAACGCCGGCGTGGTCGAGCCGGGGCGCCTCGACGACTACGACGAGGGCGACTGGGACAAGACGATCGCGGTCGACCTCACCGGCGTGTTCCTGTGCTCGAAGGCCGCGATCGCGGACCTGCGCAAGGCCAGGGGCTCGATCGTCAACGTCAGCTCGGTCTCGGGCCTGGGAGGCGACTGGGGCATGTTCGCCTACAACGCCGCCAAGGGGGGCGTCTCGAACATGACCCGCGCGCTCGCGCTCGACCTCGCGCCGGAGGTGCGGGTGAACGCCGTCGCCCCTTCGCTCACCGTCTCGGAGATGACGACCGGTGTCCGCGACGACGAGGGGATGCTCGCCAAGTTCCGCGAGCGCATCCCGATGGGCCGCCCGGCCGAGGCCGAGGAGGTCGCCGACGTGATCGCCTTCCTGGCCAGCCACGATGCGCGCTTCGTCAACGGCGTGGTGCTGCCGGTGGACGGCGGCCTCGGCGCCTCCAACGGCCAGCCGCCGCTCGGGTGAGGGGCCGGGCGGCCGGTCCGGTCCGGACACGGGGCGTCGAGCCCCCGGGGAACGGTTCGGTCGAGCAACCGTTGTCCGAGCGCCCAAACAGGACGGTCATCATGAGCCTGAAGCGTATCCTCGGCACCATGCTCGCAACCCGCATGGGCGGCCGCGGCCGCCGGAGCGGGGCGCTCGGGACCGCGTCGATGCTCGGCGGTCTCGGCCGTCGCCGCGGCTCGGGGATGGGCGGCAAGCTCGGCCTCGCGGCCCTCGGCTACATGGCCTACCAGGCCTATCGCGACCACCAGTCCAGGTCGGGCGGCTCCTCCGGTGCCGGAGGGCAGTCGGGCGGCGGCCTCATGGGCATGGTGCAGGACGTGGTCGGTCGCGTCACCGGCGGCGCGCCGACGGAGCGTCGCGGCGACGACGCGGTGCCAGGCGACGGCGCGGCGTTGCAGGAGGAGGCGCGGGCGGCCGAAGCCCTCAGCGACGACACCGCCCTCCTGCTCATCCGGGCGATGGTCACCGCCGCCTGCTCGGACGGGTCGCTGTCGATGGACGAGCGCCAGCGGATCATGGACGAGATCGACGCGGCCGGCGGCGACGAGGAGGACCGCGCCGTCATGGAGCGCGAGATCGCCAACCCGAAGCCGCTCGACGAGCTGCTCGCCGGGGTGGACGACGAGGAGACGGCCGAGGAGTTCTACCTGGCCTCCCGTGCGGCCGTGGACGGCGGGACCGAGGCCAACCGCGCCTATCTCGCCGAGCTGCGCCGGCGGCTCGGCCTGTCCGACGAGCAGGGCGCCGAGATCGAGGCCGTCGCGACGTAGGGCGGTGCCGAGACGGGGCGGGCGTGGGTACGCCGGCCCGCTCGTGAGCGGTCGTAGGGGACACCGTATCCCATCCGCGGACACGCGCTGGAAGGCGGAGCGGGTCCAGCCCCGCATCGCGTTCGCTCCGCCACGGGGGCGGGCGCCGCCTGCCTGCGGCTTCCTCCATGAGGGTCCGGAGCAGCTCCGATCGGGGCAGGGGAGCGCGCGGCGAACGGCACGATCCCGGCGCCTCCCGTTCCGCAGCCCGGCCGGCCCGCCTCGCCCTCAGTCCGTGAAGTTCCGGCTCTTGCGCAGCACCTTCCATGCCTTCAGCACGCGCGCGAGGCGCTCGGGCTCGGCGTTCTCGCCGCCGTTCATGACGGGGTGCAGGTACTTCACGAGCGCGCGGTAGGCACGGCGGACCTCGGCGCGGCTCTCGACCTGGTGGGGCACCCCGAGGGTATCGAGCGCCATCTGCTCGCGCCGGGTGAGCCGGCGCCGGGGGCGCGGCGCGTCGCCGTCCGGCGGCGGGTTCAGCGTCGCATTCTCGCCCAGCACCTCGTAGGCATCGCGAAAGCCGAGGCGCGACCACCCGTTGCCGTCCATGTGCGGGCCCTGCTCGGGCACGGCGCGCGTGCCCTCGCGGAACGACCAGGTCGGCCGCTCCCAGACCGAGGCGCGGCGCATCATCTCCTCGAAATCCTCCTCCGGCACGTCGGCGAAGAAGTTCCAGGACGCGTTGTAGCGGCGCACGTGGTCGAGACAGAACCAGCGGTGCTGGTCGAGCCTGTCCGGCGAGTGGGGTGCGCGGTACAGCCCGCGCTCCTCGCAGCCGGGCCAGTCGCAGGCGTGCCGCGACGTCTCGACCGCGCCTGACATGCCGCGCGGACGCGACCGCCGCTGCTTGTCGGCGGAAACGGAGACATCGAAGTCGAATGGCGAACGCTGGCGCATCCCGTCGTCTGTATCTGCCACGGTCGTGAAGCCCCAAGATAGGCCGGAGGGCGGGTGCTGCGATACCGCGAAGGTGCAAAAAAAGGCCTTGCAACGGGGGTTTTCGTATGGGCGTGCGCGGCGGTCTCGACCGCGCGGGCCGGCCGGTCTAGGGTCGTGCTGCGGTCCGATCCCGACCGCCCTGCCTGTGACGACGCCGATGACCGTGACCGAGACGCTGGAGCACATGCTGCGTGCGGCCTTTGAACCCGAGGCGATGGAGCTGGTGGACGAGAGCGAGCGCCACCGCGGCCACTCGGGCTACCGCGAGGGGGGCGAGAGCCACTTTCGCCTGCGCATGACCTCGTCCGCCTTCGCCGGCGAGAGCCGGGTCGCCCGGCAGCGCGCCGTGAACCGGGTGCTGGCCGAGGAGCTGGCGGGGCCCGTCCACGCGCTGGCGATGGAGCTGAGGGCGCCCGGCGAATGAGGGGCGCGGGCCTCGTCCTCGCGCTCTGCCTGCTCCTGCAGGGGTGCATCGTCGGCACGGTGGTCGAGACCGCGGTCGACGTGACGGCGACTGCGGTGACCACCACGGCCGATGTGGCGGCCACGGCCGTCACGCTGCCGTTCAGGGCGGCGGGCGCCGTGATTGGCAGTGGCGACGACGATGATGACGACGAGGACGAAGACGAGGATGACGACGACGATGATGACGGCGGGGACGAGGGCTGACCCCGGTGCTCGCACCGGCCGGTGGTCGCCATCGTTGCGCCTCCGGCCCCGATCCACGCCAGCCTGAGGGCTCGCCGCGACGGGACGGCAAACCTGTGAGTGCCGTCGCGATCAGGACCGCCCCGGAACCTCCGGCTCGACGGCCTGCATCGGATCTCGCGTTCTGACGGCATGTCTGCCGCATGACGGGGGATGCCTGATCGCGTTGATCCGGCGTGCCAGGCTCAGCGTGATGGGTGGCGTGACCGGTTCACGCGTCAGGGAGCCTGCCGACGGGGCGCGTCACTCGATCCCGAGCTTGTCGCGGACGATCTTCTGTACCGCCTGGGGGTTGGCCTTGCCGCCGGTCGCCTTCATCACCTGGCCCACGAACCAGCCGGCGAGGGAGGGCTTGGCCTTTGCCTGCTCGACCTTGTCGGGGTTGGCGGCGATCACCTCGTCGACCGCGGCCTCGATGGCGCCGGTGTCGGTCACCTGGCGCATCCCGCGGGCCTCGACGATCTCCGCCGGATCGCCCCCCTCGGTGTAGAGGATCTCGAACAGGTCCTTGGCGATCTTGCCGGAGATCTCGCCCTTGGCCAGCAGGTCGAGCATGCCGCCGAGCTGGGCGGCCGAGACGGGGCTCTCCCCGATGCCGTGGCCCTCCCTATTGAGCCGGCCGAACAGCTCGTTGATCACCCAGTTCGCGGCCTGCTTGCCGTCGCGGCCCTTGGCGACCGCCTCGAAGAAGTCGGCGTTCGCGCGTTCGGCCACCAGGACCGAGGCGTCGTACTCGGTCACGCCGTAGTCCGCGATCAGCCGCGCCTTCTTCTCGTCGGGCAGTTCGGGCAGGGCGGTCGCGATCTCGTCCACCCAGTCCTGCGAGACCTCGCGCGCCAGCAGGTCGGGGTCGGGGAAGTAGCGGTAGTCGTGCGCCTCCTCCTTGGACCGCATCGAGCGCGTCTCGCCCCGGCCCGGGTCGTAGAGGCGCGTCTCCTGGTCGATCGTGCCGCCGTCCTCGAGGATGCCGATCTGGCGCCGCGCCTCGTATTCGATGGCGGCCATGATGAAGCGCATCGAGTTCATGTTCTTGATCTCGCAGCGCGTGCCGAGGTGGGAAAAGTCGCCCGTCTCGCGGAACCGCTCGTAGTCGCCGGGGCGGCAGACGCTGACGTTCACGTCGGCGCGCAGGCTGCCCTCCTGCATGTTGCCGTCGCAGGTGCCGAGGTAGCGCAGGATCTGGCGCAGCTTGCGCACGTATTCCGCCGCCTCCTCGGGCCCGCGGATGTCCGGCCGCGACACGAGCTCCATCAGCGCGGTGCCGGAGCGGTTGAGATCGACGAAGGAGAGGGCGGGGTCCATGTCGTGGATGCTCTTGCCCGCGTCCTGCTCGAGGTGGTTCCGCTCGATGCGGACGCTGCGCGCGACGCCCTTCTCCATGTCGACGATGACCTCTCCCTCGCCGACGTCGGGGTGCTTG
>JBHJHI010000024.1:0-36842 GCA_050330995.1 Paracoccaceae bacterium
GGCGCTCCTCCGCCTCGTCCTCGCCGGCCGGCTCCTGCTCGTCCTCCGCGGCCGCGGCGGCCCCCGCGGCGGTCGCGCTGCCCGAACCCGGCAGCGCCGCGCCCTCGCCGTCGCGCCGGCGCCGGCCGCCGCGCTTGCCGCGCCGGCGCTTCTTGCCCGAGCCGTCGCCGTCGTCGCCGCTGCGCGCCGGGGCGGCCTCCTCCGGCGTCTCGACCGGCGCGTCCTCGGCCTCGGCCGCCTCGATCACCGAGGTGGCGGTCACCGCCGGCTCGGCCGTGGCCGGGGCCTGCTTCGCCGCCTTGGCGCGGTCGATGCGGTAGTCCGGGCTCGACATCGCCGGGTCGCCGAGCAGCTGCACCGCGAGATCGTAGCGCTCCTCGATCCGCGCGAGATGGGCGCGCTTGAAGTTCATGATGTAGTTGGCGATGCCGACCGGCATGGTGGCGACGATCTCGGCGGTGCGGTGCTTGACGCCCTCCTCCTCGATCTCGCGCAGGATGCCGAGCGCCATGCTCTCGTCCGAGCGGATCATGCCCTGGCCGTGGCAGTGGTGGCAGGGGCGGGTGGTCGCCTCCAGCATGCCCGGGCGCAGGCGCTGGCGCGACATCTCCATCAGCCCGAAGGCCGAGATGCGCCCGACCTGGATGCGCGCGCGGTCGGTCTTCAGGCGCTCCTTCATCCGCTTCTCGACCGCGGCGTTGTTGCGCCGCTCGTCCATGTCGATGAAGTCGATCACGATCAGCCCGGCGAGGTCGCGCAGGCGGAGCTGGCGCGCGACCTCGTCGGCGGCCTCCAAGTTGGTCTTGACCGCCGTGTCCTCGATCGAGCCCTCGCGGGTCGAGCGCCCGGAGTTGACGTCGATCGCCACCAGCGCCTCGGTGACGCCGATCACGATGTAGCCGCCCGACTTCAGCTGCACCACCGGCGAGAACATCCCGTTCAGGTAGCTCTCGACCTGATGGCGGATATACAGGGGTGTCGGCTCCGAATACTGCTGTACGTTCTTGGCGTGGGACGGCATGAGCATTTTCATGTAGTCCTTGGCCTCGCGGTAGCCGGCCTCGCCCTCGACCAGGACCTGCTCGATCTCCTTGGAGTAGAGATCGCGGATGGCGCGCTTGATCAGCGAGCCCTCCTCGTAGATCAGGCAGGGGGCCGAGGACTCGAGCGTGGTCGAGCGCACCTGCTCCCACTGGCGCAGCAGGAACTCGTAGTCGCGTCGGATCTCGGCGCGGGTGCGCTCGGCGCCGGCGGTGCGCACGATCAGCCCCATGCCCTCGGGCACTTCGAGTTCGCCGACGATCTCGCGCAGCCGCTTGCGGTCGGCGGCGTTGGTGATCTTGCGCGAGATGCCGCCGCCGCGCGCCGTGTTCGGCATCAGCACGCAGTAGCGTCCCGCGAGCGAGAGGTAGGTGGTCAGCGCCGCGCCCTTGTTGCCGCGCTCCTCCTTGACGACCTGCACCAGCATGATCTGGCGCGACTTGACCACGTCCTGGATCTTGTAGCGCCGGCGGCGGATCGCGCGGTGGGCGAGCGCCTCCTCGCGCAGATCCTCCGCGCCGACGGTGTCGACCTCGGCCGGCACCGCCTCGACCTCCTCGGTCGCCCCGTCGCTGGCGGCGGGGCGCTCGTCGGCGGGCTCGGCCTCGGGCTTGCGCGCCTTGCGCCCGGCCTTGTCGCCCTTGGCCGACGCCTTGGCGCCGCGGCGCGAGCGCTTCGGCTTGGCGCCGGTCTCCTCCGCCTCGGCCGCGGGGGCGCCCTCGGCCGCGTCCTTGGCGCGCTTGCGCCGACGCGGCTTGGCGCGGGCGGGCGCGTCGCCGCCCGCCTCCGAGCCGCCCTCGGCCGCGGCCTCGACCTCGCCGCGCACGACGTCGTCCTCGCCGAGCCCGGTGTCCTCGGCCATCGAGCGCGACGGGCCGTCGTCCTCGTCGTCGGGCGCACCGGCGGCGTCCGGCTCGTTCGGTGTCGCCGGATCGTCGCGCCGCGGCTCGTCGGTATCGGCGACGGGCGAGGGGTCCGCCGGCGCGGCCCCCGTCTCGCCGAGCGCGTCGGGCGATGACGCCGGTTCGCCCGTGGCGGCGGTCGGCTCCTCGGACGCCTCCGCGTCCGCGAGGGGCTCGCCGAAGGACGGACCGCCGGCAGCATCCTCGGCCACCGCCTCGTGCGCCACGGCGGCGGCCGGATCGGGTTCAGCGACGGCGTCGTCCGGCGTCGCCGCCGTGCGCGCAGGCGCTCCGGCCGATGCCGGGGCGCCCTCCGCGGCGCGGTCCGCCGCCGGGGCAGCAGCGGCCGACTCTGTGCGCGTCGAGGCTTCCGTCGCTGTAGCGGGCGCTTCGTCGGCCTGCTCCTCCCCCGCGGTCTCCATGCCGGACACGCCCCTGGCCGGCGCGCCGCCGTCGGGCTCGATCACGTCGAAGGCGCCGCTCGGGCCGTGACGCGGCGAGGAGGCGTCCTTGCCGCCGCGCCGTCGTCCGCCACGGCGGCCGCGGCCCGAGCGTTCCTCGCCCGTGCCGGAGGCGCGCTCCTCACTCGTGCCGGAGGCGCGTTCCTCACTCGTGCCAGAGGCGCGGTTCTCGCTCGCGCCGGCCTCGGCGTCCTTCGCCCGCCCGTCCGTCCCGGTGGCCGTCGCGGTCGCGCCGTTCTCCGGGTCGGTCGTCTCCGCGCCGGCGGTCGCGTCGTCGGCGCGCGCCGCGCCCGTGTCGCCGCGGGCCTGCGCGCGCTCGCCGTTCTTCGACGATCGACGGGACTTGGCCGTCGATGCGGCGCCCCTGGTCGCGGCCTCGGCCTCCTCGCGCACGAGGGCGGCTTCCTCGGCGACCAGCGCCTCGCGGTCGGCGACCGGGATCTGGTAGTAGTCGGGATGGATCTCGGCGAAGGCCAGGAAGCCGTGCCGGTTGCCGCCGTACTCGACGAAGGCGGCCTGCAGCGAGGGCTCTACCCGCGTTACCTTGGCGAGGTAGATGTTGCCGGAGAGCTGCTTCTTGTTGACCGACTCGAAGTCGAAGTCGTCGACCTTGTTGCCGTCCACCACCACGACCCGAGTCTCCTCCGGGTGGGTGGCGTCGATGAGCATCTTCTTTGCCATGGACCTATGCGGCGCCCGGGCGGCCCGGCCGTGCGGCGCGTCGAGCGCGCGCGACCGGGGACGGGGCGATCTCTCTCTAGGGTGATGTCGCGGGCGAAGCGCGCACGGGCCGATCCGCCCCGCGCGGCCCGGTCCGCGACGGCGTTCGCCGTCGGGCGGATCGGACAGGGGCTCGGCTCGGTGACGTCGCGGCTCGCCATCGCTGTCTTCTTACGAGCGCCGACGCGCGGCGCGGTGGCTCACGTGCGCCGACAGTCGACGCGGTGGTTCACGTGCGCCGACGCGCGGCGACGTAGCTCGGGTGCGCCGGGAAGCGGCGCGGTGGCTCGGGTGCGCCGGCGAGCGGCGCGGTTGCTCGGCCCGTCGGCCGGCGTGCCGGGCGACGTCGCGGGTGGTTCACGGAGGCGGCCGGCGCGCCCTCGGGCGTCGATGCGTCGGGGCGGCGCCGCCGGACCGGTTCGCACGGCTGACGGCGAGGCCGCGGTGACCCGCTCCTCTCGTGATAGTGACGCCGCCCCCGCCTCGCAAACGAAAACTGCAAGGCGCCGCGGCTCGCGTGGCGCGAGGAGCGCCCGGCACGACTGCGCGGGGAGCGTCCGGCGCGACTGCGCGGGGAGCGTCCGGCGCGACATCGCGCGGGCCGCGGGCGGTCGGGACGGGCCGTCGGCGCACACGCGACGCGCGAGCGGGGCGAGGCCGTCTCGCCCTTGCCGGACTATCGCCTTGATCGGAGCGCAACGTTAGAAGCGGGGAAGGGTTGGTCGCCCGAGGGCGGCCGACGCCGCCCGTGCCGCTACCGACCGAGGCCCGATGTTTCGTCTCGCCGCCACCCTGTTCGCCTCCGCCGCGATCGCGCTGTTGTTCGGCGTCGCCGGCATCGCGGGGCTCGTGCACGTCTACGGCGCCGACCTGCCGGGCGAGGAGGAACTGGCGCAATGGCGCCCGAAGCTCCTCAGCCGCGTCTATTCGGGCGAGGGACGGGTGATCGCCGAGTACGCGACCGAGCGGCGGCTGTTCGTGCCGATCGAGGAGATCCCCCCGCTGGTGCGCCAGGCCTTCAACTTGGCGGAGGACAAGAACTTCTACGAGCATCCGGGCGTGGACGCGGTCGGCATCGCCAAGGCGGCGGGGCGCTTCGCGATCGACCGCTACGCCGGGCGCTCGGGCCGGATCGCCGGCGCCTCGACCATCACCCAGCAGGTGATGAAGAACTTTCTCCTGACCTCCGACCGCTCGCTCGAGCGCAAGGTCAAGGAGGCGATCCTGGCGGTGCGTCTCGACGGGGCGCTCACCAAGGACCGCATCCTCGAACTCTATCTCAACGAGATCTTCTTCGGCCAGCGCGCCTACGGCGTCGCGGCCGCGGCGCGGATCTACTACGACAAGCGGCTCGACCAGCTGGCCCCGCACGAGGCCGCCTACCTCGCCGGGCTGCCGAAGGAGCCCTCGAACCTCCACCCCGTGCGCCAGCGCCGGCGCGCCGTCGCCCGGCGGAACTACGTGCTGCGCGAGATGCGCGAGAACGGTTATCTGAGCAAGGCTGCCTACGAGGCGGCGCGCGCCCGTCCGCTCGACACGGTGCTCGACCAGGGCCGCGAGGAGGCGGTCGAGGGCGAGGGCCTCGGCTACTTCACCGCCGAGGTCGCGCGTCAGGTCTCGACCGAACTCGGGCGCGGCGAGCTGTACGAGGGCGGGCTCACCGTGCGCGCCACCGTCGATCCGCGGCTGCAACGCTTGGCCGCGAAGGCGCTGCGCCGCGGCCTCGTCGCCTACGACCGCCGCCAGGGCGTCTGGCGCGGCCCGGTCGCGCGCATGGAGGACCTGCCCGAAGGGCGCGATCCGGCCGCGCTCCGGGCCGCCCTCGCGGGCGTGAGGGCGCCGCGCGACATCGAGGGCTGGCACCTCGCCGTGGTGCTCGACGCCGGCGAGCGCGCGGCGACCATCGCCGTCGCGGGCGTGCCCAACGACGAGACGGTCGTGTCGATCGAGCTGAACGGCGAGCGCTGGATCAAGGCGCGCCTGATCGACGGCGAGCGCTGGGGCCCACCGCAGCGCGCCGATCAGCTCTGGCGCCCCGGCGACGTGGTCTACGTCGTCGAGGACGACGATCCGACGCAGGCGGCGGCCGACTGGGATCTCCGCCAGATCCCCGAGGTCGAGGGCGCCTTCGTCGCCATGGACCCCGAGACCGGCCGCGTGCTCGCGATCCAGGGCGGCTTCTCCTACGAGCAGTCGGTGTTCAACCGCGCGACCCAGGCCGAGCGCCAGCCCGGCTCGCTGTTCAAGCCCTTCGTCTACGCCGCCGCCCTCGATGCGGGCTACACGCCCGCGACCATTGTCAACGACGAGCCGGTGTCGATCCGCCTCGCCAACGGCGAGCGCTGGGAGCCGAAGAACTCCTCGGGCAACGCCTACGGCCCGACGCCGCTGCGGCGCGGGCTGGAACTTAGCCGCAACCTGATGACGGTGCGCATCGCCCAGAGCATCGGCATGGACCGCGTCGGCGCCTACGCCGAGCGCTTCGGCGTCTACGACGACATGCCCGGCCACCTCGCCTACGCGCTCGGCGCGGGCGAGACCACGCTCTACGAGGTCGTCGCCGCCTACGGCATGTTCGTGAACGGCGGCAGGCGCGTGCAACCTTCGGTGATCGACCGTATTCAGGACCGGCGCGGCGAGACGATCTACGCCCACGACCCGCGCGCCTGCGAGGGCTGCGGCGACCCGCAGGACCTGCCGGCGCTCTACGACCGGCGCGAGCGGATCATGGACCCCGCGACCGCCTTCCAGCTGGTCTCGATGCTCGAAGGCGTGGTCACGCGCGGCACGGCGGCGAGCACGGTCGGCGGCAGCGGCGTCGCCCTCGCGGGCAAGACCGGCACCACCAACGACGCGCGCGACGCCTGGTTCGTCGGCTTCTCGCCGAAGCTGGTGGCCGGCTGCTTCATCGGCTTCGACCAGCCGCGCTCGCTCGGGCGGCGCGCCTACGGCGGCACGCTCTGCGGCCCCGTGTTCAAGGAGTTCATGGCCGCCGCGCACGAGGGCGAGGACCCGGGCGGCTTCGAGATGCCCGCCGACGCGGGACTGGAGACGGCTCTGATCGACCGGCGCACCGGCCAGCGCCTGCCCTGGGGGTCGAGCGGGCCGAACGTGATCGCCGAGGTGTTCAAGGAGGGCTCTGTGCCGGTGGTCTATGCCCGCGCCGGCGGGCTGGCCTCGGACGCGCAGCTGTTCGGCGACGACTTCGTGGCCGGCGCGCTGCCTTACGCGCTCGACGACGGCAACGACGGCTGGGGCGACCCTTGGGAGGAGCGCCGCGCGACGACGCCGTCGCGCGGCGACCGCCCGACGCGCCCGAGCCGGCCGCAGCCGTCGCGGGGCGTCGGGTTCGGGACGGGGGGGCTGTACTAACTCTCCGTGTATTCGCCCCTCGCCGATCCCGAGCGGCTGGCCGTCTACGCGCCTTCCGAGATGGAGGGAGCGGAGGCGCTCGCCCATCGCCTGCGCACGCTCACCGCTCTCGAATGCCTCGGTCTCGCAGACGCCCAGGCACTAAAGCGATGGGCCGACGACGCGCTGAACCACGGCGTCTACGACGACGCTCTACTGTCGATCCGGTGCGAAGCGTCGGTTTTCTGGCAAGATCACGAGGCCCATTGGCTCGTACTCGCGCGGCGTTGCCGTATCGTTGTCGACGCGAAGGACGCGGCGCTGTGGCTGATCGGACTGCTCGCCGATCGAGCGATGCACGATGTGGCTCGCGCTCCGGATGCGCTTATCGCCATCTACGATCTGTTCGTCGTCGAAATGGACTGGGATTTTCCGCTTACGTGGGAGAACGGTCTCGACGAACTCTTTGACGCTTACTGCGAGATGGATGAGCCGCCGCAGGTCCACGTTCCTTTGGAACGTCGTGGGCCATTTGCCCGCGCCGCCTTCCGCCGCTGGCTCGACCGCCACGGCGCGCGCGCCGAAGCCGCGATCACGGTCGATCTCTCGCGCCTCGCGCGCCTTTGACGCCCCGCCCCCCGCTCGCTATCTCGCGAAGATCGCACGAACCCGGAGGCCCGCCCCATGAAGGCCGAGACGCAAGCCGTCGTCGCCGACATCGAGAAGTCGCTCGCGCTGCTCCGCCAGCGGATCGGCTGGGAGACGGCCGAGGCGCGGCTCGAAGAGATCAACGCCTTCGCCGAGGACCCCGACCTCTGGTCCGATCCGCCGAAGGCGCAGAAGCTGATGCGCGAGCGCCAGACGCTCGCCGACCAGATCGACGGCTACCGCGCGCTGGAGGCCGGGCTTCGCGACAACGTCGAGCTGATCGAGATGGGCGAGGCCGAGGGCGACGACGAGATCGTCGCCGAGGCCGAGCGCGCCCTGAAGACCACCCGCGAGGAGGCCGAGGCCAAGGAGATCGAGGCGCTGCTCTCCGGCGAGATGGACGGCAACGACACCTTCCTCGAGATCAACGCCGGCGCGGGTGGCGTCGAGGCCTGCGACTGGGCCGCCATGCTCGCGCGCATGTACGTGCGCTGGGCCGAGGCCCGCGGCCTCAAGGTCGAGCTGCAGTCGGAGAGCGAGGGCGAGGAGGCCGGCATCAAGTCGGCCACCTACCAGATCAAGGGACAGGCGGCGCACGGCTGGCTGAAGACGGAATCGGGCGTGCACCGGCTCGTGCGGATCTCGCCGTTCGACAACCAGGCGCGACGCCAGACCTCGTTCGCGAGCGTGTTCGTCTACCCGGTGATCGACGACACCATCGAGATCGAGGTGCAGGACAAGGACATCCGCATCGATACCTACCGCTCCTCCGGCGCGGGCGGGCAGCACGTCAACACCACCGACTCGGCCGTGCGGATCACCCATATCCCGACCGGGATCGTGGTGACGTCCTCGGAGAAGTCGCAGCACCAGAACCGCGCGATCGCCATGCAGTCGCTGCGCTCGAAGCTCTACGAAATGGAGATGAAGAAGCGCACCCAGGCGATCCAGGACGCGCACGAGGCCAAGGGCGAGATCGGCTGGGGCAACCAGATCCGCTCCTACGTGCTCCAGCCCTACCAGATGGTGAAGGACCTGCGCACGGGCGTGGAGACCTCCGACACCCAGGGCGTGCTCGACGGCGACCTCGACCGCTTCATGGCCGCGGCGCTGGCGCAGGAAGTGGCGGGCAAGTCGCGCTCGGAGGCGGCGGGCGACGACGCGGCGTGATCGCGGGGCGGGGCGCCTCGGAGGACCGTCGCCAGATACCTTTTCCGGGACGAGAGCGTTGTGGCGACTGCAGGGGCATGAGTGCGCCGCGTCGTGTCGACCATAATCGGGGGGAGCGTGATGATCGTTCGGTTCGACTTTTCAGGAATGGTAGAGGCTTCGAACTTCGACCTACCGGGCGCCGGCACGCCCTACAGCGCCTTCGCGCTGTTCGACACCGACACGGCGGCGGGTGATCCCGACGCCTTCGGCGACATCCCCTTCGAGGACGCGCTGATCGCGTTCGAGGCGACGATTGGCGGCGAGACCGTGGTCCTCGACCGAACGGGCGACGTCGAGCAGAGCGGCGCCGACCTCGTCTCGGCGTCCTTCGGCCGGGGCGGCACGCTGATCGATCCCGGGGTGGACGCGCTCGAGGGGTCCGTCGGGGGTCTGGAAGCGCTCTACGGCAACTTCGAGATTTCCTCCTTCCCCGGCGATCCCGATCTGTTCACCAACGCCACGGCGCTCCTGTCGGGCGTAGGCCCCATGGGCCTTGAGATCGACCGAACCTCGTTCGACACCTTCGAGCTGACGCTCGACAATCCTTCCTCCTTCGCCGACGGCTTCGTCATCGCCGACATCGCCGAAGGATCTTTCGCCTTGGCGGACGAGGATGGCCGACCGATCGGCCCGGGGGAGGGCTTCGTCCCGAACGACGCGCAGGCGGTGGCGCTGCTCTACGAGGCCGGTCTCGATCGCGATGGCGAGATCGATCTGCCGGGCCTCAACTTCTGGATCGACCAGCGCGAGGCGGGCCTCTCGATCGAGGAGACGGCGCGGTTCTTCCTCGACAGCGACGAGTTCGAGGTCGCCTACGGCCCGCCCGAGGCGCTGTCGGACCGCGAGTTGGTCGAGCGGCTGTATCTGAACGTCCTCGACCGTCCCGGCGAGGCCGAGGGGGTGGACTTCTGGACCGGCGTGGTCGGCCAGTCCGACTTCTCGCGCGCCGAACTGCTCTACGAGTTCGCCGTCAGCGTCGAGAACACCGAGGCGCTCGCCTTCGTCGAGACACTGACGGAGGTCGAGCCCGGGGAATGGGCCTTCGTCTGACGTCGCCGCGGGCCCGTTCGACGGAGAGGCACGGACCGCGCTACCCCTCGCTGGAGCGAGCCGTGAGGCCGCCGCGACGAGCCGGGGCGCCCTCGGTTACCGCCATGCTTCGAAGAGCGGTCCCTCGGCGCCATACACCGGGTCCGTCGCCGGCAACCCGACGCCCGCCACCTCCCGGCGCACCGCGTCGCTCGCCGCTTTGTCGGCGACCCGGATCGTCCGCGCCTCCTGCCCCTTGGGATAGCCGCCGACCACGGTGAACCCGTCGCTCGCCCGCATCCGCTTATGCCCCGTCCCCGCCGGCAGCACCATCACGTCGCCCGGTCGGACCTCGACGTCGCGCCCGCTCTCGCCCCCCAATCGGATCACCGCCTCGCCGCGCGCCACCGTCAGCGCCTCGTGCGCGTCCGGATGGAAGTGGTGGTAGTCGAACACCGTGTAGTCCCAGACCCGGAACCAGCGGTTGGCCTCGTAGAGCGCCTTGATCCCGTCGATCGAGCCCCCCGAGAGCGCGCTGTGCAGGATCATCGCCGGCAGGCTCGGATGGTTGGGGCAGCGCCCGTCGTCCGCTAGATACAGCGTCTCGACAGTGATCTCGCTACGAGGTATGGGTTTAGCCGGGTCGATTCCGGCCGGCACACGCGCCCAGTCGCTCGTCATGGCGTCTCCTCCCGCTGAGGTTCGGGGGACGCGCGAGCGGTTCCCGGCGTTGCGCCGGGCGGGGTGCGCGCTGCCACGGGGACGAGGCTATGGACGACACGCTCGAGCGCCTGACCATGGAGGAGGCCGAGGCCGAGATCGCGCGGCTGACGGCCGAGGTCCGCCGCCACGACGAGGCCTACCACCGCCGCGACGACCCCGAGATCGCCGACGCCGACTACGACGCGCTGAAGCGCCGGCTGCGGTCGCTGGAAGCCGCGCACCCCTCGCTGATGCGCGCGGACAGCCCGACGCAGGCCGTCGGCGCCGCGCCGGCGGAGGGGGTCTCGACCGTGCGCCATCGCGTGGCGATGCTCTCGCTCGGCAACGCCTTTGCCGACGAGGACGTGCACGACTTCGTCGCGAGCATCCGCCGCTTCCTGAGCCTCGACGCCGAAGCGCCCGTCGCCTTCGTCGCCGAGCCGAAGATCGACGGCGTGTCGCTGTCGCTGCGCTACGAGCAGGGGCGGCTGGTCGAGGCCGCGACCCGCGGCGACGGGCGCGAGGGCGAGAACGTCACCCAGAACGCGCGCACCATCGCCACCATTCCCGAGCGGCTCGCGGGCGACCCCCCGCCCGTGTTCGAGGTGCGCGGCGAGGTCTACATGACCCACGCCGACTTCGCCGCGATGAACGCGCGACAGGCCGAGCGCGGCGCCAAGGTGTTCGCCAATCCGAGGAACGCCGCCGCCGGCTCGCTGCGCCAGCTCGACGCGCGCGTGACCGCCGAGCGCCCGCTGCGCTTCTTCGCCTACACCTGGGGCGAGGTCACGGCGCTGCCCGCCGACACGCAGTGGGGCGTGCTGGAGGCGCTGCGCGCCTACGGCTTCGAGGTCTGCCCGGAGGCGAAGCGGGTCGGGGACGTCGAGGCCGCGCTCGCGCACTATCGCGAGATCGAGGCGGTGCGCGCCTCACTCGGCTACGACATCGACGGGCTCGTCTACAAGCTCGACCGCCTCGACTGGCAGAGCCGCCTTGGCGCCCGCGCCAGCCAGCCGCGCTGGGCGATCGCGCACAAGTTCCCGGCGCAGACCGCGCAGACGGTGCTGGAGGCGATCGAGATCCAGGTCGGCCGCACCGGCGCGCTCACGCCGAAGGCGGTGCTGCGGCCCGTGACGGTCGGCGGCGTCGTGGTCTCGAACGCGACGCTGCACAACGAGGACTACGTCGCCGGCCGCGGCGCCGACGGCCAGCCGATCCGCGAGGGGCGCGACCTGCGCGTCGGCGACACGGTCACGATCTACCGCGCGGGCGACGTGATCCCGAAGGTGGTGGATGTCGATCTTTCGCGCCGCCCCGAAGGAGCCGAGCCCTACCGCTTCCCCGAGGAATGCCCCGAGTGCGGCGCTCCGGCGGTGCGCGAGGCGGGGGAGGCCGTGCGCCGCTGCTCCAACCAGCTCACCTGTCCCGCCCAGGTGGTGGAGAAGCTCAGGCACTTCGTCTCGCGCAATGCCATGGACATCGAGGGCATCGGCGAGAAGCAGGTCGAGCACCTCTGGCGCCTCGGCTGGGTGAGGGAGCCCGCCGACATCTTCGCGCTGGAGCGGCGCTACGGGCCGGAGGGCTCGGAAGTGCAGCGGCTCTCGAAGCTGGAGGGCTGGGGGGCGAAGTCGGCCGAGAACCTGTTCCGTGCGATCGACGCGCGGCGCGAGGTGGCGCTCTCGCGCTTCGTCTTCAGCCTCGGCATCCGCCACGTCGGCGAGATCTCGGCGCGGCTGATGGCGCGGCGCTACGGCTCCTGGGCGCGGTTCCGCGCCGCGATGGAGGCGGCCGCGGCCGAGGAGGAGAACGTCGCGCCCGAGAGCGCCGAGCGCGCGTCGGCGGATGCCGGGGCGGAGAGCGCCGCGGCTTCCCCGCCCCCGTCGCCTTGCCCCGAGCTGGACGCGCTGCTCGCGATCGACGGTGTCGGCCGGACGCTCGCCGACGCGGTGATCGGCTTCTTCGCCGATGCGCAGTCGCGCGCGGCGCTCGACCGGCTGACCGCCGAGGTGACGCCGCTCGACGAGATCGCCCCGGCTGCGGCCGACAGCCCGGTCGCCGGCAAGACCGTGGTCTTCACCGGCAAGCTCGCGCGCATGAGCCGCCCGGAGGCCAAGGCGCGCGCCGAATCCTTGGGTGCCAAGGTGACCGGCTCGTTGTCGGCGAGCACCGACATCCTGGTCGCCGGGGCGGACGCGGGCTCGAAGCTCAAGAAGGCCGAAGCCCTCGGCGTCCAGGTGATGGACGAGGACGGCTGGCTCGCGCTGCTCGGCGGCTGAGGCGTGCGCCCGGCCTCGATTGACCGCAGCGCGCCCAGCGGCCCATCACCGCGCATGGCCGGTCGTCCGGAAGTCCTCTACGCGCTGTTCGCCGAGGCGGCGACGCTGAAGGGCGTCGGTCCCGCGGCGGTCAAGGGCTTCGCCCGTCTCGGCGTCACGCGGCTGCGCGATCTGGTGTTCCACCTGCCGAGCGGCGTGGTCGACCGCCGTCCGGTCGACACGCTGACGGGCGTCGCCTCGGGACAGGTGGTCACGCTCAAGGGACGGGTCGCGGGCTTTGAGCCGCCGCGGCGCAAGGGCGGGCCGTCGCGGGTGCACTTCCAGACGCTCGGCACCGCGATCGAGCTGACCTTCTTCCGCGCCGGCGATTGGCTGAAGGACAAGCTGCCCGAGGGGGCCGAGCGCGTGGTCTCGGGCAAGATCGGCCGCTACGACGGGCGCTGGCAGCTGACCCACCCCGACCTCGTGCTGACGGTGGAGGAGGCCGGGCGGCTGGCGCCGTTCGAGCCGGTCTACCCGCTCGCCGAGGGCCTGACCCAGCGGAGCGTCGGGCGGGCGGTGCGATCGGCGCTCGAGCGCGCGCCGGCCCTCGACGAATGGCTCGACCCCGCGCTGAAGGCGCGCGAGGGCTGGCCGGACTGGCGCGACGCGCTCGACGCCGTCCACGCGCCCGACGGGCCGGCCGCGCTCGGGCAGGGATCGCCCGCGCGGCGCCGCCTCGCCTACGACGAGCTCCTGTCGCACCAGCTCGCCCTCGCGCTCGGGCGTGGGGCTATGCGGCGGGGCCGGGGGCGCGTGAATCGCGCGGCCGGCGATCTGCCCGAGCGCGCGCGCCGCGCTTTCGGCTTTCGCCCGACCGCCGCGCAGGCGCGCGCGCTCGACGAGATCCGCGCCGACATGGAGGCCCCCGAGCGGATGATGCGCCTCCTGCAGGGCGACGTGGGCAGCGGCAAGACCTGGGTCGCCGCGCAGGCGCTGGTGCTCGCGGTGGCGTCCGGCGGGCAGGGGGCGCTGATGGCGCCGACCGAGATCCTGGCGCGTCAGCACGGCGCGGGCCTCGTCAAGCTGGCGGCGGCCTGCGGCATCGACCTCGTGGTGCTCACGGGACGCGACCGGGGCGCCGAGCGGGCGCGGAAGCTCGCGGCGATCGCCGAGGGGCGGGCGCGGCTCGTCGTCGGCACGCACGCGCTGTTCTCGGGCGACGTCGCCTTCGCCGACCTGCGCCTCGCCGTGGTCGACGAGCAGCACCGCTTCGGCGTGCGCCAGCGCATGGAGCTGACGGCCAAGGCGCCTGCCGGCTGCGATCTCCTGGTGATGACGGCGACGCCGATCCCGCGCACGCTCGCGCTCGCGGGCTACGGCGATCTCGACGTCTCGGTGCTCGACGAGAAGCCGCCCGGACGGCGTCCGATCGACACCCGCCTCGTCGCGCTCGATCGCGTCGACGCGGTGGTCGCGCGCCTTCGGGCGGCGATCGAGGCGGGGCGGCGCGCCTACTGGGTCTGCCCCGTGGTCGAGGATCGCGCCGAGAGCGACATGGTCGCGGCCGAGGCGCGCGCGGCCGCGCTCACGGAGGCGCTCGGGCCGGAGCGCGTGGCGCTGATCCACGGCCGCCTCGGCACCGAGGCCAAGGACGCGGCGATGGCCGCCTTCCAGTCGGGCGCGCGGCAGGTGCTGGTCGCGACCACCGTGATCGAGGTCGGCGTCGACGTGCCCGAAGCCACGATCATGGTGATCGAGCAGGCCGAGCGCTTCGGCCTCGCCCAGCTCCACCAGCTCCGCGGTCGCGTCGGGCGCGGGGGCGAGGCGTCGCACTGCTTGCTGCTCTACGCGCCGCCCCTCGGCGAGACCGCCGCCGCCCGCCTCGCCTGCCTGCGCGACAGCGAGGACGGCTTTCGCATCGCCGAGGAGGATCTGCGTCTCAGGGGCGCGGGCGATCTGATCGGCACCGCGCAGTCGGGGATGCCGCGCTTTAGCCTCGCCGACCCGGAGGCCTCGGTGCGGCTGATGGAGATCGCCCACGACGACGCGCGGGTGATCCTCGCGACCGACCCCGACCTGACGGGACCGCGCGGCCGGGCGCTGCGCGTGCTGCTCTACCTGATGGAGCGCGACGCCTCAGTGCGGCTTCTGAAGAGCGGCTGAACGCGTGCCGTGGCCGGCGCGCGCGCGCGCGTCGTGTCGCGTCGAGGGCGACGCCTGTTCGTTTAATGTTCTTGCCTCGGCACGGGGAATATGGTGAACATTATGGGGACGACGGGACGCGCCGTGTCCCCGCGCCCGCGACCGCCATCGGGTCTCCTCCCGCCCCGGGCGCCAGCCGTGGGCGACGCGGCGCCGTCGGATGGTCCGTGCCGTCGTCGCTCCTGCCCGCGCCGTCGAGCCCGGCGCGTCCTTGCCGGCCCCGTGCACGGGGCCGGCCTTTTCGCGTGCTCGCGCGGCCGCGGGGCGGCGCTCAGGGATCGAGGGCGCTCGCGAAATCGCCGAGCAGGATGCCGCCCACGGTGACGACGGCGAAGAGCGCCACCACGCCCGCGTAGGCCTTGACCGGGAGCGGCAGGTAACGCGGCAGCACGCTCAGCAGCACCAGCCAACGCACGCCCGGCGCGAGCGCCACCGCCAGCAGCACCCCGGTGAGGCCGAACGCCTCGTAGGCGAGATAGACGCCGGTGACGGTCACGACCCCCTGCAGCCCCAGTTCGAGCGCCAGCGTCCGGCTGTCGCCGTGGGCGAGCAGCAGGCCGTTGGCGGTCCCGAAGGACTGCCACAGGAGCGCGAAGGACAGCGCCTGCAGCAACGGCGCGACCGCGGCGAAATCGGGCGGATACACCGCGGGGTAGACGATCGGCGCCAGCACGAGGATCGCGAGCGTGGTCAGCGCGAACAGCGCCGTCTGGCTGGCGATCAGGCGGTTGAACACGGTGCCGGTGTTCGGCGAGGCCTTGCGCACCAGTTCCGCGAGCGAGGAGCGCACGACCGAGTTGCCCATCATCAGCAGTTTCCGGAAGGCGTCGATCCAGATACGCGCGACCGCGTAGATGCCGAAGCTCCGCGCGTCGAGCAGCATCGACAGCACCAGCCGATCGCCCTGGAGCGCCAGGAACTGGAAGCTCGACGAGAGCATGAGCCACTTGCCGAAGCCCCAGATCTCGCCCGCGAAGCGCCGATGCAGCCGAAGGCGCATGCGCGGCCCCGGGATCAGCGCGTGCATCAGCGCCATGCGCAGCGCCGTGCTCGCGATGGCGCCGCCGAGGAGCGTCCAGGCCGACGGCTCGATCGCGACGATCGTGACCAGGAGGGTCGCGCCCAGCAGGTTGCCGAGCAGCTGCACCTTGGCGACGCGCTGGATCACCAGCTTGCGCATGGCGAGCCAGACCGTGGCGGGCTCGAGCCCCGTCAGCAGCGGCAGCAGAGCGGCGAAGGCGAACAGGCCCGGAAAGTCGGGGTCGGCGTAGATGGTCTGGCCCAGATCGACCGACGACTGCAGCGCCGAGAGGCCGACGGCGACGAGCAGCAGCACCGCCGCGATCGCGGCCTGTATGCCGAGCTTGATGGTCCAGGCGGTGCGCAGGAAGGCCGGCGCGCTGCCGAAGCGGTTGCTGACCACCGCCGGCTTGACGCCGATATCGGTGACCAGCTCCAGCGCGGTGTGGAACATGAGGATCGCGGCCATCACGCCGAAGGCCTCGGGCGCGAGCATCCACGTCAGGATCAGGTTGCTCCCGAGTCGGGTGACCATCTGCGTGCCTTGCGCGACGACGGTCCAGCCGAGCGAGGTCGTCGCCCGGCGCAGGAGCGAGTTCGGGTCGGCGAAGGCGCGGCGTGCCCAGGCGGCCGCGCGGGCGGCGTCGGCGCGGCCGCCCTGCACGAAGGCGAGCACTTGGTTCATCCGGCGTGTCGCGGCACGTGGCGATCGATCACCCGCATGGTGGCGCCCAGCATGTCGTTCAGCCGGTCCTCGGCCGCGGCGATGCCGCCGGTGCCGACGATCGGCGTGGTGAGGCGCACGAGCGCGCCGTCGCTGCGGCCGTAGCGGGCCGTGTCGATCAGCAGGGTCATCTTGGCGGTGAAGTCGAGCGCGGTGCGCCCGCCGTACTGCTCGAACCAGTAGTAGACGAGCCTGCGGCTGTGGCCCTTCTCGATCACCAGGCGGTTGAGCGGCAGCGGCTCGTCGAGGCCGATGGTGGGGCCGAGGTCGGGGCGGGTCAGCTCGGCGATCTCCCAGCCGCCGGCGGGCAGGCAGACCTCGGGCGGGTGGATGCCGTTCCTGGTCTGGTCGCGATACCAGGCGACGAACACCTCGACCGACATGTCGTCGTCCCCGCGCGCGTAGCGGCTCGAGAGGTAGTCGTCGGCGCCCAGGGCGGCTTCGATCTCCGGCTCGAGGCGGGTGTTGCCGACCTGCACCCAGTCGCCGAGGTCCTGGGGGAAGAGCGCGAGCGGCTCGCGCTCGATGCTCGGCACCTCGCGTCCGGGCGAGACCGTCCACAGGAGCGCGACCGCGGCGAGCAGGGCGGTGGCGCCCGCCATCGCGGGCGAGGCGCGCAGGTGACGCAGGCGCGCGACCTGGGGGCCGAGCCCGCGGGTGTCGAGATCGAGCGCCTCGCCGAGCGTCATGTCGTTGCCGCGCTGGAGCATCAGCATGAGCTTGGCGAGGGCGAACAGCATCACCACGCAGGTGATGAAGATCACCCAGCCTTCGAGCAGGTGCGACAGCCCGATCGCGTGCTCGATGCCGTAGCTGTCGACCATCACGCCGATGATGCCGATGCGCACCGAGTTCATCATCACCGCGATCGGCGCGGCCGAGAGCAGCAGCACCGCCTTGTGCCACCACGGCCCGCGGTAGAGCGTGGCGAAGATGTAGCTGAAGCTCATGATCGGGAACAGATAGCGCAGCCCCGAGCAGGCGTCGGCGACGTGGAGCTGGTAGACGCCGAGGTCGATGATGTTGCCGTCGAGGTAGACCGGGATGCCCATCGCCGAGACCATCCCGACGCCGATCTCGGAGGCGAAGCCGCGCAGGAAGATCGACACCTTCCAGTAGAGCACGCCGGGCAGCGGCAGCATGAACACGAGGTGTAGCACGCCCGGCCAGAAGTGCCTGCCGGTCGACCAGCCGAAGCTCGTGAGCAGCACGCCCGCCACCCAGACGATGATGCTGTAGGCGACCACCTCCGAGATGTTGGTGACCTTGCCGAAGAGCGCGAACGCCACGGCGAGCCCGATCACGAGCACGCCCGGCCAGCGGTCGTGCACCGGACCCTCCTGCACCGGCACCGTCTTGAGTTGGCGCAGGAACAGCAGCCCCGAGAGCATCGGGATCAGCGGGCCGTGGCTGTATTCGGCGAGCTGCCACGCCTCGAACAGCGTGAGGAAGCCTTCCTTGAACACGATCAGCGCGAGCGCGAGGTTCGCCAGGAACAGCAGCGGGCCGGTGGCGTCGCCGAGCCGGCCCTGCCTGATCCCGTTCAGCAGGCGCGCGTCGATATTGGCCATCAGTCTCGAAACCCCCGGCTGTCGAATCGGCCCCGTCGCGCGGGACATATCCGGCCTTTCCTAACACGATCGCCATGACCGCGCGCTAGTCTTCGCAAACGCATCACGGCAGTGTGCGTCGCACGCGACGTTTCGCCCGCCGATGGCACGGCGCGGCGAGCGAGGGAAGGGGGAGCCCATGCACATCCTGACGACCGGCGGGGCCGGCTACGTCGGCAGCCACTGCGCGCGCGCCTTCGCGCGGGCCGGCCACCGGGTGACGGTGCTCGACGATCTGTCCGAGGGCAACGAGGCGGCGGTGGGCGATCTGGCGCTCGTGCGCGCCGACATCCGCGACACCCGCGCCGTGGCGCGCGCGCTCGCCGAGAGCGGGGCCGACGCGGTCGCGCACTACGCCGCGCTGGTCTCGGTGCCGGCCTCCATCGGCGACCCGCGCGCCTACTGGTCGGTCAACGTCGCGGGCACGCAGAGCCTGCTCGACGCCATGGTCGAGACCGGGGTGCGCCGCCTCGTGGTCTCCTCCACGGCGGCGGTCTACGATCACGAGGCGGCGATGCCGCTGTCGGAGGACGCGCCGACGCGGCCCGCCACCCCCTACGGCGCCTCGAAGCTCGCGATGGAGCACCTCGTGCGCGACTACGCGCAGGCCTACGGCCTCGCGGCGACGGCGCTGCGCTACTTCAACGCGGTCGGCGCCGAGGCCGACGGCAGCCACGGCGAGGCGCGCCGCGTTGAGAGCCACGTGGTGCCGCTCCTGATGGAGTTCGCGCTCGGCAAGCGCCGTGGCTTCAAGGTGTTCGGCACCGACTGGCCGACGCCCGACGGCTCCTGCGTGCGCGACTTCGTCTCGCTCGACGACCTCGCGAGCGCGCACGTCCTGGCGCTGGAGGCGGCCGAGCCGGGCTCGTTCTCGATCTACAACCTCGGCACCGGCGAGGGCACCAGCGTGCTGGAGATGGTCGCCGCGGCCGAGGCCGTGGTCGGCCGCCCCCTCGGCGTCGAGGCCGCGCCGCGCCGTCCGGGCGACCCGCCGGTGCTGGTGGCCGATGCGACGCGCATCCGCGAGACGCTGGGCTGGCGGCCCGAGCGCTCGGGCATCGAGGACGTGCTGCGCGCGGCCTGGGCGTGGCACGGCGCCCGTCCCGACGGCTATGCGGAGATCGGGCTCAGGACGGGCGGCGATACTCGATGAGCCGTGCCGGTCCGCCGCGGACGCGCTGCGCGAGGTAGCGCGCCGCGCCCGCGGCCTCGGCGATCTTGCCGATCATGGTGAAGACGCCGTAGCGCACCGCCGCGTCGATCTCGTCGCCGTGGACGCGACGGCGAAAGCGCGTGATGCGCCGGGCCATCACCAGCCAGAGCGCGATCAGGCCCGCGAGCGTCCAGACGCCGATCGTCGAGCCGACGTGCGTGGCGAGCAGGGCCGCGAGGACGGCGACCGGCCAGGTCACGCCCCAGAGCGCGAGGCGCAGGACGCGGCGCAGGTTGTAGCGCTCGGGGCCGCCCCCGTGCAGCATCGCCCCCTCGGCCGCGGCCCAGCCCGCCCGCGCGGTGCGCCGCCACCATTGCCCGAAGCGGTCGAGCCCCGCCTCGTGCCAGGTCATCTCGGCGTCGAGGCGGTGGATCTTCCAGCCGGTGCGGCGCAGGCGCAGGCACATCTCCGGCTCTTCGCCCGCGATCAGGTCGTCGCGGTAGCCGCCGACCGCCTCCACCGCCGCACGGCGCATCAGCGCGTCGCCGCCGCAGGCCGCCGCCGGACCCGGACGCGTGTCCCATTCCATGTCGACAAGGAGGTTCCAGATCGAAGACTCCGGCGCGCGCTCGCGGCGCCGGCCGCAGACGACGGCGTGGTCGGGGTTGGCGTCGAAGAAGGCGGCCGCCGTCTCCACCCAGCCCTCGCGCACCGCGCAGTCGCCGTCGACGAACTGCACGTAGGGCGGTACCGCGCCCCCGGACGCGGCCGCGAGCGCGGCGAGCCCGGCGTTCCGCGCCCGTGCGGCGGTGAAGGGCACGGTCATGTCGAGATCGACGACGTGGACCCCGCTCGCCCGCGCGCGCGCGGCGCTGCCGTCGGTCGAGCCCGAATCGACGTAGACGACCGGCGCGCAGCGTGGCCGGACCGAGGCGAGGCAGGCGTCGAGGCGCGCGCCCTCGTTGCGCCCGATCGCGATCGCGGCGACCGGCGTGGCGTTCGCAGGACCCTCAGCCATGTCCGGCCCGCCGTCCGGGATCGGCCGTCTGCGAGCGCCGCTCGACCGCGGCGACGGCGAGGCGGGGCAGCAGCATCGCGCAGTCGAGATAGCGCCGCCCGAGCCGGCGCGGATCGCCCGACAGCCGCCAGAGCCATTCGATCGCGAGCCGGCGCATCCAGCGCGGCGCGCGCACCTGGGTGCCGGCGTAGAAGTCGAGCCCGGCGCCGATCGAGACGAAGCCGACGCCGTCGAGCCGGTCGAGCCCGCGCGCGGCGAGGCGCTCCTGGCGCACGGCCCCGAGGGCGAGCAGCACCACCCGCGCCCCGCTCTCGGCCACCCTGTCGAGCACGGCGTCGGCCTCGGCGCCCTCGGGGTCGAAGCCGTGGCGCGGCGCGATGCGGCAGGCGACGCGAAGGCCCGGCACGCGCCCGGCCAGGGCGCGCTCGGCCGCCGCGAGCGTCGCCTCGGTCGCGCCGACGAAGGCGACCGCGCGTCCCTGCCGTGCGGCGAGGCCGAGCAGCGGCTCGATCAGGTCCGAGCCTGTCACCAGCTCGACCGAACGCCCGGCGAGGCCCGCGAGCCAGACGACGGGGCGGCCGTCGGCGGTGACGTGGGTGTGTCGGGCGTAGGCGGCGCGGAAGGACGGATCGTGGCGGAGCTTGACCAGATGGTCGAGATTGACGGTCGCGACCGCGAAGCCGGTTCCCCCGGCCAGACGCGCGTCGAGGTCGGCGAGGAAGCCGGCGCGTGCGCCCTCGGTGATCGCGACCGTGCCGTCGCCGACGCCGACGCGCACGAAGGGCGCGCGCACCGGTGCCGGCGCGGCGGGCGCGGGGCGGGTGTCGAAGGCGGGGCTCGGGCCGTTCACGTCACGGCTTCCGGCGAGGCGGGGGCGGCCCCGTGGCGCTCGGCGAACAGCGCCGCGCGCTCGGCCTCGATCTCGGCGACGGCGCGGGTCTTGCCCCGGAACAGGGCGCGGCGCTGGTAGGCGCGCACGAAGGCGACCAGGTCGGGATCGTCGTGGCGCGGCCGGCCCGTCAGCCAGCCCCGGGCGTAGCCCCAGAGCATCCAGAGCCCGCCGATCACGTAGGGCGGCTCGGCCATGCGGAAGGCGCAGGTGGCGGCGTAGAACAGGGGATCGGAGCCCATGTACCACTGCCCCTCGCCGTGGCGGCGCCGGCCGGTCAGGATGCCGGTCTGACTCGATCCCATCGGGCGCAGGTGCTCGAAGCGCAGCTCCGGCTCGTCCCAGGAGCGCGCCGTCCAGCCGAGCATCCGCGCCTTGTGACAGTCGATCGCGTCCCACATCACCGCCTGGACGATGCCGCCGATGTCGCGAAAGCAGGCGGTGCGCCAGATCTTGGTCATGCCGACCGACATCTCGTCGCCGCGCCGCTCGGACACCAGCGGCTGGCCGCTATCCGGCCCGCCGGGGCGCCAGTAGGGCTTGCCAGAGCAGGTGCCGAGGCGCGGCTCGGCCGCGAGCCGTGCGAGCAGGACCTCGAAGTAGCGTGGCGGCAGGTCGAGATCGAGGTCCAGCTTGGCGACGTGCTCGAAGGTGCCGGGATCGACCCGGTCGAGCCCCGCGTAGAACGCCTCGACCACGCCCGGCCCGACGGCGCGATGGCCGCGGTCGGGTTTGCGGATCACCTCGATCCAGTCGTGGCGCGCGGCGTAGTCGGCGAGGAGCTCGGCCGTGCCGTCGGTGGAGCCGTCGTCGACCAGGATCCAGCGATCGGGGCGGCGGGTCTGTGCGACAACGCTGTCGAGCGTGCGTCGCGCGAAGGCGGCCTCGTTGCGGCAGGGCGAGACGACGAGCAGGCGTCTCGCCGCTCCGCCGGGCGTGCCGCGCGGCTGCGTTTCGTCCGTTGCCTGCGCCATGCGCGTCCCCGAAGCGGCCCGGCGGCGAGGCCCCCTGGCCCGTGCTGCATCGCCGAAGGCGGAGCTACACGAGCCCGCCCCGAGCGACAAGGTCGCACGCGGCGCGGCGGTAAGGGTCGGGCGCGCCGTCCCAGCGTCATGTCGCAGGGCGCGGCGCGCGAGCGTCACGTTACGAGACGCGAGCCCCGGGCGTCACGAGCAGGGAGCGCAAGGCTATCGCGTCACGACGCGCTGCGAGGCGCGGGGATCGGCTTCGGCTCGATCTCGACTGTCCGGGCGTAGCGGTCGGCGAAGAGGCGCCCGATCGGCATCTTCCCCTGCCAGTCCACGTAAAGACGCTCGCGGTCGATCAGCCCTTCGCGCGCGTGCAGCGCCAGCGCCTCGCCGACGATCAGCTCGCGGTCGCCCGCGAAGCCCATGATCGTGATCAGGCGGCACTCGAAGGCCACCGGCGCGATCGCGAGGCGCGGGGCCTTCACCTTGGTCGAGGCGCGCGTCGCGAGGCCGATCGCGTCGGGTTCCCCGGCCTCGGGCGGGTAGGGCGCCGCGGTCTCGACCATCAGGTCGGTCTCGGCCTCGGTCGCGATGTTAACCACGAAGTCGCCGCTCGTGCGGATGTTGCGCGTCGTGTCCTTCGGCGTGCCGTCGGGGCGGGTCTGCACGCCGAGTACGATCAGCGCGGGCGCCTCGCCGAAGACGTTGAAGAACGAGTACGGCGCGGCGTTGACGACGCCGTCCCCGCTGATCGTGGTCGTCCAGGCGACCGGGCGCGGGATCACGCAGGCGGTCAGCAGCTTGTAGCGCGCCTTCGGGTCGAGCGTGTCGAAGTCGATGTACATGGGGCAGCTCCGTTGCGGGCGCGCTCGCCGCGGGGTCAGGCCGCGACGACGTTGTGCTCGGGGCCGTAAGGGAAGCGCGTGACGTTCTCCGCGCCGTCTTCTGTGACGACCAGGATGTCGTGCTCACGGTAGCCCCCGGCGCCCGGCTCATCCGCCGGGATCGTCAGCATCGGCTCCATCGAGACGACGTGGCCGGGCGCGAGCACGGTGTCGACGTCCTCGCGCAGCTCCAGCCCCGCCTCGCGGCCGTAGTAGTGCGAGAGCACGCCGAAGGAATGGCCGTAGCCGAAGCTGCGATACTTCAGGAGGTCGCGCCCGGCGAGGAAGGCGTTGAGATTGGCGCAGATGTCCGAGCACTTCACGCCGGGGCGGATCATCGACAGCCCCAGCTCGTGGGTCTCGACGTTGGCCCGCCAGATCCTCAGGCTCGCCGCGTCCGGCTCGCCGAGGAACAGCGTGCGCTCGAGCGCGGTGTAGTAGCCCGAGATCATCGGAAAGCAGTTGAGGCTGAGCACGTCGCCGCGCGCGAGCCGCCGGCTCGTCAGCGGGTTGTGCGCGCCGTCGGTGTTGAGCCCCGACTGGAACCAGACCCAGGTGTCGCGGTACTCGGCCTGCGGGAAGCTGTCCGCGATCGCGGTCTCCATCTTGTCGCGCCCGGCCTGGGCCACCTCGATCTCGCGCGCCCCCTCGCGAATGGCGCTCCGGATGGCGAAGCCGCCGAGATCGGCGATGCGCGCGCCCTCGCGGATCAGCGCGATCTCGGCGGCCGACTTGACCATGCGCTGGCTCATGGCCGCGGGCGCGACGTCGGCCGCCTCGGGCGCGCCGAGGTGGTCGGCCAGCTTCTCGGCCATGGCGAGGCTCAGGTGATCGCCCTCGATCCCGACCCGGCGCGGGCGCCCCGCGACCTCGGCGACCGCGCGCCAGAAATTGTCGCGCCGCCAGTCGGTGTAGGTCAGCGCCTCGACGGCCGAGCGCCGCCCCGGCTGGCCCGCGTCGATCAGTGCCGCGATCACCACCGCGCGGCTCTCGGTCACCACCAGCGCGTAGGGACGCCCGAAGGCGCAGTAGAGAAAGCCCGAATAGTAGGCGACGTTGTGCATCGAGGTCAGCACCACCGCGTCGGTGCCCGCGCTCGCCATGATCCGGCGCAGCCCGTCGAGACGCGTCTCGTACTCCTCGCGCGCGAAGGGCAGGGGCGCGGCGGGGCCGTTCTCGTAGACGAGGGTGTCGGGCATCGGGGCGTCGGCCATGGGGGCTCCGGGCAGGTCGCGAAGGGGCGGTCGTCTCCCGGTCCCGCGCGGCCTCGGCCGAGGGCACGGCGATCGCCACGGGCGTCTCGGTGCGAACCCCGGACCGGGAGGCCATCCTTGACCGAGACCGGACACGGCGGGAAGCGTCCTCGTCGCCCCCCTGGCGGGTCGGTTCGACGCCGCCACCCTTCCCGGGTCATCGGGAGGGGCGAGGCGCGTGGCCGGGTGCGCAGCGAAACCGACCCGCGGCCCGCCGCCCGTACGGCGATCCCTCGCCTCTGGGGTGATCCGTCTCGATCCGGTACTGTTCTGGGCAAGAGCGTCGCGGCCCGCATCTTCTCGCTTCCCTCGGCGTTCGCGACGCGTTGAGATCCCCCCTGGTTGTGCGTGCGAGAAGGACGGTGATCATGGACGTGACGCTTCCCGAAGGTTGGAGAGAAGGGCGCGCCCGGCCGCGGGCATCGCTTTCGACGCATGGCGGCGTCGATCCGCACCGGCCGATGACGGCCGTGTCGGGGGGCGTGCGCTTCGCGGTGTTGCGCTTCGACGACCGCGAGATCGTGGTCGAGGACACGGGCCGCGCGGCGATGCGTGGCACGGTCGATCTGTTCGCGGGCGGCGAGCGGGTGGCGCATCTCCTGGTGCAGTTCGCCTGGCGCACCGAGGGGCGCGCGGGCTACGAGCTGAAGCGCCACAGCCTGATCGGCCCCGGCGCGCCGGTGCCCCACGGCATGCGCCGCGCCGTTGCCCAGATCCCTCGTGCGGTCGAGGCGGGATAGGACGCTCGGGCGTCACGGGAACGCGTAAAGGCGACGGCCCGGGGCGCACGACCCGAGCCTATCGGGGCGGGCGGCGCGCCGGGCGCCGTCCGGGGTCCGATCGGACCGGGTCCGCTTCCCGCCCCGTGCGGTCGTCGCGATGCGCGGACCGGAAGACGCCTCGCGGGGGGCGTCCTCAGTCGAGCGTGCCGCGCATCGCCAGCCGGCCGTCGCCCGCGCGCACCCAGAGCACGAGCCCCGTACCCTCCGCGCGTGCGCAGCACGCGAACGGCTCGTCCGCGAACACCGGCGTGACCGCGCGGAAGGCGAAACGGCCCGTGAAGGCCGAGGCGAAACGCTCGGGCCGCACCTCGCGCGCGGTCTCCAGCATCAGCGTCGCGAGCAGCGGCGCGTGCACCACGAGGCCCGGATAGCCCTCGACGCCGCGGGCGTAGTCGGCGTCGTAGTGGATGCGGTGGCCGTTGAAGGTGAGCGCCGAGTAGCGAAACAGCGCGACCGGCCCGAGCCGCCAGTCGCGCCGCGCCGTCTCGTCCGCGGGCGCGGCGACCGGCGCGGGCGAGGGCGCGGACGGGTCCGGGTCGGCGCGGTAGACGATGTCCTGGCGCTCGATCAGCGCGAGGCCGGCCGCCCCCTCGATGCGGTGCTCGGCGGTCACGAAGGCGAGCGGGCCACTGCGGCCCTCCTTGGCGACGGGCGCGCCGACGCGCGTATGGCGCTGCGCCGGGCGGCCGAGCGGCAGCGGCGCCATCGCCTCGATCGTGCCGCCGGCCCACATCCGCCGCGGCAGGCCGGTGTCGGGCAGCACCACGCCCGGCGCGGGATGGCCGTCGCGCCCGAGGCGCGCGCCCGCGACCACGTCCGCGAAGTGCAGCCAGTGCCACCCCGGCGCGAGCGGATCTCCCGTGCCCGGCGCGAGGCGATCGAGATCGAGCGTGGCGATCAGCGCCGCCGACGGCCCCGGCGCCATCGCGTCCTCGACGACGCGTTCCCCGATCGTCTCCATGGGCTTGCCCTCCGTCGCTGCCATGGCGCATGAAGGCGCCGATGACAGGACCGCTCGTCAAGGCGCTTGACCATCTGGTGCTGACCGTCGCCGACCCGGAGGCGACGGCCGCGTTCTACGCGCGCCATCTCGGGGTGGAGATCGTGCGCTTCGGGGAGGGCCGTCTCGCCCTCGCCTTCGGCGCGCAGAAGATCAACCTGCACCGCGCGGGCGACGAGTTCGCCCCCCACGCCGCGCGGCCGGTCGCGGGGTCGGGCGATCTCTGCCTTCTCTCGGACACGCCCGTCGCCGAGATCGCCGAGCGGCTGCGCGCGGGCGGCGCGGCGATCGAGGAGGGGCCGGTCGCCCGCACCGGGGCGCGCCGGCCGCTCGCGTCGATCTACCTCCGCGATCCCGACGGCAACCTGATCGAGATCGCCAACGAGGTCTGAGCGCGCCGGCCCTCTCAGGCCATCAGCGCCGCGGCCAGGTTCACGACCGAGAAGAACCCGGTCCCGATCGTCAGCGCGAACTGCCCGCCCGCGAGCGCGAACAGCGCCATCTGCCCGAGGCGCGGCAGCCCGGCCGCGATCGCGCGGCGCACGATCAGCACGTTGAGCCCGAGCACGATGCCGGCCACCACCACGCTCAGCATCGCGCCGGCGAAGGGGCCGGCGCTCTCGGTGACGGCGGCCATGGCGCGCCATCCGAGCCGGCCGATCAGCGGCACGGCGACGAGGTTGGCGGCGACGAACAGCGCGATCGCGCCGCGCCAGCCGTCGAGAGGCCCGCTCATTCGAGCGCGAAGGTGACGTCGACCGTCGCCGTGACCGCACGCTCGCCCGGCATGACCGGCACCGCGCGCGCCTGCGCCTCCATCGCGATGCCCGAGATCGGCCTGCCGCCGCCGCGATCGGCGATCGAGAGCGCCGGGCCGAGGCGCGCCCCGGCGGCCTCGGCATAGAGCGCGGCGCGCTCGCGCGCGTCGGCGAAGGCGGCGCGGCGCGCCTCCGCCTCGACCGGGGCCGGATCGGCGAGGTCGAAGGCGATCGCCCCGATGTCGGTCGCCCCCGCGCGCGTCGCCGCGTCGAGCACGCGCCCGACCGCGTCGAGGTCGTCGAGGCGGACGCGCAGCCGGTTCGTGGCGCGATAGCCCCTGACCCCCGGCTCGCCCGACGAGTCGCTGTAGGACGACCGGCCCGATCGGTCGTAGATCGGCGACAGGGCGATGGCGGTGGTGGCGATCGCCTCGTCGGCGACGCCCGCCTCGTGCAGCGCCTCGATCACCGCCTCGACGCGCGAGGAGACCTCGTCCATCGCCTCGACCGCGCTCTCGTCCTCGGCGCTGGCACCGAGGCCGACGAAGGCGCGGTCGGGCGCGACCTCGACCGAGCCCTCGCCGGTGACGGAGACCGTGCGCCTGCCCTCGCCCCGATCCGTGCCCGTCTGGGCCGCGACGAGGCTGGGTGCGAGAAGAAGAACAATAAAAAAATTAAAGCGAATCATAGTCTTATCCTCCGTTCTTGACGTGATACCTCAAGCGATCAGCCGGCCGTCGCGCGACAGCAGGATCGCCGCCGAGCGGGTGCGCTCGGACTGCGCGAGGGCGATCGCGACCACGGTGAGCGCGGGCACCGAGATCAGCGCGCCCGTCACCCCCCAGACCGTGCCGCCGCCGAAGATGGCGAGGAACACCGCGAAGGGGCTGAGGTTCAGGCTGTCGCCCATCAGCCGCGGCTCCAGCCAGTTGGAGGCGAGGATCTGCAGGGGCGCGAGCAGCGCCAGCGTGATCAGGAACGGCTCGATCGTGTCGAACTGCACGAGCGCGAGCGCCGAGGGCAGCGCGATGCCGATCAGCGACCCGAGCGTCGGGATGAAGCTCAGGAAGAACACGAACACCGCCCAGACGATCGGGCTGTCGACGCCCACCGAGACCAGGATGGCCCAGGTCGGCACCGCCTGGATCACGCCGATCAGGCACTTCATGCCGAGATAGGTCTCGATGCGCCGGCTGATCTCGGCGAGCACGCGCGAGAGCCGCTCGCGCTGGACGTCGTCGGCGACGAGGGCGGCGGTCTTCTGGCCGAAGCGCTTGGCCTCGTAGAAGATGAAGAACACGAAGCAGACGATGATCACGATCTGCGCGAGCGAGCCCGCGACCGAGCCCAGCACCTCGAAGGCGAACTCGTTGACGCGCTCGCCCTCGGCCAGCTCCGAGAGCCGCGGCAGGCTCGTGACGCCGATCCAGCCGGCGGCGTTCTCGAGCATGACGCGCAGGTTCTCGCGATACTCGGGGACGTGCTCGCGGAAGTTGGCGATCGAATCGGACAGAAGCAGCGTCAGCGCCACGACGACGCTGCCGAACACCACGCCCGAGGCCGCGAGCGCGGCGCGCCCCGGTTCGGCGCCGCGCCCGCGCACGAGGCGCGCGATCAGCCGCGCGATCGCCGAGAGCACGAACCAGATCAGGACCGAGAGCACGAGCGGCTGGAGCACCGGGCGCAGCTCGACGAGGATCCACAGCGTCGCCGCCGTGGCGACGACGAAGGTGGTGTAGCGCGGCACCCGCCCGACCGCGCCGCCGAGCGAGAGCCCGTAGCCGCCGAGGCTCGAACCGCGCTCCATGCGCGAGGCGATGTCGTCCTCGCCCTCCGGGCGCTCGCGCCAGGAGGATGTCGCGCGGGGGTCGGCCGAGCCCTCCATGCTCAGACGGCCACCGTGGCGCCCTCGCGTGCGGGCAGGCGGCCGCGGATCGCGTAGTCGAGGATCGCGACCACCTGCTCGGGGGTCTCGGCCACGGCGTCGGCGCTCGCGTCGACCTCCTTCAGCGCGTGCGCGTGCTCGGACCCGTGCAGGATCACGAGGGACTTGCCGAGGGCGGCGGCGAAGCCGGCGTCGAAGGCCGCGTTCCACTGCCTGTACTTCTCGCCGAAGCGCACCACGACGACGTCGGCCTCGCGGATCAGCGTGCGGGTGCGGATCGCGTTCAGCCCCGCGCCCTTGCGGTCGTGCCAGAACTTGTCCGCTTCCGATCCGAGGATCGCCACGCCCGCGTCGTCGGAGGCGGCGTGGTCGGTCACGGGGGCGGTGAAGCGCACCGGCAGCCCGGCCTCGCGCGCGCCGCGCTCGATGCGCTCGCGCCAGTCGGTGTGGATCTCGCCGGAGAGATAGACGGTCCAGTCTCGCATGATCGCTCCTCGGTGGGGTCCGGCGCGACAGATGGCCCCGCGAGCGCCCGGCGCCAACCCGTGACGCCCCGGGCGTCGCAGCGTCAGCCGCGTTCGCGCTCGCGCGTCTCCTCCGCGCGCGCGGCCTCGATCCGGGCGAGGCGGGCGTCGATCGCGCTCAGGCGCTCCAGCACGTCCTCGCGGTAGCGATCGGTCGCCGCGTTGCCCTCCTCGGCGTGGGCGTCCTGCATCGAGTTGACCACGAGGCCCACGATCAGGTTCAGCGCGGCGAAGGTGGTCACCATGATGAAGGGCACGAAGAAAGCCCAGGCGAGCGGATGGGTCTCCATCACCGGGCGCACGATCCCCATCGACCAGCTCTCCAGCGTCATCACCTGGAACAGCGTGTAGGCCGAGGCGCCGATCGTGCCGAACCACTCGGGGTGGGTGGCGCCGAACAGGTTGGTCGCCATCACCGCGCCGACGTAGAAGATCAGCGTCATCAGCAAGAACACCGAGCCCATGCCGGGCAGGGCCGACACGAACCCCTCGACCACGCGCCTAAGGCGGGGGGCGACGGTGATGACGCGCAGCACCCTGAGCACGCGCAGCGCACGCAGCACCGAGAGCCCGCCCGAGGCCGGCAGGAGCGCGACCGCGACCACCGCGAGGTCGAACAGGTTCCAGCCGCCCCGGAAGAAGCGACCGCGCTCGGCGTAGATCTTGATCGCGATCTCGACCACGAACACCGCGAGGCAGAGCGCGTCGAGCGTGCGCAGGAGCCCACCGGCGACGGCCATGACGCTCGGCGCGGTCTCGAGCCCGAGGATCAGCGCGTTGAGCACGATCACCGCCAGCACGCCGTCGCGGAAGCGCGGATGGGCGATCAGGCGCTGCGCCCGTTCGCGCAGGCCGATTCCGGCCGTGGTGGTCCCCTCCGCCATGGCGCCCCCTAGTCTCGTTCGCGCGACGCGCGGGAGATGGCGGCTGGCGCGGCCCGGTGCAAGCGGGCCGCTCTATCGGCCGGGGAGCGCCGCGGATCGATCCCGATTGTTGCCACGGCGACAGCAGCTCGTGGCACGGTTGCCACGGTGCGGAACGATTGGCGTCGCCCCCTTCCGTCGCGGCGCGCGATGGGTAGGTTTCGCGATCATTGGATATCCGGCGTCGGCTCGCCATCGGGCCCGGGGGGCGCCGCGGTTCGCGTCAGGCCCGAGATCACTGGAGAGACGCCCATGACCCGCATCGTGTCGCGGGGCCTCGGCGCTGCGTCCTTGCTGGTCGCCGCGCTCGTCGCCCCCACGCTCACGGACGCCGCCGCCGCGCGCGTCGACGGCCTCTGGCGCACCGAGCCGCGTGCCTCGGGCGCCTTCATCAGCGTGCGCATCGCGCCCTGCCCGGACGCGCCCGACAAGCGTTGCGGCGTGGTGGTCGGCAGCCACAACGGCGCCCCGGCCGAGATCGTGGGCGACCCGATCATCGAGGGCATGGAACCGCGCGGCACCAACCGCTGGGGCGGCGGCGAGATCATCCGCCCTGGCCGCGGCACCCGCTACGCTTCGGAGATGGAGCTGGTCGGCGACGCGCTGCGCGTGAAGGGCTGCGCCGTCGCCGGCCTGTTCTGCGGCGCGCAGGTCTGGACCCGGCCCTGACACCCTCGCTGCCCCCGCTCGCGCGCGTCGATCTCGGCGGCCTCTCGCTCGCGTGGCGCGAGGCCGGGCCGCGGGACGCGCCGCCCGTGCTGCTGCTGCACGGCTGGTCGCAGTCCTCGGCGGTGTTCGCCCGGCAGTTCGCGGGCGAGCTGACGCGGCGCTACCGCCTGATCGTGCCGGACCTGCGCGGCCACGGCGCCTCGGACAAGCCGCCGGCCCCCGAGGGCTACGCCGACGGGCGTGGCATCGCGGGTGACGTCGCGGCCCTGATCGGGGCGCTGGACCTCGGCCCGCCGGTGGTGGTCGGCTGGTCGATGGGTGGCTGGGCCGTCGGCGACGCGATCCGCGCGCACGGGCCGGGGCTGTTCCACGCCGTGGTCACGACCGGCAGCGTCGCGCGGGCGGGCGCGGCCGACCCCGAGCGCATGGCCCGGCGCAAGCCCGACGTCCGGGCGGAGGGCATGTTCGACCCCGACCCGGCGGTGCAGGCCGAGGCGGCGATCGCCTTCGCCCGCGCGATGACGGCGGCCCCGCTCTCGAAGCGCGACCTCGCCTTCCTGGTCGCGCAGATGATGGCGTGCCCGCCCGAGATCCGCCGCGCCGCGCGCGCCCGCGACGCGGACTGGCGCGGCGATCTCGCCCGCGTCGAAGGCCCCTCGCTCGTGATCCACGGCGCGGCCGACCGGGTCTGCTTCGCCGATCAGGCCGAGGAGACGGCCGGTGCGCTCGGCGCCGAGTTCGTCACGCTCGCCGGGGCGGGGCATCTGCCGTTCTGGGAGCGTCCGGCCGAGTTCGACGCGGCGCTCGGCGCCTTCCTCGACGCGCTCTGAGCGCGCCGCCGGAGCGCTATCCGGCCCCTCGGGGTCAGGCCGTGCGCTTCGGGCTCTCGTTCCTGCGCGTCCCTACGATGCTCGGGCGTCCCGTCTAGGCCGGACAGGCGCCCCGAAGCCGGTCTCCCGTCGCGCGTCGGGGCGTTCCGGGGCCGGGCCTTCGCGCGCCGCGGCGCGATCTCCTGCGCCGGGGCGCGGCGCCGCTCGACCTCGACACCCTCGCCCCGTCGATCGGGGCTCGTCAGTCCAGTCGCCGCCGGCGCGCCAGCCCGAGCAGCTCGCGCGGGTCGAGCGCGCCGAGGACGACGCCGGCCAGCGCGTAGGCCGCCATGCCGGCGGCGACGATACCGGCCAGCGCCGCGATCTCGACCACCCCCCCGAGGCCGTCGGCCCAGCGCGCGAGCGCCCAGACGAGCGCGCCCATGGCGAGGCTCGCGGCCAGCATCCGCGGCGCGCGGCGCCTCAGCCGGTCGTCGAGCGCGAGCCGGCTCTCGGCGCGGCGCGCGCCGCGCCAGAGCAGCGCGAGCTGCGCCCAGGCCGCGAGCGTCGCGCCGAGGGGGGCCGCGAGCCAGCCGAACACCGCCGCGCCCGCGAGCGCGACCGCGACATTGACGACCATCGACCAGAGCGCGAAGCGCAGCGGCGCGCGCGTGTCCTCGCGCGCGTAGAACACCGGCTGGAGCACCTTCTGGAGCACGAAGGCCGGCAGCCCCGCCGCGTAGACCGCGAGCGCGAGCGCGGTGGCGGCGCTGTCGCCGTCCTCGAAGGCGCCGCGCTGGAACAGCACGGTCACCACCATCTCGGGCATCGCGAGAAGCGCGATCGTCGCCGGCAGCGTCAGCACGAGCGCGAACTCGGCCGCGCGGCTGACCGCGGCCGTCGCCGAGGTCGCGTCGCCGGCGCGGACGTGGCGCGCGAGGGTGGGCAGGAGCACCACGCCGACGGCGACGCCGATCACGCCGAGGGGCAGCTGGTAGACCCGGTCGGCGTACCACAGCCAGCCGACCGCGCCCTCGTAGTGGCTCGCGACCTGCCGCCCGACCACGAGGTTGATCTGCATCACCCCCCCGGCGAGGGCGGCGGGGGCCGCCACGACCGCGAGCCGGCGCACCGCTGGGGTCAGCCGCGGCAGGCGAAGGCGCGGCGCGAGCCCCTCGCGCGCCGCCGCGCGCCAGACCAGGGCGAGCTGCAACAGCCCGGCGGCGACCACGCCGAAAGAGAGCGCGGTGCCGCCCTCCAGCGCGTCCGGCGTGACCTCGCCGCCGGCCGTCCCGAGATGGCCCGCGACCCCTTCGCCCGCGACCGCGAGCACCGCCGCGATCAGCACGAGGTTCAGGACCACCGGCGCGGCCGCGGCGGCGGCGAAGCGGTGGACCGAGTTCAACACGCCCGAGAGGAGCGCGGCGAGCGAGATCGCGAGCACGTAAGGGAACACAACCCGGCCGAACGCCACCGCGAGCTCGAAGCGTTCGTCGCCCGCGACGCCCGAGGCGAGCGCCAGCACCAGCCAGGGCATGGCGAGCTGCGCGATCAGCGTCAGCGCGATCAGCACGGTGGCGAGCGCCGCGAAGGCTTCCGAGGCGAAGGCGCGCGCGGCCGCGCGCCCCTCGACCTCGACGCGCGCGGCGAACATCGGCACGAAGGCGGTGTTGAACGCGCCCTCGGCGAAGAAGCGGCGGAACAGGTTCGGCAGCGTGAAGGCGACGAAGAAGGCCTCGGCCACCGGTCCGGTGCCGAGGGTGGCGGCGATGACGACGTCGCGCGCGAAGCCGAGTACGCGGCTCGCCATGGTCCAGACGCCGACGGTGGCGAAGCCCGCGACGAGGCGGCGGCCGAGGCCGACCGCCGGGGGCCCGACGGCGTCGCCGCTCACGAGACCGGCACCGCGCCGTCGGCGACCGCGCGCTCGAGCGCGCCTTCGATCGCGCGCTGCTTGGCCGGGTTGCGGATCTTCAGCCCGAACAGGTCCTTCACGTAGAACACGTCGACCGCCCGCTCGCCGTAGGTGGCGATCACGGCGGTGAAGATGTTGACGTTCTGCCCCGACAGCGCGCGCGCGAGCGCGTGCAGGAGGCCGAGCCGGTCGCGCGCGTCGACCTCGATCACGGTGTAGAGTTCGGAGGCCTCGTTGTCGAAGACGCCGCGCGTCGGCAGCGTGAAGGCGATGTCTCGCGCGCGCTCGCGACGGCGCTCGTCGATCACCTCGCGCGCGACCACCTCGCCCTTCAGCGTGCGCTCGATCGCGCGCCGGAGACGGGGCAGGCGGTCGACCTCGTAAGGCGCGCCCTCGGCGTCCTGGATCCAGAACATGGCGCAGGCCATGCCGTCGACGGTGGTGTAGCTGCGCGCGTCCACCACGTCGGCGCCGGCGATGGCGAAGGCGCCGGCCATGCGCGAGAACAGCCCCGGATGGTCGTGCATGTAGAGCGCGACCACGGTCGCGTCGCGCTCGGGGTCGGGCTCGACGTGGCTGTGGATCTGCGCGGCCGCGCCGTCCTCGCCCGCCTCGATCGCGGCCTCGGCGGCGAGGAGCGCGAAGCGCAGGTGCGCCTCCCGGTCGAGACCGAGCCAGTACTGCGGATAGTGCCGCTCGGCCTCGGTCACGGCGAGCGCCGGGTCGATCGAGGCCAGTTCCTCGGCGAGCGCGGCCTTGGCCTCGGTGATGCGTGCCGCCCGGCTCGGTGTCGCCCCGTCGCCGCTGGTCAGGCGCGCGCGGGTGTCCCAGTAGAGCTTGCGCAGGAGCTGCGCCTTCCAGTTGTTCCACACGCCGGGGCCGACGCCGCGGATGTCGCAGACGGTGAAGACCAGCAGGAGGCGCAGCTTCTCGGGGCTCTGCACCGCGCGCGCGAAGGTCTCGATGGTGGCTTGGTCGGCGATGTCGCGCTTCTGCGCGACGTCCGACATCATCAGGTGATGGCGCACGAGCCAGACCACGCGCTCGCACTCGCCGGGGCAGAGGCCGAAGCGGGGGCAGAGCTCCTCGGCGATGCGCGCGCCGACCTCGGAGTGCTCCTCGGGCAGCCCCTTGCCGAGATCGTGCAGGAGGAGCGCGACGTAGAGCACGCGCCGGTCGAGCCCCTGGCGTACGATCTCGGCGGCCACCGGATGCTCGTCGTCGGCCTCGCCGCGCTCGATGCGCGCGAGCGTGCGCAGCGTCTCCAGCGTGTGCTCGTCGACCGTGTAGTGGTGATACATGTTGAACTGCATCATCGCCACGACCCGGCCGAAGGCGGGGACGAAGCGGCCGAGCACGCCGGTCTCGTTCAGCATCCCGAGCAGCCAGGGCGCGTGCTGGCGGTCCATCAGGAGATCGAGGAACAGCGCGTTCGCCTGACGGTCGGCGCGCAGGTTGTCGTCGATCAGGTCGAGCGCGCGCGTCACCGCCCGCATCGCCGCCGGGTGGATGCGCGCGTCGACGCGGGCGGCCTCGCGAAACAGCCTCAGGATCGCGATCGGCTCGCGCTCGAACACGCCGTCGTCGGCGAGCGCGAGCCGGCCGTCGCGCACCACGAAGGGGCCGGTCGGGGCCGCCTCGGCGCCCTTCAGCGACATCGCGCGCATCAGCATCGAGAAGCGCGGGCGCTCCTTGGCGTGCTGCGCCTCGAGCGCGGCCGAGAAGATCCGTGTCAGATCGCCCACGTCCTTCGCGTGGCGGAAGTAGCGGTGCATGAAGCGCTCGACGCCGAGGCGGCCGTCGGCGTCGGCGTAGCCGAAGCGCGCGGCGATCTCGACCTGACGGTCGAACGAGAGCACCTCGGCCGCCCGGCCCGAGAGGTCGTGCAGGTGGTGGCGCACCGCCCAGAGGAACTTGGCGGCCTCGGCGAAGCGGCCGACCTCCTCGCGCTCGAACACGCCGAGATCGCACAGCGCCCAGGCCTTCTCGGTGCGGTAGAGATAGCGCGAGATCCAGTGCAGCGTCTGCAGATCGCGCAGGCCCCCCTTGCCCTCCTTGACATTGGGCTCGACCAGGTAGCGCGAGCCGCCGTGGCGGGCGTGGCGGGCGTCGCGCTCGGCGAGCTTGGCGGCGACGAACTCGGGACCGGTGCGCAGGAACAGCTCGTCCCAGAGGCGCTGCTCGAGCGTGGCCGCGGGCTGCGCGTCGCCGGCGATGGGGCGCATCTCGAGCAGGGTGGTGCGGATCGTGACGTCCTCGCGCGCGAGGCGCAGGCAGTCGGCGACCGAGCGGGTGGCGTGGCCGAGCTTCAGCTTCAGGTCCCAGAGCACGTAGAGGATCGTCTCGACCGCGCTCTCCGACCAGGCGTTGCGCTTCCAGGGCGTCAGGAACAGGAGGTCCACGTCCGAGTAGGGCGCCATCTCGCCGCGGCCGTAGCCGCCGACCGCGATCACCGACAGCCGCTCGTTCTCGCTCCGGATCGGGCGCGGGCAGGCGTGGCGGGTGACGTAGTGCACCGCGCCCGCGACCGCGACGTCGGTGGCGTGGGCGAAGGCGCGGGCGACGCGCAGCCCTGCCTCGGGGCGCTCGATCAGGGCGCGGCGCACGCGGGCGCGGGCCGCGCGCAGGGGCTCGGCGAGCAGCGTCACCACCTCGGCGCGGAGCCGGCGGTTCGGGGCGGCGCCGTGCTCGCGGGCGGGGCGCGCGCGCGTCTCGTGCGCGGCGGGGGCGCAGGCGATCGCGAGCGCGTCGATCGCCTCGATCAGGCGCTCGCGGCTCGCGATCTCCTCGGGACACGCCGCGAGATGGCCGAGCCCCGCGAAGGTGGCCGTCGCCGGTCGCCGCGCCGATGCCTCGCTCATGCCGCCCTCCCTGGTCGTGCCCGTCCGGGTCGTGGGGTCCGTGGGGGCCGCGCCTTACGACGCGCGGCCGGTCGGGCCAAGGGCGGGGGCGCCCCTCTCGCGTCCCGGTTCGGTCGGATGGGCCGCGTCGGAAGGCGTCGCGCCCGCCCGCCGCGAGACGCGCTCTCCGACGCCGCGCGACGCGCCGGGCGGCTTTCGCTCAGAGCCCCGCGCCGAAGCGCCTCGGCGCGGGCTCGCCCACCGCGCAGCCGCGATCGGCCACCTCGAACACGGCGAGGCCGCGCGTGGTGGTGCCGTCGGCTTCGAGGCGCAGCGCGCCGACCGCGCCCTCGAAGCCGGTCGGGCGGGTGAGCGCGTCGCGGGAGAACGGCGCGGCGCCCCGCGCGGGATCGGTGGCGAGGGTGGCGGCGATCAGCGCGGCGTCGTGGCCGAGCACGGCCACGAAGCGGGGGCGGTAGCCGTAGCGCGGCGCGAAGCGGCGCCCGAAGGCGGCCAAGCCGCCGCCGCTAAAGGGACCGGCGAAGAAGCCGCCCCGGAGCGGAGGCGAGGGATCGCGGGACCAACCCCAACGGCGCCGAGCCGGGGGACCCGCCCCGCGCGCCGGCGGCGGGGGGGGGGGGGGGGGACGGGCGCACCGGGGCGTCGGCGCGGCCCGCGGGGGGGGGGGCCGC
>JBHJHI010000025.1:0-56285 GCA_050330995.1 Paracoccaceae bacterium
CCCGGGCGCGCCGCGGGCCGCGCTCGCCCGCCCGCGCCCCCCGCGCCCCCCTCAGCCCCCCCGACCGGCAGACCACCATGCCCCGTCTTCCCCCCGCCCTGCGACGGGGGGCCGCCCGTCCCCCCCGGCGCGGCACGCGCCGGACGGCGCCGCCGGCCGGCCAGCGCCCCGACGCCGCCCCCGCGCCGGACGCGCCGGGGAAGGGCGCCGACGCCCCCGCCGGCCGGCGGCCGGTCCCGGACGCCCTCGCCTCGGGGCTCTGGCCGCCCGAGGCCGACCGCGCCCCGGGCGACGACCCCGATAGTCCGGCCGTCCGAGCCCCGGCCACGCCGCACCGGCGTGCGGTGCTCGCCGGCCTCGGCGCGGGCCTCGCGGGCTGCGCCTCCGCGCCCGAGCGCGCCGCCTACACCCTCGCTCCCGGCCAGACGGTCGAGGTGCCGGGCTTTCCGGGCGTGCGCTTCTGGGCCGACGCGCCCTTCGAGGCCTGGTCGGACCACCTCGGCGGCGCGATGGCCGCCTCGCCGCACATCCTCGCGATCTCGGGCGGCGCCGAGAACGGCGCGTTCGGCGCAGGGCTTCTGGGCGGCTGGTCCGAGACGGGCACCCGCCCCGACTTCGACGTGGTCACCGGCCTCTCGACCGGCGCCTTCATCGCGCCCTTCGCCTTTCTCGGGGCGTCGCAGGACGCGACGCTGAAGGCGATCTACACCGGCTTCGGCGCGGGCGACCTGATCGAGAACCGCGGCCTGCGCGGCCTCCTCGGCGCGGCGCTCTACGACACCGCGCCGATGCGCCGGGTGATGGACCGCTTCGTGACGGACGACCTCCTCGACCGGATCGCGAGCGCGCACGCGGACGGCCGGCGCCTCTTCGTCATCACCACCCAGCTCGACGCCCAGCGCGCGGTGGTCTGGAACATGGGCCGCATCGCCGCCTCGACCGATCCGGCGCGCCGGACGCTGTTTCGCGACGTGCTGCTCGCCTCGGCCGCGGTGCCGGGCGTGTTCCCGTCCGTGACCATCGAGGCCGAGGCGGCGGGCCGGGCGATCGAGGAGATGCACGTCGACGGCGGCACCGTCATGCAGGTGCTGGCGCTGCCCGAGGCGCTGCTGCGGCGCCTGCCGCGGGGCTTCGAGGGGGCCGGGAGCGCACGCTCTGGGTGCTCCTGAACAACCGCCTCTCGCCCGAGTTCGAGGTGGTCGACGCCTCCGCCCTCGCCATCGCCGAGCGCTCGCTCTCCACCCTCATCAAGAGCCACGCGCGCGGTACCGTCGCCACCGCCGAGGCCTTCGCGCGCGCGAGCGAGGTCGACTTCCGCTTCGCCGCGATCGGCGCCGACTTCGACGAGGCCATGCCCGCGCCCTTCGACCGCGGCTACATGACCGCCCTCTTCACCCACGGCCGCGCCCGCGCCCTCGCGGGGCGGGCCTGGGACGGCGCCGCGCTCGTCGCCGCCGACGAGGCGGGCGAGACGCCCGGCCGCGAAGGAGCCGCCGGATGACCGAACGGACCCCGATCTTCCTCGCCCTCCAGGGCGGCGGCTCGCACGGCGCCATGACCCGGGGCGTCCTCGACCACCTGCTCGCGCGCGGGCGCGGGCGCGCCGAGGCGTGGTTCGAGGCGAACGAAAGCGCTCTCGGGCCTGCCGGTGCTCGCGGGCTACACCCAGGTGTTCATGCCCGCCCTCGGCGGCTTCGTGGTCGCCTATTTCCCGCTGTTCCTGCTCGGCGCGGTGTTCGGCCGGCTGATGGACGACAGCGTCCTCCGCCATCGGACCCTCGACCGGCGAGCGTTCCCGCCGAAATGGCCGGTGTCGCGGAGGAACGCCGGGGGCCGCCGCGATCCTCCACAGGCCGGAGACGGGCTGGACGCGATCGCCCGGCATCGTCGCGTCCGTCGCCCCGGGACCGGATGACGAGGCGCGTCGCGGGGGGTCTTCTCAGTCCTCGCTTGCGATCCATCGCACGATCATGGCGTAGCGCACGCGGCTGCGGGCGTAGAGCTGGTAGGTGGCGATCACGCGCCGGGCGGGGTCGACGATGCGCTCGAGCCCCGAGACGAAGGCGACCACCACCCCGAGCGAGGTCTCGCCCTGGATCACCAGCCAGCCGCCGCCGACCAGCACGGCGGCGGTGGCGAGGTGGTTGAAGCCGTTCACCAGCATCTTCGACAAATGCTTCCAGACGTGGATCTTCGTGCGGTTGGCGCGCACGGCGTCGAGCAGGCGGTCGAACTCGCGGTCGGCGATGCGCTCGGTCACGTCGTCGCCGAGCTCGCGCTTGAGGCGGGTGCGCTCCTCGGTCAGCCGGTCGAGCCGGCGCTGGATCGGCGGCACGACGGCGGCCTGGAGGGCCAGCACCGCGAGGCTCGCCACGGCGAGCAGCGGCTCGACCGCGATCATGTAGGCCACGACCAGAACCACGGTGCCGAGGTTGACGACGAGGTCGGAGAACGCCTCGCCGACGAAGCCGGCCAGCTCCTCCAGCTCCTGGCTCAGCACCGAGACCGACTGGCCCTGCCTCTCGCGGCGCTTCGAGGAGCGCGGGCCGACCTCCCTCTCGTAGATGCGCCGGCGCGCGCCGCGCAGCACGTCCTCGATCACGGTGCCGCGGTAGACGTTGAAGACGAACTTGACCGCCTTGTGCGCCACGACGACGCCGACGTAGGCGCCGCCGAGGAGGTAGAGCCGCTCGAGATCCTGCGCCTCGATCACGTCGTTGACGATCAGGCGCTGAAGCTCCAGCGGCGCGATGGCGAGGGCGGCGACCAGCGCGCCGAGCAGCGTCAGCAGGATCTGGTTCCAGCCGCTGACCATGCGGACGTAAGCACCGAGGGTCCCGGGCGGCGTCGTGGGCTTCGGCCTCGGCTCGCCCGCACCACTCGCCGGAAGCTCCATCAGAGTTCCTCGCGCACCTGGGCGTAGGCGATCAGCGCGAAGAAGCCGGTGCCGCCGACCACGTTGCCGACGAAGGCCGGCACGATGCCGCGCACGACGGTGTCGTACCAGCCGTGCTCGCCCGAGAGCGTGAGCAGGAACAGCTCGGTCGAGCCCGCGACCACGTGCGCCGTGTCGCCGAGCGCGATCATGTAGGTGAACGCCACGATCACCCAGAAGCCGGCGCCGCCGGCGATCGGCATCGACCAGACGATCGCGGCGACCAGAAAGCCCGCCGGCACGGCGTGGAGCGCCATCTCGATCGCGGATTTCTCGGCGAAGTGACGCGAGATCGCGAGCGCCGCCTCGAGCTGCGCCTCCGGCGCGAGGCCGACGAAGACCGCCATCGCGGCCGAGGCGAGCGAGCCGACCATGTTCGCCGCGAACACGACCGCCGTGAGCCGCGCGACGCCGACGGCGTTGGCCCGGGGCGGCGTCGCGAGCAGCGGCAGCACGGCCGTCAGCGTGTTTTCGGTGAACAGCTGCAAGCGCCCGAGGATGACGATCAGGAAGCCGATGCAGTAGCCGAAGCTCGACACCGCCGGGCGCCACGGCGCGTCCGGCAGGAGGGCGTGGAGGAAGCCCTCGCAGAACACCGACAGGCTGATCGCGAGGCCGGCGGCGACGCCCGACCACCAGAGCGAGGACGCCGGTCGCGCGATCTCCTCGACGCCGCGCAGACGGATCGTCTCGTAGATGACCGGCGCGCGTATCTCCTGGTGCGCCGAGGCCTCGCGCCGTTCCTCGGGCGTGAGGCCACGCTCGGCGTCGTCTCCGGTCCTGCGCTGCATCGGGTGGGCTCCATCGACGGTCGTCCTGCCAGCATGCGACCGGCGGGTTCTCGGCACCGCCCCCGCGGGCGCGGGACGCGGCGGCACCTCGCGCGGAGCGTGCCACGCCGGCCCGGACCCGCAAAGCGCGAACCGCGCCACGCCCGATCGCGCCGACGGGCGCGGCGTCCTCGGTCGCGGCGCTCGTCGCCCGTGCGGCTGCACCGCGAGCGCCACGCGCGCGAGACCGAGTTCCGCTTCGCGCTGGTCGAGGTCTCCGAAGGCGCCGAACGGATCACCCTCTATCGCGGCGAGACCGTCGAGCAGGGTTCTCTCGGCCGCGGCTTCTCGACCGCGAGCACGCCGTTGCCCGCGCTCGCGCGACTCACCTTCGGCTACAGCCGGCTCGCGATCATGCCCCCCGTGGTGGTCGCCGCCCCAACCTGCTTCCCGGGCGCGCGACGCGCATGGTCGCCTCCCTGCCGATGGGCCGCGAGGCCGTGCGGAACCGGCCCGAGAGGACGAACTCGACGAGGATGACGGCGGCGGCGAGCATGCCCGCCGCCGTCGCCAGCTCGTCCATCACCCCGCGCGGCGCGCGTGCGCCGAGGGCGGCGAGCGCGAGCGGCGCGAGGCAGACCGCGAGGTAGAGCGCCACGAGGCGGGCCGGGGTCATCGGCGCGGGGTCCGTCCAAGGAAGCGGGTCGTCTCTCTCGACATCGCAGATCCCGGGCGCGCGGACTTTGACGCACGTCAGAAGCGGCGCGCGCCGCGCGCGCCATGCTGGTGTCGCGACGGGGCGAGCGAGGGAGACGGGCGATGGACGCGGCGACGAGGGAGGCGGGCGCGATCCTGATCGTCTGCTATTCCCGCACCGGCACGACGCGGCGCGCGGCCGGGATGCTCGGCGAGCTTTGCGGCGCGACGCTCGTCGAGGTGCGCGGGACGCGCTCGTATCATGGCCCGCTCGGCCTGCTGCGCGCCGTCCGCTATGCGGTGACCGGGCGCGCGCCGCCGGTCGCGGCGCCGGCGCACGACCCGGCCGCCTTCGCCCTGACGGTGCTGGCGGCGCCGGTCTGGGCCGGCACCGTCGCCTCGCCGATGCGCGGCTACGTCGAGCGCCGCGCGGCGCGGCTCGGCCGCGTCGCCTTCCTCTGCACCCACCACGGCGGTGGCGCCGCGGGGGCCTTCCGCGCGCTGGAGGCGGCCTGCGGGCACGCCCCGGTCGCGACGCTGTCGCTGACGGCGCGCGATCTGCGCGGCGAGCCGCTCCCCGAGGCCCTCCGGCGCTTCGCGCACACGCTGACCGCGCGTGCGGGCGGCTCGATCAGCCCGGCGAGCTGGCCGAAACCGGCGTGATCGGCGCGGCGGGCTCCACGATGGCCGGTGTCGGGGACAGCGCGGGGCGGGCGGGGGCCGCGGGCCGCGTGCGGTAGCGCGTCGACCCGCGCGTCTCGATGCGCCCCGCGCGGCGCAGCGCGCCGAAGGCGCGGCTGACGGTCTCGAGCGACATGCCGAGATGATCGCCGATCTCGCGGCGCGTCATCGGCAGGGTCGCGAAGGCCGCCCTCTCGCCGGCGCCCGCCTCGAACTCCTCCAGGAAGGCGAGGAGACGCGCCTCGGCGGGCAGATGCGCGAGCCGGGCGAGGTGGCGGTCGCGCCGGGCGATCTGCTCGGCGCACAGACACAGCACGCCCGCGCGCACGTCCGCGTCCCCGGCGACGGCGCGCTCGAAGCGCGCGAGCGAGACGCAGCCCAGCGCGACACGGCCGACCGCCTCGACGGCGAGGTGCCATTCGCCGAACTCGGCGTGGCCGAGCACCGCCCCCGCCTGCGCGAACTCGGCGATCTGGCGGTGGCCGTCCTCGCCGAAGGCGCAGAGGCGCACCGTGCCGGCGCGGACGAGGCAGACGCTGCGCACGGCCTCGCCGGCGGCGAACAGCGTCGCGCCGGCCTCGAAGGCGGCGGGCGTGCCGAAGCGCTCGAACCAGCGCCGGAGCGGCGCTCGCCCCGGGACGTCCGGATCGCGGCGTTCGTGGACGAGGGCGAGCCTCCGATTTGTTGACGTATCGATCATCGGCCCCTGCCTCGTCGCTGATCTGCTTCGACACGAGACGGAAAAGGACGGAAAAGACCGGCCATCGGCTAGCTAGGGACTTTCCCGTATCGGCGGGCGCCTATGGCGACCGTGTCCGGCTACTCGACGATGCCGGCCCTCACGGCCAGACGGACCAGATCGGAGACGTGCTGCGCGCGCGTCTTCGCCATGAGCCGCGCGCGGTGCATCTCGACCGTCTTCGGGCTGATGCCGAGCTCGGCCGCCACCGTCTTGTTGGTGCCCCCGGCCGCGACGAGCGCGAGCACCTGCCGCTCGCGGCGGGTGAGGGCCGCGAGCGCGTCCCCGGCGGCCGGGGCGCTCCCGCTCTCCGGCGGCGCGCCCCCGGCCGAGAGCGCGCGGACGCGCGCGACCAGCTCCTCGGCGTCGAAGGGCTTCTCCACGAAGTCGCGCGCGCCGCGCCGGAGCGCGGCGACGGCGGTGGCGACCTCGCCGTGCGCCGAGATCACGACGGCCGGCGGCGACGCGCGCCGTCGGCCGAGCGCGTCGAGCACGGCGAGCCCGTCCATGCCCGGCAGGCGCAGATCGACCACCGCGCAGGCGACGCCCGCCGCCGCGGCGTCGGCGAGGAAACTCTCGCCGTCGGCGTAGGCCAGCGCCTCGAAGCCCCAGCCCTCCAGCACCGCGACGATCGAGGCGCGCACCGCCTCGTCGTCCTCCACCACGGCGACGGCCCGCGCGCTCACGGCGCCCGCGCCGCGACGGGCAGCGTGAAGTGGAACTCGGCGCCGCCGTCCGCGCCCTCGTCGACCCAGATGCGCCCGCCGTGCGCCTCGACGATCGAGCGGCAGACCGCGAGGCCGATGCCGAGCCCGGTGCCGGTCGTGGCGAAGGGCTGGAAGATCGCCTCGCGCAGGGCCTCGGGCACGCCCGGCCCGCCGTCGCCGACGCTGACGACGACGAAATCGGGGCCGGCGTTGCGCCCGGCGCGCACGCGGATCGGCGCGGCGCCCGCGTCGAGGCGCGTCGAGACGTGCGCGTTCTCGTGCGCCGCCGGCTCGGTCGCCTCGAGCGCGTTGTGCAGGAGGTTGACGATCACCTGCTGGATCTGCACGCGGTCGGCCATCACCGGCGGCAGCTTCTCGGCGAGGTCGAGCGCGACGTCGATGCCGTCGCCGGCCGGGACGACGCGGCTCAGCGCCACGGCCTCGCGCACCAGCGCGTTGACGTCCTCGGGCTTCGGGTCGGCGCGGCCGCGGTCGACCATGCGGCGCATGCGGCGGACGATCTCGCCGGCGCGCCGGGCCTCCTCGGCCACGTGGTCGAGGTGGGCGACCGCGATCTCCGTCGCGCCGCCGGTCTCGATGGCGCGCCTGGCGGCGCTGGCGAAGTTGGCGATCGCGGTGAGCGGCTGGTTGACCTCGTGGGCGAGCGCGCTCGACATCTCGCCGAGCGCCTGCGCGCGACCCAGGCGGTCCATGGCGCGCTGCAACCGGTTGGCCCGGCGTTCCGCCCGGACGCGGTCGCTCACGTCGCGCAGGAAGCCCGTGAACACCCGGCGCTCGCCGAGGCGCAGCTCGCCGACGGCCAGTTCGGCGACGAAGACCTCGCCGTCCTTGCGCGCCGCGCGCACCTCGCGGCCGATGCCGATGATCCGCTTCTCGCCGGTCGCGAGATAGCGCGCGAGGTAGCCGTCGTGCGCCGAGCGGGCGGGCTCGGGCATCAGCAGCCGCAGGTTGCGGCCGACCACCTCGTCGGCGGCGTAGCCGAAGATGCGCTCGGCCGCCGGGTTGAAGCTCAGGATCGTGCCGGCGGCGTCGATCGTCAGGATGGCGTCGGGCGCCGTGTCGATCACGACCTCGAGCAAGGCGGCGTCGATGGTGCGATCGTCGCGTCCGCGCGAGGCCATGCCCGCCCTCCCGATCCGGCCCGACGATACGACGCCGTCGTGCCGGCCGGAAGCGCCGCCGTCGCCCGGGGCGCGGTCGTCAGTGCGCCATCAGCACCGCCACGCGCGTGCGCTCCAGCGTGTCGCGCGTGACGCCCCCGATCACCGCCTCGCGAAAGCGCGAGTGGCCGTAGGCGCCGAGCACCAGAAGCTCGGCGCCGGTCTCGAGCGCGCGCTGCGCGAGCGCCTCGGCGATCGTGCCGGAGGGGGTTGGCAAAGCGGCGATCTCGACGGCGACGTCGTGGCGCGAGAGCATCGTCGCGAGATCCTCGCCCGGGGCGTCGGTGTCGCGTGCGGGCTCGATCATGGCGATCTCGACCGACGCCGCGCGCCGCAGGAGCGGCAGGGCACGGCGCACCGCGCGCAGCGCCTCGCGGCTCGCGTCCCAGCCGATCACGGCCTTGCCGGCGTCCGGCACCCGCGCCTTCGGCGGGCAGACCAGCGCGGCGGCGTCGCCCTCGAACAGCGCGCCCTCCAGCGCGTCCACCGCCGTGCTCCGCCCGTCCTCGTCGTAGGGGCGGTCGACCACGCAGAGATCGGCGAAGCGCGCGTGCTCGGCGAAGGCCGACGAGACGGCGGCGTAGGTCACGACCCGGACCACGACGTCCCCGCGCACGCCCCCCCTCGCGATCGCCGCCTCGGCCGCCTCGGCCCGCGCCTCGGCGGTCTCGCGGATCCGCGCCAGCATCGTGCCGAGCGAGGGCAGGCCGACCCCCGCGCCCGCGCCGAAGGCGTAAGGCGGGATGTTCGGATCGTAGCCGAAGGCGACCACCGACAGATGCGCGTCCTGCAACCGCGCCAGCGCGACCGCCGCAGCGAGGCGCCGTTCCGATCCCGGCGTGTCGTCCACGTAGGTGACGAGCGAGCGCAACCGTGTGCCGGCAGCCACGGCGCTCGTCTCGATCGCGTCAGCCATGCCTGCCTCCCGGCGGCGCCGCCTTCGCCGCTTCGCCCAGGTCGCGTTGGACGCTCTCCACCGTCTCGCGCGTCTGGTCGGCGAACAGGTGGGCGAAGACGTTGGCCTCCTCGGCGTAGTCGCGCCAGCCGTTCTCGACGAAGCGCGCCCAGACCGCGAGCGCTTCCGGCGCCGACTTGCAGGCTACCAACTCTTTCATGACGATCTGGTCCTGTTCCAGCCGGTGCGACACGAAGGCGAGCGTCTTCTCCGTGGCCTTGGACAGGTGGATCAGGGCATGGCTCTGCGCGTCCGCCATCGCCGTGAAGCCGGTCGCGTTCGCATTCACGAACGGCACGATGTCGAAGGTCGGGGGCAAGGCGCTCTGCTCCTCGCCCGATCCGTTGGCGGCCTTCTGGGGCATGGGGTCCTCCTCGGAGCCTCGTTGCGGTGAGGACACACTGCAACCGCGCGGCGCGCGGCCGATTGACGGTCGTCAATTTCGTCGGGCCGCACTCCCGGCCCGACGCCCGTCGAGGCCGCGCCTCCACCCCCGGTACGCTCCCGGCCGAGAGCGACGCCACGGAAGGTCCTATCCTCGAACGGCCCGGTTCCGCGGGAGCGGATCGAGGCCGGCGACGTCGAGCGCGCGGTCGGGGCGGCGTTCGCGAGCCCGCGCCTCGTCTTGCAGCACCGGCGAGGGCCGCCATGGCGCGTGATGCTCCGGCCGAGCGCGATCCGGCATCCGGACGGGCCCGTCGTGCAGCGCGAGGCGCCGGACGGGCTCGACCGTGTCGGCGAACGCGCAGGCGGCGAGGCCGAGGCAGGCGAACTCGGCGAGGCCGCAGAGACCGATGACGGCGAGGGAAAAGCCGCGGCGCCTCATCAGCCCTCGCCTCCGATCAGGAAGGCCGTCACGGCCTCGACGAAGGCGTCGCGACCGCGCTCGGGACGGTCGAGATGGACGTGGTGGGTGGCCTCCTGGATCGTCAGCGTCTCCGCCCGGCCCTCGCGGCGCTCGCCCAGGTGGCGCGCTAGCGTCGCGACGTCCTCGGGACGCGACCAGAAGTCGTTCCCCGAGCGGATCACGAGGGCGTCCGCCTCGATCAGCCGCGCGTCCCAGAGGCTCGCGCCGGTGGCGATCAGGAAGCTGTCGGCGAGCGCGCCGGAGGGGGCGCGAAAGCTCGGCGGGTCGCGCTCGCCGCTCGTGGGATCGCTCGCGAGCGCGGCGTCGGCGTAGGCCTCGGCGGCGGCCGGATCGCGCCAGGCGGCCTTGTCCGCGACCGGGATCGCGCGATCCCAGCTCGGGAACAGGCTCTCGGCGGTGCTGAAGCGGTAGTTCCGGAAGCGCGCAACGTTGAAGGCGTCAGGATCGTCCTCTGCCGCGAGGCCAGAGCCGCGGCCGATCACTGGGTGCTCCGGCGTGCCGCCGTAGAGCGTGTTGTAGAACACGACCCGGCTGACCCGCTCGGGGTGGAACGCGGCATAGGCGCCGGCCCAGTGCCCGCCCGTCGCCCAGCCGAGGATAGCGACCTGGTCCGCGCCGGTCTCGGCGAGCACCGCGTCCGCGGCGGCGGCGAGGTCGCGCACTGCCGTACCGGTGCGCACGAGCGGCGTGGTCTCGCGACGCGGCTCGTCCATCGCCGCCGGTCGGGTGGACATGCCGTAGCCGCGTAGGTCGACGACGAAGACGTCGAGCCCCGCCCGGGCGAGGTCGGCGGCGAGCGAGCCGCCCTCGACGGCGAGGTCGAACGAGACCACGCCCGGCACGCGCGCGCCGTGCAGGAGGATCACCGGATCGCCGCGCTGCTCGACGGCGTCGTCGTGGACGCGACGCATGACGATCTCGATGCCGGGCTCGGCCTCGGTGACGAGGCGCTCGCGCACGATCTCGGCGAGGGCCGTGGCAGGGACGGCGAGCGGCGCGCTCGCGAGAAGGGCGGCGATCAGGGCGGCGCCGGGTCGGGTGGATCGCATGGTCGTTGCCTCCGTCTGGGATGGGACGGGGCTCGACCTTGAGGGTAGTCTTGATCCATGAAAAATACCACTGCCAGAGCGCACGATACGTCAGAGCTATCGAGCCGACGCGCTCGACCACGTCTCCCCGGTCCGATCGTGCCTGCGCCAGCGACGCGCGACCACCGAACGAAGGCAGTCCGACCCCATGACGATCGACCTTCGACAGCTCCGACAGTTCATCGCCGTCGCCGAGGAGCTGCACTTCCACCGCGCCGCCGCCCGGCTCAACATGAGCCAGCCGCCGCTCACCGCGACCATCCGGCGGCTCGAGGAGGAGATCGGCGCCGAACTCCTGGAGCGCGGCAACCGCGTCGTGCGGCTGACCCCGGCCGGCGCGGCGCTGCTCGCCCATGCGCGGCTGACCGTCGAGGCGGCCGACCGTGCGGTCGCGGCGGCGCGCGACGCGGCGGCGGGGCGCGTCGGGACGCTCCGGCTCACCTACGTCGGCAGCGCGCGCTACGGCCGACTGGCCGGGGTCGTGCGCGCCTTCCGGCGCGGCTACCCGGACGTGCGGCTCGATCTGCGCGAGGCGACCACCGCGGCCCAGGCGCGGATGCTGCGCGAAGGCGCGAGCGATCTCGCCGTGCTGCTGCCGCCGCTCGGCGACGAGGGCGGCCTCCGCCTCGTACCCTTCGACGAGGACCGCTTCGCGATCGCGCTGCCGGCCGCGCATCCGCGCGCGGGCGACGACGCGGTCGCGCTCGCCGACCTCGCGGACGAGCCCTTCGTGCTCTGGCCGGCGGCGCAGGGACAGAGCTTCCACCACCGCGTCGTCCGGCTCTGCGCAGCGGCCGGCTTCGTGCCGCGCGTGGTGCAGGAGGCGCACCAGATGCACGGCGTGCTCGCCCTCGTCGCGGTCGAGGTCGGCGTCTCGGTCGTGCCGGCGCGCATGGCGGGCTTCCGGGCGGGCGAGATCGTCTACCGCCCGCTCGACGGGGCGGACGCCGGTTACGCCATGTGCCTCTGCCACCGCGACGAGCCGCCGGGCGCGGTCGTACGCAACTTCCTAGAGATCGCCCAACGATAGCGACGCGCTATCGTCAGCGTCCGAGAACGGTATTGGACGGATCGTGGCCCGATCCCTTCCTCTCCCTCCGAAGCAGCCGGGGAGGGATCCATGATCGACTTCGAGGACCGCGTCGCCCTCGTCACCGGCGGCGGACGCGGGCTCGGCCTCGCCTACGCCGCGCTTCTGGCCGAGCGCGGCGCGCGCGTGGTCGTCCACGACGTCGGCGCCGGCCGGGACGGCACGGGCCGCGATCCAGCCGTCGCCGAGGCGGCGGCCGAGCGGCTTCGCGCGCAGGGCGCCGACGCCCGCGCCGCGAGCGGGCCGATCGACGGCCGCGACGGGTGCCGCGCGCTCGTCGAGACGGCGCTCGGGGCCTACGGCCGGCTCGACATCCTCGTCCACAACGCCGGCTGGGTCGGCTACCGGAGGATCGAGGCGCTGGAGCCCGACTTCCTCGCGCGGATGACGGCGCTCGGGCTGGAGGCGCCGCTCTGGCTCGCGCAGGCCGCGTGGCCGGCGATGACGGCGCGCGGCTACGGGCGGATCCTGCTCACCACCTCGTGCCGCGCGCTCTATCCCGAGTACGCCCAGGCCGGGCTCGCGGCCTATGCCGCGGCGAAGATGGCGACGGTCGGCATCGTGCACGTCCTCTCGCACGAGGGCGCGCCGCACGGCATCCGCGTCAACGCGATCGCGCCGGTGGCCAAGACGCGGATGTGGGGCGTCGAGGGCGAACCCGACGAGCTGCGCGCCGACGCCGTCGCGCCGGGCGCGGCCTTCCTGGTGTCCGAGGCCTGCCGTGCGAGCGGCTGGGTGCTGCGCGCGGCCAACGGCCAGTTCCACGCCGTCCGAGCCCGCGAGGCCGAGGACGTCGACTATCCGCGCGACCTGCGCGCCGTCTCGGCCGACACCCCCGAGGCGGTCGCAGCCGCCTGGGACCGCATCGCGCCCGCCGTCGCCGAGGCGCGCGGGTGAGAGCCGTCGTCTCCGCGGTCGGACGGCCCTCGCGGCCGAGGCCGTGCTCGGCGAGAGGACGAGCCGCGCCTTCGTCGGTGACGGGCGACGCCTGTTCGTCACCATCGCGAAGCCCGGCCCGCTCGCGGTCGCGCCGTCGTCGGGCGCGCTGCCGCGGCTCGACGACGGGAAAGCGATCCGCAGCGGCCCTCACCCCCTCGGGCCGTCGAACGGGACGGGGCTTCGGCCTCGCCTCCGATCCGGGCGACCGCCTCGTCCGGAGGCCACTCGTCCTTCGGCCGGCCCCCGACGGATCGTCGCGGCGAGCCCACGGCCCATGCCCGGATCGTCCCCTGGGAAACCGCGACGCCGCGTTCCGCCGACCGCTCTTTCACGTCGCGCAGGCCGAGCGAGAAGCGCGGATACCCGCGCGCTTCGCGGTCCATGACCCCGCGCGGGAAGCGACGGCCCTTCGAGCCGGGAGGCGGGGAGCGCCCCGGCCGTCCTCGCCCGTGGCGAGCGGTCCGGGCGGGCGTCGACAACCGGACGCTGCCGTCCGCGGCCTATACAAAGGCGGCGAATCCGATCATGGCACGGTCAGGCTTTTCCAGGACGGACCGATGAGCGACGACCGACGCCTCTCCGGCCCCGAACGGGTCGCCCGGGCGGCCGAGGCCCTCGGCCTCGCGATCGAGATGCGGCGTATGCCGGCCTCCACCCGCACGGCCAAGGACGCGGCGGCCGCGTGCGGCTGCGACGTGGCACAGATCGTCAAGAGCCTCGTGTTCGAGGCGGAGGGAGGCTTGCGGCTCCTGCTCGTCTCGGGCGCGAACCGGGTCGATCTCGACCGGGTGGCGCGCGTCACCGGCGAGGGGCTGGCGCGTGCCGATCCCAAGCGGGTGCGCGCCGAGACCGGCTTCGCCATCGGCGGCGTGCCCCCCATCGGCCACGCGAGCCCCCTGCCCGTCGTCATGGACGCGACCCTCATGGACTTCGCCCTCGTCTGGGCCGCCGCCGGCGCGCCCGACGCGGTGTTCCCGGTGGCGCCGCAGGCGCTGCGCGCCGCGACCGGGGCGCGGGTGATCGACGTCGGCTGAGCCGGGGCGACGGGGCCGGCAAGCGGGTCGGCTTCTTCCCCCGGAGACCCGTCCGCCGGAGGGCGGCGCCTCCGGGAGACCGGGAGCGGCCCTCCTCGGCGAGCGCGGTGCGCTCGGTCGCCGCGCTCCCGGGCCAGTGCGGACGGACGCCGCCACGGGCCGAGCGGACGACGCCGGTCGCCCGCCCCGCTCCCGGCGGCACGCTTCGCCTATCGCGGAGGCGCCGCGCGACGTGCCTCGGCGACGATGGCGAGCACGACGCCCGCGAGGATCAGCGCGCCGCCGCCGAGCGCGCCCGGCGGGATCGCCTCGCCGAGATAGAGAAGTCCGAGGAGCGCGCCGAGCACCGGCGCGCCGATCAGGCAGAGCCCCACCAGCATCGGCGGCAGCGTCGAGAGCGTCCAGTTGTAGGCGCTGTGCCCGATCACCTGGGCGACGATTCCGAGGGCGGCGAGCGCCGCCCAGGTGCGCGTGTCGAAGCCCGAGAGCGCCGCGCCGGTCGCGAGCGCCGCGACCAGCAGCGCCACGCTCGCGGTCGTGTAGGCGAGCGCGACGTAGGCGGGCGTCGGCAGCCGCGCCCGCGCCGTCCGCCCGGCGACGAGGTAGCCCGCCATCGCGACCCCGCCGAGCCCGGCGAGCGCGAGACCGAGGGGATCGCCGTCGGCGCGCGCGAGCCCGTCGAGCCCGAGCACGGCGCTGCCCGCGAGGCAGAGCGCGATGGCGCCGAGGAGCCGCCCGTCCGGCAGGCCGCGCCCCGTCGCCGCGTCGAAGAGGGCGATCCAGACCGGCGAGAGACTGACGAGGACCGTCGCCTCGGCGATGCTGACGCGCCCGAGCGCGGCGACCCAGCCGAAGAAGTGCGCCGCGAGGCAGAGACCGGCCACGGCCCCGGCCGCGACGGCCGTGCCGAGCCCCCGGCCCCCCGCCGGACGGGCGGCGGCGAGACCGAACGGCAGGAAGACGAGGCTCGCGAGCGCGACGCGGGCGAACGCGATGGTCAGCGCCGGCGCGTCGGCGAGGCGGATGAAGATCGCGGCGTGGCTGACCGCGACGAGCCCGAGCCCCGCGACCAGGAGCGCGCCGCGGCGCGAGAGAGCGCCGTTCGAGGAACTCATTCCCGTGTCTCCACGACGATCGACGCACGTCGATCCGATGGTCTCTCCGGATGTCGACGCGACGCGCACCGCCACGCCGGGGCGGATCGTGTAGCCCGGCACGGCGTCCGGCGCGGCAGGTGGCCGGCCGGGACATCGTATGCCGTTTCTCGGACGCTCGACCGGGCGCTATCTTCCCTCCGTCGCCGGAGGCGTCCGCCCCGGGTCGATCTCGGGCGCTCCCGTCGAGCCCGGGAGCGTCGGCGCCCGACGCCGAAGCGGGCGCGCGATCGCACTCGCGGCCTTCCTCGATGCTCGGGGCGAGCCTGTGAGGCGGCCGCCTCGGGCGGTCTCGGTGTCGATCCCGGAATGCTCGGGTCTACGTCCCGCTCCCTTCGATCCGGGTGTTCGGCGGGCCGAGGAAGTCGAGGTCGTCGATGGTGATCACCCGCCACTCGATCACGTAGAGGATCGCGCCGAACACCACCGCGCTGATCGCGGTGGTCAGCAGCGCCTTCTTGGCGAGCTTGGCGTCGACCGGGGCGGAATGGGGCGTACCCGGCTCTACCTCGCCGGCCTCGCTCTGGCTCGTCTGCCAGAGCGGATTGATCATGTAGAACACCAGCGCCCAGACCACCATGAAGAAGACGATGCCGGAGGTGATCGACATTAGATCTGTTCCAACTCGACCAGCGTGCCGTTGAAGTCCTTGGGGTGCAGGAACAGCACCGGCTTGCCGTGCGCGCCGATCTTGGGCTCGCCGCTCCCCAGCACGCGCGCGCCCTGCCCGGTCAGGCGGTCGCGCGCGGCGAGGATGTCCTCGACCTCGTAGCAGACGTGATGGATGCCGCCCGAAGCGTTCTTCTGGAGGAAGGCCGCGATCGGCGAGCCCTCGCCCAGCGGCTCCAGAAGCTCGATCTTGGTGTTGGGCAGCTCCACGAACACCACCGTGACACCGTGGTCGGGCTCGGCCTGCGGTGCGGAGACTGCGGCGCCGAGCACGTCGCGGTACTGCGCGGTCGCCGCGGCCAGGTCCGGCACAGCGATCGCCACGTGGTTGAGCCTGCCGATCATCGCCGCGCCTCCGCCGTGCTGACAGAGACACGGGTTACGCGGTCCGCGGGGCGTTTTCCAGCCCGAGCGGGACGCTCGGGCGTCGCGACGGCGCGCGCCCTCGACGGCGGGGCGCGCTATCCGACCGGGCGGACGGCGCCCCGATGGCCGTGCGAGGCCACGACGCGGGCGACGGGCGGGCGCCTCAGCGGCTGAACAGCCGGACGCCCACCGCGTCGTCGCTGGTGCGGGTACGCGCGAGCGGGGTCTCGCGCCCGCCGAAGCGCTCGGCGCCGACCCCGGTCGCGACGCGATCGGTGGCGATGTAGAAGCCCTCGCCGAAGAAGCCGTCGCCACGACGCGGCAGCGCGGGCGCGGGCGTGTCCGGTTCGTTGACCGAGGCGAGGGCGCGGGCGAGCGCCTCGCGGTCGGCGCGTTCGTCCGCGCCCTGGTCCACGCTCTGAGCGAGCGCGGCGGGGCCGGCGAGGAGCGCGAGCACGGCGGTGAGGCGAAGCGTCTTCAACATGGCGAACCCTCCGTAGATCGTGACTCGTCAAGCCTTATGATCGCCGGTGGCGAAAATAGGTTCCCCGCCGTGCCTCGCGGATCACATTCAGTTCATCACGTAGAAGACGTGCCGGCCGATCGTGCCGATCCGCTTCGCCTCGCGCGTCCAGGCCGGCTGCACGCGCCTCGCGTGGAAGAAGGTCGAGCCGGCGGTCGGGTCCTCCGCCTCGCCGTTCAGCACGAGACGGGCGACCTCGCGCGCCTCCTCGAACGGCTCGGCCTCGCGCGCGGCGTCGTCCTTGCCGTCGCACCACCAGGAAAACTGGCAGCGCCCCTTGGCGCCCTGCTTGACCACCTCGCAGTAGGTGTCGGGATGGTCGTCGCTCTCGACGCGGTTCCTGACCACGTGGGCCACTGCGATCTGGCCCTGGCGCGGCTCGCCCTTGGCCTCCCAGTAGACCGTGCGGGCGAGACAGCTCAGGGGGTCGTCGAGCGGCGCCGCGCCTTCGGGGTCCATCGCGGCCGCGCGCTCCTCGTCGAGCGGCAGGCTCAGCTCGGCGACAGTCAGCGTCTCGGCGCTGGCGAGCCCGGCGGCGAGCACCAGCGCCATCAGGGTAGCGAGGCTCTTCATCGGTCGTCCCTTCTCGTTTTCTCGTTGGCTCGAACGGGGTCGTCCCGCCTGGAGGATGCCACGCGGAATGCCCCCAGGGCACCCCGCATCGCTCCGCCCCGCCTCGCCGAGTTAACGGAAGGTTCGCCTCATCGGTTCAAATCAGGGACCCTCGGCACGTGAACGGCCGGTCACGCCGCCTTGATCTGGCGCGCGATGATCAGCTTCTGGATGTCGTTGGTGCCCTCGTAGATCTGGCAGACCTTCTGGTCGCGGTAGATCCGCTCGACCTCGTAGTCGGCGAGGTAGCCGTAGCCGCCGAGCACCTGGATCGCCTCGGAACTCACGCGCTCGGCCGCCTGGGCGGCGAACAGCTTGGCCATCGCCGCTTCCTTCAGGCAGGGCTGGCCCGCGTCCTTGAGGGTGGCCGCGTGCAGCGTCATCTGCCGTGCGGCCTCCAGGTCGGTCGCCATCTCGGCGAGGCGGAACTGCACCGCCTGGAGATCGAAGATCGAGCCGCCGAAGGCCTGGCGCTCGCGCGCGTAGGCGAGCGCCTTCTCGTAGGCCGCCTGGGCGAGCCCGGTCGCCTGCGCGGCGATGCCGATGCGCCCGGCCTCCAGCGTGGACAGCGCGATCTTGTAGCCCGCGCCCTCCTCGCCGATCAGCTGGCCCTGCTCGATCTCCAGGTCCGAGAAGGCGAGCGCGCAGCTGTCGGACGCCTTCTGGCCGAGCTTGTGCTCGACGCGCACCACCTCGAAGCCGGGGGCGTCGTTGGCGGTCACGAAGCAGGAGATGCCCTTCTTGCCCTTCTCGGGATCGGTCACGGCGAACAGCACCGTGGTGTCGCCGACCGAGGCGTTGGTGATGAACTGCTTCGAGCCGTTCACCCGCCAGCCGGCGTTGGTGCGCACGGCCTTGGTCTTGAGCGCGGCCGCGTCCGAGCCCGCCTGCGCCTCGGTCAGCGCGAACGAGCCGACCTTGCCCTCGCAGAGCGGGCGCAGCCAGCGCTCGCGCTGCTCGTCGGTGCCGAAGCGCTCGAGCACGAGGCAGGTGGGCGCGTTGTGGACGCTGACCAGGGTCGAGACCGAGCCGTCGCCGGCGGCGATCTCCATCAGCGCGAGCGAGTAAGCGACGTAGCCCGCCCCCGCGCCGCCCCAGTCGGTCGAGATCGTCATGCCGAGAAAGCCGAGTTCGGCCATCTCGCCGATCAGCTCGGGCTCGATGCGTCCCGCCTTCTCGCGCTCGGCGGCCGTCGGTGCCAGGCGCTCCGCGGCGAAGCCGCGCGCCATGTCGCGGATCATGATCTGTTCGTCGGTCAGCATCGTTGTCCTCCCGAGCCTCGTCTTGTCTCGCTCCGAGATGACCGCCGACGAGGCCGCATGCAAGCCGCCCGAATGGGACAGATCGATGCTCTACGTCGCCGTCGTCGCCGCCATCGCGCTGATCGTGGTCGGCCTCACGCTCCCCGCCTTCGGGCGCGAGGCGCGCGAGACCGGCCGGCAACTCTACCGCTTCGGCCTCGTCGCCTTCGCCGTCACCGGGCTCTCGGTCGCGGTGCTGGTCTGGCTCGTGGTCAGCGAGCAGGCCGGCTTCCCGCCCGCGCTCGACACGCCCCGCGGGCTCGCCGCGCTGGTCGCGGCCACCTTCCTGATGCTGTCGCTGGTGGCGCTCGTCCTGGTGCGCATGACGCTGACGCGCCGGGCCGCACGCCGCGCGATCGAGAAGTCGGGGGCTGGGGCCTGAGCCTCACCCCTTCTCGACCGGCTCGACCGGACCCTCGGCCGCCTTCCAGCCCTTGAAGCCGTCCTCGACATGGGCGACGCGGCCGAGCCCCATGTCCTGCGCCGCCTTGGCCGCGAGCGCCGAGCGCTGCCCGCCCGCGCAGTAGAACACGAAGCGGGCGTTACGCTGGAACACCTCCTTGGCGTAGGGGCTCTCCGGGTCGATCCAGAACTCCAGCATGCCGCGCGGGCAGTGGAAGGCGCCGGGCACCTTGCCCTCGCGCCAGAGTTCGCGGACGTCGCGCAGGTCGACGAACACGGTCTCGCCGCCCGTCTCGCGCTCGCGGTGCAGCGCCACGGCGTCGGTCGCGGGGAAATGCTCCACCTCGGCGTTCGCCGCCGCCACCAGATCGGCCACCCGCTTCATCCCGCGCTCCCCATCCCGCGCTCCCGTCGGTCCGCGACCGCAGTCTCGGCCGGGCGCGCCGCGAGCGCAACGTCCGCGTCCGCCTCGCGTCGGGCGAGCAGCGGACGGTTGACCCCTCCCCGGCCGCGGCCGAAGACGGCGCCGCGGCGGGGGGACGCCGCGCACACGGGGGCCTCATCGGTGCGGATCGCCTATCTGCTCAACACCTATCCGGCGACCAGCCAGACCTTCATTCGCAACGAGATCGCCGACCTCGAACGGCTCGGGGTCGAGGTGCTGCGCGTCGCCGTGCGGCCGTGGGACACCGAGCTGGTCTCGCCCGACGACATCGCCGAGCAGGCGCGCACCCGCTACCTGCTGACGAACGTGCCGGCGCTGCTGCTCGCCCTCCTCGCCGAGACGCTGGCCAACCCGCGTGGGATCGGCCGCGTGCTCGCCACGGCGCTCAGGCTCTGGCGCGCGGGTGGGCGGGCGGTGGCGCACGCGGCCTAGCTGCTGGAGGCCGCGCGGCTGAAGCGCCTGCTCGCCGCCGAGCGCGTGGCCCACGTCCACGTCCACTTCACCACCAACGCCTGCGCCGTGGCGATGCTGTCGCGGCTGATGGGCGGCCCGCCCTTCAGCGTCACCGCGCACGGGCCGGCCGAGTTCTACGACCGCGCGGGCCAGAGCCTCGATCTGAAGGTGCGCCACGCCGCCTTCGTCGTGGCGATCAGCCATTTCGCCAAGACCCGCGTGCTGCAGGCCGCCGGCATGGAGGCCTGGGACAAGGTCCACGTCGTGCGGCTCGGCGTCGATCTCGACGCCTTCGCGCTCCAGCCCGCCCCCGATCGGGACGCGCCCTTCGTCACCGTCGGGCGGCTCTGCCTCAACAAGGCGCAGGCGCTGATCCCGGCGGCGGTCGCACGGGCGGCCGAGCGCCACCCGGCGATCCGGGTCGCCCTGATCGGCGGCGGCGAGCACGAGACGCTGGTGCGGGGCGCCATCGCCCGCCACGGCGTCGGAGACCGTGTCGAGATGCTCGGCTGGCGCGCGCACGCCGAGGTGCGCGAGCGCATGGCCGGCGCCCGCGCGCTGCTCTTGCCGAGCTTCGCCGAAGGCATCCCGGTGGTGATCATGGAGGCGCTGGCGCTCGGCCGCCCGGTGATCTCGACGTATATCGCCGGCATCCCCGAGCTGGTCACGCCCGACTGCGGCTGGCTGGTCCCGCCGGGCGACGCGGAGGCTCTGGGCCGCGCCCTCGACGCGGCGCTCGCGACGCCCCCCGAGCGGCTGGCCGAGATGGGCCGGGCCGGGCGCGCGCGCGTCGCGCGGCTCCACGACCGCCCCCGCAGCGCCGCGGCGATGCACGCGCTGTTCGCCGAGGCGGTCGAAGGAGCGGCGGCGGGCTGAGGGCCGCTCTCGGCGGCCGGGAACCGACCGCCCTTCGCCGGTCGGGACACCGCACGGGTCATCGTGGCGTCCGGCTTGCCACGCCGGCGCGATGTCGTGCGTTTCTCCACCCCATCCAGCGCGGGAGGCACCCATGACGGACCGGCTCACCATCCTCGACGGCGGCATGGGCCAGGAACTGGTCGCGCGCGGCCAGCGGCCGGCCTCGCCCTTGTGGTCGGCGCAGTTCCTGATCGACCGCCCCGACCTCGTGGCCGAGGCGCACGCCGACTACATCGCCGCCGGCGCCGAGGTGATCACGCTGAACAGCTACTCGGCGACCCGCCGCCGCCTCGCCCGCGAGGGGAGCGAGGACCGCTTCGAGGCGCTGCAGGACGCCGCGATCGACGCGGCGCTCCGCGCCCGCGACGGCGCGGGGCGGGCGGTGCGGATCGCCGGCTGCCTGCCGCCCCTGGTCGCGAGCTACCGCCCCGAGACCATGCCGGCCGAGGACGAGGCCGTGCAGGAGTACCGCGAGATCGCCGAGCGCCAGCTCTCCCACGTCGATCTGTTCCTGTGCGAGACCATGGCCTCGGTCGCCGAGGCGCGCGCCGCGACCGCTGCGGCGGCGAGCGTGGACAAGCCGGTCTGGTGCGCGCTGACGGTGGACGACGAGGACGGCGCCCGCCTGCGCTCGGGCGAGCCGGTCGGCGACGGCGTCCGGGCCGCGCGCGAAGCGGGCGCCGAGGCGGTGCTGGTCAATTGCTCGACGCCCGAGGCGGTGACGGTGGCGCTGCCGCTCGTGGCCGCGGCCGCCGAGGGCCTGCCGGTCGGCGCCTACGCCAACGCCTTCGTCACGATCGCGCCGCTCGCGCCCGGCAAGACGGTCGACGTGCTGGAGACGAGGCGGGATCTCGATCCGGCGACCTATGCCGAGTTCGCGGCCGGCTGGCGCGAGACGGGGGCTGCGATCCTCGGCGGCTGCTGCGGGGTCGGGCCGGGACACATTGCCGAGCTGGCGCGACGGCTGGGGCGTGCGGTGGCGGGGTGACGGCAAGCGAACGGCCCGCCGGGACGGCGACGTGATGGTGTCGTCGATGGACGGCGTTCCCGCGCCGTCAGGGGCGGTACGCGGCATGGGTGGCGAAGGTGCCGAACCGGCGCCCCGGAGTCACCGCCGAGCCGAGCGAGCCGTCACCGTGTCGGCCGGGGACGCGGCACCGTCGGCGCCATCAGCGCGACGAGGAAGTCGATGAAGGCGCGCGTCTTCGGCGGCGGGGCGGCGCCGGCGTAGAGCGCGACGATCTCGGTCGGGGGTACGCGCCAGCCGGGCAGCACCTCGACGAGACGGCCGTCGGCGAGCGCGTCGGCGACGACGTAATCGGCGAGCAGCGCCACACCGAGATCCGCGAGCGCCGCCTCGCGCAGCACGAAGGCGTCGTCGGCGCGCATCCAGGGCGCCACGGCCACGCGGGTCTCGCGAGCGGCGGGGTCGTCGTCGGCCACGAGCGGCCAGGCCTCGCCCGCCCGTAGCCGTGCGAAGTGCAACAGGCGATGGCGGGCGAGATCGTCCGGGCTCGCGAGCGGCGGGGCGCCCGCGAGGTAGCCAGGGGCCGCGACGAGGCGGCGCGCGTTCGGCGCGAGACGGCGCGCGCGCAGGCTGGTGTCGGCGAGGCGCCCGACGCGGATCGCGACGTCTACGCGCTCGTCCACGAGGTCGACGAAGGCGTCGGACACGGCGATGTCGAGCCGCAGGTCGGGATGGGCGGCCAGGAACCGCGGCAACGCCGGCTCGAGCCGGAGCCGCACGAAGGCGCGCGGCGCGGCGACGCGCAGAAGGCCCGCGGGCCGTGCGCCGAGCGAGGCGGCCTCCGCGTCGGCGGCAGCGAGGGCGGCGAGGATCTCCTCGGCGCGCGCGAAGTAGAGCGCGCCCGCCTCGGTCAGCCGCACGCGCCGCGTCGAGCGCAGGAACCGCGCGACGCCGAGGCGCGCTTCGAGCCGAGCGATGCGCCGCCCGAGCGAGGAGGGGGGCAGCGCGAGCACGCGCGCGGCGGCAGCGAAGTTCAGCCGGCGCGCGGCCTCGACAAAGGCGCGCAAGAGCGCGACGCGGTCGGCATCCGGGTCGTCCATGGCATCGCGCGCAACTCTCTTGCCGATGCGGTAGCGATTATCGCGCCGCGTGCGGGTTGCCAAGTCTGCGCCGTCACAGACACCGCTGCCGGCGCGCCACCATGCATCGCCCCCTCGCCTTCGCCGTCGTCCTCGCCCTCGCGACAGCCGCCACGCCGCGCGCCGGCGAGCCGCCGCTGACCCCGCCCGAGCGCGTCGCCCGAGCCCTCGAGAACCTCGAGAGCACCCGGTCCGAGGGCGATCGCGACCAGTCCTACATCGTCGGGCTCGACGAGGCGCGCGAGCGCCGCGCCCGCCTCGCCGCGGAGCGCGACGTCGCCCCGGCGCCGGCCCGGCCCGAACCCGCCCGCGACGCCGCCAAGGCACGCCGATCTTTCCGCTGACGTGACAACTCGACAGGAGACCCCGATGGGTTCGCTACGGGACAAGATCGTCCTCGTCGTCGGCGCGAGCTCGGGCATCGGCCACGCGGCCGCGCGTCTCTTCGCCGAGGAAGGCGCCGCGGTTGCCGTGGTCGCGCGCCGGAAGGATCGCCTCGACACGCTCGGGGCCGGGATCGAGACGACCGGCGGCCGTGCGCTCGCCATCGAGGCCGACGTGACGGTGGCCGCCGACCACGAGCGCATGGTCGCCGAGACCGTGGCCGCCTTCGGCCGGCTCGACCTCGCCTTCAACAACGCCGGCACCATCGGCGCCTTCGCGCCGATGGCGGAGCAGGACGAGGACGACTGGGACCGGACGATCACGACCAACCTCAAGGCGGTCTGGCTCTCGGTGCGTGCCGAGGCGCAGGCGATGCGCGAGACCGGCGGCGGCGCGATCGTGAACACCTCCTCCTGGCTCGCCGTCGGCGCGCTCGCGGGCTCGACGGTCTACTCGGCCTCGAAGGCGGGGCTGGACGGCTTGGTGCGCCCGGCGGCGCTGGAGCTGGCCCCCCTCGGCATCCGGATCAACAACATCAACCCCGGCGGCATCGACACCGAGATGACGCGCGAGGCCTTCCGCCATGACGAGGCGGTGCTCGACGCCTTCGGCCGGTCGCACCCGATCGGACGGATGGGTACCCCGCGCGAGACGGCGGAACTCGCCTGCTTCCTGCTCTCGGACCGCGCGGCCAACATCACCGGCCAGTCGATCCTGGTCGACGGCGGCTACGCCATCGCCGGCCAGCGCGCGGCATGAGCGGGCGAGACCGCCGCGGCAGGGCCGGCGCGCGCTGCGCCCGACCCGCCGCCTACGACTGGCGCGAGCATGCGGCGCGGCCGGGCGATCTCGGGGCCTGCCTCGGCCTCGCCGGTCTCCTCGGCGCCATCGCCGCGATCGGCGCGCTGGGCTGATCGGGCGCGACGCCTCGTCGAGACGGATACCGGAGACGACGATGACCAGACACGCCTTGCCGAACCGCCTCTCCGCGGCCGTCGTCGCGGCCTCTCTCGCCGCCGGCGCGGCCACCGCCTCGCCGAGCGCGCGGTCGATCTGGATGCCGGAGGGCTTCGCCTATCCGAACGGCATCGCCTTCGAGGCGACCGGCGGCCTCCTCGTCGGCTCGGTGGTCTCCGGCGACATCGCGACCGTCGGGCTCGGCGAGCCGCCCGCGGTCCGCTTCGCCGAGACCGAGCGGCGCTTCGCCGGCACGGCGCTGCGCCTCGACGCCGAGCGGGGCCTGCTCTGGGTCGCCTCGCCGGACTTCCTCGGCCGCGTGGTGGACGGCGCGGTCGTGCGCCGTCCGAACCGCCTGGCGGTCGTCGATGCCGCGACCGGCGAGACCGCATGGTCGGCGCCGATGCCCGAGGGCGGCTTCGCCAACGACATCGCCCTCGACGGGCGGGGCGGCGCCTTCGTCACCGACACGACGCTCGGGCGCGTGCTGCACCTCGCCGAGCCGGGCGCACCGTTCGAGATCGTCGCGGACGGCTTGGAGAGCACCGCCGGCGGTCTCGGCCCCGCCGGCATCGCATTGGCCGCGGACGCCAGCCTGATCGTCGGGATCTACGGCGACGGCCGTCTGCTGCGCGTACGTCCGGGCGGACGGGAGGGCGAGGCGACCATCGAGGCGATCGCGCTGGCCGCGCCGATCGCCAACCCCGACGGGCTCGCCTTCGGGCCGGACGGACGTCTCCTCGCGATCGACGGCGCCGTCGCCTCGGGGGACGGCCGGCTCGTCGCCGTGGACCTGAGCGGCGCCGCGCCGCATGGCGTCGAGCCGCTGGTCTCGGGGCTCGACCTGCCGGTCAACCTAGCGGTGCGCGACCGGCTGGTCGCGATCACCGAGAGCCGGATCCGCCATCGCATGATCGACGAGCCGACCCTGCTCGCGCCGGAGCGGTTCCGGGTGGTTCTGCTCGACCTCGGGCCGGACGCGGCGCGGTAAGGGGTTGCGACGCGGGGCGCCCGCGCAGCCTCGCCCACGCGACCTTCGGTAGAGGCCCGCGCGCCGCAGCGGCCGCGTCGTCGCCGGCTCGCCCGTGAGCGCGAACGATACGTTGGCGATCGCCGGCGCGACCACCCCCGTGGGCAGCGCGTCCGAGGGCCCGATCTGCACCGCCATCGCCGTCAGGTCCGACATCCGCGTCGGATCGTCGTCGAAGAACGGTGACCGGTCGACGGCCTCGCCGCCGGCAGACCTCGGCAAGGCCGAAGGGAGCGGACGGTCGTGCTCCACCGCCGGCGAGCCGGAGGCGGCAGGCGCCGCTGGTGATCCTGTTCACGAAAGAACGCGGCGAGGACGAGCCCGCGCTCGCGCGCTTCATCGGCGGCGACGTGGAGGATCGTCCGGGTCTTCGCCATCCGACACGGGCCGGCCCGTCCGTCCCGTGGGGGCCCCGCCCTGGCGGGAGAGTACCAGCCCCCGATCCGCGACGGGCGCGGCGGTCACGCGCGATCGCCGAACCGCTTCCAGCCTCGACGCAACTATCTGGAACGGAAAGGACGCCTCCGCGCCGGGAACGGCCGTCGCACGAGGCGGTCTTCGAGGCGCAGGCGGCGACGCCTTGGTCGGGCGGGCCGCTTTCGCGGTCCGCCCTCCTCGGCGAGGCTGGCGGATCAGGCCGTGCGGCGGCGAGCACGCGCCATCACGCCGAGACCGGCGAGGCCGGCGAGCAGGAGCGGCAGGCCCGCCGGCAGCGGCACGGGCGGCGCCACGTCGAAGTTGTCGGCCGAGAAGCTTGCGAGATCGGCGAAGGCCGCGTTCGCCGCCATGCGGTCGGCGCCGAGCGTCGGGCTGCCCCCCGCGGTGGTCAGGTCGGCGCCGAGCGGCGAGCCGGGCGCGTCGTTGGCGAACAGGATGGCGAGCCCGGCCGCAGCGCTCGCGAGGTTCTCGGAGTAGGCGAGCCGGTTCACGCCGAGACCCTCGTTCCAGTAGAGGAAGAAGCCCGGACGGTCGCCCGTGGTGTTCGCCGCGATCGCCCCGGCCGCGGCGCGGGCGTTGAAGCTGTTGTCCCAGTTCGCCGGAAAGCCGACGCCGTTCGCGGGGGCGGTGACGCCGTCGTCGTTGTCGTCGAAGTTCTGCAGCACGATCAGGTTGACCGAACTCGCGATCGCGGTCGGGTCGTCGGCGGCGGTGCCGGCGATGCCGGGCTCGCCGGCCGCGCCGGAGAAGAACGCGAGCGGCCCCTCGACCGGGAAATCCCGCAGATCGAGCAGGTAACGGTCCCGGCTCGGATCGAACCCCTGGCGGTTGGCGGGGCTCGCGGTGGTCGCGTCGATCAGGAAGCTCGCGGCGCCCGCCGGCGCTGCGGAGGCGAGCATCGCGACGGTGGCGAGGGCGACGAGAGGCGGACGAGGCATCGGCTGTCTCCTGGGTGGCGTCCTGGCTTCGGAGGACGGCCATGGGTGTCGCGCCGCCGCCGCGGCGTTCGATGCGAAAGACTATTTTCCGCCGCAGTGAACCCCGACGCCGATGGGCGACACTCATGCGCGTGGTCGAGAGCGGGACGGAGCCGGGGCGGGCGATGGCGCGCGACGAGGACCGAGCGCGCGCGCCGGCGCGTGATGAAGAACGGGCGCGCGCGTCGACGCGTGGTGAGGAAAAAGTACGTGCGTCGACGCACGACGAGGACGCGGTCGACGCGGAACTCCTCGCCGCGGTCGCGTACGGCGACCGTGCCGCCTTCGCACGGCTGCACGAGCGCCGCTTCAAGGCGGCGCTGCGCTTTCTGTTGCGGGTGACGGGTCGGGTCGAGGTCGCCGAGGAGGCCGCCTGCGACGCGATGCTCCACGTCTGGCGGCGCGCCGGCGACTTTCGCGGCGAGAGCCGCGTCTCGACCTGGATCTTCGGCATCGCCTACCGCACGGCCATGAACGCCGTGCGCAAGGCCGAGCGCGGCGAGCGTCGCGTCCAGGGCGTCGAGGATCTGCCGGCGGAGGTCGCGGCCCCCGAGGACGGCGTCGAGACGCTCTTGCGCCGGCGCCAACTCGCCGCGGCGCTCGCCGCCCTCGCGCCGGAACAGCGTGCCCTGATCGAACTGGCCTACGTCCACGGCTACAAGCTCCGCGACATCGCCGCGATCACCGGGCTCGCCGAGGGCACGGTCAAAAGCCGGATGTTCGCCGCGCGCACGCGCCTGCGCGCCGTTCTCGAGGGGAAGGCATGACCGGGACGCACGCGCGAGACGCGGGGATGACCCACGAGGCCGCGAGAGAGGCCCTCGCCTGGTACGTCAACGACACGCTGGAGGACGCCGAGCGCAACGCCTTCGAGGCCCATCTGGCGCTCTGCCCGGCGTGCACGCGCGAGGTGGCCGCTGAGCGTCGCTTGGTCGAGGCGCTGCGCGCGGTCCCCCTCGAGGACGCCCTCGTCGCGGCGGCGCAGGCGCGCGTCCTCGCCGAGATCGACCGCACCGAGGCTTCCGCCAGGGCGGGCGGGCGGCGACGGGTCCGGCGCACCGCGCCCGACAGGAGGCGCTCGCGCGGACTGGCGGGAATCGTGGCGGGCGTCGCTCTCGCCGGTGCGGCCGTGCTCGGGCTGGTGGTCGGGCTCGACGCGCGGTGGGGATCGTCGCGCCCCGGCGGCGACGCGGCGGCGGGCTTCGAGACCCTGACGACACCCGGCGCGGCGGCGGGCGTGACCCTGCGGATCAAGCTCGATCCCGGCCTCGGCCCGGCGGCGGCGGAAGCCATCGCCGCGCGCCACGGCCTCGACGTCGTCGGCCGCAGCGAGAGGGCCGGCCTCTACACCATGGCCGGCGAGGGCCCCGGCGCGGCGCTCGCAGACGCGCTGCGCGCCGAGCCGGCCGTGCGGTTCGTAATGGTCGGGGGCGGGCGATGACGCGTCGCCCGGCACTCGCCGCCCTCGTCCTCGCCCTCGCCGCCTGCGCGACCGAGCCCGAGACGGTGCCGCCATGGCGCCTCGTCGATGCGCCGGCGGCAGCCGACGAGCGTCACCTGATCGTCACCGTCGCTGCGGCCTCACCCGGCCTCGTCGCCGCGATCGCCGAGGACCTGGACCGGGCCTACCCGATCGAGCTGGTCGCGGAGTGGCCGCTCGCCGCCATCGAAGCGCATTGCTACGTCTTCCGCCTCGCCCCCGGATCGGCGGGCGAGGCCGTCGTCGCCCGGCTCGAACGCGACGCGCGCGTGCGCAGCGTCCAGCGAATGCGCGTCTACGCGAGCGCAACGCTTCCGCTCGGATCGGCGGGTGAGGAAGGCCCGCCCGAATCTGCGAACGAGGACCTGAGCGCGTTGCAGGACGCGCTCGTGCGGCTGCGCGCGCGGGAGGCGCACGGCGTCGCCACCGGCCGCGGCGTGCGCGTCGGCGTGGTCGACACCCGGCCCGACGAGGCCCATCCGGACTTGCGGGACGCGATCGCGGCGGTGCGCGACTTCGTCGAGACCCCTCCGGGGACGCGTACCGGGACACGCGCCGAGGCGCACGGCACCGCCGTCGCCGGCGTGATCGCCGCGCGGGCGGAGCCGGCGCGCGGGATCGTCGGCGTCGCGCCGGACGCCTCGGTCCTCGCGCTGCGCGCCTGTTGGGAGGAGGACGCCGAGGCCGATCGCTGCACCAGCTTCTCGGTCGCGCGCGCGCTCAACGTCGCCGTGCTCGAGGGTCTGGACATCGTCAATCTCAGCATCGCCGGGCCGCCCGATCCGCTCGTGGACGAACTGCTCGCCGCCGGCGCGGCGCGCGACATGGTCTTCGTCGCCGCCGCCGCCCGCGATCCGGACCGCTCGTTTCCGGCGTCCTCGGCGCATACCATCGCCGTGGCCGGGCTCGGCGAGGCCGCCAGCGTCGAGACGCTGCGCGCCCCCGGGCACGACGTGGTGAGCACGGCACCCGGAGGCGGCTTCGAGTTCTACTCCGGCAGTTCGATGGCCACGGCCCTCGTGAGCGGCGCGGCCGCGCTCCTGCGCGAGCGCACGCCCGGTGCCTCGCCCGCTCGGATCGCCGAGGCGCTGCGCGCCTCCGCGCCACCGGGGGCGAGCGTCGACGTCTGCCGCGCCGCGAGCGCGATCGCCCCGACCGCGACGCCCTGCGACCCCCGATCGAGAGGAGCCTCGCTCTGATCCCGCGCGGTCGCAGGGCTACGCCCGCTTCGGATCACGAACAGCGAGGCCCTCCCCCGCACCGGGCGTCCGAACGTCCAAGGGCATCCGCTCGCCGCCACGACGAAAAACGCCCCGCGGATCACCCGCGGAGCGCCTTCGCTTCGCCGCCGCCCCCGCCGGGGGACAGCCCGTTCACGCCCGTCTCACGAGCCCTTGCGCTGGTACGCCGTGCCCCAGCCCCAGGCGCCCGAGCCGAAGCCGCGGGTGACGACGCGCTCGCGGTAGATGTTCGAGACGTCGTCGCCGTCGCCGGCGAGGAGCGCCTTGGTCGCGCACATCTCCGCGCAGATCGGCAGCTTGCCCTCGGCGAGGCGGTTGCGGCCGTACTTGGTGAACTCGGCCTGGGAGTTGTCCTCCTCCGGGCCGCCGGCGCAGAAGGTGCACTTGTCCATCTTGCCGCGCGAGCCGAAGTTGCCCGCCTGCGGGTACTGCGGCGCGCCGAAGGGGCAGGCGTAGAAGCAGTAGCCGCAGCCGATGCAGAGGTCCTTCGAGTGCAGGACCACGCCGTCGGAGGTCTGGTAGAAGCAGTCCACCGGGCAGACCGCCATGCACGGCGCGTCGGCGCAGTGCATGCAGGCGACCGAGATCGAGCGCTCGCCCGGCGTGCCGTCGGAGACGGTCACGACGCGGCGGCGGTTGATGCCCCAGGGCACCTCGTGCTCGTTCTTGCAGGCGGTGACGCAGGCGTTGCACTCGATGCAGCGCTCGGCGTCGCAGAGGAAAGTAACGCGTGCCATTTGCTCCGGCCCTCCCTCAGGCCTTCATGATCTTGCAGAGCGTGGCCTTCGTCTCCTGCATCTGCGTGACGGAGTCGTAGCCGTAGGTCTGCGCGGTGTTGGTGCTCTCGCCGAGGACGTACGGGTCGGCGCCGTCAGGGTACTTCGAGCGCCGGTCCTCGCCCTGGTAGAAGCCGCCGAAGTGGAACGGCATGAAGGCGACGCCGCGGCCGACCCGTTCGGTCACCATCGCTGCGACCTTGACCTTGCCGCCCTCGGGGCCCTCGACCCAGACCATCTCGCCGTCCTGGAAGCCGATGGTATTGGCGTCGAACGGGTTCACCTCGACGAACATCTGCTGCTGCAGCTCGGCCAGCCAGCTGTTCGAGCGGGTCTCGTCGCCGCCGCCCTCGTACTCGACCAGACGACCCGAGGTCAGGACGATCGGGTAGTCCTTGGAGTAGTCGTTCTTCTGGATCGAGGCGTACATCGTCGGCAGGCGATAGGCCTTGCGGTCGTCGTAGGTCGGATAGTCCGCGACCAGATCGCGACGCCCGGTGTAGAGCGGCTCGCGGTGCAGCGGCACCGGGTCGGGGAAGGTCCAGACCACCGCGCGGGCCTTGGCGTTGCCGAAGGGGGCGCACTCGTGCGCGATCGCCACGCGCTGGATGCCGCCCGAGAGGTCGGTCTTCCAGTTCGCCGTGTCGCCGCCGACGCCCTCGATCGCCGCGCGCTCGTCCTCGGTCAGCTCCGCGTCCCAGCCCAGCTCCTTGAGCATGGCCATGGTGAACTCGGGGTAGCCGTCCTGGATCTCCGAACCCTGGGAGTAGACGCCCTCGGCGAGCAGGTTGTCGCCGTTGCGCTCCACGCCGAAGCGGGCGCGGAAGGTCAGGCCGCCCTGGGAGACCGGCTTCGACATGTCGTAGAGGTTCGGCGTGCCGGGGTGGCGCATCTCCGGCGTCCCCCAGCAGGGCCAGGGCATGCCGTAGTAGTCGCCGTCGGCCGGGCCGCCCACCGCCTGCAGCGTCGTCCTGTCGAAGGTGTGCTGGTTGGCCATGTGCAGCTTGATGCGCTCGGGGGACTGGCCCGTGTAGCCCACCGTCCACATGCCCGCGTTGAACTCGCGGGTGGTATCCTCGACGGACGGCACGTTCTCTGCCTCCATCGGGATGTTCTTGAACATGCGCTCCGCGAAGCCGAACTTGGCGGCGAAGCGGTACATGATCTCGTGGTCGGTCTTGCTCTCGAAGATCGGGTCGACGACCTTCTCGCGCCACTGGATCGAGCGGTTGGACGCGGTGACCGAGCCGCGGTTCTCGAACTGCGTGCAGGCGGGCAGCAGGTAGACGCCGTCCGTGCGGTCGTGCAGCACCGACGCGACGGTGGGGTGCGGGTCGACCACCACCATCATGTCGAGCTTGTTCATCGCCGTGTTCATCTCGGTCAGGCGGGTCTGGCTGTTGACCGCGTGACCCCAGAGCACCATGGCGCGGACGTTGTCCGGCTGGTCCATGTTCTCCTTGTCCTCGAGCACGCCGTCGATCCAGCGCGACACGGGGATGCCCTTGCCCTCCATCAGATCCTTGGAGGCGAAGCGGGACAGGAGGTACTGGTACTCGTCCTCGGCGGCGTCGTCGTGGGTCATCGAGCCCGCCCAGACGCGCGCCCAGTGCTTCCACGAGCCGGTCTTGAGGCCGTAGTAGCCCGGCAGCGTGTGGGAGAGCACGCCGAGATCGGTCGCGCCCTGCACGTTGCAGTGGCCGCGGAAGATGTTGGTGCCGCCGCCGGCGACGCCCATGTTGCCGAGCGCGAGCTGGAGGATGCAGTAGGCGCGGGTGTTGTTGTTACCGTTGGTGTGCTGGGTGCCGCCCATGCACCAGATCACGGTGCCGGGCTTGTTCTGCGCCATGGTGCGCGCGACGCGCTCCATCTGGCTGCCCGGCACGCCGGTGACGCGCTCGACCTCCTCGGGGGTCCACTTCGCGACCTCCTCGCGGATCTGGTCCATGCCCCAGACGCGCGTGCGGATGAACTCGCGGTCCTCCCAGCCATTCTCGAAGATGTGCCAGAGGATGCCCCAGACGAGGGCGACGTCCGAGCCGGGACGGAAGCGGACGTACTCGTCGGCATGCGCGGCCGTGCGGGTGAAGCGCGGGTCGCAGACGATCAGCGGCGCGTTGTTCTGCTCCTTCGCCTTCAAGACGTGCAGGAGCGAGACCGGGTGCGCCTCGGCCGGGTTGCCGCCGATGATGAAGATCGCACGCGACTTGTGGATGTCGTTGTACGAGTTCGTCATGGCGCCGTAGCCCCAGGTGTTCGCGACACCCGCGACCGTGGTCGAGTGGCAGATGCGCGCCTGGTGGTCGACGTTGTTCGTGCCCCAGTAGGCCGCGAACTTGCGGAACAGGTAGGCCTGCTCGTTGGAGTGCTTGGCGCTGCCCAGCCAGTAGACGCTGTCGGGACCCGACTCCTCGCGGATCTTGAGCATCCCGTCGCCGATCTCGTCGATCGCCTGGTCCCAGGAGATCCGCGTCCACTCGCCGCCCTGGAGCTTCATCGGATACTTGAGCCGGCGCTCGCCGTGGGTCAGCTCGCGCACGGCCGCGCCCTTGGCGCAGTGCGAGCCGAGGTTGAAGGGGCTGTCCCAGCCCGGCTCCTGGCCGGTCCAGACGCCGCCCTGCACCTCGGCGATCACGGTGCAGCCGACCGAGCAGTGGGTGCAGACCGACTTGACGGTCTGAACCTCGCCCGCGGCGGTCGCCGCGGCCTCGGCGCGCGTGACGGTGCCCCCCACCGCGCCGAGGGCGGCGAGCCCGCCGATCGCGAGGCCCGAGCCGCGCAGGAACGCGCGGCGGTCGACGGCCTTCTCGGCGATCGCGTTGGCGATGTCGCCGTGACGGGGGCGAAGCGCCACCCCGCCGGTCTTCTTCCTGAGCATGTCTCTACTCTCCCCTGGATCCCGTCCGGGAGCCGGCCCGGCCCGCCGGGGCCATTCGCAACCCGGCGGCCGGCCCGCTCCGCGCCGCGCTCAGAAGCGGGCGCGCTCGAGATACTTCCGCACGTGCTCGGTCTCGCGCAGGCCCGAGCCCGCCGCCTCGACCGCCGCCTCGGCCTTCGTGCCCGCGACCATCGACACCGCCGCGACCGGCGCGCCGAGGGTGGCGAGCTTCAGGACGTCGCGACGGCTGGAGCCGCTCTTGGTCTCGCTCATGGCGTCTCTCTCTCCTCCTCCGGGCGGCACCCCGCCCCCGACCGTGCGCGCCGTGCCCGACGCGGCACCCCTGACGCGCGGGGCGCATCCGCCCATGCGGAAAGCCTCGCGCTCGATCTCCATGAAGGCGCGGCCGAGCGTGCCCACCGGCGTGTAGAACACCGCGCCCTTCGCGCCCGCGAGGTCGTCGAAGAACGGCGCCGCCCACGGTGCCAGGTGCGCGAAGTAGAAGTCCTTTTGCGTCGAGAGCGAGGCGGGCGCGCCGAACCGGCCGCGGATGAGCCCGGCCATCATCTCGGCGAGCGAGGCGATGTTGTCCTCGGGCTCGTAGACGTTCTCGGCGCGGGTGATCTGCAGGCGGCCCATGTCGGCGCGCAGCCGGGCGAGCGGCTTCTCGTGCAGGAAGCCGGTCATGTAGTAGCTGGCGTAGGGCATCAGCTCGCCGCGCCCGACGCCGATGAAGAGCGCGTGGAACTCGCGGTCGGCCGCCCGCGCGTCGGTGGCGCGGGCCATGCGCGCGAGCGCCGCGACGGCGCGGCCGATCTCGGTCGAGGCGTCGCCCTTCAGCGTCGCGACGCGGCCGAGCAGCTCGGCCGACGGCGGATGCGCGAGCAGGACGCCGAGGAGGTCGTAGAGGTCCGCGCGCAGCGCGTCCTCCTCGCCGATATCGTGGTCCTCGGCCGTCTGCGACACGCGCACCCCCTCGCCACACCTTTCCGCGATGCGGTTCTAGTTCCAGGAACTGAGTAGAGCGGGTCGGGTGTAACAGTCAACGGGGTGGGACGGTTCCCGATCGGGACGTCTGCGACATATCGCACCCGAGCACTGTAGTCGGATTTAGTGTCCGACTCTTAGAGTCAGTCATCCGGCGCCACGCTCCCCTTCCGGCAGCGAGAAGCGCATTCTCGCCCGGACCGGCGGGCGCGGCGCGGGTCGCCCGGGGTCGCCCGGAGACGTCCTCCCCTCCGGCTCTGCCGTCTCCGCCGGGACGGAGGTCTGCTCGGGCGCCGGCGCGCCGTCGGCCTCGACCGCCTCCGGCGGCGGCGCATCCGCCGCCGGGGCCTCGTCCCCGGGCGTCTCTTCCCCGGCCTCCGGCGCCTCGGCCTCCGCCTCGTCGTCGCGCGCGTAGCCCCGCCCGACCTTCCAGGCGGTCTGCAGGTTCTCGACCACGGTCGCCGCGTCGGTGAAGTCCTCGCCGTAGTCGACCAGCTCGTCGAGGTTGGCGAGCGCGGGGTTCGTGAGCCAGAGCCGGCGCAGCGCCCGGCGGCGCAGCCAGTCGGGCACGCCCGCACGCATGAAGGCGGCGAAGTCGTCGCCGGCGCCTAGGCTCTCGGGCGCGGGCAGGCCCAGCTCGTCCAGGATCTCGGCCTCGGTCCGCTCGGGCGCGGGCTCGGGAACGGCGGTCGGCGTCTCTACCTCGGGCGCCGCCGGTTCGGGCCGCGCGGCCTCGCGCCCGCGCTTCAGCCGCGACCAGCGCCCGAGGAAGCCGTCCGCGTCGCTCACGTGCCGCCCCCGTCTCCGCGCGCGGCGCGTCGCGCGGCGGGGCTGCGGAACACGTCGTCGCCGGTGCGCGCGTCGCCGCGGCCGTCCTCGACGCGCGCGACGTCGACGCGGTCGCGCCGGCGCTTCTTGAAATCCTCCTCGACGTGATGGCGCTCGACGAAGGCCGAGACCCAGCCGATCACCGCGGCCGGCATGGGCAAGGGCTCGACCGTCTCCTCGCCCGAGTCGGCGTAGTCCTGCGCCTCGAACGGCGAGGCGGTCACCAGGAAGGGCAGCAGCGGGAACTCGGCCGGCCCCTGCCCCTCGTTGGGCCGGCAGACCACCCAGAGGCTCGGCGGCTCGGCCGCGAGCGCCACGCGATAGGCCGGCGTGTCGCTGCGCCAGAGCGTCAGCGGCAGCGTCGCGGCGTGGTAGTCGCGCACCGCCCCCTCGCCCCGGAGCAGCCGCCAGTCGGCCGGCGCCGCGCCGGGCAGCACCGCCACGGGGCGCCAGACCCAGGCCTGCCAGCGCGTGACGCCGGGCTGGCGGCGCACGACGACGCCCGCTCCGACGCTCTCGTAGCGCTCGCTCACCACCGGCCGTATCGAGGCGTTCCCGCTCACGCATCGCCCTCCCGTTCCGCGAGCGTCATAGCGAAGGGCGCGAAGAGGCGAAAGCGGCCTCGCGCCGGGGTGCGACCTCGTATCGGCCCGCGCCGGCCCGACCTTGTGGCGCCGGCGCGTCGGTCTTAGAGAGCGACCAACGCGCCGGGAGCGTCCCGGCAGGAGGATCCCATGGCCACGCGCGCGCCCACGCTCATCCTCTGCGACTGCGAGGGCAGCTTCCGCCCCGACGCCGAAGCCGTCGCCGCCGGGACCGGGATCGAGGCGGCGGCGACGGCCTCGCATCTCTGCGGACGCGAGAGCGCGCGCCTCGCCGACGCCCTCGGGCGGGAGGGCGAGGTGATCGTCGCCTGCGCGCAGATGGCCGAGACCTTCGCCGCCTTCGCCGAAGACGTGGGCTCTGCCCCCCCGCTCTCGGTCGACTTCCGCGACCGCGCGGGCTGGACCGACGCGGACGGGCTCGGCCGCACCGGGGCGAAGCAGGCCGCGCTGATCGCCGCCGCCCGCCTGCCCGTGCCGCAGGTGCCGCTGATGGACGTCGAATCCGGCGGGCTCTGCCTCGTGCTCGGGGCGACCGAGATCGCCGCGCAGGCGGCCGGGCGGCTGGCCGACGCGCTCTCGGTCACCGCGCTCTCGACCGACGCCGAGGCGCCGGTCGACCAGCCGCGCGGCTGGGACCTCGCGCGCGGGCGGGTGCGCACGGCGACCGGCGCGCTCGGGCGCTTCTCGCTCACCGTCGATGGTTACGCGGGGCTGGAGCCGGCCGGCCGCGGCGCGCCCGCCTTCGGCACGCCCCGCGACGGCGCCGCGACGGGCTGCGACGTGATCCTCGATCTGACGGGCGGCACGCCCCTGTTCCCGGCCCATCACAAGCGCGACGGCTACCTGCGCGCCGATCCCCGCGACCCGGCCGCCGTCGCCCGCGCGGTGGTGGAGGCGCGCGAGATGGTCGGCACCTTCGAGAAGCCGCTGCACATCCGCTTCACCGAGAGCCTCTGCGCCCACCAGCGCGCCGGGCAGACGGGCTGCACCCGCTGCCTCTCGGTCTGCCCGACCGGCGCGATCGCGGTGCCGGGCAGGCGCGACGCCGAGGCGGTGGTGCTCGACCCGCACGTCTGCGCCGGCTGCGGCGGCTGCGCGGCCGTCTGCCCCTCGGGCGCGGCCATGGCCGACGACCCGCCCGTGGAGCACCTGTTCCGCGTCATGCGCGTGATGGCCGAGACCTACCGCGCCGCCGGCGGCGAGGCGACGGCCGGCCCGCCGCGGTTGCTGATCCACGACGAGGACCACGGCGCCGAGATGGTGCGCCTCGCCGCCCGCCACGGCGAGGGGCTGCCGGCCGACGTGATCCCGCTCGCGATCCGCGCGCTCTCGGTGTTCGGCCACGCCGAAGCGGTGGTGGCGCTCGGGCTCGGCTACGCCGAGGTGACGATCCTGGCCTCGCCCGGCAGCCAGCGCGAGCAGATCGAGGCGCAGATCGCGCTCGCCGAGGCGGTCGGGGCCGGCGCCGGGGCCACGCCCGGGCGGCTGCGCCTGATCGAGCCGGCCGAGCCGGACGCGCTCGCGGAGGCCCTGCGCGAGACGGCGCCGGCCGCGCTCGGCGTCGAGCCGATCCTGGCCTCGGGCGGACGGCGCGACGGCCTGCGCCTCGCGGCCAAGGCGATCGCCGCCGCCGTCGGCGCGGGCGCGGGCGCGGGCGGGGACCCGCTGCCACTCCCCGAGGGCGCGCCCTACGGCGCCGTGCTGGTGGACACCGATGCCTGCACGCTCTGCATGTCCTGCGCCGGCCTCTGCCCGACCGGCGCGATCCTCGACAATCCCGACCGCCCGGAGCTGTCGTTCCGCGAGGAGGCCTGCATCCAGTGCGGCATCTGCGCGACCGTCTGCCCGGAGGACGCGCTCCGGCTGGAGCCGCGGCTCGATCTCTCGGACGCGGCCTTCCGCCCGCGGGTGCTGAACGAGGAGGAGCCGTTCGCCTGCATCGAGTGCGGCACCCCCTTCGGCGTGCGCTCGACCATCGAACGCATCGTCGACAAGCTCCAGGGCCGCCACGCGATGTTCACGAACTCCGACAACGTGCGCCTGATCCAGATGTGCGACGACTGCCGCGTCAAGGCGCAGTTCCGCGCGGGCGCGCAGCCCTTCGCCGGCCCCGAGCGGCCGCGCCCGCGCACCACCGACGACTACAAGCAATAGGCGCGCGACCGCGCCGCCCTTATCTCTCCGCCCGACACCCGTAAGGGAGACCCCATCATGGCCGACGGCGACGCCTTCAACATGTCGATGCGCAAATTCCTGAAGCGCGTCGGCGTCACCTCGCAGCAGGAGATCGAGAAGGCGATGCGCGACGCCGACCCGAAGGGGCCGGTGACGGCGCGCGTCGTGCTCACCATCCCCGAGATCGGTCTGGAGCACACGATCGAGGGCACGATCTCGACCGAGGGCGCCCCCGACGAGGGGGCCGAATGACCGAGGCCGTCACCCGCGAGGCGGTGCTGGAGGCGCTCAGCGCCGTCGTCGACCCGAGCCAGGGGCGCGACATCGTCTCGGCCGACATGGCCAAGGCCGTCTCGATCAGCCAAGGCCGCGTCAGCTTCGTGATCGAGGTCGACCCCGAGAAGGGCGCGGCGATGGAGCCGCTCCGCGAGGCGGCGCAGGCCGCGGTCGAGCGCCTGCCCGGCGTCACCGGCGTCTCGGCGGTGCTGACCGCGCATTCGGGCGCCCCCTCGGCGCCGGCGCAGGCCCGACAGGCGCCGAAGGGCCCGCCGCCCGAGCTGAACATCGGCCGCAAGAAACCCGCGCAACCGGCCTCCAAGAAGATCGCCGGCGTCGAGCGGATCATCGCGGTCGCCTCCGGCAAGGGCGGCGTCGGCAAGTCGACCGTCTCGGCCAACCTCGCGGTCGCGCTCGCGTCCAAGGGCAAGCGGGTCGGGCTCCTGGACGCCGACGTCTACGGGCCGTCGCAGCCGCGGATGCTCGGCATCTCCGGGCGGCCGTCCTCGCCTGACGGCAAGATCATCCTGCCGCTCAGGAACCACGGCGTCACCACCATGTCGATCGGCTTCATGGTGCCCGAGGGCGAGGCGGTGGTCTGGCGCGGGCCGATGCTGATGGGCGCGCTCCAGCAGATGCTCGGCCAGGTGCAGTGGGGCCGGCTCGACGTGCTGCTCGTCGACCTGCCGCCGGGCACGGGCGACGTGCAGCTCACGCTGTCACAGAAGGCCGAGGTGAACGGCGCCATCGTCGTCTCGACGCCGCAGGACATCGCGCTCCTCGACGCGCGCAAGGCGGTCGACATGTTCAAGAAGACCGAGGTGCCGATCCTCGGCGTGATCGAGAACATGGCGACCTACATCTGTCCCAAGTGCGGCCACGAGGCGCACGTCTTCGGCCACGGCGGCGCGAAGGCGGAGGCCGAGCGCATCGGCGCGCCGTTCCTCGGCGAGATCCCGCTCGACCTCGCGATCCGCGAGGCGGGCGACGGCGGCGCGCCGATCGTGGCGGCCAAGCCCGCGAGCCCGCAGGCGCGCGCCTTCCTGGACGTCGCCGAGGCGCTGATCGAGACCGGGGCGATCTGAGATGGCGGCAGGCGACACCGCGGGTCTCGCCGCGCCGGGCGCCGAGCCCCTGTTCCCGCCGCGGCTCTACGGCGAGCGCGCCGCCTCCGGCGCCGAGGTCATGACCCGCGCCGTCTCGCGCGCGAGCGTCGGCATCGATCCGGGTCTCGTGGTCTGGCACGCGGGCCCCGATCGCCTGAACGCGGCCGTGGTGCTCGCCCCCGAACGCCCGCTCGGCGAGGCGGCGGGCGTGGTGCTCGCCGTCGCCTGCGCCCTCGCCGACGCGCTCGGCGCGCTCGCGCCGCCCGAGGTGAGCGTGCACTTCGACTGGCCGGGCGGGCTGCGCGTCAACGGCGCGCTCGCCGGCGAACTCCGGGCCGAAGCCGCCACCGACGACCCGGCGGCCGAACCCGACTGGCTCGTGGTCGCCTTCGCGGTCGACTTCCTGCCGACGGCCGAGCCGAGAGGCGGCGACGAGACCACCGGGCTCTACGCCGAAGGCTGCGGCGAGATCACCCCGGTCGGGCTCCTGGAGAGCGCGACGCGCCACATGCTGGTCTGGCTGAACCGCTTCGAGGAGGAGGGTTTCGCCCCCATCCACCGCGACTGGACCGCACGCGCCTGGCGTCTCGGCGAGGCTCTGCCGGGAGGCGGCACCTTCCTCGGCCTCGACGAGCACGGCGGACGGCTGGTGCGCGAGGGCGCGACCACCCGGCTCGACCCCCTGACCTCGATCCTCGGAGGTGGCGCATGACGCTCCAGCTCGCCCGCACGGTGCGCTTCGACGAGAGCGACCTCAACGTGTTCGAGCGCGCGGCCGAGCCCGACGAATGGGCGGTCTCTGGCGCCTTCGCCTTCTCCGACCTCGCGGAGGCCGACCTGACCGGCAAGACGCGCCAGGCCTTCGCCAACGGCTGGCTCGGGCTCGAGAGCTTCGGGCGCACCACCTTCGTCGCCGTCAGCCGGATCGAGCAGGCCGAGTACGACGCGCAGGTCGAGGCGCTCGCGGCCCACTTCGTCGCGGCCTGGGGCGCGCCCGACCACGACGCCGCCCGCCCCGTCGCCGCCGAGGAGCTGGCCTTCATGGCCTCGCTCTGCGCGGAGCACGCGCCCAACACCCTGCTCGTGGTCGAGCGCAACCTCGTCGCCGCCGGGGTGTCGGAGGGCTTCCGCGCGATCCGCCCGCGCGAGGCCACGCTCGACATCGTCGCCGTCCACGGCAGCGCCGATCCGGACTGACCACCCGGCAAGGCGGGTCGCGAGGCACGCGCACGAAAGGCCGCCGCCGGCACGACGGGCCCGCCGCCGCACGTTCCGCGCGACGAGATCACCGCCGCACCCCCACGCGGCGAGCGCGACGCGCCTCCCCTGCGCGCGAGGGTTGAACCTTCCCTCCGGCGGTCCGGGCCGCCTTGCCGGAAGCGGCGGGCAGCGTATTAGCTGTCCGTGCGGCACCTCGCGCCCGGCTGCCGGGCTCGGAGCGCCGCCTCCGAAGCGTCCGGCTCGCGCAGCATGCCCGAGGCCCGGGCGCGCGGGTGATCAGCCGGCGCGGGGGGCGCGCCGATCCGACGGCGGGGGACGCGGTCATGAAGCTCTTGCGCCTGGGCGCGCCGGGGTCGGAGCGCCCTGCGATCCTCGATGCCGACGGTCGCCCGCGCGATCTCTCGGGCCACGTCCAGGACATCGCGGGGGCGGCGCTGTCGCCGCAGGGGCTGGAGCGCCTGGCGAAGCTGCCCCCTTCGACGCTGCCGGAGCTGCCGGCGCAGCGCCGCCCCGGCCCCTGCGTCGGCGGCGTTGGCAAGCTGATCTGCGTCGGGCTGAACTACACCGCCCACGCCGACGAGCTGGGAATGGGCCGGCCGAGCGAGCCGGTGCTGTTCGCCAAGGCGACCTCGGCGCTCTCGGGCGCCTTCGACCCGATCGTGAGGCCGCGGGACGGCGAGGCGCTCGACTACGAGGTGGAACTCGCCGTCGTGATCGGGACGCGCGGGCGCTACATCCACCGCGCGCAGGCGCTGAGCCACGTCGCCGGCCTCGCCACCTTCAACGACGTCTCCGAGCGACGCTTCCAGACCGAGCGCGGCGGGCAGTGGATCAAGGGCAAGAGCCACGACGGCTTCGGCCCGCTCGGCCCCTGGCTCGTCACCCTCGACGAGATCGACGACGTCCAGGCGCTCGGCCTCTCGCTCGACGTCAACGGCGCGCGGCGCCAGAGCGGCACCACCGCGCGCATGATCTTCCCCGTCGACGAGATCGTCGCCTACGTCTCGCGCTTCATGACGCTGCATCCGGGCGACGTGATCGCCACCGGCACGCCGCCGGGCGTGGCGATGGGGATGCGCCCGCCCGCCTGGCTCCTGCCGGGCGACGTGGTCGAGGCCGAGGTGGACGGGCTCGGCCGGCAGCGCACCCCGGTCGTCGCCTGGGACGAGGCCTGAGCGAGGGTTGCGCCGCGTCGGGCATGGCGTCAGCCTGAGCGCCCCCGCCCCGTCTCGAAAGTCAGGCCATGACCGCGATCCGCACCGTCGCCGTGCTCGGCACCGGCATCATGGGCACGCCGATGGCGCGCAATCTCGCCCGCGCCGGCTTCGCGCTCCGGGTCTGGAACCGCTCGTCGGCCAAGGCCGAGGCGCTCGGCGACGTCGCGATCGTCTGCGCGAGCGCGGCCGAGGCGGTCGCCGGCGCGGACGCGGTCGTCACCATGCTCGCCGACGGCGCGACGGTGCGGCGCGTGATCGTGGACGGCCGGCTCGGCGAGGCCGTGCCCGGCGCCCTGTTCATCGACATGTCCTCGGTCGAGCCTTCGGTCGCGCGCGAGATCGCGGCGCATCTGGACGGCTGCGGCTGCCGCATGATCGACGCCCCGGTCTCGGGCGGCGAGCCCGGCGCGATCGCGGGCCGGCTCGCGATCATGGCCGGCGGCGACGAGGCCGACGTCGAGGCGGCGCGGCCGCTGTTCGAGGCGCTGGGCACCGTGGTCCACGTCGGCCCGCACGGCACCGGCCAGCTCGCCAAGCTCGCCAACCAGGCGATCGTCGGCATCACCATCGGCGCCGTCGCCGAGGCGCTGACGCTGGCCGAGGCCGGCGGCGCCGACCCCGAGCGGGTGCGCCAGGCGATCGCCGGCGGCTTCGCCGGCTCGCCGATCCTCCAGAACCACGGCGCGCGGATGGTCGCCGGCGACTTCCGGCCCGGCGCTCTCGTGACCACGCAGCTCAAGGACATGGACAACGCGCTGGCCGCGGCGCGCGAGGCGGGGCTGTCGCTGCCGCTGACGGACCGCGCGCGCGGGGCCTATGCCGATCTCGCCGGCCCCCTGGGCGAGGGCGGACGCGACCATGCCGCCTACTGGCTATGGCTGCGGACACGGCGCGACTGAGACGCCCGGCTCAGCCCCAGGGGCGCGGCGTCTTCGCGAAGGCGTGCCAGCGCGCCACGGCTTCCTCCCACGCCCGCTCGGCTGCAGTCAGCCGCGTCCCGATCAGGCGCCCGGCCGCGCGCATCGCCACCGGATCGTCAGCGGCCGGGGCGTCGGAAGCCAGGAACAGCGCCTCGGCCGCGGCCGCGTCGTTCATCTCGCCGAACACCTTCTGCAGCTTCTTGAGCCGGCCCGCGAGCTTGGCGGTCTTCTTGGCCGGCAGCGCCGGCTCGGCGTACTCGACGACGTAGCGCAGCTCCTTCAGACGCTTTCTCAGGTCGTGACGCGCCTCCGCGTCGAGCACCTCGATGCGCCGCCCGCGCTTCGCCGCCCGACGGTCGGCCTCGGCGCAGGCATCGGCGGCGAGGCGGGCGAAGGGAGTGGCGAGCCGCCCGGTCTGGGCGTGGTCGGCCGGGTCGAGCCAGCCGCGGAGCGAGACGTAGGCCGCGAGGTCGAACAGGAAGCCCGTCGCCCGTTCGCCCGCGAGCGTCGCGCGCAGGCGTTCGCGCTCGGCCGCGGCGCGCGCGGCCAGCGCCTCGGCGAGCGGAGCGAAGCCGGGCTCCTGCGGCGCCGCCCCGGCCGCGGGGACAACCATCTCGGCGATCGCCACCTCCAGATCGCGCAGCCGACCGACCTCGCGTCCGAGCCACTTGGCCTCCTCGGCGAGCGCGCGATGGGCCGGGCCGTCCATGACGGGCCGCAGCAGCTTCATCGCCGAGCGCAGCCGGCGCAGCCCGACGCGAAGCTGGTGCGCGCCCTCGATGTCCTCAGTCGCGGCCACCGCGACCGCGTTCGCGGCGATCTGGTGCCAGCATTCGGTGAGGATCGCGCCCGCGGCGGCCTCGGCCGTGCCGTCCGGATCGAGCGCGGGCGCCTCGGCCTTGCGCGGTGCCACAGCGCGCACCGCCGGGTGGCCCGCGGCGAGGCGGCGGCCGCGCTCGGCCTTGTTCGTCTCGGAGAAGCGGACGGGGCCGTGCGCGAACAGCTTGCGCGCGAGGCCGTAGAGCGCTTCGGGCGGGCCGTCGATCAGCTCCAGCTCCAGCTCTTCGATCGCCTCCGCGCGCTCGCCCGCGATCACCTCGCCACGATCGTGGGCGACCTCGATGCGCGCGGCGCCGAAGGGAACCGCCCAGGTGCTGCGCGTGATCGCGGTCTCGAACACCGGGGCGAGCGCGTCGCCGTTCGCGACACGGCGCACCCGCTCGCCGAGGCCGTTCGCGAAGGCGTCGAGATCGAGCCGACCGCCGGGGGCGGGCGCGTCGTACTCCTCCGCGCGCGAGAGCCCGCCTTGCATCGCGCGCCCGGCCTTGACGGTCTGGGTCCAGCGCCCGCGCGCCGAGCGCAGGCGCAACGCGATCCCGGCCGCGGCGAGCGCGCCGCCCGGCGTGTCGAGATAGATCGTGCGCAGCTTCGCGCTCCTGGCGCCCCCGTCGGCGAGCGCGCCGAGCCGGCGCCTGAGCGTCGCCGTGCCTTCCCCGTCGTCGGGGCGTAGCAGGAACTTCAGTTCGACTTCCGTCATGAGACGGATTTATGAAGGGAGCACGACGCTCCGCAAGGCCACGGGTCGCCCGAGCGACGCCGACGGTCCGGCCTCAGTCGCGGCAGGCGTTGCGCTCGACCCGGCCGCTGGCGGTGACGCGCAGATCCCAGCCGCCGCAGGCGCCGAGGCGCTCGCCGTCGGGGCCCTGGTCGAACGGATCGGCGCTCGCGGTTTGCCCGTCGCACTCCTTTCGGCGCATCGTCCGCTCGACCGCATCGAGGCGGGCGTCGAGGTCGCGCAGACGCGCGGCGATGTCCTCGCCCTCGTGCGGATCGGCCGGCAGCGCGCGCCGCAGCACCACGTCGTCCGAATGGCCGGTGCCGCTCGACAGCCCGACCCGGATCGCGCGCAGGCCGCGGCGCTCGTCGTCGAGCACCGGACACTCGAACGTCTCGTAGACGTAGCCGGAGGGTAGAGGGGGCGCCGCCGTGGTCTCGGCGCAGGCCGCGAGCATCGACAGCGCCGCGACGCGGGCGGCGAGCGTCTTGCTGGTCATCGGGGCCTTCCCTGCCGTTCCCTCCGCGAGACAGGCCGAGATGACCCCGAGAAAGCGGCCTCGCCGTGACGCCGGGGCGACGCCGCCGGGGCGTTGCCCTGCGATCAGCCGCCGTCGCCCGCGAGCCCGGCGCCCTCGATCCCGGCCAGCGCCGCCGCCTCGTCGTTGTCGGAGGTATCCCCGGTGACGCCGACCGCGCCGACGATCACGCCGTCGCGCTTGACCAGCACGCCGCCCGGCACCGCGACCAGATGGCCGCCGAAGGCCTGCCCGACCTGGGTGGTGAAATAGGCCTGGGTCTCCGAGCGGTTCATCAGCGCGCGCGAGCCCATGCCGAGGCCGATGGCGCCATACGCCTTGCCGTGCGCCAGCTCGAAGCGCATCACCGAGGCGCCGTCCTCGCGCTCGAACGCCTTCACGTGCCCGCCCGCGTCGAGCACGACGACCGAGAGCGGCTTCAGCCCCATCTCGTGGCCCTTGGCGAGCGTGCCCGCGATGATCCCGCGGGCTTCCTCGATGGTGATCTGGCTCATGGCGTCCTCTCTCGGTCGTGGTCGGGGGCTCGGTAGCGCAGCCGCGGGTCGACCGCCACCGCCTCGTCGTAGAGCAGCGCACAGCGGTCCACGAACCAGAGCTTGAAGATCATCGCGAGCGCCGCGCCGAGCGCGGTCGGCCAGGGATCGAGCACGGCGAGACCGTAGGCGAGGAACGGCAGGCCGGCGGCCGAGAGCGCCGTCAGCACCTTCGGCACGCGCCGATGGCGTGCCGGCACGGCGTCGGGACGCTCGATCCAGATCCGTTCGCCGAACACGCCCTTGGCCGCCCAGGTCCCGTCAGAGCGCGCCGGCGGGAAAGCGCGCGGGTTGAGGATCACCCAGGCCAGCGCGAGGGCGATCGCCGCGAGCGACCACCACCCGATCCAGGCGCGGCTCCAGAGCGCCAGGACGAGGAGCGGCAGGCCGGTCACGATCCGGCTCCAGCCGCTCCAGGGATTGGCATGGCGCGCCCAGCCCTCGTCGTCGAGCCGGTGGAGCGCCGCCGCGCGGGCCCAGAAGCCGCCGCGCGGCGCCGCCCTCACCCCGCCGTCTCGGCCTTGCGCGCGGCGCGCCAGGCGTGGAGCAGCGGCTCGGTGTAGCCCGCGGGCTGCTCGCGCCCCTTCATCACCAGGTCGCGCGCGGCGGCGAAGGCCGGGCCGGCGAAGTCCGGCGCCATGGGGCGGTAGGTCGGATCGGCCCCGTTCTGGCGGTCGACCACCTCGGCCATGCGCTTCAGCGCCTCCTCGACGTCCTGCTCGCCGACGATGCCGTGGTGCAGCCAGTTGGCGACCATCTGGCTCGAGATGCGGCAGGTGGCGCGGTCCTCCATCAGCCCGACGTCGTTGATGTCCGGCACCGTCGAGCAGCCGACCCCAAGATCGACCCAGCGCACCACGTAGCCGAGGATGCCCTGGCAGTTGTTGTCGATCTCGGCGCGGACGTCCTCGGGCGACCAGTTCGGGCGGTCGGCGAGCGGGATCGTCAGCAGATCCTTGAGCGAGGCGCGGGGGCGGTCCTTGAGCTGGTTCTGGCGCGCCTTCACGTCGATGCGGTGGTAGTGGATCGCATGCAGCGTCGCCGCCGTCGGCGAGGGCACCCAGGCGGTGTTGGCGCCCGCGCGCGGATGGCCCGACTTCTGCGCCATCATGTCCCGCATCTTGGCGGGCATGGCCCACATGCCCTTGCCGATCTGCGCCCGGCCCTGGAGCCCGCATTCGAGGCCGATGTCGACGTTGCGGTCCTCGTAGGCGCGGATCCAGGCGGTCTCCTTCATCGCCGCCTTGCGGACCATCGGCCCGGCCTCCATCGAGGTGTGGATCTCGTCGCCGGTGCGGTCGAGGAAGCCGGTGTTGATGAAGGCGACGCGGGTCCGCGCGGCGCGGATGCACTCCTTCAGGTTGACCGAGGTGCGCCGCTCCTCGTCCATGATGCCGAGCTTGACCGTCGCGCGCTCGAGCCCGAGCAGATCCTCAACCGCGGCCATCATCGCGTCGGTGTTGGCGACCTCGGCAGGCCCGTGCATCTTCGGCTTGACCACGTAGATCGAGCCCTGGCGCGAGTTGCGGGGGCCGCGCGGCTTCTTCAGGTCGTGGATCGCGATCATGGCGGTGAAGACCGCGTCCATGATCTCCTCGGGGATCTCCGCGCCGTCGTCGAGCAGGATCGCCGGGTTGGTCATCAGCGGCCCGACGTTGCGGACCAGCAGGAGCGAGCGCCCCGGCAGCGAGAAACGCTCGCCGTGCGGGGCGAGGTACTCGCGGTCGGGGTTGAGACGGCGGGTGAAGGTATCGTTACCCTTCGACACCTCGGCCGTCAGGTCGCCGCGCATGAGACCCAGCCAGTTGCGGTAGGTCAGCACCTTGTCCTCGGCGTCGACCGCGGCGACCGAGTCCTCGCAGTCGCAGATCGTGGTGATCGCGCTCTCCAGGATCACGTCGGCGACGCCGAGGGTGTCGAAGCGCCCGATCGGGTGGTCGAGGTCGATCTTCAGCTCGATGTGCAGCTCGTTCACCTTCAGCAGCACCGAGGCGGGCCTGGCCGGATCGCCGGTGTAGCCGACGAACTGGCTCGGGTCGGCGAGCGTCGCGCGCTCGGCGCGGGTGGAGCGCCCGTCGCGCGAGGTGAGGCCGGGGATGGTCGAGACCTGGAGCCGGCCGTCCTCGACCCAGACCTTCTCGACGTGCGTCCAGGCGGTGCCCGCCTCCGAGAGCGGCACCACGCCGGTCAGGTGCGCCTTGGCCCAGGTGACGACCCGCCCGCCGCGCCGGCGGTCGTAGTTGCCCTTGGGCGCCTCGGACCCGAGCGCGTCGGTGCCGTAGAGCGCGTCGTAGAGCGAGCCCCAGCGGGCGTTGGCGGCGTTGACCGCGAAGCGCGCGTTCATCACCGGCACGACGAGCTGCGGCCCGGCGATTTCCGAGAACTCGCGGTCGACGTTGGCGGTGCTGATGCGGAACGGCTCGCCCTCGGGCACGAGGTAGCCGATCTCCTCCAGGAAGGCCTTGTACTCGGCCGGATCGTGGGTCTGTCCGGCGTGGCGGCGCTCGCGGTGCCAGTCGTCGATCCTGCGCTGGATATCCTCGCGCTCGGCGACGAGCGCGCGGTTCTTCGGGGCGAACTCGGCGGCGAGGCGGCCGAAGCCGTCCCAGAACGCCGCGGGATCGACGCCCGAGCCCGGCAGGGCCTCGGTCTCGACGAATTCGTGCAGCACGCGGGCGACCTGCAGGCCGCCGACCGTCACGCGCTCGGTCATGGGGGCTCCTCCGGAATGAGACGTCCGCGGGGAATTAGAGGCGCGAGCGTGCGCGGGGCAATCGGTTTCGGGCTGGGTTCTCGGCTGATGGAACAGCCCCCCCGGCGACGGGGACCCCGGCACGAGCGGTCACCGTGGCGCGGGGTTCACCCCGCCACCGCCGGGCTCGGCGCCACGGCAGGGTGCCGCCCTGCCCTACTCGTCCTCCAGCCGGTGGATCAGCACCTCGACCATCGGCTTCTTGCCGAGCAGCTTGCCGGCCACGCGCCGCGCCGCGCGCCCGCAGGCCTCCTCGATGCCGTTGTCGTTCGCGCGCTGGCGCTTCGGCGCCTCGTCCATGGCCTGATCCACGGCTTCGGCGACGGCCTCCTCCAGGGTCTGGCGCCAGTCGGGGCTCTCCTTCGGCAGGCCGATCGCGCGGGCCTCCGAGTCGGCGATCAGCTCGCCGGCCTCGTCGACCACCACCGAGACGATCACGAGGCCGAGGCGGGCGAGCCGCAGCCGGTCGCGGATCACGCCGTCGAAGGCGCCGACCTGCACGGTGCCGTCGAGGTAGACCCGCCCCGTCTCGACCTCGTCGATCTTGCCGGGGCGGTTGCCGTCGAGGCGCGCCACCGTGCCGTTCGGCGCGACGATCGAGACGTCCGCGCCCCAGTCCTGCGCGGCGTCGGCGTGCTCGACCAGATGGCGGTGCTCGCCGTGCAAGGGCACCGCCACGCGCGGGCGCAGCGCCTCGTAGAGCCGCTTCAGATCACCCCGGCGCGCGTGGCCCGAGACGTGGATGCGCTCCATGTCGCCGTCGACGACCTTGATGCCGCGCTCTGACAGGCGGTTGTAGAGGCGGTAGATGCCCGCCTCGTTGCCCGGGATGGTCTTGGAGGAGAATAGTACGAGATCGCCCTCGCCGAGCTTCACCGTCGGGTGATTGTCGGCGGCGATCCGGGCGAGGGCGGCGCGCGCCTCGCCCTGGCTGCCGGTGACGAGGTAGAACAGGTTCTCGGCCGGAATGTCGCCGGCGCGGTCCTCGGAGATCGTCGGGGGGAAGTCGGTCAGCAGGCCGCTCCCCTGGGCCACCTCGATCATGCGCCGCATGGCGCGGCCGGCCACGACGATCGAGCGCCCGGCCTCCTGCGCGGCCATGGCGAGGGTCCTGAGCCGCGCGACGTTGGAGGCGAACGACGTGGCCGCGACCGCGCGCGGCGCCGCGCGAATGAGGCGCACGAGGTTGTCGACGACCTCGGCCTCCGAGCCCGCCTCGCCGTCCATGAAGACGTTGGTGGAATCGCAGGCGAGCGCCTGCACGCCCTCGCGGCCCAGCGCCTCGAAGGGAGCGATGTCGAAGGGGCTGCCGATCTGCGGGTCGGCGTCCATCTTGAAGTCGCCCGAGTGCACCGCGAGCCCCGCCGGCGTGCGGATCGCGAGCATCGAGGCCTCGGGGATCGAGTGGGTGACGCCGACGAACTCGACCTCGAAGCTGCCGGCGCGGGCGCGCTCGCCCGGGCGCACCTCGTTGACCGCCTTGGGGTCGAGACCGCCCTCCTGCATCTTGCGCCGCACCAGCTCGGCAGTGAAGGGGCGCGCGTAGATCGGCATCCGCAGGCGGCTCCAGAGGTGCGGGATCGCGCCGATGTGGTCCTCGTGGCCGTGGGTGAGGAACAGCGCCTCGATGCGCTCGCGCTCCTGATAGGCGAAGGCGAGGTCGGGCACCACGAGCTCGACGCCCGGCGCGGTCTCCATGTCGCCGAAGCCGATGCCGAGATCGACCATGATCCAGCGCCGGTCCGCGCCGTCGCCGAGGCCGTAGAGATAGCAGTTCATGCCGATCTCGCCCGCGCCGCCCAAGGCGACGTAGACGAGGGGTCCGGCGGTGTGATCGTTCATGGTGGCGTGTCCGTGTTGTAGGCGTGGATGCGCACGAGCCCGCGCACGGTGAGGTCGGGATCGACCGCCTCGATCGTGTCGGTGCCGCGCGCGAAGAGCGGCGATAGCCCGCCGGTGGCGATGGTCTTCATGGGCCGCTCGCGCTCGGCCGCGAGGCGCGCGCAGAGGCCCTCGATCAGGCTGACATAGCCCCAGTAGATGCCCGATTGCAGGCAGGCGACGGTGTTGGTGCCGAGCACCCGCTGCGGCTTGGTGACGTCGATGCGCGGCAGGTGGGCGGCGGCGCGGTGCAGCGCGTCGAGCGAGAGGTTGACGCCGGGCGCGATGACGCCGCCCGCGTAGGCGCCGTCGTGGTCGACCACGTCGAAGGTGGTGGCGGTGCCGAAGTCGACCACGATCAGGTCGCCGCCGTAGCGCTCGAACGCGGCGACCGTGTTGACGAGGCGGTCGGCGCCGACCTCGGCCGGGTTGTCGACGCGCACCTCGACGGGCAGCCGGCAGTCGGAGCGACCGACCACCAGGGGCCGGCACCCGAAATAGCGATCGCACAGCACCCGGATGTTGAACAGCACCGAGGGCGCCACGTTCGAGACCACCACGGCACGGATGTCGGAAGCCGCGAGGCCGTTGTAGGTCATGAGCTGGGCGAGCCAGACGAAGTACTGGTCGGCCGTGCGCGCGCTGTCGGTGTCGCAGCGCCATTCGCCGAGCGGGCGCTCGCCCTCGAAGGCGGCGAAGACGGTGTTGGTGTTGCCGATGTCGATGGCGAGCAGCATGGGCGTCAGTCCGGGAACACGAGATCGGCCGAGGTCAGGCGGTGGCATCGGCCCCGGACGGTGACGAGCAGCCGGCCCTCCGCGTCGATGCCGTCGAAACGGCCGCGCATCGCCTCGGGCTCGGGGCCGAGCGCGACCTGGCGGCCGAGCCCGAAGGCACGGGCGAGCCAGGCGTCGCGCAGGGCCGGGAAGCCCTCGGCGCGGAGCCGGCCGAGCCAGCGCGTCAGCGCGGGCGAGAGGATCTCCAGCGCTTCGGACGGTGGCACCGGCCGGCCTCCTTCCCGGATCACGGTGGTGGCCGGCAGCTTGCCCGGCCGGGTCGCCGTCGGCGCCACGGCGAGGTTCACGCCGATGCCGACGATCAGGCAGGCCAGGGCCTCGCCGCGTCCTTCGGCCCGCAGGAGAACGCCCGCCGCCTTGCGCCCGTTCAACAGCGCGTCGTTCGGCCACTTGAGCGCGACGCGCGCCGACGGCGCGAGGGCGTCGAAGGTCTCGGCCACGGCGAGGCAGGCGGCGAAGGAGGCGAGCGCGGCCTCGCGCGTCGCGACCACGGGGCGCTCGATCCGGCTCGCGTAGAGATTGCCCGGCGGCGAGGCCCAGTCGCGCCCGTGCGTGCCGCGTCCCGCGGTCTGTCGCTCGGCCACGACCCAGGTGCCGCTCGCCTCGCCCTCGCGCGCCAGGGCGAGCGCCGTGTCGTTGGTGCTCGCGACCGCGCCCAGGCGCCGGACGGGGCAGCCGTCGGCCAGCCGGTCCGAGGGGGGCGTCGCCGCGGGCGCGATCACCGCATCAAGGAGGCGGCGGCCGCAGTCGCGGCATCCGGCAGCCCGAGCCCGCCCATGAAGGGCAGCCAGCCCGCCGCCATCAGCACCGCCGACACCGCGAGCGTGCCGCGCTGCACCGCGCCGAGGTCCAGATCGAGCGGACGGCCCGGCTCGGTCAGGTACATCACCCGCACGATGTTGAGGTAGTAGTACGCGCCGATCACCGAGGCGATCACGCCCGCGATCGCGAGCGGCACCAGCCCGGCGTCGACCGCCGCCTTGAACACGAAGAACTTGGCGAAGAAGCCGACCATCGGCGGCAGGCCGGCGAGCGAGAGCATCAGCACCGCCATCGCGAGCGCCTGTCCGGGCGCGCGCTGCGAGAGGCCGGCGAGATCGTCCACCGTCACCGTTGGCTGGCCGTCGCGCTCCATCGCGAGGATGAAGGCGAAGGTGCCGAGGTTCATCACCACGTAGATCGCCATGTAGAGCAACAGCGCCTCCGCCCCCTCCGGCGTGCCGGCGGCGAGGCCGACGAGGGCGTAGCCCATGTGCCCGATCGAGGAGTAGGCGCGCAGGCGCTTCAGGTTCGACTGCCCGATCGCGGCGATCGCGCCGAGGAACATCGAGGCGATGGCGATGAACACGATCACCTGGGACCAGGCGCTCGCGGCCTCGGCGAAGCCCTCGAACAGGATGCGCGCGAACAGGATGGCGGCCGCGACCTTCGGCGCGGTGGCGAAGAAGGCGGTCACCGGCGTCGGCGAGCCCTCGTAGACGTCGGGCGTCCACATGTGGAAGGGCGCGGCCGAGACCTTGAAGGCGAGGGCCGCGCAGACGAACACCAGCCCGAAGGTGAGCCCGAGCGAGATCGGTCCGTCCTCGGCCACCACCGCGGCGATGCCCTCGAAGCTGGTGGTGCCGGTGTAGCCGTAGATCAGCGACGAGCCGTAGAGCAGGAGCCCCGAGGACAACGCGCCGAGCACGAAGTACTTGAGCCCGGCCTCGGTCGAGCGGGCGCTGTCGCGGTTGATCGCGGCGACGACGTAGAGCGCGAGCGACTGCAGCTCCAGCCCGACGTAGAGCGCGATCAACCCGCCCGAGGAGACCATCAGCATCATGCCGAGCGTGGCGAGCACGATCAGCACCGGGTACTCGAAGCGCAGGATGCCGCGCCGCTCCAGATAGCTCTGCCCGATCAGCAGGATCAGCGCCGAGGACACCAGCATCAGCACCTTGGCGAACCGGGCGAAGCCGTCGTCGATGAAGGCGTTGTGGAAGGCCACGGTCTCGCCGCCGCCGCGCGTCAGGATCGAGGCGGCGACGAACAGCATCAGCAGCACCGCGCCGAAGGTCACGGTCTGGCGCGTGTCGTCGCCGCCGCCGTAGGCGCCGAGCATCAGAAGCACCATGGCGCCGGTGGCCATGGCGAACTCGGGGGCGACGATCAGGAGGTCGGCGGTCATGGACGGGAGCCTTCGAGCTTAGCGGGCGGCGAGCGCGGGGGCGGCGAGCGCCGCCTCGCGCGCGGCTTCGACGTTTTCGAGCATCGCCTCGACCGAGGGGCCGAACATGTCGAGCGCGAGCGAGGGGTAGACGCCGAGCAGCAGCGTCAGCGCGACCAGCGGCGCGATGATCGCGCGCTCGCGCGCGGTCATGTCGGTGATGCCCTGGAGCGACTGCTTGATCAGCGCGCCGAACACGACGCGGCGATAGAGCCAGAGCGCGTAGGCCGCCGACAGGATCACGCCGACGCAGGCGCCGACCGCGGCCCAGGTCGCGGCCTGGAAGGCGCCGGTCATGGTCAGGAACTCGCCGACGAAGCCCGAGGTGCCGGGCAGCCCGACGTTGCCGAGGGTGAACAGCATCATCACCGCGGCGTAGATCGGCATCCGCTCGGCCAGGCCGCCGTAGGCCGAGATCTCGCGGGTGTGCATCCGGTCGTAGACCACGCCCACCAGAAGGAACAGCGCGCCCGAGATGAAGCCGTGGCTGATCATCTGGAACATCGCGCCGTCGACGCCCTGCTGGTTGGCCGCGAAGATGCCCATGGTGACGAAGCCCATGTGCGCGACCGAGGAGTAGGCGACCAGCTTCTTGATGTCCTCCTGCATCAGCGCGACCAGCGAGGTGTAGATCACCGCCACCACGCTGAGGAAGAACACGAAGTCCTGCAGGATGTCGGAGGCGACCGGGAACATCGGCAGCGAGAAGCGCAGGAAGCCGTAGCCGCCCATCTTCAGGAGGATCGCGGCGAGGATCACCGAGCCCGCGGTCGGCGCCTGGACGTGCGCGTCGGGCAGCCAGGTGTGGACCGGCCACATCGGCATCTTGACCGCGAAGGAGGCGAAGAAGGCGAGCCACATCAGCGTCTGCGCGCCGCCCACGATCTCGATGCCGAGCAGGCTGACGGGGCCGACGTCGAACTGATGGTTCAAGAGCGCCGTGATGTCGGTCGTGCCGGCGTCGTAGTACATGTAGATCATGGCCACGAGCATCAGCAGCGAGCCAAGCAGCGTATACAGGAAGAACTTGAACGCCGCGTAGACCCGGCGCTGACCGCCCCAGATCCCGATGATCAGGAACATCGGGATCAGCCCGCCCTCGAAGAACAGGTAGAACAGGATCAGATCGAGCGAGACGAACACACCGAGGATCAGCGTCTCGAGCACGAGGAAGGCGGCGATGTATTCCTTGACCCGATGCTCGACGTTCCACGAGGCGGCGATCACCAGCGGGAAGAAGAAGGTGGTGAGCAGCACGAACGGCAGCGACAGGCCGTCGACGCCGAGCTTGTAGGTCAGCCCCGCGAGCCAGACGCCTTCCTCGACGAACTGGAAGCCGGGGTTCGAGGCGTCGAAGCCGAACAGCAGCGGCAGCGACAGCGCGAAGGTGAAGGCGCTGACCAGCAGCCCGAGGCGCTTGGCGTTGAGGCTCGCGGCCTCGTCCTCGCCGCGCAGGAACACGATCAGGATCAGCGCGCCGATCATCGGCACGAAGGTGACGAGGGTTAGAAGCGGCAGGCCGGTCATGTCAGCGCACCCCCGTCACGGCGAACCAGGTCACGAGCAGAGAGACGCCGATGAGCATGGCGAAGGCGTAGTGGAACACGTAGCCCGACTGCACTCGCGCGGAAGTGCGCACGAGACGCGGAATCACGCCGAAGGCGAGCCCGTCGCTCGCGCCGTCGATGGTGCGCCCGTCGCCGCCGCGCCACAGGAAGCGGCCGAGCGCCATGGCGGGCCGCACGAACACCGCCTGATACAGCTCGTCGAAGTACCACTTGTTGAGCAGGAAGCGGTAGAGCGGCTGGTGCTGCTCGGCGAGCCTCGCCGGCAGCGTCGTGTCCACGACGTAGAAGCGATAGGCGAGCGCCAAGCCCGCGAGCATCGCCAGGAACGGCGAGGCCGCGACCCAGGCGGGCACGTGGTGCGCGGCTTCCAGGATCGGCTCGGCGCCTTCGCGCGCGCGGTTGTAGATCGAGGCGGCCCAGAAGCCGCCTTCGCGCTCGCCGACGAACTCGGGGTAGAACTCCATGCCCGCGAGCACGGCGCCGCCCGCGAGCGGGTAGAGCGGCCAGAGCATGATCTTCGGGCTCTCGTGCGCGTGCTCGAAGGCGTGGCGGTCGGCGCGGGTCTCGCCCCAGAACGTCATGAAGATCAGCCGCCACGAGTAGAACGCGGTGAAGAGGGCCGAGATCAGGAGCAGCCAGAACGCGAGCTGCGACAGCTCGGTGCCCTGCGCGTAGGTCGCCTCCAGGATCACGTCCTTGGACACGAAGCCGGCGAAGCCGATCGGCGTGTGCAGCACGTAGAGAAGCGGGATGCCGACGCCGGTGATGGCGAGCGTGCCGAGCAGCATCATCAGATAGGTGGTCGGCATCTTGGCGCGGAGCCCGCCCATGCGGCGCATGTCCTGCTCGCCGTCGAGGCCGTGGATCACCGAGCCCGCGCCGAGGAACAGGAGCGCCTTGAAGAAGGCGTGGGTGAACAGGTGGAACATCGCCGCCTCGTAGGCGCCGACGCCGGCGGCGGCGAACATGTAGCCGAGCTGCGAGCAGGTCGAGTAGGCGATCACCCGCTTGATGTCGTTCTGCACGAGGCCGACCGAGGCGGCGAAGAAGGCGGTCGAAGCGCCGACAACCGTGACGACCGCGAGCGCGGTCGGCGCGAACTCCATCACCGGCGACATGCGGCAGACCAGGAACACGCCTGCCGTCACCATGGTCGCCGCATGGATCAGCGCCGAGACCGGGGTCGGGCCTTCCATCGCGTCGGGCAGCCAGGTGTGCAGGAACAGCTGCGCCGACTTGCCCATGGCGCCGACGAACAGCAGCATCGCGATCAGTTCGACCGCGTTCGCCTCGAACCAGAGGAAGGCCACGGTTTCCTCGGCCAGCGACGGCGCCGCGGCGAAGACGTCGTCGAGCCGCAGGCTGCCGGTCAGCATGAACAGCAGGAACAGCCCGATCAGGAAGGCGAAGTCGCCGACGCGATTGACGATGAATGCCTTCATCGCTGCGGCGTTGGCCGAGTTCTTCTTATACCAGAAGCCGATCAGCAGGTAGGAGGCGACGCCGACGCCTTCCCAGCCGAAGAACACCTGGAGCAGGTTGTCGCCAGTGACCAGCGCCAGCATGGCGAAGGTGAACAGCGACAGGTAGCTGAAGAACCGCGTCTTGCTGTCGTCATGCTCCATGTAGCCGATCGAGTAGCAGTGCACGAGCGCCGACACCGTGGTGACGACCACCAGCATGACGTGGGGCAGCGTGTCGACGCGGATCGACCACGACACGTTGAGATCGCCCGAGGCGATCCACTCGAACAGCACGATCCGGCTCGGCGCCTCGGGGTCGAAGCCGAGCAGCGCGATCCACGACATGCTCGCGCAGGCGAACAGGATCGACGTGGTGAGCGCCATCGAGGCGCGTTCGCCGATCGAGCGCCCGAACAGACCGGCGACGACGGCGCCGAGCAGGGGCAGGAGCAGGATGGCCGCGTACATCGCTCAGCCCTTCATCACGTTGATGTCCTCGACCGCGATGGTGCCGCGGTTGCGGAAGAAGCAGACCAGGATCGCGAGGCCGATCGCCGCCTCCGCCGCCGCCACCGTGAGGACGAACAGGGTGAAGACCTGGCCGACCAGATCGCCCAAGTGCGCCGAGAAGGCGACGAGGTTGATGTTGACCGCGAGCAGCATCAGCTCGATCGACATCAGGATGACGATCACGTTCTTGCGGTTGAGGAAGATGCCGAAGATGCCGATCACGAACAGCATCGCGGCCACGGTGAGATAGGCGCCGAGACCGACGCCGGCGATCGGTTCCATGGTCGGGTCTCCCTCAGATGCCGCGGCCGGGCTCGACGTCCTTCAGCTCCACGCTCTCCTCGCGGGTGCGGT
>JBHJHI010000026.1:0-56855 GCA_050330995.1 Paracoccaceae bacterium
CGCGGCCTCCACCGCCTCGCGCGCGGCCTCGGCCGCCTTCGCCTCCGAGGCGCGGCGCGCGCGGGCGGCGCGCGCCTCGCGGTGCGCGCGACGGGCGGAGTCGAGCGCGGCTTCTGCAACACGCCAGCGCGCGGCGACGAGGGTGGCCTCGGCGCGACGCAGCTCGGCGGCGAGGCGGCGGTACTCCTTGGCCGCGCCGCACTGCGCCTCCAGCGCGGCCTGCTCGCGGGCCATGCGCGCGAGGTCGTCGTCGAGGCGTTCGAGGTTCTCGGCGGCGAGCTTCAGCTTCGACAGGCTCTCGTGGCGGCGCTGGTGCAGCCCGGTGATGCCGGCGGCGTCCTCCAGGAGACGCCGGCGCTCGCGCGGGCGGGCGTCGATGATCTCGTTGATGCGCCCCTGGCGCACGAGCGCGGGCGAGCCGGCCCCGGTCGCGGCGTCGGCGAGCAGCACCGCGACGTCGCGCGCGCGCGTCGGCTTGCCGTCGAGGCGGTAGTCCGAGCCGGTGTCGCGCTGGATGCGCCGGGCGATATGGATGCTGGCGGCGTTCTCGAAGCCCGCGGGCGGCGGATCGCCGGGCGCGATCGTCAGCTCGACCGAGGCGCGCGCACGCGGCGGCCGGGCGTCGGAGCCCGCGAAGATCACGTCCTCCATGCCCTCGCCGCGCATGGCGCGCGCGCGGCTCTCGCCCATGACCCAGCGGAGCGCTTCGAGCAGGTTGGACTTGCCGCAGCCGTTCGGGCCGACGACGCCGGTCAGACCGGGCTCGATCGCGAGCTCGGTCGGGTCTACGAAGGACTTGAAGCCCTCCAGCCGCAATCTGGTGAACTGCACGTCATCACTGCCCGGTCTGTTCTATGGTTATGGCCGGGGAGGGTCGCGGCCACGAGGGGCGGTGTCAACCACCGACAGGGTGCGTCTTCGGAGGAAGCGCGCCCTTGTCGGACGGCGGCCGCACGACGGGCGCCGAACCCGCCGCCACGTCGTGCCTGCGGCGTCGGACGGGGCCGCTGGCGAGGCCGGCGGCGCACCGCGCGCCCTGGCGCGGAACGACCCCGTGACGCGCCGCCGCCGCCGGGGTGCGGGCGACGGCCGGGAAATCTGACGGAGGATCGGCATGGACGTCCATCGGATCTCGGGCTTCATCGGCGCGGAGATCGCGGGCATCGACCTGCGGGGAGCCATCGACGAGGCGCTCGCGGCGGATCTGCGCGCGGCGCTCGACGAGCATCATGTCCTGATCCTGCGCGACCAGCACCTCGACCTCGCGGCGCAGAAGCGGCTGACGGCCGTGTTCGGCCCGCTCGCGCGGCTGCCTTACGTCGAGCCGATGCCGGGCGAGCCCGAGGTCGTGCGCGTGCTGCGCGAGGCCGGCGAGACGGGCGGCGTGTTCGGCGGCGACTGGCACGCGGACTTCAGCTTCCTCGAACGCCCGCCCGCCGGATCGGTGCTGACCGCGCACGCGCTGCCGCCCTACGGCGGCGACACGCTCTGGACGAGCGGGGCGGCGGCCTGGGAGACGCTGCCCGAGCCCTGGCGCGTCCTCCTCGACGGGCGCGACGCGATCCACGTCGGCAAGCCCTACGGCGTGCGCTTCGCCCCGCCCGAGCGCGAGCAGGCGCGGGGCGCCATCCGCATGACCCGCGGCGATCCGGAGGCCGACCGCGAGCGGCGCCATCCGGCGGTGGTCGCCCATCCGCGCACGGGGCGGCGGGCGCTCTATCTGAACCCGATCTACGTCACCCGCCTCGACGGGCTGACCGAGGCCGAGAGCCGACCCGTCCTGGAGGCCGTCCGCCAGCACATGATCCGGCCCGAGTTCGGGATGCGGCTCAGATGGTCGCCCGGCACGGTGGCGATCTGGGACAACCTGATGACGCTGCACTACGCGACGAACGACTACGCGGGGCACCGGCGGCTGATGGTCCGCACGACCTTCGACGGCCCGCCGCCCGCCCGCTCCCCCGCGCGCGCCGCCGGCTGAGCCGGGAAGGGCGCCGGCGCGAGGGCGGTCGCCCCACCGCCCGAGCGGCCGCGCCGGTGGCCGACCCGGGACCAGGGCGCGGCGCGCCGAGGCGCGTGGCCCGCGCCTCGACAACGGGCGCCGGGTCCACTTCCGTGCGCCCCGTAACCCCCGGCAGCAGGGCAGCAACCAAGAGCACAGCGGGCTGCCGCGCCGATACTTCCCGGAAGGCGCCGATCCCGGCGTTCATGGCGCTGACGGACGCGCTGCCGCAACGGGCGCGCTCGACGACCGGCCACGTCAGACCCTCGGCCGGCGAACTCTCGGGAGATCGTCGACCGGCTCCTGCAAGCCGGCCATACCGAAGCCGTCGCGACGACCGGCCGAGACCGAGAGGTCCCGCGCCGCTCCCCGAACCGCGCGCCCATGACGAACGCGCGTTCGGCGTCCCCGCCCCGACGCCGGTCCGGGGCGACATCGCGAACCGGCCGGGCCGGAGGGGACGGGTCGGCCCGGGCGGAATGCGACGGCGCGTGGCGCGGGACACGTCCGAACGGCCCGACGGTCTTCCGGGGGGCCGCTCCGTGCATCATCCGCCGACACGCGAGAGGCCCCGCGGATCGGCGCGTCGGGGAACGGGGCGGCGGGGGGAGGACGACCCGATCCGACGGGCCCCGTCCCCCCGCCCTTCCCGGTCGGGCTTCAGCCCGGCCGAGGCTCGCCGTGCCAGAACGCGGCCGCGCCGGCGTGCAGCGCGATCGGCCTCGCCTCCGGCCGGGTGCCGAGACCGGCATGGGCGAGCGCGGCGGCCACGAGCCAGGCGTGGTCGTCGGGCAGCGTCGGACCGGCGTGGAGCGAATACCCCGCTTCCAGCCCGACGAGACGGCGCAGCGGCACGGGGCGGTAGTTGTCGAAGGGCGGCGCGGCCTCGAGCATGGCGAGCGCCTCGGCCTCGGCGAGCACCGCCGTCAGGAGCTGCCCCGTGCCCATGAGCGAGGCGATCCGCTGCGGGCGCGGCCCGCGGGCGACGCGGGCCCTCGCCTCGGGCAACTCGTGCCCGAGGACCTCCGTCACCTTCTTGGCGAGGTCGTAGGTGCGCGCGTCGCCGCGATGGGCGCCGATCAGCAGGTGCTTCCGGCGATAGACCACCCACTGCCCGTAGGGCGTGTGAGCGACCGCCGCCCCCGCCGCGAGCGCGAGGCCGCCCGCGAGGACGAGACGTCTACTCGGGCGCATCCGCCGCCTCCTCGACGAAGACGTCCTCGTTGAGCACCGCCGTCATCACGTAGTTCGGCACGTCCACCACCTGGCCGACGCGCAGGTCCACGGCGACGGAGGCGAGGATGTAGGCCTGCTCGCGCGTCAACCCGTGCTCGCGCTCGATGTGGTCGATCATCTGACGAAGCGCGTTGCGCGCGGCCAGCGTCAGGTCCTCGGAGAGGTTCGCGAGGCCCTCGATCGGCTCGCTGTCGAGGTAGGTGTGATAGACTGGCACCTCGCCCGCGTCCTTCAGGGGATAGCCGATGGTCTGATGGAAGCTCGACGGCTCCATCGCCTTGATCTGCGCGCCGCCCTCGACCTGCGGGTTGGTGATGTCGCCGCCCGCGCCCGCGCGGATCTCGGTCGTGACCGTGACCGTGGCCCCGGTCTCGATCGCCGTGCCGGAGACCTCGCCGTCGCCCTGCGCGTAGTGGACGTCGCCGACGAACAGGTTGCAGCCATCCACGAAGCAGGGGATCAGGATGGTGGTGCCCACCTGCATCTGCTGGACGTCCATGTTGCCGCCGTTCTCGCGCGGGGGCACGGTGCGCAGGCATTCCTGCGCGTGGGAGCCGTCGACACCGCAGATCGCCGCCGGCAGCGCGCCGTTCGGCTCGGGCGGCAGCGCGACGCCGCCGACGGCGGCGAGGTCGGCCTCGCGCGAGAGCCACGCCTCGACCTCCTCCGGCCCCGGCATGGTGCCGATCGAGCCGGTGAAGGCCTCGTAGGGCACCGCGATGCCCGGCATGGCATCGGAGACCGCGTGATTGCGATCCTGGCGCCAGCCGACGAAGTAGGGCTCGGTGAACTCGTCGCGCAGGAACCCGAAGCCCGGCACGATCACGGTGTAGCCGAACTGGTCGGGCGCGATGTCGACGATGGTGACCGCGACCACGTCGCCGCGCGCGGCGCCCTCGATGCGGACCGGCCCCTGCATCGGGTGCACGCCGGTCAGGTCGAGGGCCGCGACGTCGTCGGCGTTGCTGTCGAGCGTGAGGTCGCTGTCGAGCGCGTCGCGCGTCTCGAACACGATGTAGTCGCCCGGCTGCGCGGTCGCGACCGGCTCGATCTCGGGGTGGTAGCGGTTGAAGCAGTTGGGGTCGTCGGCGCAGAACGCGCCCTGCTTCCCGACGACGACACGGTTCTGCCAGGTGACGTCGGCGGTATCGGCGACCGCGAGACCGGCGCCGGCGACCAGCGCGGCCGAGAGGGCCGCGAGCTTCGCGAGGGTCATGCGTCCTCCTCCATCTGTGGTTGAAAGACGATGCGCCCCGGAGTGACCCGTAGGCAAGGGCGCCGATCCGTCCGGAGGACGTTCGCGGGGCTCCGTCGGGCTCGACGCCGCCTCGGGCCGCTCGCGGCGAGCGAGGGTGACCGGAGCGCACGACCGCGCCGGTCCCGCCGAAGCCGGGCCGTCCTTCCGCTGGCTCGCGCCGCTGCGATCGTCCGGCGATGGCGCGGCGGGGGGCTGCCGGCCGGGCGGGCGCCGGTCCCAGCCCCTTCGTCCGGCGGCTTCGTCGTCCGCTTCGGGTCGATGCTCCCCGATCTCGGGCGTCCCGGCGAGCGGCGCGCATCGGCCCGAGACCGGCGGCAGGCGGCCTCCTCCCTCGCCACGTCCGGGGCCGCCGCTCGCGGCAGGGGGGCGGGCGAAGCCGCTTGATGGACCCGCGTTCTGGGATAGGCTTCGCCGGCGGGAGCGGACGGGCCAGGGGCAGGCACGACCGCTCGCGACAACGAACGAACAACACTCAAGGGAGGAACCGATGTCCCATCGCTCACGCGGCCCGCGGGCGGCGCTCTACGCGTCGCTCGCCGCGGGCGGCGTCGTCTGTGCGCCGATCGCCGCCGCTCAAGACGGCATGAACGCGACGAACCTCGAACACACCCTCGTCCTCGACGGCCTGGAGAACCCGTGGGACATGGCCTTCCTCGACGACGGGACGATGTTCTTCACCGAGAAGTGCAAGGGCCTCTCGGTCCGCATGCCCTCGGGCGAGGTGACGGCGCTGCTCGGCATGACCGGCTCCGAGGGCTACGCCTCCACGGCCGAGGATCTGTTCTGCGAGGGTCAGGCGGGCATGATGGGCGTCGCGGTGGACCCCGACTTCGACCAGAACCGCCGGATCTACGTCTACTCGACCTCCAACATGTCCGATCCGCACACCAACCGGCTGATGCGGCTGGTGGTCGGCGAGGACTTCGCCTCGGTCTCTGAGCGCACCGACATCGTCGACGACGTGCCCTACAAGATGGAGGCCAGCGACCACCCCTTCGGCGGTCCGGGCGCGCACAACGGCGGGCGCGTGCGCTTCGGGCCCGACGGCGCGCTGTGGCTGACCACCGGCGACAACCACAACGGGGAGGTCCCGCAGAGCCCGACGATGATGGGCTCGAAGATCCTGCGCCTGGACACCGACGGCAACGCCCACCCCGACAACAGCCCGCCCGAGGGCTTCGACCCGCGCACCTACACCTACGGCCACCGCAACGTGCAGGGCATCGCCTTCCACCCCGGCACCGGCGCGGCGATCGCCGCCGAGCACGGGCCGTGGCACTCCGACGAGATCACGGTGCTGGTCAACGGCGGCAACGGCGGCTGGGACCCGCGCGACAACATGGCCGGCCGCGGCGCCTGCCCGGACGGCTACTGCGGCTACATGCCCAACCAGGGCGAGGGCATGAACCGCTTCGAGCGCGCGTCCTTCATGCCGATGACGGACTTCGAGACCTACCCCGACGCCATGCCGCCGGTCTGGCAGAACAACGGCTGGTCGCAGGGCACCGGATCGGCCGCCTTCCTCGAAGGCGAGCAGTGGGGCGACTGGGACGGCGCCCTGGTCGTCGGCATCATGGGCATCGGCTTCGGCGGCACGCCGGTCGGTCAGCGCATCGACGTGATCGAGTTCTCGGAGGACGGCTCGGAGGTCGTCGACGTGACCGAGATGACGCTGCCGATGGAGGCGGGCCGGTTCCGCTCGCTCGTGCTCGGCCCCGACGCCAGCCTCTACACCGCCGTGGACGAGGGGATGATCCACAGGCTCGCGCCCCCGCAGTGAGCCGCGCCGGCCGCGGCGCTTTCGCGCGTCGCGGCCGGTCGGGCCATCGGGCGCCGCCCCGTCCCGTCGTCCGGGGGCGGCGCCTCACTCGCCGAAGACGAAGGCGCCGGGGAGCACGAAGCGCTGGTCGTCGACCCGGACGACGTGAGCGCCGTCCTCCACGCGCCAGTCGGTGTCGGTCCCGACCCCCGACATCGTGGCATCGCCCGAGACGAACGCGCCGTGGACGAAGAACAGCGTTCGCGCGAACCCGCTCGGAAAGCGCACCACGACGCTCGCGTCGCCGCCGCCGCCGCGGGCGACCCCGGCGGCGCAGGGTCCGAGCGCCTCGCCGACCTCCTGCGCGCAGCGCACCTCGCCGCGCGCGTCGAAGTCGCGTCCCCGCGCGCGGCGCGCGCTGTCGTCGGGTCCCATGGGAACGGTGCCGTCCGGCCCTGCCGCCGGACGCAGCGACGCCGCGGGCGCGAAGCCCCGCGCCCCGCCCCGGAAGGGCCGGACCTCGCACCAGACGCGGTCTTCGCGGGCGGCGCAGCCGAGGTTGGACAGGACGGCGCCCTTGGGGACGGCCGAGACGACGGCCGCGTCCGCCGCCGGCGCGTCGCGCAGGCCGAGACCGTCCTCGGCCGTGACCGCCCAGCGGCGCGGGCCGCCGTCCTCGGCCGAACGCGGCACGCCCGGCGGCGCCACGTCCTCGGCGAAGACGGTCCCCGTCGCGGCGAGACCGGCCGCCGCTGCGCAGAGGGCCGTCCGGGCGATGCGCCGCGTCGTCCCCTCCCCGCTTCGACCGGGGAGTCTCGTTCGGGCGGGACCCGGCGGCCGGGCCACGGACTACTCGAACGTCGTGGTGATGTAGGCGACCACGTCGTCGATGTCCGCGTCCGAAAGCTCTCTCGCGTGCGGGATCATCAGGGCCGAATTGTAGCTGACCGTCTCGCCGGCCCGGTACGTCTCCAGGCGCGAGGAGAGATACGCCGCGCTCTGGCCGGCCAGCCTCGGGTAGCTCGCCATGCCCTTCGCGGTGGGGCCGTGACAGTTCCTGCACACGCCCTGGTAGATCTCCTCGCCGGCCGCCACGTCCTGCGCCTCGGCGGCGCCGTCCAGCATCCCGGCGCATGCCAGCACGGCGAGGAGCAGCAGTCGTCTCATGGGCGGGGATCTCCACGTCCTGCCCGCGCGGAGAACGGCAGCGCTGCCGGTGCGCGGTGGCTTCGTCTCCCGGCAGTCTTCCGCCCTTTTCCACCGGCGATCAAGCCGGGGCCCGCCTCGCCGGAGCCCGCCGGTCCGGGTCGTCCGTCGGCAGCCCTCCCCGGGCCCGGAACCTCCGCCGGACGGGCGCGGCGGACCGCGGGCGCGAGCGAGTTCGCGGATGCCCGGGACGTCCTCCCACCGCGGCTCGCGACGAGGCGGGCCTCCCGTGCGGCCAGGGGGACGCGGGCACGACAGGCGCGCCCGTCCGGCGCGATGTCCGCGTCGGACGTCCGGGTCGGGACGACGAGCGCCGGCTCTCGCGAACAGGGTCGATGCGCGGCGTCCCGTTCCGGCCGGAGGCGGGACGGGGCCTGCGTCGTCATGGAGCGGCCATCCGCCGCGGCCGTTCCCGCCCCGCCCGCGTGGGCTACGTCCGCTGCCTGGGCGGTGCCGAGGGGACGAGGATGGACCAGACACCCGACGGGACGCCGTCGAGCAGACGCGCTGCCGCGGTGCCGAGCAGTCGGATCGCGCGCGCCGCGCGCTTCGGCGGCCTGGCCTCGCGGCTGGCCGCCGGGGTCGCCTACGGCAGCGCGGGCCGGCTGGCGCGCGGCGAGCGCCCGGCCTTGCGCGATCTCGTCCTCACGCCCGGCAACGTCAGCCGCTTCGCGGGCGAACTCGCCCGCATGCGCGGCGCGGCGATGAAGATGGGCCAGCTCCTCTCGATGGACGCGGGCGAGCTGCTGCCGCCCGAGCTGGCCGAGATCCTCGCGCGCCTGCGCGCCGACGCCGATCCCATGCCGCCGCGCCAGCTCCGCGACGTGCTCGACGCCGAGTGGGGCCGCGGCTGGCTGACGCGCTTCGAGCGGTTCGAGGTCCGCCCGATGGCCGCCGCCTCGATCGGCCAGGTCCACCGCGCGCGCCTGCCCGACGGACGCCCTCTCGCGGTCAAGGTGCAGTACCCGGGCGTGCGCCGCGCGATCGACAGCGACGTCGCCAACATCGGCGCGCTGATCCGCCTCTCGGGCCTGATGCCGCCGGGCGTCGATCTCGCGCCGTTCCTGGAGGAGGCGAAGCGTCAGCTGCACGACGAGGCCGACTACGCCCGCGAGGCCGGGCAACTCGCCCGCTTCGCCGACTTCTTCGAGGGCGATCCGGACCTCGCGCTGCCCCGGCCGGTCCCCGAGTTCTCCACCCGCAACGTGCTGGCCATGACCTACGTGCGCGGCCGGCCGGTCGAGGCGATGGTCGGGGCGCCCCAGGCCGAGCGCGACCGCATCGCGACCGTGGCGCTCGACGTCATGCTGCGCGAGCTGTTCGTGTTCGGCACGGTGCAGACCGATCCGAACTTCGCGAACTACCGCTACGACCCTGAGACGCGGCGCGTCGGGCTGCTCGACTTCGGCGCGGCGCGCGACTACTCCCCCGAGCGCGTCGCGCTCTACCGCGCGATGGTGCTGGCCGCGCGCTCGGGCGAGCGCGGCGCGATGCGCGAGGCGGCGGTGGGGATCGGCGTGCTTTCGCCCCGCACGGCGGCGCATCACGTCGAGACCGTGCTCGACATGATCGACGTCGGGGCCGAGCCGCTGCGCCATGCCGGGGCCTACGACTTCGGCGCGAGCCGGCTCGTCGCCCGCCTCTCGGCGGCGGGCGAGGCCCTGACCTTCGACCCGAGCTTCGAGGAGGTGCCGCCGATGGAGACGCTCTACCTCCAGCGCAAGGTGGCAGGCATGCACCTGCTCGCCAGCCGCCTCGGCGCGCGGGTCGACGTGGGCGCGCTGGTCGAGCGCCACCTCGGGTGAGCGCGCCGGGGTAGTCGCGGCCGGCCGCCCGGGCATCGGCCACCGGGATGGCGGGGCATCCGGCCCCGTGCCGCGACGGACACGGGCCCCGTCGCCCACAGAGCCCGCGGCAGGCGTCGCGGAGAGCGCGGGAGAGCAGGCCGATGGCTCGTCGCCGGCGCCAGCGCGGTTCCCGGCCCGTCGGCTAGGCTGATGCCGCCCCCTGCGGGTAGAGGTGCCCGATCCATGAAGGGCGCCGCGCGTCCGGCACGCCGGTCCGGCGGAAACCGGCTTGCCCGGACGACCGGTCGGCGGCACCGTCGGCCCGAAGGAGGGTGCCGGCGGGTCGTGGCCGTCGCGCCGGTTTCCAGGCTCCTTCCTCAAAAGACTACCAAGGACGGGAGGCGTATCATGACGGTCCGATCCACACGCCGCGCGGCCGCGACGATGGGCGTCGCGGCGGCCTTGCTCGCGATCCCGGTCGAGGCCGCCGCCGAACGGCGCGTCCCCCTCCATCGCCTGCCCGCGGACATCGGGGACATCGCCTCGTGGACCCGCTACGACGGCGTGACGGACGATCTCCTCACGGCCGGTCTCGGCAAGACCGGCCTCGCGGGCCCCGCGCCCGCCTTCGCCGATCCCTCGAACCCGACGCCGGCCGAGCTGCGCCGCCTCGCGATCTACAACAACTACCGCGCGCTCCTCGACATGACCGAAGGCGGCGGCTACGGCCGGCTCTACGGCCCCAACATCGACGCGGACGGCGAGGACACCCTGGGCGAGGGGCTGGTCGCCGGCATCGAGGTCATCGCCTACGCCGATGCGCCGCGGCGCTTCGGGCTGCGACGGGCCGGCGGGCGCGAGCGGCCCGGCGCGAACGTCACCGTGATGGTGCAGGTGCCCGACGGCTTCGACCCGGACGCCCCCTGCATCGTCACCGGCCCGTCCTCGGGCTCGCGCGGGGTCTACGGCGCCATCGCCACCTCGGGCGAGTGGGGCCTCAAGAACGGCTGCGCGGTCGCCTACACCGACAAGGGCACCGGCACCGGCGCGCACGACCTCGACGCCGACACCGTCGGCCTGATCGACGGCCTGCGCGAGGACGCCGAGGTCGCCGGCGCGGCTTCCACCTTCACCGCGCCGCTGTTCGACCGGATCCAGGAGGCCTACGTCGCGCGCAACCCGCACCGCTGGGCCTTCAAGCACGCCCACTCCCAGCGCAACCCCGAGGCCCGCTGGGGCGAGAACGTCCTCACCTCGATCGAATTCGCCTTCCACGTGCTCCACGAACTGCACGAGGAGCACCGCTTCACGCCGGAGAACACCATCGTCATCGCGTCGAGCATCTCGAACGGCGGCGGCGCCTCGGTGCTCGCGGCCGAGCGGGACCGGCGCGGGCTGATCGACGCCATCGCGGTCTCCGAGCCCAACGTCAATCCGCGCTTCGACCCGCGCTTCGCCATCGTGCAGGGCGACGGCGCGCCGTTCTTCGAGCACAGCCGCAGCCTCAACGAGTACTATTCCGTGCTCAACCTCTACCTCGGCTGCGCGGCGCTCGCCCCCGAGAACGCGGCCGCGCCCTTCAATTTCGCACCGAGCGCCGAGCGCTGCGCCTCCCTGGCCGATCTAGGCCTGATCGAGGGCGCGAGCCTCGCCGAGCAGGCCACCGACGCCCAGGCGAGGATCAACGCGGCCGGCTTCCTGCCCGAGCAGAACATCCTCGCGCCGTCGCACTGGGCGATCGACGTGCCCCAGGCGATCGGTGTCACCTACGCCAACGCCTACGGCCGCTTCAGCGTCGTGCGCGACGCCTGCGGCTACAGCGTCGCCGCCATCGACCCGGCGACAAACGCGCCGGCTCCCCTCGGCGCCGCGGCCGAGGCCGCGCTGTTCGCCACCTCGAACGGCATCCCGCCCACCGGGGGCGTCCAGCTCATCGCCGAGGACAGCGTCGGCGGGCCGGTCGAGGTCTCCGCCGGCGTCTCGCCGACGACCGGGCGGGCGGATCAGTATCTCGAAGGTCAGCTCTGCCTGCGCCGCCTCGCGATCGGGCGCGACCCGGTGACCGGCCGAGGCCTGCGCGGCTTCGAGCGTCTCCAGAGCGAGCGCGTCCGTCGCGGCGTCCGCGAGATCCGCGCGGACGGCGACCTCGGCGGGTTGCCAGCGATCTTCGTCACCGGCCGGGCCGACGCGATCCTGCCGCCGAACCACACCTCCCGCGCCTATTTCGGGCTCAACCGGCTGGTGGAGGGGTCGGCGAGCGGGCTGACTTACGTCGAGATCACCAACGCGCAGCATCTCGACACGCTGAACGGGCTGGTCGACTTCGGCTTCGCCGATCTCTACATCCCGCTCCACCACTACTACATCCAGGCGCTCGACCTGATGTTCGCCCATCTGCGGGACGGCGCGCCCCTGCCGGAGAGCCAGGTGGTGCGCACGACGCCGCGCCAGCGGGTGGACGCCGAGGACCCGGACGAGCCGGGCGCGACGCGGCTTCTCGACCTGACCGAAGCGGACAACCTGCCGCCGATCGAGATCGCGCCGGCGCCCGACGCGGCGATCCGCTTCACCGGCGACCGGGTCGTCATTCCGGACTGACCCCGCGACCGGCTCGCCGGGCGGGCGCGCGGTCCTTCCGGCTCTCGTGTCGCTCGGGTCGGACCGCGCTCTAGTAGAGCGCCGCCGGCAGCGCCGTCGCGATCGCCGGGACCGCGTAGATGGCGGCGATGCCGAGAAGCTGGAGCCCGACGAAGGGGGCGACGCCGCGGTAGATCGTCAGCGTCGTCACCTCGGGCGGCGCCGCGCCGCGCAGGTAGAACAGCGAGAAGCCGAACGGCGGGGTCAGGAACGAGGTCTGGAGATTGATCGCGATCAGCACCGTGAGCCAGACCGGGTCGTGCCCCATGGCGATCAGGCTCGGCACCACGAGCGGCAGCACGATCACCGTGATCTCGACGAAGTCCAGGACGAAGCCGAGCAGGAACACGAGGCCCATGGCGAACAGGAGCGCGCCGGTCGGCCCGCCCGGCATGGCGCCCAGCACCGCCTCGACCCGCGCGGCGCCGCCGAGGCCGACGAAGACCAGCGCGAACAGCCCCGCCGTCAGGATCGTTGCGAAGATCATCGCCGTGACGGTCATGGTCTGCGTGAGCACCGGGCGCAGGACCCCGGCGTCGAGCGCGCGCTTGAGGGCGAGGGCGAGGGCGGCGAGGCCGAGCAGCAGGAGCATCGCGTAGAGCCCGCCCTGCGCCCAGTCCGCGAGCCCCGCGTCCGAGCGCTGGAGCCGCACCGGCGCGAGGCCGGCCGCGACCGCGAGCGCGACGAGCGCCGCGGCGCCGCCGAGGATCGGCCCGCGCGGCGCGCCGAGCCGGTAGCCCGCCATCAGCGTCGCGCCCACCGCCCCGATCGAGGCTGCCTCGGTCGGCGTCGCCACCCCGCCGAGGATCGTGCCGAGGACGGCGACGATCAGCAGGACCGGCATCGCGACCGCCCCCGCCACGCGCCGCGCGTCCGGGCGCGCGCCGTCTGCGAGCGCGGGCGCGGCGGCCGGGTCGAGACGCGCGCGCAACAGCAGGTAGGCGACGTAGATCGCCACCAGCACGAGCCCCGGCATCAGGGCCGCGGCGAACACCTGCCCGACCGAGATGGTCTCGATGGTGAACCGTCCTTCGGCGTACTGCGCCTGCTGGTAGGCGTTCGACATCACGTCCGAGAGGATGATCAGCAGCGTGGACGGCGGGATGATCTGCCCGAGCGTGCCGGCCGTGGCCACGAGCCCCGAGGCGAGGCGCGGGTCGTAGCCGCTGCGCAGCATGGTCGGCAGCGCGATCAGCCCCATGGCGATCACCGTCGCGCCGACGATGCCGGTGGAGGCCGCGAGCAGCGCGCCGACCGCCACCACCGAGACGCCGAGCCCGCCGCGCACCGGCCCGAACAGACGGCCCATGGTGCCCAGCAGCTCCTCGGCGATGCGCGACTTCTCGAGCATCACCCCCATGAACACGAACAGCGGGATCGCGATCAGCGTCTGGTTGGTCAGGAGCCCGAACACGCGCTGGCCGGCGGCGCCCATCAGCGCGAGGTCGAAATCGCCGGTCGCGTGGCCGAGGACCGCGAACAGCGTCGCCACGCCGGCGATAGTGAAGGCGACCGGGTAGCCGAGCATGATGGCGCCGATCAGGGCGACGAGCATCAGGAGGTCGAGCGCCATCAGCGCGACAGCGACCGCAGGACGTGCGCGATCGCCTGCACGATCAGGATCAGGCAGAACGCCGGGATCAGCGACTTGAGCAGGAACGACGCCGGCACGCCCCCGACCGAGACCGGCCCCTCGAGCACCGCCCAGGTGCGCGCGACCGAGGGCCACGACCAGACCAGCAGCACCGTCATCGAGGGGATCAGCAGCAGCAGATGCCCCGCGAGGTCGATCGCGCGCCGCACGCCCGGCCCCGCCCGCGCATGGAGCACGTCGACGCGCACGTGGCCGTCGACCAGGAGCGTGTAGCCCGCGCCGAGCATGAACAGGCCCGCGTGCAGGTAGAGCACGCTCTCGTCGAGCCAGACGAAGCTCACGCCGAACACGTAGCGCAACGCGACCACGGCGAACTGCACGAGCACCATGGCGAGCGCGAGCCAGCGCACCGCGAGGCCGAGGCGCGCGTTGACGGCGTCGAGCGCGTCGGCGACCCGCGCCGCCCCCGCTCCGAAGCCGCGCACCCGCTCAGTAGCCGAACACGCGGGCGCGGGCGGCGGTCTGTCCGCCGTCGGCGTAGGTGGCGTAGGCCGCGACGCTGTCGCGGTAGGCGACGAAGCTCTCGACGATGCGGCGCACCAGGTCGTCGCCGTCCTCGCGCAGCCCCTCGATCACGTCCCGGGCCGCGCGGCCCATGGCGTCGATCACGCCGTCGGGCAGGTGGCGCACCTCGACGCCCTCGTCGGCGACGAGCTGCCGGAGCGCCTGGGCGTGCTTGGTGGTGTATTCGGTCCAGACCGGGTTGTAGAGGCTCTCGGCGGCGAAGCGCACCGCTTGCTTCAGGTCGTCGTCCAGCGCCTCGTAGCTCGCGAGGTTGATCGCCGTCTCCTCGGCCGAGGACGGCTCGCCGACGCCCGGCCAGTAGTAGTTCTTGGCGATCTGGTAGTAGCCGAGCGCGCTGTCGGTCCACGGCCCGATGAACTCGCCGGCGTCGAGCGCGCCCGACTGCATCGCCTGGAACATCTCGCGCCCGCCCATGGCCTGCACCGCCATGCCGATGCCCGACGCCATCTCGGAGGCGAGGCCGGTGGTGCGGTAGCGCAGGCCGCGCAGGTCGTCGACGCTCTCGATCGGCTCGCGGAACCAGCCGGCCCACTGCGGCCCCGAGTTGCCGCAGAGGAAGGGCTTTAGCCCGAAGCGCGCGTAGATCTCGTCGTAGAGCGCCTGCCCGCCGCCGTGGGCGAGCCAGCCCGCCTGCTCGGCCGCCGTCAGCCCGAAGGGCTGCGAGCCGAACAGCAGGATGCCGCGCGACTTCGAACCCCAGTAGGCCGGCACCGCGTGGTAGAGATCGGCCGTGCCCTCCGAGACCGCGTCGAACACGCCGCGGCCGGGCACCAGCTCGCCGGCGGCGTAGAGCGTGACCGTCAGCCGCCCGCCCGAGAGCAGGGAGATGCGGTCGGCGAGCATCTGTGCCGCGACGCCGGGGCCGGGCAGGTTCCTGGGCCAGGCCGTGACCATGCGCCACTCGGTGACCCCCTGCGCGATCGCGGGGGCGGCGAGCGGCGCGGCGGCGCCCGCGGTGGCGGCGGTGAGGAAGTCGCGGCGCTTCATCGTGGAGACCTCCGGGCGGCGGGAGCGATCGACGCCGACCATCAAGGCCGAGAAGCGCCGCGGCGTCGAGGGGGGTTCGCCGCCTCGGGTGATCGAGCGCGCGCCAGCGGACCGTTTCCTGCCTCAGAGCGCGCCAGCGGACGCGCGGCGCGCGGCGAGAAAGCCTCCCAGGAAGGCCGCGAGGTTGTCGGCGAGCGCCTCGGAGAGATAGCCGCCCTCCTGCACGATCGCGACCGGGGCGGGCAGGCCCGCGAGCAGCCGTCCCGCCCGGCCGATCCCGGCGGTCGTCACCGCGAAGCCCCGCAGCGGGTCGTCCTCGTGCACGTCGAGACCGAGCGAGAGCACCACCGTCTCCGGCGCGAAGCGCGCGAGGCGGTCGAGCGCGGCGGCGAGCGCGGCGAGCCAGCCCGCGTCGTCGGTGCCGAGCGCGAGCGGCAGGTTGAGGTTGAACCCCGCCCCCGCGCCTTCGCCGCGCTCGTGGGCATGGCCGCAGAAGAAGGGGTAGAAGCCGTGCGGATCGGCGTGCACCGAGACGGTCGCCACGTCGGCGCGCCGGTAGAAGATAGCCTGCGTGCCGTTGCCGTGGTGGACGTCGACGTCGAGCACGGCGACGCGTCGTCCCCCCGCGCGCAACCGCTCGGCGGCGATCGCGGCGTTGTTGAGGAAGCAGTGCCCGCCGGCGAGGTCGGCGTAGGCGTGGTGGCCGGGCGGGCGGCAGAGCGCGTAGCTCGCGTCCTCGCCGGCGAGGACCGCGTCCGCCGCGGCGACAGCGCAATCGGCCGCGCGGCGCGCGCCCTCCCAGGTCCCGCGCCCGATCGGCGCGGCGGTGTCGGCCATGTGCCAGCCCGCGCGGCCGACGAGGCTCGCGGGGTAGATCCCGGCGCCGCGGTGGGGGTGGACGTTGGCGATCACCTCCTCGCCCGCGTCCGGAAGCTCCTGCCAGCCCGCCCAGGCGGTCGCGAGGAAGTCGAGGTAGTCGAGCGAGTGCACCGCCGCGACCGGGGCGATCCCGGCCTCCGGCGGCGCCTCGACCCCGATCCCGACGCGGGCGAGCCCGTCGAGCAGGAGACCGGCGCGGCGCGGGCGCTCCTCGTTGGCGACGGGGCGTCCGCGCAGCAGGAAGAAGCGCGGGTCGTGCGCGTCGGTGCCGGGGTGGTGGAAGGCCCTCATGCGTCCTCGCGCGAGGCTGGATCGACGGCGCCGCTCATGGGGCGAGCGTAGCCGCCCGCCGCCTCGCCTGTCGATGCGCCCGGCCGTGCGCGAGCGGGCGGCATGCCCCGTTCCTGCCGATCCCGCGCGGGTCCGCGCCCGGAACCGACACGCCCGCACCGACCCGCCGACAACGCGCGAGAGATGATCGGGGGCCGCGGACCCTCCCGTCCCGTCGTCCGGTACGGCGCGCTCAGAGCGCGTCGCGCAACGACGCGATCGCGCCCCGGTAGGCCGCGAGAATCGCGTCGCGGCGGACGTGCCGCCCCCCGCGCACGACGTGCCGCCCGGCCGACCAGGTGTCGCCGACCACGCCGTCGCCGGCGGCGAAGCAGAGCCCGTCGAGCAGCCGGTCGCCGTCGCGCGCCGAGAGCGCCGGGTGGCCGCCGTCGATCGCCACCAGATCGGCGAGGCGCCCGACCGCGATCTCGCCCGAGCGCCGGCCGAGCGCCCGGGCGCCGCCGCGCGCGGCCTCGCGGTAGAGCCACGCCCCGGTGGAGCCCTCGGCCGGCGGCATGACGTTGCGCGCCCGGTCGCGCAGGCGCTGGCCGTATTCGAGCGTGCGCAGCTCCTCGCCGAGGGCGATGCGCACGTTGGAATCCGAGCCGACGCCGAAGGCGCCGCCCTGCGCGGCGTAGCGCGCGCCGTCGAAGACGCCGTCGCCGAGGTTGGCCTCGGTGATCGGGCAGAGCCCCGCGACCGCGCCCGAGCGGGCCATCACCGTCGTCTCGTCTCCGGTCGTGTGCGTGGCGTGGACCAGGCACCAGCGCCCGTCGACCGGCGCGTTCGCGAGCAGCCAGGCGACCGGGCGCGCACCGAGGGCGGCCTCGACCGCCTCGACCTCGCGGGTCTGCTCGGCGATATGGAGATGCACCGGACCGTCGGGGCGCGCCGCCACCAGCCGTTCGAGGTCGTCGGGCGCGACCGCGCGCAGCGAATGCGGTGCGACGCCCACGACCGTGTCGGGCGCGAGCGCGGCCACGGCGCGCTCGCAGTCCGCCACCAGGGCCAGGAAACGGTCGTGGTCGTTGCCGAAGCGGCGCTGGCCGCCCTCCAGCGGCTCGCGGCCGAGGCCGGCGTAGCGGTAGAGCACCGGCAGGTGCGTCAGCCCGATCCCGGTGGTCGCCGCGGCGGCGAAGATCCGCTCGCTCAGCTCGCTCGGACGATCGTAGGGTCGCCCGTCCGGCGCGTGATGGAGGTAGTGGAACTCGCCGACCGCCGCGAAGCCCGCCTCCAGCATCTCCATCTGCGCGAGGGCGGCGATCGCCTCGACGTGCTCGGGCGTCAGGCGGTCGAGGAAGCGGTACATCAGCGTGCGCCAGCTCCAGAAGCCGTCGCGGCCGAGGGCGCGGGCCTCGGTCATCCCGGCCATGGCGCGCTGGAAGGCGTGACTGTGCAGGTTCGACAGCGCCGGCAGCAGCGCGTCGACCCGCACGTCGTCCGGGCCCGCGGCCGCGCCGGTCTCGATCGCGCGGATCTCGCCCTCGCCGAGCGTCAGGCGCACGCGGCGGAGCCAGGCGTCGCCCACCAGAGCGCGTTCGGCGAAGACGTGCATGGCGCTCGCGCCCGTACTTGTGACAGCCTGACGATACACGCGGCCCGGCCGAAGGCACAGGGGGAAGCGCATGGACAGGGTTCTCACCGCGGCGCGGATCGCCACCATGGACGCGCCCGCCGGCTACGGCCTGATCGAGGGCGGCGCGATCGTCGTCGAGGGCGGCCGGATCGGCTGGACCGGCCCGTGGGACGCCCTGCCCGAGCGCCATGCCGCGCTCGCGCGCGAGGACTTCGGCGCGCGGCTGGTCACGCCGGGGCTGATCGACTGCCACACCCACGCGGTCCACGGCGGCGACCGGGCCGCCGAGTTCGAGCGCCGCCTCGAAGGCGCGAGCTACGAGGAGATCGCGCAGGCGGGCGGGGGCATCGTCTCGACCGTCGCCGCGACGCGGGCGGCCTCGGCCGAGGCGCTGCTGGCGACGGCGCTCGCGCGGGTGGACGCGCTGATCGCCGAGGGGGTGACCACCATCGAGATCAAGTCGGGCTACGGCCTCGACCGCGACACCGAGCTCGCCATGCTCCGCGCCGCCCGGGCCGCCGGCGACGCGCGGGGCGTGCGCGTGGTCACGAGCTTCCTCGGCGCCCATGCGATCCCGCCCGAGTACCGCGGCCGCGCGGACGCCTATCTGGACGAGGTCTGCCTGCCCGCGCTCCGCGCCGCCCACGCCGAGGGGCTGATCGACGCGGTGGACGGCTTCTGCGAGGGCATCGCCTTCTCGCCCGGGCAGATCGCGCGGGTGTTCGACGAGGCGCGCGCGCTCGGCCTGGCCGTCAAGCTGCACGCCGAGCAGCTCTCCGACCTCGGCGGCGCGGCGCTCGCGGCCTCCTACGGCGCGCTCTCGGCCGACCATCTCGAATACCTCGGCGAGGCGGGCGCCTCGGCCATGGCCGAGGCGGGCACGGTGGCGGTGCTGCTGCCGGGGGCGTTCTATACCCTCCGCGAGACCCGCGTGCCGCCGGTCGAGGCGCTGCGCCGCCATCGCGTCGCGATCGCGCTCGCCACCGACTGCAACCCCGGCTCCTCGCCGCTGACCTCGCTCCTGCTCGCGATGAACATGGGCTGCACGCTGTTTCGCCTGACCCCCGCCGAGGCGCTCGCGGGCGTCACGCGCCACGCCGCGCGGGCGCTCGGGCTCGACGACGTCGGCGCGATCGCGCCGGGCAAGCGCGCCGACCTCGCGGTCTGGGACGTGGGCCATCCGGCGGAACTGGCCTACCGCATCGGCTTCAACCCGCTGCACCGGCGCCTGTTCGGGGGCGAGGCGTGACCCTGCTGGTTCCGGGCCGCACGGGCCTTGCCGCGCTGGAGACGATCTACCGCGAGGCATGCGCGGCCCGCCTCGACCCGGACTGTCGCGAGGCGGTCGAGCGTGCCGCTGCCCGGGTCGAGGCGGCCGCGGCCGGGGACGCGCCCGTCTACGGGGGCAACACCGGCTTCGGAAAGCTCGCGAGCGTCAGGATCGCGGGGGCGGACACGGCGCGGCTGCAACGCAACCTGATCCTGAGCCACGCCTGCGGGGTCGGCCCTCCGATGCCGCGCCGGCTCGTGCGGCTGATGATGGCGCTGAAGCTCCTGTCGTTCGGGCGCGGCGCCTCGGGCTTGCGCTGGGCGCTGGTCGAGCTGCTAGAGGGAATGCTGGCGCGCGACGTCACCCCGGTGGTCCCGGTCCGGGGCTCGGTCGGCGCCTCGGGCGATCTGGCGCCGCTCGCGCACATGACCGCCGCGATGATCGGCGAGGGCGAGGCCGAGATCGGCGGCGAGCGGATGGCGGCGGCCGACGCGCTCGCCCGCGCGGGCCTCGCCCCCGTGACGCTCGTCGCCAAGGAGGGGCTCGCCTGCATCAACGGCACGCAGTTCTCCACGGCCTACGCGCTCGCGGGACTGTTCGACGCCTGGCGCGGCGCGCGGAACGCGCTCGTGACCGCCGCGCTCTCGACCGACGCGATCATGGGCTCGACCGCGCCGCTGCGCCCCGAGATCCACGAACTCCGCGGCCACCGCGGCCAGATCGAGGCCGCCCGCGCCATGCGCGCCCTCCTCGACGGCTCGGCGATCCGCGAGAGCCATCGCGAGGGCGACAGCCGGGTGCAGGACCCCTACTGCATCCGCTGCCAGCCGCAGGTGACGGGGGCGGCGATGGACGTGCTGCGCCAGGCCGCGCGCACGCTGGCGATCGAGGCCAACGCCGCGACCGACAACCCGCTGGTGCTGACGGAGAGCGGCGCGATCGTGTCGGGCGGCAACTTCCATGCCGAGCCGGTCGGCTTCGCCGCCGACACGATCGCCCTCGCGGTGGCCGAGATCGGCGCGATCGCCCAGCGGCGGATCGCGCTGATGGTCGATCCCGCCCTCAGCCACGACCTGCCGCCGTTCCTGACGCCCGATCCGGGGCTGAACTCGGGGCTGATGATCGCCGAGGTGACGTCCGCGGCGCTGATGAGCGAGAACAAGCACCTCGCCACCCCCTGCGTGACCGACTCGACGCCGACCTCGGCCAACCAGGAGGACCACGTGTCGATGGCCGCCCACGGCGCGCGCCGGCTCGGCGCCATGACCGTCAACCTCGAACAGATCCTCGGCATCGAGCTTCTGTGCGCGAGCGCTGGCGTCGAGTTCCGCGCGCCGCTGGAGACCAGCGCGCCGCTCCGCCGGGTGCTCGCGCGGTTGCGCGAGACGATCGCCCCGCTCGGCGAGGACCGCTACCTCGCCCCCGACCTCGCCCGCGCGCGCGACCTGATCGCGAGCGGCGCGCTCCTGGACGGCCTCGACCTGCCGGCGCTGGAGGACGAGGCGTGACGCCGGTGACGGTCGCGCGCGGCGACGGCCCCGTGGTGCTCGGCCTGCCGCACACCGGTACCTGGCTGCCGGACGCGGTGTTCGCGCGGCTGAACGCGCGCGGGCGGCGGCTCTCGGACACCGACTGGCATGTCGACTGGCTCTACGAGGGGCTGCTGGACGGCGCCACCACGGTGCGCGCCACCTTCCACCGCTACCTGATCGACGCCAACCGCGACCCGTCGGGCGCCTCGCTCTATCCGGGCCGGAACACCACCGGGCTCGTGCCGCTGACCGACTTCGACGGGGCGCCGATCTGGACCGAGCCGCCGGACGCCGGGGAGATCGAGGCGCGTCTCGGCGCCTACCACGCCCCCTACCACGCCGCTCTGGAGGCCGAGATGACCCGCGTGCGCGAGCGCCACGGCGTCGCGATCCTCTACGACTGCCACTCGATCCGCTCGGTGGTCCCCTATCTGTTCGAGGGCGTCCTGCCGGATCTCAACATCGGCACGGTCGACGGCGCGAGCTGCGCGTCCGAGATCGAGGCGGTCACGCTCGCTCTCTGCGAGGAGGCCGAAGGCTACACCACCGTCCTCAACGGCCGCTTCAAGGGCGGATGGTGCACCCGCCGCTACGGCCGGCCCGGCGAGAGCTGGCACGCGATCCAGATGGAACTCGCGCAGTCCACCCACCTCCGCGACGAGACCGCCGGCTGGGGCTACGATCCCGTGCGCGCCTACCGCCTGCGCCCGCACCTCGGCGCGATCCTTGACGCCCTGGCCGCGCTGGCGCCCCGCATCGCTTCCAACGCCAGAGGGCCGAGACCGTGACCGACCGCCGCCACAACGCCCGCGACGTGTATCCGCCGACCGGCCCGGCGCTGACCGCCAAGAGCTGGCAGACCGAGGCGCCGCTCAGGATGCTGATGAACAACCTGCACCCCGACGTCGCCGAGAACCCGCGCGAGCTGGTGGTCTACGGCGGCATCGGCCGCGCGGCGCGAAGCTGGGCCGACTTCGACCGCATCGTGGACAGCCTGAAGACCCTCGACGACGACGAGACGCTGGTGGTGCAGTCGGGCCGGCCGGTCGCGGTGGTGCGCACCCACGCCAACGCGCCGCGGGTCCTGATCGCCAACTCGAACCTCGTGCCGCGCTGGGCCGACTGGGACCACTTCGCCGAGCTCGATCGCAAGGGGCTGATGATGTACGGCCAGATGACGGCCGGCTCCTGGATCTACATCGGCACCCAGGGCATCGTGCAGGGCACCTACGAGACCTTCGCCGAGGCCGGCCGGCAGCACTACGGCGGCGATCTCGCGGGGCGCTGGATCCTGACGGCGGGCCTCGGCGGCATGGGCGGCGCGCAGCCGCTCGCGGCCGTGTTCGCGGGCGCCTCCTGCCTCGCGGTCGAGTGCGACCCCGACCGCATCGACTTCCGTCGGCGCACCGGCTACCTCGACGAGCGTGCCGACAGCCTCGACGACGCGCTCGCGATGATCGCGCGCTGGTCGGAGGCCGGCGAGGCGCGTTCGGTCGGCCTCCTCGGCAACGCGGCCGAAATCTTCCCCGAACTGCGCCGTCGCGGCGTGCGGCCCGACATCGTCACCGACCAGACCAGCGCCCACGACCCGGTCAACGGCTATCTGCCCCTCGGCTGGAGCCTCGCCGAATGGCGACGACGGCGCGAGGACGATCCGAAGGCCGTGGCGAAAGCGTCCCGCGCCTCGATGAAGGCCCACGTCGAGGCCATGGTCGGCTTCTGGCGGGACGGCGTGCCGACGCTCGACTACGGCAACAACATCCGCCAGGTCGCGCGCGAGGAGGGACTGGAGGACGCCTTCGCCTTCCCGGGCTTCGTGCCCGCCTACATCCGCCCGCTGTTCTGTCGTGGCATCGGGCCGTTCCGCTGGTGCGCGCTCTCGGGCGATCCGGAGGACATCTACCGCACCGAGGAGGCGATGAAGGCGCTGTTTCCCGACAACGCGCGGCTGCACCGCTGGCTCGACATGGCCCGCGCGCGCATCGCCTTCCAGGGACTGCCCGCGCGCATCTGCTGGATCGGCCTCGGCGAGCGCCACCGCGCGGGGCTCAGGTTCAACGAGATGGTCGCGAGCGGCGAGCTGAAGGCCCCGGTCGTGATCGGGCGCGACCATCTGGACGCGGGCTCGGTCGCCTCGCCCAATCGCGAGACCGAGGCGATGCGCGACGGCTCGGACGCGGTGTCGGACTGGCCGCTCCTGAACGCGCTCGTCAACACCGCCTCGGGGGCGACATGGGTGTCGATCCACCACGGCGGCGGCGTCGGCATGGGCTTCTCGCAGCACGCGGGCATGGTGGTCGTCGCCGACGGCACCGAAGGCGCGGCGCGCCGGCTGGAGCGCGTGCTCTGGAACGACCCGGCCTCGGGCGTCTGGCGCCACGCGGACGCGGGCTACGAGGACGCGATCGCCTGCGCGCGCGAGCACGGGCTGCGCCTGCCCGGCCTCTCCGGCGAGCGGCCCTGACGCGCGCGGCGCCGAAAGGGCGGCGGGGGCACCGGTCTCGATCGACCGGCAGGCCCGGCGCCCACGCTCGCAGTACCGGCCGGTCCGCTCCCAAGGGCGGGGAACGGCGATGCGCGCATCGGACCGACCGGCGCCTCACTCGATCCGCGCGGCAGGGACGACGCGGACGGGCGGCGTCGCCAGCATCGCGAGCCCCGCGGCCAGGGCGGCGGCCGCGGCGAGGCCGAGGGCTGCGGCGTAGCCGTCGAGGAAGGCGGCCTCGACGAGGCGGTAGCCCGGATCGTCCGGCGCGGGCAGGCGGCCGAAGGCCGGCGCCGCGGTTCCGCTCGGCAGGGCGGCGGCGTAGACCGCGCGCGCGAGCGCGCCGCAGGTGGCGACCGCGAGCAGGCCCGCGAGCCGGCTCGCGGCGTTGTTGACGCCCGAGGCCGCGCCCGACTGAGCGTCCGGCGCGGCGTTGAGCACCACCGTCGTCAGTGGCGCCACCACCATCGCCATGCCGACGGCGAGGAGGGCGACCGGCGCCAGCGCGCCGAGGGCGAACCCCTCGAACGCGCGGCCGAGCCAGAGGCAGGCCACCGCGACGACGATCGGGCCCGCCGCGAGGAAGGGGCGCGCCCCGAGCCGGTCGGCGAGCCGGCCCATCGGCTGCGCCAGGAGCCCGATCAGCAGGCCCATGGGCAGGAGCGCGAGCCCGGCCTCGGTCGCGTCGAGCCCGCGGCGCGCGATGAAGTCGAACGGCAGCAGGAACAGCGCCGCGCCGAGCGCGCCGTAGAGCAGGAGCGTCGCGAGATTCGTGATCGCGAAGGTCCGGTCGCGGAACAGCCCGAGCGGCATGAGCGGCGCGCGTACCCGCGCCTCGATGGCGACGAAGCCCGCGATCGCGGCGACCCCGAGGCCGAGGAGCCCCCAGGCGAGCGCGTCGGCGTCCTCGGCGAGGCGCGTGAGCCCCCAGGACAGCGCGCCGAAGCCGAGGACCGCCGCCACGCCCCCCGGCCAGTCGAGCGGCCCCCGGGCGGTCTCGTCGCGGCTCTCTGGCACGAAGCGCAGCGAGAGCCAGAGCGCGAGCGCGGCGAGCGGCAGGTTGATCCAGAACGCCGCGCGCCACGACAGCGTGTCGATCAGCAGGCCCCCGATCGGCGGGCCGAGCGCGGTGGTGACCGCCGAGGCGCCGGCCCAGAGCCCGATGGCGGGGCCGCGCACCTCGCGCGGGAAGGCGGCGGCGATGATCGCGAGGCTCTGGGGCACGAGCAGCGCCGCGCCGATCCCCTGCAGCGCGCGCGCGGCGATCAGGACGCCCGCGTCGGCGGCGAGCGCGCAGGCGAGCGAGGCGAGCGCGAACAGCGCGATACCGGCGTTGAAGACGCGCCGTCGCCCGAAGCGGTCGCCGAGGCCGCCGCCGACCAGGATCAGCGCGCCGAGCATGAGCGCGTAGGCGTTCACCACCCACTGCAGCGCGGCGAAGCGCGCGCCGAGATCGTCCCCGATCGCGGGCAGCGCGATGTGCACGAGCGTGCCGTCGATGAAGGCCATGGCCGAGGCGAGGATGGTCGCGGCGAGCACGTACGGCCGGGCGGCCTCGGCGCAGGGGACGCAGGGTCCGTCCGCGAGGGCCGCGCGGCCGTCCGGGCAGAGGGGACGATGATAGGCCATGGAGCGCTCTCCTCGCTCTGATCCCGAACGGCGTCACCGGATCGCGATCGGGTTGATCCAGGACGACGAGGCGCCGGCGGTCGGCGGCGTCGCCACGTACGGGAACGCCGGCCGGCCGGTCTCGGCGGGACGCTCCGCCACGATATTCTCCGGGACGCGGATGCCGTTCCCGGCGGGCGGCTCGGGACCGGCGGCGGGAGGTCGTGGCGGCGGGGCCGAAGAAGCGGCCGCGGTTCACGATCGTCCCAGGGAGAAGGACGCGGGGGACGTGGACGACGGCGATCCTGCCGGTGAGAGCGTTCATCGTCCCGGCTCCTTCCGGTCGTCGTCTCGGTGACCGGCGCATCGGCGGCGAGGCGCACCGGCGCCGACCAGAGTGCCGGCGCCCCTTGTTCGCGCTATGGACGAGGCGGTTCGCCCGATCCGGAGACGTGCGCATGGACCTGCCCCAGCTTCGCGCCTTCGTCGCCGTCGCGGAGGAACTGCACTTCCAGCGCGCCGCGCGGCGGGTCCACCTCAGCCAGCCCGCGCTCAGCCATCGCATCAAGGCGCTTGAGGCGGAGGTCGGCGTCACCCTCGTCGCGCGCGACCGCCGTTCGGTCGCGATCACGCCCGCGGGCGAGGCGTTCCTCGCCCGTGCCCGCGAGGCGCTGGCCGCCGCGGACGCGGCGGCCCGCGAAGCGCGCGAGGCGGCCGGAGCGGAAGCGACGACCCTGCGCCTCGGCTATGTCAGCTATCTGAACCTGCGCGTGATCGCGCGCTCGCTCGCCGCCTTCCGCGCCGCCCGTCCCGAGATCGACGTGGTGCAGACCGAGATGCCCACGGCCAAGGTCTACGCCGCGCTGCGCGAGCGCACCATCGACGTGGGCTTCGGCGTGCTGCCGGCGACGCACCCGACGCTCAAGCATCGCAAGGTGGCCGAGGGCTTCTGGTCGGTGGTCGTGGCCGAGGGCCATCCGCTCGTCGCCAGGGCCGAGGGCGGCACGCTGACGCTCGGCGCGCTCGGGGGCCATCCGCTCGTGTTCTTCGAGCGCGCGCTCAACCCGGCGCTCCACGACGCCTGGATGGCGCGCTTTCGCGCGGCCGGCGTCGAGCCGCGCATCGTGCTGGAAACCGCGCAAGTGCAGACCGGGCTCGACATGGCCCGCGACGGCGCAGGCGCCTTCGTGGTCGCCTCCTACGTCGCCGAACCGCCGTCCGATCTGGTGCGTCTGCGCCTCGCGGGCTTCGAGAACGCCATCGCCATCGGCGCGGCCTGGCACGAGGACGACCGCTCGGCGGTGCTCGCCGACTACCTCGACCACCTGCGCGCGGCGCTCGCCGAGGCAGGCGGTCCCTCGGGCGGGACGCTCCCACGGCGGTGAGACGATCGGACTGCCCGGAGGCTTCGACTACCGCGTGGCCCGCGCCCGAAGCCCGGGCGTCCGCCTGGTAGGATCGGCGACGGGCGCCCGGCCGTTTCTCAGGGGCGGCGGACCAGCCTTTCGACGGCTGGGGCGACGAGGCGCTGCATCAGCGCGACCATCAGTCCCGAGAGCGCGAGCGCGCGCGCCCAGAGCGGCCAGGGGGCGATCAGCGGCTCCAGCGCGACGAGGATCGCGAGGACGCCCCCGAACGCGCCGGCCCAGGTGAGCAGGAAGCGGGCGAGCGGGAAGCGGGTCATCGCGCGGCCCGCCCGGCGACGTCGTAGGCGGTCAGGTGCTCGTGCACGAGCCGCCAGCCGTGGCCGGGCAACTCGCGCCAGACGTGGGTGGCGTACTGCCCGAACGGCACCGCCGCGCCGTCCGGGCCGCGGGTGTCGAGGCCCACGAGGCGGAAGGTCGAGAGCGCCATGGCGCCCGACGCGACGACCTCGCGCTCCTCGATGGCGACCGACCAGCGCGTCATCGGCGCCATGAACGGCGTCCAGGTGGCGACGTAGTCGTCCACGCTCCGCAGCACGACCACGTCGCCCTGGACGTTGTCGAACACGGTGACCGCGCCCTCGCCCGGGGCGAACACCTCGCGGAAGACCGCGCCGTCGAAGGGGGCGTCGCCCACGTTCCAACCGTCGAGCCAGCGCTCGGTCAGTCGGTCGATCTCGCTCTCGCTCATGGTCTCCTCCGTCACGGCGCGCGGCTCGGGCGCCACGCTCGACGACGAAGATCAGGGCGATGGCATGCGGGCGCCAATTCGGATCGAGAAGCGTCTCATTCGCACGGCGAATAAGACGTCGCGCCACGGCCGCGGATCGCCCGGGAGCGTCGTCGCGGCCACGGCGCCTCGCCCGGCGCGGACGGGCCTCAGCGCGCGGTCGTCGCGGCGGTGTCCTGCGCGAACGGGCGCAGCCCCTCGGCGACGGCGGCGAACAGCGCCTCGTCGCGGCGGAGGTCGGGTTCCTCGTGTTCGAACGCGGTGGCGTCCCGGAAGGCGCGGTCGGCGCGCTCCAGCATCTCCGAACGCCGCACCAGCTCGGTCACGCAGTGGCGGATCGCCTCGGTCGGCGGCTCGCCGCCGCCACCGGCGGCGATCTCCTGCCAGACGAGCCTCACGTAGAGCGCGCAGTGGTGGACGAGGACCGCCTGCTCGCTGGAGACGCAGGCACCCGCGAGATCGTCGAGACCCCAGTCGCGCAGACGGCGGCGCTGGAACTCGGCGACCGTGCCGGGCGCGCCGATCCGCGGCAGCGCCGCGGCGAGCGTCTCCTTCGGGGCCTCGGGGAGTTCGGCGAGGGCGGCGTGCACGTGGCTCACCGCGATCGAGCCCTCGCCGACGGCCGAGGCGACGCGCTTGGTCGAGCCCGAGCGGACGTCGCCGACGGCGAAGACGCCGGGGCGGCTTGTCTCCAGGCTCGCGGGGCGGCGGTCGTCGCGCGGCCAGGCCTCGCCCACCGCCTCGCCCGTGCGGACGAAGCCCTTGTCGTCGAGCCCGACGCAGCCGTCGAGCCAGGCGGTGTTGGGCTCGGCGCCGATCATCAGGAACAGGTTGCGCATCTCGCGGCGCTCCTCCGCGCCGGTGTCGCGGTTCCGCCAGCGCACGCGCTCGAGATAGCGCTCGCCCTCCAGCCCGCTCACCTCGGTGCGGGTGTGCAGCGTGATCCGCGACGAGGCCTCGATGCGCTCGACGAGGTAGTCTGACATGCTCGACGCGAGGTCGCCGCCGCGCACCAGCATGTGGACGTGGCTCGCGTGGCGCGCGAGGTAGACCGCCGCCTGCCCGGCCGAGTTGCCCCCGCCGACGACCGCGACCTCCTGGCCGCCGCAGAGGTCGGCCTCCAGCGCGGTCGCGGCGTAGTGCACGCCCGCGCCCTCGAAGTCGGGCAGCTCCTCGAGATCGAGCCGGCGGTAGCGCGCCCCCGAGGCGATGACGACGCTGTTCGCGGCGAAGACGGCGCCGTCCTCGGTGCGCACCTTGTAGGGCCGCCGCTCGCAGTCGAGGGCGACCGCATGGCGCGCGACCGCGATGATGGTGCCGAACTTCTGCGCCTGCACCGCCGCGCGCGCGGCGAGCGCGCCCCCGGAGATGCCGGTCGGGAAGCCGAGGTAGTTCTCGATCTTCGAGCTGGTGGAGGCCTGCCCGCCCGGCGCCTCGTTCTCGATCACGAGCGTCGCGAGCCCCTCGGAGGCGGCGTAGACCGCCGCCGCGAGCCCCGAAGGACCGCCGCCCACGACGATGCAGTCGCAGGCCGACCAGCCGTCGGGCTGCTCGACGAGGCCGAGCGCCCGGGCCAGCGCGAAGTTCGAGGGGTTATGCAGCGCCGCGTCGCCGACGTTGAGCACCGCCGGCAGCCGGTCGGCGCCGATCCCGGAGAGAGCGAGCCACTCGCCCGCGCGCGGGTCGTCGCCGGTGTCGAGGAGGCGCACCGGATAGCCGTTGCGGCGCAGGAAGCGCTCGATCCTGAGCGTGTCGCGGTCGAGGCGCGGGCCGATCAGCGTCACCCCCCCTTGGGTCTGCTCGATCAGCCCCATGCGCCTCAGGATCAGCGCGCGGGTGACGATCTCGCCGATGTCGGGCTCGGCCGCCATGAGGCGCTTCAGTTCCTGCCGGTCGAGGCGCAGCACGTCGGCGCGCTCGCCGATGCGCCCCGAGACGAGGATCGCGCGGTCGTTGAACAGATCGACCTCGCCGGTGAAGTTGCGCGCCCCGTGCGTGGTGATGACCCGCTCGCCGTCGGGGCGGTGGTCGATGATGTCGATGGTGCCCTCGAACAGCACGAAGCAGTCGACGGTGCGCTCGCCGCGGGCGAAGACCGTGGTGCCGGGCTCCAGCGCCTCGCGCCGGCCGAAGCGGGCGACGCGCGCCATCTGCTCGTCGGTGAGCCTCGGGAAGATCTGCTCTTCGCGGTCGTAGGCGCCGCCCCGGGGCGCGGCGCGATCGGCGGTCGTCATGGCGCGTCGTCCCCGACTAGTCCGGACAATGCGCACCTGCCTCGATCCAGGCGGCGGTCAAGGCGCCGAAGGCGGCCTGCGTGCCCGGCGCCGGCTCGCGCCCCTCGCCCGGATGCCAGCCCCAGCCGACGAGGCCGTCCTCGGCCATGTGCTCGTGGACCTCGGCGAGCGTGCGGTCGCCGTTGCGCTCGGGGTCCTTGAGCTGCGCGCAGATCTCGCCCGTGGAGAGCCCGATCCAGCCCATGGAGGCGGGCGCGAGGTGCCAGGGCTCGTGGCCGGGCACCGCGCCCGCCGCGCCGACGTACGTCACGTTCTCGACGCCGTGGCAGGCCGAGCAGCGCATGTTGACCGTGCCGAAGCCGCCGTCGCCGCGCACGACGGGCGGCTCGTGCATCGCCATCGCCATGCCCTGCCGCGGGCTGTCGTCACGGGGATGGCAGTTCATGCAGCGCGGGTGCTCGATCACGCGGGCCATCTCCTGAAACAGCGCCACCGAGCGCTCGCGCTCGTCGGCGATGCCCTCGAAGGCCGAGACCGGGCGCAGGTCCGCCTCGGCCGGCGCCGCCGTGGGCGACGAGCCGACGGCGGCGATCAGGCCGGCGGCAACGAGGCCCGAGAGCCCGGCGAGGAGAGCCGGCCTCACGCCCTGCCCCCGTCGCCGAGCGAGAACGGCATCCGCCGCGGCGTGGCGCCCGTGAGCGCGCGCCAGGCGTTGGCCACGGCCGGCGCCACGGGCGGTACACCGGGCTCGCCGACGCCGGTCGGGTCCTCGGCGCTGTCCACGATCGCGACCTCGACCTCGGGCATCTCGCCGATGCGGAGCAGGCGGTAGGTGTCGAAGTTCGCCTCGCGCACCCGCCCGCCGGGCTCGATCGTGATCTCGTTGAACAGCGCCGAGCCGAGCGCGAAGCCCGCGCCGCCCTCCATCTGCGCGCGGATGACGTTCGGGTTGACCGCGACGCCGCAGTCCACCGCGACCCACATCTTGGTCACGCGCGGCTGGCCGCGGTCCTCGACCACCTCGGCGATCATGGCGACGTAGGTGTCGAAGCTCTCGTGCAGTGCGACGCCGTAGGCGCACCCGTTCTCACCCGTCGGCCCCTGCCAGTCCGCGATCTCGGCCACGCGCTCCAGCACGCCGCGGTCGCGCGCGGCCTCGGGCTTGAGGAGCGCGAGGCGGCCCTCCACCGGATCGCGCCCGCCCTTCTCCAGAAGCTCGTCGAGGAAGGTCTCAGTCGCGTAGGCGGTATGGGTGTGCCCGACCGAGCGCCACCAGAGGATCGGCACGCCGGCCTCCATGCGCGCCCAGCCGACGCGGTGGGCGGGCCAGGCGTAGGGCATCCGCGTCGAGCCTTCGAGCGAGGTCGGGTCGATGCCGTCGGTCATCATCATCTCGAAGGGCGAGCCCGCGACGATCGACTGGTTGGCGACCACGTTCTCCCAGGCGACGATGTTGCCCTCGCCGTCGAGACCGCCCCGCAGGCGATGCACCGTGAGCGGGCGATAGTAGCCGCCGCGGATGTCGTTCTCGCGCGTCCAGAGCAGCTTGTAGGCACCGGGGCCGGCCGCCTTCGCGATCGCGGCGATCTCGGCGGCGACGTGGCTGGTGGGCTGCGCGCGCCGGCCGAAGCTGCCGCCGGCGAGCATGGTGTTGACCACGACCGCCGACGGGTCGAGCCCGAGCACGCCGGCCGCCGTCTGGTGATCGACCGTCTGGAGCTGCGAGCCCATCCAGATCTCGGCCTCCTGCCCGCGGTGCTCGATCACCGCGTCGAGCGGCTCCAGCGGCGCGTGGGCGAGGAAGGGGAAGCGGTACTCCGCCTCGTGCACCGTCGCGGCGCCGTCGAGGGCGGCGGCCACGTCGCCCGACTCCTCCGCCGTCGCGCCGTCGCCGCGCGCGGCCTCGGCCCAGGCGGTCATCATCTCCTCGGAGGAGCGGGTCTCGGCGCCGCTCTCGTCCCAGTCCACCTTGAGCGCGTCGCGCCCGCGGAAGGCGGCGTAGGTGTCGCGGGCGTAGACGGCGACGCCCGAGGGGATCTCGGCCACGCGCTCGACGCCCGGCACCGCCAGCGCGTCGGCGTCGTCGATCGCGGCGACCGTCGCGCCGAACTTCGGCGGGTGCGCGACGGCCACCGTCAGCATGCCGTCGCGATAGACGTCGATGGTGAACACCGCCTCGCCGGTCGACTTGATCAGGCTGTCCACCTTCGGGCGGTCGGTGCCGATCAGCACGAAGTCGGCCGGGTCCTTGAGCGCGGGCTCGGCAGGGGCCTCGCTCTCGCGCGCGGCCTCGGCGAAGGGGCCGAAGCCGCTCTCGCGCCCGCTGTCCTCGTGACGCATGACGCCCTTCGAGACGGTGATCTCGCCGGCGTCCACGCCCCACTCGCGTGCGGCGGCGGCGACGAGCATGGCGCGCGCGGCGGCGCCCGCGCGGCGCATCTGCACCCACGAGTTGGCGATCGCCGTCGAGCCGCCGGTGCCCTGGAGGCCGAAGGCGAGGTTCTTGTAGAGTTCGGCGTCGGACGGCGCCGCCTCGGCGCGCATCTGGCTCCAGTCGGCGTCCATCTCCTCGGCGACCAGCGTGGTCAGCCCGGTGTAGGGGCCCTGGCCGAACTCGATGTGCTTGATCAGCACGGTCACGCTGTCGTCGGGGGCGACGCGCACGAAGGCGTTCGGCGCGAAGACGGCCTGCGAGCCCTCGCCCTGGATGACGGCGGCCGCGCCCGACTGCGCGCGCGCGCCGAGCGGCAGCGCCACGCCGATGACGAGGCCGAGACCGCCTGCCAGGAAGCCGCGGCGGGTCGTGTCGAGGGTCGTGGTCACGGCTCAGCCCTCCATCAGATCGGACGCGTCGTGGATCGCGCGGCGGACGCGCACGTAGGTGGCGCAGCGGCACAGGTTGCCGGCCATCGCCGCGTCGATGGCGGCGTCGTCGGGCCGCGCGTTCTCGCGGAGCAGCGCGGTCGCGGCCACCACCTGGCCCGACTGGCAGTAGCCGCACTGGGGCACGTCGATGGCGACCCAGGCCGTGCGCACCGCCTCGGCCTCCGGGCCGTCGAGCCCTTCGATCGTGGTGATCGAGGCGCCCTCGACGGCCGAGACCGGCGTCACGCAGGCGCGCTGCGCCAGCCCGTCCACCAGCACCGTACAGGCGCCGCACTGCGCGATGCCGCAGCCGAACTTGGTGCCCGTCAGCCGCAGATCGTCGCGCAAGACCCAGAGAAGCGGCTTGTCGGGCTCCGCCTCGACCGTGCGTGTCTCGCCGTTGATCCTCAGTTCGACCATGGCGTGCGTCCCTTCGCCAAACTCGCTCGTGGCGCGAACCTAGCACGCAGCGCAGCGCGGCACTTACAGCATGGGACGGAGCGCTTTCACATTCCGCCGGCGCGCGTCGCGCCGGCCGGCGCGCCCGTCGAGCGCCGTGCTGGCCAGCGCGCCCGCCGGACGCAGCACTGGCCGGCGCGCCCGTCGACCATCGCGTCCCGCCTCAGCCCGACCGGATCGCGCCCGGGGTCGCGTCGAAGAAGCGCTTCACGATCGTGGTCATGTGCGCCTGGCTCGAGAAGCCGGCGAGGTAGGCGATCTCGACGAGCGGCAGCCGGGTGCCCGCGATCAGGTCGCGCGCGGCCTCGGCGCGCCGGCGCAGGATGAAGGCGTAGGCGCTCTCGCCCATGGCGGCCTTGAAGACGCTGCCGAAATGCGCCGGGGAGAGCCCCGCCGCCGCGGCCATGTCGGCGACCGAGAGGCCCGGGTCGGCGAGATGGCCCTCGGCCCAGTCGAGCGCGCGGGCGATGCGCCGATCGTCGATGCGCCGCCGCCAGCGGACGATCGCCGTCTCCGGGTCGCCGCCCTGCGCGTCGATCAGCGCCATCGTCCGCGCGGCGATGCCGAGCGCCAGCGCCTCCAGCGTCAGCCGCTCCGCCGGCGCGTCGCCGCCGCGTCGCGAGAGCAGGTAGCGGATCGCCGCGCGGCCGAGGTCGGCGGCCACCGGATCGTGGCGGTAGAAGCGGAAGGGCAGGCGCTTCGAGCCGGGGACGTCGCCGGCGTCGAACCAGCGCGTCATCGTCTCGTGGCCGACCTCCAGCACGCAGCCCGGCAGCGTGTTGACCACTTCGAGCGAGACGAAGCTGCCGATCGGCCAGTAGGCGATCGAATCGGGCGCGATCGTGCTTCGGGACCGGCGTTCGGTACCGATGCCGAAGCCGTGCTCGACCCCGTTCAGGTTCACGTCGACGAGATGGCGGTGCATCTCGATGGTGGCGTCGATCCGCCCCGGCGGCAGCACCGTCAGCCGAAGCTCGCCGCGGTCGACCTCGTGCTCGAGCGGGGGCAAGCCCCTGAACGGCGTTCCGGTCGCCGAGTTGTCCATCACGACGGTCATGGGCTCCGGCCTCCGCCAGAGCCATCGTCAGGGCCGGCCGGCTCGCCCGAGCCGGGTCGCGATCCCCTTCAGGCTCCGGCTCGCCTCGGTCTCGCCGGCACGCATCGTCGCCTCGCTGGCGTCCTCCAGCGCCTCGAGCAGTTCGCCCACGCCCTTGCGAGCCCGCGCCGCGCCGTGCGACTCCTCGCAGAGCGCCATCAAGGATAGGCACGTCGAGAACAGCGCGTCCAGCACGGGAGCGAGTTCGGCCGTCTCGCGCTCCTCGGCCGGGTAGGCGAGGCGCATGCGGAAGTAGAGCGCGGCGGCGAGCACGAACAGCTCGCCGAGCCGCTCGCTGGTCTCGTCCGACAGCCTCTCGGGCATCGCCTGGGCTCCTCGCACGCTCCTCGACGATGACGATAGCGTCGGGCGCGTACGGCGCGTGTCTTCCATGAAAGCCCGGCGATGTTACACGTCGCGCGGATCGTCGCCCCGGCCCGCCAAATCGCACCGAAGCGCCCTTCAAAGGCGACGGCCGGACGCGCCGCGCTCGGACAAGCCGTGGGCGCGGGCGACGCGCGCGATCGGCGCCGCGCCCCGGCGCTCCGGAAAGTCCGCCACCCTCGCAAGGCGCCGCCTCCCGTCGCACGGGCGAACCGGGTCGACCACGGGGATCTGAAAGAGTTCGCGCGGAATCGGAAATCCGCGGCGGCGGGTCGGGACGATCGTCAGCCTTCCCCGACGCGACCCCGGATCGTCCCATGCGCCAAGCCGCCCTCGCCTTCGCCGTCGTGCTCGCGCCCCTCGCCGCTGCCGCGCAGGACGCGTCCCAGGACAGCCCGCCGCCCGCGGTGACGGTCGTGCCCGTGGAGGAGCGCGACGTCACGCTCTACCGCGAGTTCGTCGGCCGCGTGGAGGCGATCGAATCGGTCGGCGTGCGTGCGCGCGTGTCGGGGTTCCTGGAGGAGGTGGCCTTCGAGGAGGGCGCGCTCGTCGAGCAGGGCCAGCTCCTCTACCGCATCGAGCCCGACCAGTACGAGGCGCGGCTCAGGGCGGCGGAGGCGGACCTGGAGGGGGCACGCGCCGAGCTGCGCGACGCCGAGCGCGACCGCGCGCGCGACCAGCGCCGCGTCGAGCGCAACACGGTCTCGGAGGCGCGCCTCGACGAGTCGATCGCGCGCGCCGAACGGGCCGAAGCCTCGGTGCTCGTCGCCGAGGCGGACGTGCAGATGGCCGAGCTCGACCTCGGCTACACGCGCATCGTCTCGCCCATCGACGGCAAGATCGGCGCGACGAGCTACACCCTCGGCAACTTCGTCGAGCTGTCCTCGGGCGTGCTCGCCGACATCGTGCAGCTCGACCCGATCCGCGTCGTGTTCTCGATGAGCGAGACCGAGTACGCCGATCTCCAGCAGCGCTTCGCCGACCGGCGCGGCGAGGCCTTCGAGCGGACCTTCAGCCCGCGCCTGCGCCTCGCCAACGGCGCGACCTACGAGGAGGCCGGCGAGATCGCCTTCATCGGCAACCAAGTCGACCCCTCGACCGGCACCATCCCCTTCCGCGCGCGCTTCGACAACGACGGCGATCTCCTGCTGCCCGGCCAGTTCGTGACCGTCGTCGTCCAGGTCGGCGAGGAGAGGCGCCAGCCGAGCGTGCCGCTCGCGGCCGTCCAGCGCGACCGCGAGGGCACCTACGTCTTCGTGGTGGACGAGGACGACACGGCCGAGATGCGCCGCCTCGCGCTCAGGCGCAACTTCGGCGAGGGCTACGCGGTCGAGAGCGGGATCGGGCCGGGCGAGCTGGTCGTGGTCGCGGGCGTGCAGAAGCTCCAGGACGGCATGAGGGTGGCTCCCTCGCGCCGGGACGGCGAGGACGGCGAGGCCGGCGCCGGCCGCCGCGCCGCCGCCGGGTCCGAGGCGGAGGCCACGCGGTGATCTCCTCGGTCTTCGTCGAGCGCCCGCGCCTCGCGATCGTCCTCTCGATCGTGATCGTCATCGCGGGGCTGCTCGCGCTCACCCGCGTGCCGGTCTCGCAGTTCCCCGAGATCACGCCGCCCGTGGTGCAGGTGGAAGCCGTCTATCCGGGCGCCGACGCCGAGACGCTCGCCGACACCGTCGCCGCGCCGATCGAGGCGGAGGTGAACGGCGTGGACGACATGCTCTACATGTCGTCGACCGCCTCGGCGAACGGGCGCTACACGCTGCAGGTGACCTTCGCGATCGGCACCGACCCCGACATCGCGCAGGTCAACGTGCAGAACCGCGTGCAGCTCGCGCTGCCGCGCGTGCCCGCCGCCGTGGAGGCGCAGGGCGTCTCGGTGCGCAAGCAGCAGACGAGCTTCCTGCAGGCGATCCAGTTCTACGCGCCCGAGGACGACTTCGACCAGCTCTTCATCCAGAACTACGTCTCGATCAACGTGATCGACGCGCTGGAGCGGCTGCCCGGCGTCAGCCGCGCGCAGGTGCTCGGCGGCCAGGACTACTCGATCCGCATCTGGATGAACCCCGACCGCATGGCCGCCCTCGGAGTCTCGGCGGCCGACGTGATCGCCGCGATCGAGGGGCAGAACATCCAGTCCTCCGCCGGCCAGGTCGGCGCGCGCCCGACCGACGACGACCAGCAGCTCCAGCTCACCGTGCGCGCGCAAGGATTGTTCAGCGAGCCCGAGCAGTTCGAGCGCATCGTCATCGGCTCGAACGACGACGGCGCCATCGTGCGGCTCTCGGACATCGCCCGCGTCGAACTCGGCGCGCAGAGCTACGAGGTCAACTCCTTCCTCGACGGCCAGCCGGCGATGACGGTGCTGATCTACCAGCAGCCCGGCGCCAACGCGCTCGGCGCGAGCGAGGCGGTCTCGGCCGAGGTCGCGCGTCTGGCCGAGCGCTTCCCCGACGGCCTCGAATACGTCATCAACTACGACACCACCGACTTCGTGATCGAGACGATCAACGAGATCGTGGTCACGCTCGCCATCACCTTCGTCCTCGTCGTCGCCGTGACCTTCGTGTTCCTGCAGGACTGGCGCGCGACGCTGATCCCGACGCTGACCATCCCGGTCTCGCTGATCGGCGTCTTCATCATGATCCAGGCGCTCGGCTTCTCGGCCAACACCATCGTGCTGTTCGCGCTGATCCTCGCGATCGGCGTGGTGGTGGACGACGCCATCGTCGTGGTCGAGAACGTCTCGCGGCTGTTGTCGGAGGGGCGAAGCCGCAAGGAGGCCGCGCTCGAATCGATGCGCCAGGTCTCGGGGCCGATCGTGGCGACGACGCTCGTGCTGCTCGCGGTGTTCGTGCCGGTGACCTTCCTGCCGGGCATCACGGGCGAGCTCTACGCGCAGTTCGCGGTCACGCTCTCCTTCGCGGTGGTGCTCTCCTCGATCTGCGCGCTGACGCTCTCGCCCGCGCTCTGCGCGATCCTCCTGAAGCGCCCGGCCGAGCCGCGGCGCGGCCCGCTCGCCTGGTTCAATGCCGGGCTCGAGCGCACGCGGCGCGGCTACGTCGGCGTCGTCGGCTGGCTCGCGCGCCGCGCCGCGCTGGCGCTCGTGCTGATCCTCGCGGTGTTCGCCGCGACGGGCGCGCTGTTCGCGAGCCTGCCGACGAGCTTCCTGCCCGACGAGGACCAGGGCTACTTCCTCGTGGACGTGCAGCTTCCGACCGCCGCCTCGCTCGCGCGCACCGAACAACTGATGCTGGAAGTGGAGGAGCAGGTACGCACGACCGAGGGCGTGCGCAACACCATCACCTTCGCAGGCTACTCGATCCTGAACCAGGCGACGCTGCCGCGCTCGGGGCTGCTCGTGGCCGTGCTCGACCCCTTCGCCGAGCGCGGGCCCGAGCGCACGGTGTTCGACGTGCTCGACGAGCTGCGCCCGGTGTTCGCCGCCGTGCCCGGCGCGAGCATCAACGCCTTCGCGCCCCCCGCGATCCGCGGCCTCGGCCAGTCGGGCGGCTTCGACTACCGCCTGCAGGCGCTCGCCGGCCAGGACCCGGTCGAGATCGCGCAGGCGCTGCGCAGCCTGATCGTGCAGGCCAACGGCGCGCCCGAGATCGGCCTCGCCTTCTCGACCTACAACGCCGAGACGCCGCAGCTCTTCGTCGACATCAACCGCGAGAAGGCCGAGCTTCTGGGCGTCCAGATCGCCGACATCTTCTCGACGCTGCAGGCCAACCTCGGCGCGGCCTACGTCAACGACTTCACCATGCTCGACCGCGTGTTCCAGGTGCGGGTGCAGGCCGACGACGAGTACCGCGACGCCGAGCCCGACATCCTGCGCCTGCACGTGCCCAACCGCGACGGCGAGATGGTGCCGATGCGCACGCTCGTCAGCGTCGAGGACACCGTCGGCCCGGAGATCGTCAACCGCTACGACATGTTCTCCTCGGCCGCGATCAACGGCGCCGCCGCGCCGGGCTTCTCCTCGGGCGAGGCGATGGCGGCGATGGCGCGGGTCTCGGCCGAGACGCTCCCCGCGGACTACGGCTTCTCGTGGTCGGCGATCTCGTACCAGCAGCAACAGCAGGGCAACGAGGCGATCTACATCTTCCTCTTGTCGATCCTGTTCGCCTACCTGTTCCTCGTCGGCCAGTACGAGAGCTTCACGGTGCCGGTCTCGGTCATGCTCTCGGTCGGCGTCGCCGCCCTCGGCGCGGTCGTGGCGCTCTGGCTGACCGGGATCGGGTCGAACATCTACACCCAGATCGGGATGGTGCTGCTCGTCGGGCTCGCGGCCAAGAACGCCATCCTGATCGTCGAGTTCGCCAAGTCCGAGCGCGAGGCGGGCCGCGAGATCGTGGACGCCGCGATCGCCGGGGCGGCGACGCGTTTCCGCGCCGTGCTGATGACGGCGTTCTCCTTCATCCTCGGCATGATCCCGATGCTGATCGCCACGGGCGCGGGCGCCAACTCGCGCGTCGCCATCGGCTGGACGGTGTTCGCCGGCATGCTCGCGGCCACCTGCCTCGGCATCTTCCTGATCCCGGCGCTCTACGCGCTGTTCCAGTCGCTGCGGGAGCGGCTCATGGGCGGCGCCCCCGCGCCCGAGGGCGCCGCGCCTTCGGCGGCGGAATAGGTCCGTCGGGGCCGCCGAAGCGGCCCTCCGACGGCACGCCGTATGACGGTGGAGCGATACGGGCGACGGACCGGCGGGTTCCACCGAGATCGCCTCGGAGGCGCTCGCCGGAGACGCGACGGGGAGGCCGCTCCGTCCGTTGCGATCGGGCGCGATGAGCGAGCGACGCCGTGATCGCCCGGCACGGGCGCGACCGAAGGGAGGCGCTCGCGGGCGCGGCCGGTCGGGGGCGCGTCGCGCCGGCTCGGCCGCCCGCTCCCCGATGATCCCGGCCGGGCGCCGACCGTGGCACCGCGGCGCCTACCGGTCCGGCGGCGCGGGCCGGGGCGCCTCCCGGGCGACGACCGGCTCGCCGGCGCCGAACGGACCGGTCTCGTCGGGCCGGCGCAGCGGTCCGCCTCCGCCCGGCTCGTCGAGCAGCCAGAACAGCAGGTTGTCGGCGAACACGCGGTTGCGCGTGAGCCGGACGTGCTCGTCGGGCAGCAGCAGCGTCGTGTCGAACCGAAGCGGCGTGTCGAGCGGGCCGTTCGGCGCGTCGCGGCCGACGCGCTCGTCGAGCAGCACGCTCGATCGCAGCACCACCCCGTCGCCCTCGGCCACCGCGCCGACCGTCACGGCCCCGCCCGGCTCCTCGACCACGGCGCGGGCGGGCGTCTCGAAGCCGCCGCCGACCACGAGGTAGGTCCGCAAGCGCTCGGGCGGCGTGCCCCAGCGGTCGAGGGCCGCGTGGACCCGCTCGGCCCGGCGCAGGAGCCGTGCCTGATGCGCGCGCGCCCGGACGCGGCGCGTCTCGGGGTCCGGCGCGTCGGGCATCAGCGTCGCGAGCGCCTCGTCCGGCGCACCGGCGAGACCCCAGCCCCGCGCTTCCCAGAGAGCGGGGTCGTAGAGGTCCGTCACGGCGAGGCCGTCCGCCGTGCCACGCCGCACCGGCGCGTGACGCGCGCGCGGCATGAGCTGCCAGTTCGACGGAAAGGTGGCGAGCAGCGCCGGCGCGTAGCGCGGTTGCAAGGGGCCGAAGGACTTGCCGTTGACCAGGTTCTCGAAGGCGAGCACCGAGCCGGCGTTCGGCGGCGCGACGAAGACGACGCGGCGGAAGCGCCCGGCGCCCGCCCAGGTGACCGGCGGCAGCGCCCCCTCGCGCGCGAGCGGCGCGTCGCCGTGCATGAGCCACCAGCGCGTCACCAGCGCGCCCATCGAGTGCGCGACGAGGTCGAAGCGGATGTCCTCGGCCGCGACCGCCCGCCCCTCGACGGCCGAGCGCCAGGCGGCGTGCGCCTCGGCCTTCTCCTCGACGAAGCGGCCGAAGGCCCGCGCGAGGGCGGGGATGTCGCGGCGCCAGTCGTAGGCGAAGCGGTAGCTGTTGCGCGCCTCGGGCGTGTCGGCCCCCGTGCCGAGCACGCGCGCGAAGCCGCCGAGGCGCAGGAGATCGAGCGCGCCGGCGTAGACGTCGATGCCGACGGGCAGCCCCAGGACGCGCGCGGTCGCGACCTCGAGGACGCCCTCGGCCGCCACGTCGTCGGCGAGCCCGGCGACGGGCGCGTCGTCCCCCGGGATCGGCAGCGCGATCATGCGCACGCCCCGCGGGTCGTCGGGGTCGACCGACAGCCATGCCTCCCCGCCCCAGACGACCGTGCCGCTCGGGCCGTGCACGAGACGCGAGCCGAGCGTGCCCGGCACGCTGATGAGCGGGGTCCGGCGCGGCGTCTCGCCCGCCTCGGGGCGGGCGTAGATCGAGCCGAGATCGGGCGGACGCGGGTCCCCGCCGCAGGCCGCGAGCAGCGCCGGCAGGGCGATCGCGGCGGCGAGGCGAAGCGCCTGTCTGGAGATCGTCATGCGAGGATCCGGTACGTCCGCCAGTCCGTCCCGCAACTAGCACGAACCGCCTCGCGGGCGACGGGTGCCGGTCGCCAACGGCGCCCGGCGGGACATTCCGGCCACGGCGCCGTCGCGCGACGTCCGAGGCCGACCGCGACGGGGGCGGAGCGCGTGCCGGCCGGACGCGAGGCGGCGGCGTCCTCCCGTGCGCCGGCCTCGCCGAGCGTCCCCCGTCCGGCTCGTCGAACACGGCGACGCAGGCCCGGCCAGCGGCTATCGTGCACCCTCACCGAAGCGCGCCCCGGCGATCGCGAGGCGGCGCCGACATCCCGGAGGAGGCCTGCCGATGCGACGCGAACGCTTCGACTTCGAGGGCCACGGCGGCCACCGCCTCGCCGCCCGGCTCGATCTGCCCGACGACGCGCCCCGCGCCGCGGCGCTGTTCGCGCACTGCTTCACCTGCGGCAAGGACATCGCCGCCGCACGCCGCATCGCCGAGGGCCTCGCCGCCCACGGCATCGCCACGCTGCGCTTCGACTTCACCGGCCTCGGCCACTCGGAGGGCGAGTTCGCCAACGCCGGCTTCGACGCCGACCGGCGCGACCTGATCGCGGCCAGCCGCGCCATGGCCGAGCGGGGCCTCGCGCCCTCGATCCTGATCGGCCACTCGCTCGGCGGCGCCGCCGTCCTCGCTGCCGTGCCCGAGATCGAGGGGGTCAGGGCGGTCGTCACCATCGGCGCGCCGGCCGAGCCCGCCCACGTGCTCGGCCGCATCGGCGGCGATCTCGACCGCAGCCGCGCCGACGGCAGCGGCGAGGTCTCGATCGGCGGGCGGCGCTTCACGCTCGGGCGGGACTTCCTCGACGACACCGAAGGCGCGCGGATCGACGCGGCCGTCGCGGGGCTCCGCGCGGCGCTCCTGGTCGTGCACGCGCCGCGCGACGAGACCGTCGGCATCGACAACGCGAGCCGGATCTTCGCCGCGGCCAAGCACCCCAAGAGCTTCCTGTCGCTCGACGACGCCGATCACCTGCTGAGCCGGGCCGAGGACGCGGCCTATGTCGCGGGCGTCGTCGCGGCCTGGGCCGCGCGCTACGTCGCCTCGCCCCCCGTGCCCGAAGCCCCGCCGGAGGAGCCGCCGCTCGCGTCCGGGGCGACGCGGTCGCGCGAGGCCGCTCCGGCGGGTTTCCTCCAGCGCGTCACCGCGGCGGGCCATGCGCTCCTGGCCGACGAGCCGGCAAGCGTCGGCGGCACCGACCGCGGGCCGGGGCCCTACGACCTCCTGGCCGCCGCGCTCGCGAGCTGCACCGCGATGACGATCCGGATGTACGCGCGGCGCAAGGGGATCGCGCTCGACCACGTCGCCGTCGACGTCGAGCACGCCCGCGAGCACCGCGCCGACTGCGAGGACTGCGACGAGCGCGACCGCCGCGTCGACGTGTTCCGCCGTCGGGTGTGGCTGGCGGGCGATCTCGACGAGGCGGCGCGGGCGCGGCTGATGGCGATCGCCGACCGCTGCCCGGTCCACCGCACGCTGGAGGCCGAGGCACGGATCGAGACAGAGGCGATGGCACCGGGGCGGTGAGCGGCCCGCGACCGGGCACGGGGCGCGCCCGCCTTCGCCCGCCCCGGCCGAGCCGGCAGGGGCCGCGGCCCTGACGGCGGGGGCCGCCGACCCCGCCGGCCTCTTGCCGGAGGCGAGATCCTGCCGAAACGGCCGGCCCGGTCGCTGTCGCCGTCCCGCCGAAGATCGGGACGCGCTCGCGCGGGCTCGCCGCCGGGGTCGGCTCTTGGCAGTATCCGCGCGATCGGGCATTCTTATGCTTACCAATAACATCGATAATAAATAAATCACAGAGAGGAATTCTCGTGGGGAAGAAGCAGCCCTTCGTCTATTCGGGTATGACGCTGCCCTTCGTGCTGCTCGTGACCTGCTTCGCGGCCTGGGGCGTCGCCGCGAACATGACCGATCCGCTGGTCAAGGTGTTCTCGAAGATCTTCTCGATGAGCACGCTGCAGGCCTCGCTGGTGCAGTTCTCGTACTATGGCGCCTACTTCCTGCTGGCGCTACCGGCCGCGTTCATCAACCGGCGGTTCTCGTACAAGACGGGCACGCTGGTCGGTCTCGGCTGCGCGATCGCGGGGGCGATGCTGTTCTATCCCGCCTCGCAGTCGATGACCTATGGCTTCTTCCTGATCGCGCTGTTCACGCTCGCGGGCGGGCTGTCGATCCTGGAGACCTCGGCCAACCCCTTCGTCATCGCGATGGGGCCGGAGGCCAACGCCACGCGGCGGCTGAACTTCGCGCAGGCGTTCAACCCGGTCGGCACCAACATCGGCGTGCTGCTCTCGGCGGCGCTGATCCTGCCCTATCTCGACACCGCCACGGTCGAGGAGCGCGCGGCGATGAGCGAGGCCGACCTGATCGCGGTGCAGACGAACGAGCTGCAGGCGGTGATGGTGCCCTACGTCGGCTTCGCCTTCGTGCTGCTCGCGATCTGGGTGGCGATCGCGCTCAAGCACATGCCGAACCTGCGCGAGGCCTCGGCCAAGGATACCGGCGACGTCGACTTCGGGCCGACGCTCAGGCGGCTGGTGGCCAATCCGCACTACCGCTTCGGCGTGATCGCGCAGTTCTTCAACGTCGCGGCGCAGACCTGCACCTGGACCTTCACCATCCAGTACGTGCAGGAGGCGATCGGCGGCGACGAGGCCGCGGCGGGGTGGTATCTGCAGGCGAGCCTGATCGTGTTCCTGATCTCGCGCTTCGTGATGGTCTGGCTGATGGGCTACGTGCGCCCGGCGATGCTGCTCGTGGCGATGGCCGTGCTCGGCGTGGTGCTCTGCCTCTACGCCGTCGCCGTGCCGACGCTCTCCGGCGTGATCGCGGTGGTGGCGATCTCGGCGTCGCTCTCGCTGATGTTCCCGACGATCTACGGCATCGCGCTGCACGGGCTCGGCGAGGACACCAAGTTCGGCGCGGCCGGCCTGGTGATGGCGATCCTCGGCGGCGCGCTGATGCCGCTCGTGCAGGGCGCGATGATCGACGCCTACGGCGCCGCCTTCTCCTACGTGGTGCCGGCGGCGTGCTTCGTGGTGGTGGCGGGCTACGGCCTGTTCGACCTGATGGCGAAGTCGCGCTTCTCGGCGTCGGCGGCCGCGGCCGAGTGAGCCGTGCGGCGGGCGCAAGGCGGCGCTGCGTCGTTGTGCGTTGCGACAAAGAACGGCGGTGCCATGTCGCGAGTGCGAAACCACGACGGAGAGCCGCCATGCTGGGCTTCTTTGCGATCTACACCGGGCGCTGGGCCGACCGCGCGCAGCGCCCCGAGACGGACCAGGCGCCCGGCCGCTCGCCCTTCGGCCTGCTGCCCCACGAGATCGCGGCGCTGAACGCGCGCTGAGCGCGGATCAGTCGATGGGGCAGACCCCGGCGATGACCAGATCGGCGGTCGCGCGCGAGCAGGCGAGCGGGATGTCGTAGACCACCGCGAGGCGGGTCAGCGCCTTGACGTCGACGTCGTGGGGCAGCGCCGAGAGCGGGTCGATCAGGAAGATCAGCCCGTCGAGCGTGCCTTCGGCGATCATCGCGCCGATCTGCTGATCGCCGCCGAGCGGCCCGCTCTTCATCGCCGTGACGTCGAGGTCGGGACAGGCCGCGAGGATGCGCCCGCCGGTGGTGCCGGTCGCGAACAGTTTCGCGCCGGCGAGACGGGCATGGTGGACGCCGACCCACTGGACCATCTCGTCCTTGCGCGCGTCGTGCGCGATCAGCGCGAGGCGCGGGCGGGCCTCGCCCCGGCTCGCGGACGCGCTCATGCCGAACGCCTCAGCGTCGACGCGGGCTCGGCGTCGGCCGGGGGCTGGCTTCGCAGCAGCAGCTCGGCGTCGGGCGAGAAGCGTTCCCCGAGCGGCAGGAACGCGGCCCCGAGCACGCGCGCCGTCGCGCCGAGGCTTCCGGGCACGATGGCGGCGGGCGCGAGGCCGGCGCGGTTGAGCCGCGCCGTCTCGGCCTCGATCCGCTCGACCACGCGCGCGCGCCACGCGGGGCAGAAGAGGCCGTCCACGACCACCGTCTCGAAGTCGATCACCGCGAGGGCGGCGGCGACGGCGCGCGCGAGCGCGGGCGCCGCGGTCGCGAGCCAGTCCTCGAACGGAGCGTCGGCCTCGGCGACCTCGCCGGCGAAGGCCGCCCGGACGTCGATCCCGTCGGCGGCGAGGCGGCGGGCAAGATCGCCGAGCGAGGCCTCGTGCAGGAGCTGGCGTCGGGGGTCGGCCGCGACCAGCATGGAGGCGAGCGCGCCGGCGTTCCTCTGGCGGCCGAGATGGAGCCGGCCGTCGAGCACGACGCCGCCGCCGACGAAGGTGCCGAGGTAGACGTAGAGCGCGCTCGGGCTGGCGATCGCCCGGCCCGCGATCATCTCGGCGGCGCAGGCAGCGGCGGCGTCGTTGCAGCGCGTCGCCTCGAGCCCGGTCGCCGCCGACAGCGCCGCCTCGACGTCCGCCCCGGCCCAGCCGGCGAGCGCGTCCGCGGGCAGACCGAGCTCGGCCGCCCATCCTTCGAGGCCGTCGGGCATGGCGATGCCGAGGCCGACGATGCGCTCGCGCGCCGGCGGGTCCGCCCCCTCCAGCAGCGCCCGGGCGAGATCGGCGGCGCAGGCCATCGTCGGCGCCGGCAGCGGCGCGTCGTGGGCCCGCGTCCGGTCGGCGACCACGTCGCCGACGAGGTTCACGAGCACCGCCTCGACGCTGGAGCGGCCGATCTTGACGCCGAGCGCGTAGGCGCCCTCGGGGTTGGGCGCGACCGGGGTCGAGGGCTGGCCGACCTGGCCGCGCACCTTGTCGCGCTTGAGGAGCAGACCGTCGTCGAGGAGGCGGTTGACGATCACCGCGGCGGCCTGGCCGCTGAGCCCGGTCTCGCGCGCGATCGCCGCCTTCGAGAGCGCGCCCGCGCGCAGCAGCAGGCTCAGCACGAGGCGTTCGTTGTAGGCCCTGAGCCCGAGGCTGCGGCCACCCTGCATGGAATCCTCCGTCGTGCTGCGCTGCCCCGGCAGGGTATGCGCGACATTTACAAAACCAATCAGATTTATTTATTGACATCGAACCCTGCCTGTGGCTCACTGGCTCCATACCGTCGGCAGGCTCCGGAGGGGTCAAGCCCGGCGGGAGGCGAAGCGACATCGGGAGGCTTCCATGTTCGCGACGGCGCATCCGCTCGCCGGGCCACCGACCGTCCGATCCGCCGACCGGACGGGGCGCTGACGTGTTCGTCGTCTGCGGCGAGGCGCTCTGGGATCTGTTCGGGCGCGACGACGGCGCGGGCGGCCTCGCCTTCGAGGCGCGCATCGGCGGCTCGCCCTTCAACGTCGCGGTGGGCCTCGCGCGGCTCGGCCGGCCGGCCGCGCTGTTCGGCGGGCTCTCCACCGACCGCCTCGGCGAACGCCTCGCGGGCGCGCTCGCGGCGGAAGGCGTCTCGACGGCGCTGCTGAAGCGCACCGCCCGGCCGACCACCCTTTCCATGGTCGAGACCGACGCGGCCGGCAGCCCGGTCTACGCCTTCTACGGCGAGGGCGCGGCCGACCGCGCCGTCGACGTCGGCGATCTGCCCGCCTTCGGGGCGGAGGTCTGGGGGGTGCATGCGGGCTCGTACTGCCTCGTCGCCGAGCCGGTCGGCTCGGCGCTGCTCGCGCTGTTCGAGCGCGAGGCGGGGCGGCGGCTCTTGAGCCTCGACCCGAACGCCCGGCTCGCCGTCGAGCCCGATGGGGCGCGCTGGCGCGCGCGGATCGACCGCTTCGCCGCCCACGCCGATCTGGTGAAGGCGAGCGCCGAGGACTTCGAGCTGCTCTACCCCGGCGAGGACCGCGACGCGGTCGTGGCGCACTGGCTCGATCTCGGCGCGCGCCTCGTCGTGGTCACGCTCGGCCCGGACGGGGCCGAGGCGCACTCGGCCGCGCACGGACGCGTCGCGGTGGCAGGCCGCGCGATCCGCGTCGTCGACACCGTGGGCGCGGGCGACACCTTCCAGGCGGCGCTGATCGCGGGGCTCGCCGAGCGCGGCGCGACGACCCGTGCCGCGCTCGACCGCCTCGACCGCGACGCGCTGACCACCCTGCTCGACTTCGCGGTCGAGGCGGCGGCGATCACCTGCACCCGGCGCGGCGCCGATCTGCCGCGCCGGGGCGAGCTGTCGACCCCCGTGATGGAGGCCCGCTGATGGCCGCTCGTGTCGTGCCCGTCGACCCCTTCGACCTCGTCGTCTTCGGCGCCACCGGCGACCTCGCGCGGCGCAAGCTGATCCCGGCGCTGTTCAACCGCCTGCGCGACGGACAGGTGCCCGAGGGCGCCCGCGTGGTCGGCGCCGCGCGCGGCGAGATGGACGCGGACGGCTATCGCCGGATGGCCGAGGAGGCGCTCGTCGAGTTCGCCGGCGCGGAGGCGGCCGACGCCGAGGCGCGGCGGCGCTTCCTCGGATGCGTCGACTACGTCCGCGTCGACGCGATGTCGAACGAGGGCTGGGACCACCTCGCCGGGGCCTTGCCCGACGACGCCGGGCGCCCGCGCGCCTTCTACCTGTCGGTCGCGCCACGCTTCTTCGGCGCGGTGGCCGAGCGGGTGCACGAGGCGGGGCTCGCCGGCGCGGGCGCGCGGCTCGTGATCGATAAGCCGCTCGGCCACGACCGCGCCTCGGCGCGCCGGCTCAACGACTGCTTCGCCGGCCGCTTCGACGAGACGCAGATCTACCGCATCGACCACTACCTCGGGAAGGAGACGGTGCAGAACCTGATGGCGCTCAGGTTCGCCAACGCGCTGTTCGAGCCGCTCTGGAACGCGGGCCACGTCGACCACGTGCAGATCACGGTGGCCGAGAGCGGCGGCGTCGAGGGGCGCGGGCCCTACTACGACGGCGTCGGCGCCATGCGCGACATGGTGCAGAACCATCTGTTGCAGCTCCTCTGCCTGATCGCCATGGAGCCGCACGCGCGCTTCGAGCCCGACGCCGTGCGCGACGAGAAGCTGAAGGTCCTGCGCGCGCTGCGCCCGCTCGACGACCCCGACGCGGTGGTGCGCGGCCAGTACGCCAGCGCGAACGGCACGGCCTCGTATCTCGAGGACGCAGGGGCGCCGGCCAGCCGGACCGAGTGCTTCGTGGCGCTGAAGGCCGAGGTCGCCAACTGGCGCTGGTCCGGCGTGCCGTTCTATCTCAGGACCGGCAAGCGGCTGCGCGCGCGCGTGTCCGAGATCGCCGTCGCCTTCAGGCCGGCGCCGCACTCGATCTTCCCCAAGGCGACGGGGCGCTCCAGGCAGAACGTGCTCGCGATCCGGCTGCAGCCCGACGAGGGCATCCGCCTCTCGATGACCATCAAGGAGCCGGGGCCGGGCGGCATGCGCCTCGCGCCGGCCGATCTCGACATGACCTTCGCCGACACCCTCTCGCCGCAGGGCCTGCGCATGCCCGACGCCTACGAGCGGCTGGTGATGGACGTGATCCGCGGCGACCAGACGCTGTTCATGCGCGCCGACGAGGTCGATGCCGCCTGGGCCTGGATCGACCCGATCATCGCTGGCTGGGAGGCGCGCGGCGACCGGCCCTCCGCGTACGACCCCGGCTCCTCGGGGCCGGAGGACGCGCTGATGCTGATGCACCGCGACGGCCGGCGCTGGCGCGAGATCGCGGCGTGAGCGGGCCGGGGGAGAGGGAGGTGCGCACCGAGGTCCACGCCCGCGACGACCTGGGCGCCGCGCTCGCGCGCCGGGTCGCCGGCGATCTCGCCGAGGCGATCGAGGCCCGTGGCCGGGCGTCGCTCGCCGTGCCGGGCGGCGGCACGCCGGCGCCGTTCCTGCGCGCGCTCGGCGAGGCCGGTCTCGACTGGGCGCGGGTCGCCGTCACGCTGACCGACGAGCGCTGGGTCGCGCCCGATCACCCGCGCTCGAACCAGCGCCAGCTCGCCGAGACCCTGTTCGCCGGACGCGCCTCGGCCGCCGTCTTCGTCCCGCTCTACGCCGGCACGGTCGAGCCAGAGGGCGCGATCGCGGGGATCGCCGCCGCGCTCGCTCCGCTCCTGCCGCTCGACGCCGCCGTGCTCGGCATGGGCGCGGACCGCCACACCGCCTCGCTGTTTCCGGGCTCGCCCGAACTGGACGCGGCGCTCGATCCCGAGGCCACCCCGGCCATGGCCGTCACCGCGCCCGGCCAGCCCGAGCGGCGCATCACCCTGACCGCGCCCGTGCTGGCCGGCGCGCGCCGCGTCTACCTGCTCGTCCAGGGCGCCGACAAGCGCGCCGCGCTCGACGGGGCCCTCGGCCTCGATCCGCGCCGCGCCCCGATCCGTGCCGTGCTCGACCGGGCGGCCGGGCCGATCGTCTTCTACGCCGACTGACGCGTCGGCCATCAGGGAAAGGATCTTCCCATGACCCATCCGACCATCGCCGCCGTCACCGGGCGCATCGTCGAGCGCTCCGGCGACACCCGCGCGGCCTACCTCGACCGCTGCCGCCGCGCTCACGAGGCCGGCCCCGCCCGCGCGCACCTCTCCTGTGGCAACATCGCCCACGTCGCCGCCGCCGCGGGGCGCGACAAGGCGGCGATCGCCAGGGAGCGCGGCGCCAACCTCGCCATCGTCACCGCCTACAACGACATGCTCTCGGCGCATCAGCCGTTCGAGCGCTTCCCCGACCTGATCCGCGAGGCCGCGCGCGCCGCGGGCGGCACCGCGCAGGTGGCCGGCGGCGTGCCCGCGATGTGCGACGGCGTCACCCAGGGCCAGCCGGGAATGGAGCTGTCGCTGTTCTCGCGCGACGTGATCGCGCTCTCGGCCGGGGTGGCGCTTTCGCACAACTGCTTCGACGCGGCGATCTTCCTCGGCGGCTGCGACAAGATCGTGCCGGGCCTCGTGATCGCGGCGGCGACCTTCGGCCACCTGCCGGCGGTGTTCGCGCCCGCCGGCCCCATGACCTCCGGCCTGCCGAACGACGAGAAGTCGAAGATCCGCCAGCGCTTCGCCCAAGGCGAGATCGGGCGCGACGAGCTTCTGCGCGCCGAGATGGCCTCCTATCACGGGCCGGGCACCTGCACCTTCTACGGCACCGCCAACACCAACCAGATGCTGATGGAGTTCATGGGGCTGCACCTGCCGGGCGCGAGCTTCGTGAACCCGAACACGCCGCTCCGCGACGCTTTGACGGCCGAGGCCGCGCGCCGCGCGCTCGCAGTCACGGCGAGGGGCAACGACTACACGCCCGCCTGCGACGTGCTCGACGAGAAGGCCTTCGTGAACGGGATGGTCGGGCTCTGCGCCACCGGCGGCTCGACCAACCTGACCTTGCACCTGATCGCCATGGCGCGCGCGGCCGGCGTGCTGATCGACTGGGCCGACATGGCCGAGGTCTCCGGTGCCGTGCCGCTGATGGCGAAGGTCTATCCCAACGGCATCGCCGACGTGAACCACTTCCACGCCGCCGGGGGCCTCGGCTTCATGATCGGCGAGCTGCTCGACGCGGGGCTCCTGCACGACGACGTGACCACCGTCGCCGGGCCGGGGCTGCGGCGCTACGCGCGGGAGCCCCGGCTCGTCGAGGACGGGGCGGGCCACCGCGTCGACTGGGTCGAGGGCGCGCGCGCGAGCGGCAGCCGCGACATCCTGCGCGGCGTCGCCGAGCCGTTCCAGCCGACCGGGGGCTTGCAGGTGCTCGACGGCAACCTCGGCCGCGCGGTGATCAAGATCTCGGCCGTGAAGCCGCAGCACCGGCTGATCGAGGCGCCGGTACGCGTCTTCCACGACCAGGAGGCGGTCAAGGCCGCGTTCAAGGCGGGCGAGCTCGACCGCGACGTGGTGGTGGTCGTGCGCTTCCAGGGCCCGACCGCGAACGGGATGCCCGAGCTGCACTCGCTGACGCCCGCGCTCGGCGTCGTGCAGGACCGCGGCTACAAGGTCGCCCTCGTCACCGACGGGCGCATGTCGGGGGCTTCCGGCAAGGTGCCCGCCGCGATCCACCTGAGCCCCGAGGCCGAGGCGGGCGGCGCCATCGCGCGGCTCCGCGACGGCGACGTCGTGCGCCTCGACGCTGAAGCTGGCCGGCTGGAGGTGCTCATCGACGCCGCCGCGTTCGAGGCGCGCACGCCGGCCAGCGCCGATCTCGCCGCGAGCCGCGAGGGGATCGGCCGCGAGCTGTTCGCCGCCTTCCGCGCCCGCGTCGGCCCCGCCGAGACCGGCGCGGCCGTGATCGTCTGAGAAGGAGGCAGCCATGGCCGACATCCGAACCAAGCCGCTCTCCGTCGAGGCGGTCTGCCGCCTCGCCCCCGTGATCCCGGTGCTGATCGTCGAGGAGACCGTCCATGCCGCGCCGCTCGCGCGCGCGCTGGTCGCGGGCGGGCTGCGCGCGCTCGAGGTCACGCTGCGCACGCGCGTCGCGCTCGACGTGATCCGCGCCATGGTGGACGCCGCGCCCGACGCCGTGGTCGGCGCCGGCACGCTGCTCAGCCCCGAGGACGTGCGCCAGGCGAAAGCCGCGGGCGCGCGCTTCGGCGTCTCGCCGGGCGCGTCGGAGCGCGTGCTCGACGCCGCCGAGGCGGCCGGCCTGCCCATGCTGCCGGGCGTCGCGACGCCGAGCGAGGCGATGCGCGCCGCCGAACGCGGGCTCGACGTGCTGAAGTTCTTCCCGGCCGAGGCCAACGGCGGCGCCGGCGTGCTCAAGGCCTGGGCGAGCCCGCTGCCCCACATCCGCTTCTGTCCCACGGGCGGGGTCACGCCGGGCAACGCCGCCACCTACCTCGCGCTGCCCAACGTCCTCTGCGTCGGCGGCTCCTGGCTCGCGCCGCCCGACCGCCTGCAGGCCGGCGACTGGGACGACGTCACCCGCCTCGCGCAGGAGGCGGCGGCCCTGCCCGAGCGCGGCTAGGGCGCGGTCCGATCGGCGTGCGTCGAGGATCGGGAGAATCGTGCGCCGAAACAGAAGCCTAGGGCGCGCAGCCCGGTCCGATCGGGTCGCGTGCGCCAGGGCGGACCGAAGAGGCGGGCGGTGCCCCGTCCTCTTCGGGCGCGGTCGGGGCAGCGGACGCCTCGATCCGGTCGCGTGGGCGGGGTCTCCCTCCGTGGCGCTCGCCCGCGCGCTCGTCATCCGGCCGGGTCCCGTTCTCGCCGACGAGGCGACCGGCGCCCTCGACCCCGTCGGCGAGGCCCCTGCGCCCGATCCGGCCTCCGGGCGCGCGTCCGGGACCCCGGCGCGACGGTGATCGCGGCGGGGCCGTCGGGTGGGGACGTCCGCGCCCCGTCGGGGCCGCCAACGCCCCTGTGACGACGCCGCTCGCGAAGCCGTCTTCCCGAGAGGCGAAGACGGCTTCGCGGCGCGCGAGGTCAACCCCCTGATTCATCGATCTTTTCTGACTGGCACATCCCTTGCGAAGAGAGGGTCGGGCAACGTCGCGCGGTCGCGGCGCCCGCAGGTCAGGAGAGAACCATGCACGACATCGACCGAACGCTCACCGACATGGGCTCCGAACTGGAGATGGAGGCCGAGTACGAAGCCGAGTACGAGAACGGCTACGAGCCCGACGAGATGGAATTCGAGGCCGACGACGACGACGAGTTCGAGCTGGAATTCGAGGGCGAGACCGGCGAGGGGGTGTTCGACGAGGAGGAGGAATACGACCTCGCCGTCGAGCTGCTCTCGACGACCGACGACGAGGAGCTGGAGCTTTTTTTGGGAAAGCTCATCAGGCGCGCCGGTCGCAAGATCAAGAAGGCGGTGAGATCGCCGGTCGGCCGGGCGCTGCGCCGGGGGCTGCGCCGTGTCGCCAAGCGTGCGCTGCCGATCGTCGGGCGCATCGCCGGGACCGCGATCGGCGGCCCCGCCGGGGGCGCCATCGGCAGCCGCGTCGCCCGCGCCGGCGGGCGGATCTTCGGCCTGGAACTCGAGGGCCTGAGCGGTGAGGACCAGGAGTTCGAGGTCGCCCGCCGCGTCGTCCGCCTCGCCGGGGCGGCGGCGAAGAACGCCGCGGTGCAGCCCCCGAGCCCCTCGGCCGCGGCCGACGCCAAGCGCGCCGTGGTGAAGGCGGCGAAGGTGCACGCCCCCGGCCTCGTCGGCGCCACGCGCCGTCCCGCCCCCGCCGCGATGGCCGGCGGCGTGCCCGGCCACAGCGGCCGCTGGGTCCGGCGCGGCCGCAAGATCGTGCTCATGGGGGTTTGAGCGGACGCGCGAGGGAGGCTTCGCCATGACGCTCGCCGCCACCGACTTCCTGGCGCACGAAGCGAGGGCTCTGCTCACGCGGGTGGACGGCGTGCGCCCCTTCGTGATGCACGAGGCCATGCCGCCTGCCGCGAACCCGTCGCGGCCGGCGCAGCGGGCGCTGGAGGCGTACTTCGCCGAGAACCGCGGCGCCCTCAGGCGGCGCATCCACGCCTATCTCGACTGGCTCGACGCCGACGCCCGGCACGATCTGGTCCCGAGCGAGGCGCAGCGCCGCTTCGCCGTGCTGCGGATGCGATTCAACCGCATCCTGACGCAGTTCGACCTGTTCTCGGACGCGCTCTCGCAGCGGAGCGAACGCGACACCGGCGTCTGGCTCGCCGGCCTCGACGCGCTCGCGGGCGACGGGCTCTCGCTGCCGGGGCGCTACGAGAGCCCGCCGCTCCTGTGCTATCTCGACCGCGGCATCGGCGCGGCGATCCGCCGGGCGCGCACCCGGCTGCCGGGGGGCGGCGAGAACCCGGTCGCGGTGATCCGCGTGCCTCGCGAGCGGATGGTCGGCACCGGGGTGGCCTCCTCGCTCCTGCACGAGGTCGGCCATCAGGCGGCGGCGCTGCTCGACCTCGTCAACTCGTTGCGCCTCGAACTCGGGCGGCGCGCCGCGACCGCCGACGACCGCGACCTCGCGGCGTGGCGGGCCTACCAGCGGTGGATCTCGGAGATCGTCGCCGACTTCTGGGCCATCGCCCGGATCGGCGTCGCGGCGACGGTGGGCCTCGTCGGCGTGGTCAGCCTGCCGCGCACCTTCGTCTTCCGCATGGGGCCGGACGACGCGCACCCCTTCCCGTGGATCCGCGTCCTCATCGGCTGCGCGATCGGCGAGCGGCTCCATCCCGACCCGCAGTGGCGCCGCCTCGCGGCGCTCTGGCGCGCGTTCTACCCTCCCCTGGAGACCGACGCGCCGGTCGCGCGGCTCGCCCGCGCGCTGGAGCGGCTCCTGCCCGAGGTCGTCGAGATCCTCGCCACGCATCGCCCGGCGCGGCTCGACGGCGACGATCTGGAGAGCGCGCTCGACACCGGAGCCCGCCGGCCGGCACGGCGGCGCGCGCGCTCGCGGCAGTGGGCCGAGCGCCCCGCCGCCCTGCGCACGGCCGCGCCCACGATCGCCGTCGCCGTGCTCGGGCAGGCCCGCCTCGACGGGCGGCTCACGCCCGAGGGCGAGGCGGCGGTGCTGCGCCGGCTGCTCGACGCCTGGGCGCTCGGCCGCGCGCTCGCCGCCGAGCCGGCCGGGGCGCCGTGGGCGGCGCAGCCCTTTCCCCGACACCCGATGGCTCAAATCGAGAGGAGTTCATGATGGCCAGCGACAACGGCGACGGCATGCCCCCGACCCGGCGGGTCGACAGCGAACCGGGGGGCGGACGCGATCCGCGGGATCATCTGCGCGTCGAGCTGCTGCGGCCGGGCATCCGCGAGACGACCGACCAGCCGCTCTGGGCGGCGATCCGCAACCGCACGGGCGCGATCGCCTTCCCGCGCTACGCCGCCTTCATCGAGGAGGTGCTCTGCGGGCGCGCCACCGAGACCCCCGGCCGGCGCCGGCGCGACGACCGGCCGAGGGACCTCGCGGCGGCGGAGGACTTCGGCGCGCCCTCGGTCACGGAAGCGCGGCTCAACCTCCAGCGGCGCCTGACGGCGGAGGCGCGCGACGGCCAGCCGACCTCCCCGACGATCGGGCGCGACGAGGGCCGCACGACGATCATCGGCTTCGACGCCTACAACCTGCTGAAGCTCGCCACCGAGGCGTTCCTGATCGTCGAGTGCGGCATCGCCTACCGCGACGGGCGCCTCTTCACCGACGAGCACGGCCTGAAAGGCTTCGACGCCCTGATCGCGGCGGGGCCGGACGAGCGCGAGCCCGACGAGAGCCGGCGCTTCGGGTACGACGTCACGCCGGGCGAGATCGAGTCGATGCTGGCGAGCTATCTCGACACGCCGAACCGCACCTACCTGCGGCGCATCGTCAACGCGCTCGTCGGCATGGCGCCTGAGAACAGGGTGGAGCGGCTGCCCTACTGCGACGGCATCCTCGCCAACCGGCTGAGCTGTCCGAGCCTGATCGAGCTGATCTGGTCGTACTGGCACGAGCAGGGGATGCTCGTGCAGACGATGAACGCGATCCTGCTGCGCTTCCAAAACAAGCGGCGCGGGCCGGACGATCCGCTCGTCAACCTGGAGCTCGACCCGCTGCGCGGGCTCAACAACCTGCTCTGGGGCTTCCTGCAGGACGAGGCCAACCGTCTCAGCGTGCCGCGCCGGGCCTACGAGTACGACCACCACTACGGCCTGACGCTGGTCGGCCGCTCGGTCGTCGGCTTCCAGCCCGTCGACAGCCGCACGCGCTTTCTGGAAGCGTTCCACACGCTGCTCTACCGCGCGATGATGTTCTACCGCGAGGACGACGACGCGACCGTCGTCGCCGACGGCTTCGCCATGCTGAACGCGCTGCGCGAGGTGCACATCATCCTCGGCGAGGGCGCGCACAACCAGTACGGCGACCTGCCGTGGCAGGCGCGCAAGGAGATGCTGATCGCGCAGTGGATGCTCTCGCGCCGCGAGATCCGCGAGTTCATCCGCGGCCGCCACATGGTGCCCTACCAGGAGTCGTGGATGGGCACGGTGGACGACATGAAGCGGCTGCAGGGCTGGTCGGACGTCACCGTCACCCACTTCCACGAGCTGGCGGTCTACGGCGAGCAGGTCCTTCTCTCGGTGCGCTTCGGCGACTGGATCGCCATCAACGACCAGGAGCACGCGCGCAACTGGGCGCGCTACTGGCGCCCCGAGATCCAGCGCTACATCCACGCCTACCACGCCGTGACCGGCGTCGATCTCTCCGTCGAGATCACCGACGGGCGCGCGAGCGAGGACCGCTACCGCCAGCCCTCCCAGCTCATCGCCCGGCGCGCCCGGCCACGGACGGGCGGATGCCGGCTCTCGCAGGGCCGGACGCGGCCGCACCGCCTGGACGCGCCCGAGGCGCCGCCCGCCGAGATCCTGCCGCCCGCGCCGCGCGGCCCGGCGAGGCGGTGAGGGCGGGGGGCGGACGCATGATCGACTTCACCTCCACGCTCTATCTGGGGCTCGGCCACGCCTCGGCCTCGCTGGGGCCGTGGCGGGCGCTCTCCACCGGCCGCCCGGCGGCGCTGGCGCCGCCCGAGGGCCAGCGTGCGGCGGAGATCGCGCTCGCGCGGCTGACGGGCGCGGACGACGCGATGCTCCTGCCCTCCAGCCTGCACGCCTTCTCGGACCTGTTCGACCGGCAGCCGGCGGCCGGCGGCCGGCTGCTCGTCGAGGCGGGCGGCTACCCCGTCGGCCACGCCTCGGCCGCGCGGGCGGTCGCGCGCGGCGTCGGCCTCGGCGTCTTCGCCCACCACGACGCGGCCGCCCTCGCGCGCGCCCTGCGCGCCGCGCCGGGCGCCGTCGTCCTCGTGGACGGATGCTGCGCGAGCTGCGGACGGCCGCCGCCTCTCGCGCGCTACCTCGCGCTCGTCGCCGAGGCCGGCGCGACCCTGGTGATCGACGACACGCAGACGCTCGGCCTGCTCGGCCGCGCGGCGGGGCAGCCGGCGGGCGGCGGCGTCCTGACGGGGCTCGACGACGGGGCGGGGCGGGTCCTCGTGATCGCCTCGCTCGCCAAGGGGCGCGGGGTGCCGGCCGCGGTACTCGCGGGCGGTCGCGGCGCCGTCGCCCGCCTGCGCAGGGCGAGCGCCACGGCGGTGCACAACAGCCCGGTCTCCGCCTGCCACCTCGCCGCGCTGCACGCGGCGCTCGGGGCGAACCGACGCGAGGGCGCGTGGCGGCGCCGACGGCTCGCGCGGCTGGTCGCCGCGTTCAGGGACGGGCTCGCGTGCGCCGGCCTCGCCCCCCTCGCCTCGCGCCTGCCGATCGTCACGCTGCCGCTCGGCGCCGCCGGGGCGAGCCGGGCGGTGCAGGGCGCGCTCCTCGCGCGGGGGGTGCGCGCGGTGGCGCGGCGCCTCGACTGCCTCGCCACGGCGGGGGTCAGCTTCTTCGTGACCGCGCGCCACACCCTCGAGGAGATCCGCGCCGCGACCGAGGCGGTGGGTGCGGCGCTGCGCGCGCTCGCCGCCCGCCCCGGCCCGCCGCCCTTCCGCGCCGCGAGCGCGCTGCAACCGACGGTCTGAAGGAGACAGCCCATGGCGTCCGGGACGGAAGAGACCGAGATCGAGCACCTCCTGCGCAGCCGCCCGGGCCGCGCGCGCGGCCGCCCCGTCGGCCGGGCTGGCCGGCCG